>NZ_JAXCWF010000004.1:0-422245 GCF_034044945.1 Flavobacterium sp. CFBP9031
TATTTATATTACTATAATCACGAAAGGCCACATCAGGGAATTGATGGAAAAAAGCCAATCGAAATGATAAATCCGTTACCGAAATAAGTGACTTTTACAATTTCGACGAAGGAGAAATCTTCGCAAGTAACTCCTCAAAGAGAAGCCAATCTTTGTAGAGTCTCTCGCGAAGATTTCTCCTTCGTCGAAATGACAAACAGGTTGGATACAAAAAAGGCTTTCAGATATTTCTGAAAGCCTTTTTTATAATAGCAGATTCGTGCAAATCCGTGAAATTCGTGTTTTTTAATTCAAGTTAAAATTATAAATAATTCGTCCAACTTGTTTTGGTGCAGCATTGTCATCAGCAGACCATTTTGTATTTAATGCGGCAATTTTGGCTTGTTCTAATAAGCAACTTGCTTTGTTTGTTGTTCCTTTTATTCCTGCAGTAGCACTAACGGTTTTTCCAGTTTGATCGACTGTAACTTCAACCACAACAGTTCCTTCTTCATTACAAGTATATTTTGGAGCTGGCTTAGATAATGCTTTTCGTCCGTTCAAAGAATATCCAGATCCTCCACCAGAACCTCCGCCGCTTCCGGCTCCGTAACCGCTTCCTGTGCCAATGCCATTTCCAGTTCCGTTACCGCCTCCAGTTCCTCCGCCAGAGCCACCAGATCCGTAATATCCGTTTGAGTTTAAACTTCCGTTTGCTTTTCCTTTATTTCCAGCTGCTTTATCGTCTCCATCGCCACCTTTATTAGAACCTTTCATAATGCTGGCTAAAGCATCATTTGTTGAGTTAGAAACTTTTGGTTTTTCTGGTACAGGTTTTTGTATTGGTTTTTCAACAGGAACAGGTTTTTTCGGCTTCTCTTTGGTCGGAATAACAACATCATTATCAGCAGTTGTATTTTCTTGACTAATTATAGCTTCTTCTTTAGGAGTTGCTTTAGGAGTTGCTTGTTTTACATTGTTTTTTACATCCAGAACTTCGCTTTTATAATTGGCACCAGAGCCTAAATCGCTGTCTCCGAAATTTACAGTTACGCCACCGCCACCTCCGCCGCCATCAGCAAGAGCTACATTGTTTTCTGGATTATAAGGAGGCCAGAAACGTATAAAAAGCAACAATAGAATTATTGCCGCATATATAGCTGTTGTGAATAGCAATGATTTCTTTTGATCTGTAGAAATAGACGAACTCATTTAGATTCTGAATTTTGAAATGTATTATTTTAAAAACGTTTAAAAGTAGTAAAAATTGTTTAGAATGAAAGAGAGAATTTAACCGCTAAGTTCGCAAAGGTTTACGCAAGGTTCGCAAAGCGATTTGTTTTTAAATCTCGCAAAGTCACGAAGTCGCAAAGTTTTTCTTTTTTTAGTTTTTTTGTGACTTCGCGACTTTGCGAGAAATAACCTAACGTTCTTTGCGTAAACCTTTGCGAACTTTGCGGTTAAAAAAAACGAGCCAACAATAATGCGGCTCGTTTAGATTGAGATATAAATCAATTTACACTAACTGTTTCAATGCAATTTCAAAAGCAGTTGCGCTGATATTTGTTTTTGATTGACTTAAAGCATGAGCTTTTACAATCGCATTTTTAATTGTGTCTGAAGTATCGTTAAAAATAGCCTCATCTGTCATTTGAACTTTTTTCTCCATGAAATAAGCAAAAACTCGTGCCATTCCACAGTTTGAAATAAAGTCTGGAATTAAACTTACCTTACGGTCAACTTCTTCCATAATAGAACCAAAGAAAATTTCCTTGTCAGCAAAAGGAACATTCGCACCGCAAGAAATAACTTCCAATCCATTTGCAATTAAACTATCAATTTGCGCTTGAGTTACCAATCTAGATGCAGCACATGGAGTGAAAATCTCTGCGCCGATTGTCCAGATTTTAGAATTGATTTCATCAAACGGGATCATATTATCCGCAACCAATTTATTTCCGTCTTTATTTAAAAACAACGTTCTAATTTCTTCAAAAGATAAACCTTCTTCTTTTATTAATCCACCGTCGCGATCGATGATTCCGATAACTTTTGCGCCCATTTCGGCTAAATAAAAAGCAGCTGCAGAACCTACGTTTCCAAAACCTTGTACGATTGCTTTTTTACCTTTTATGTCTCCGCCATAAGTTGCGTAAAAATGACGAACCGCTTCGGCAACGCCATAACCCGTAATCATATCGGCAACTGTATATTTTCTAGTTACGTCTGGAGAGAATTTAGGGTTTTCGATAACCTTAATTACACCCTGACGTAATTGACCAATTCTATTGATTTTATCAGCTTCTGTTGGTTTAAAGTGTCCATTGAAAACACCTTCCTGCGGATGCCAAACACCACATTCTTCTGTCATCGGAATAACTTCGTGAATCTCATCAACATTCAAATCTCCTCCAGTTCCATAATAGCTTTTCAATAACGGAGAAACGGCTTTGTACCAACGTTGCAAAACACCTTTTTTGCGAGGATCGTTTGGGTCAAAGTTAATTCCAGATTTAGCTCCTCCAATTGCAGGACCAGAAACTGAGAATTTAACTTCCATAGTTTTTGCCAATGACAAAACTTCATTCATGTCTAAGCCTTTTCTCATTCTTGTTCCTCCACCCGCAGCTCCTCCACGAAGTGAATTAATTACAGTCCACCCTTCGGCTTCTGTTTCAGAATCTTTCCAATTGAAAACAATTTCAGGTGCTTTGTTTTCAAATTGTTGTAATAAATCTTTCATTTTGTTGTGATATGTTTATTTTGCGTAAATGTATAAAATAGAATAATGCGAATAATGTATTTTGCAGCAAATTTAGCAAACAAAAAAGAAAAGCCGAAAACTATCTGGTTTTCGGCTTTCTGAATATTTAAAAAATTAAGAACTATTGTCCTAATAAGTGTTTTTTCAAAGTTTCGTCAACTGGTTTGTCAGAAAGCCAGATTCCGAATAATGCTTTTTTGAAATCAAATCCAGGAATTTTTCCTTTCAAAACTTCATTTTTAGAAACGTAAACATTTTGGTCAAAAGGGTTGTAAGCTAAAACAAATACATCTTTTTCTGTAATTACGTCACTTAAAAAACTTTTTAGCTGTTCAATTCTAGGGCGTAGTTGTTCAAGATTTGCTCCAGCAGATTTTTCAAAACCTGTGTTCATTGCTTTTGTCAGTTTGTTTGAAGAAACCATAGAAGAAGTAATTTCAATTCTGACAGCCATTTCAGTATCACTATCAATAATGAATTGCGGATCTTGAGCTAATTGAGATAAATACAATGCCTGAACATATACTTCCAGCCACATTTTTGATCTTCCGCCTGCTCCGTTTAATTGTAATGACTTGCCTTGAAATTCTATTTTTCTAGGAACTGTCACACCGTTAACTTCGATTTGAGTTTGTGCTGAAACAGTAGAAAATGGTAAGCTTAAAAGGATTATCAGTAAAAGTAAAATCTTTTTCATATTCTATCAATTTATTATTTTTAAGGCAAAAATAATAGTAATTTATTAATATTTGGTTCATTTTTAGAATGTTTTTTTTCTGTAAAATATACATTTAATTTTTCTATTACATTAAAAATCAAATTAGTAGGACTAGTTTTACGTAGATTTACGTGTTTTAAGAATTGTTTAAGGATTGACTGATATAAATCCTTCATAAATGTTCGTTTTTTTAAGCTTTAAAAAGAAAAATTGGCTTTTAAATTTTAAAAGAATTGTTACGAGATTAATGCTGATTTGAAGAAAAAGCTAAATAATCACGAAAACGTTATCGTAATCTTTGCTGATCTATTAATTTTATATGCGCGCATTGTAATTACACTTTTAAAAAGTATCTTTGGAAGCCTTTGAACTGAAAAGTTTTAGGAGCTGAAAAAAAACAAAAACATAAAAAACCATCAACTGAAATTTGTTTTGAAATTTTGGTTGAAAAAACTTTAAAGAATACTACTATGGATTTTAATCTTACCGAAGAACATTTAATGATTCAGCAGGCAGCAAGAGATTTTGCTCAAAATGAATTATTGCCGGGAGTTATTGAACGTGACGAACACCAGACTTTTCCAACGGAGCAAATCAAAAAAATGGGTGAGCTTGGATTTATGGGAATGATGGTTGATCCTAAATATGGAGGAAGCGGTTTAGACGCTATTTCTTATGTTATTGCAATGGAAGAAATTTCTAAAGTAGACGCTTCTGCATCTGTTGTAATGTCTGTAAACAATTCATTAGTTTGCTGGGGATTGCAAGAATATGGTACTGAAGAGCAAAAACAAAAATACCTTCCAGGTTTGGCTTCTGGAGAAATTCACGGAGCTTTTTGCTTAAGTGAACCTGAAGCAGGAAGTGACGCAACTTCTCAAAAAACAACTGCGGTTGATATGGGAGATCACTATTTAGTGAACGGAACTAAAAACTGGATCACAAACGGAAATACAGCATCTGTATATTTAGTAATTGCACAAACACATCCAGAATTAAAGCACAAAGGAATTAATGCTTTGATTATGACTAAAGATATGCCAGGTTTTTCAGTTGGTCCGAAAGAACAGAAAATGGGAATCCGCGGTTCTGATACACATTCATTAATGTTTTCTGATGTTAAAGTTCCAAAAGAAAATAGAATTGGTGAAGATGGTTTCGGATTTAAATTTGCAATGAAAACTCTTGCAGGCGGAAGAATTGGAATCGCTTCGCAAGCATTAGGAATTGCTTCAGGAGCTTATGAATTGGCTTTAAAATATTCTAAAGAACGTAAAGCTTTTGGAACTGAAATTTGCAACCATCAGGCAATTGCTTTTAAATTGGCAGATATGGCAGTAAATATCGAAGCAGCGCGTCATTTATGTATGAAAGCAGCTTGGGATAAAGACAATCATAAAAATTACGACGTGAGCGGTGCAATGGCAAAATTATTTGCTTCGCAGGTTGCAATGGATACTTCAGTTGAAGCTGTTCAAATTCACGGAGGAAACGGGTATGTAAAAGAATACCACGTAGAGCGTTTTATGCGTGATGCTAAAATTACTCAGATTTACGAAGGAACTTCTGAAATTCAGAAAATCGTAATTTCTAGAGCAGTTATTGCTGGATAAATAATCGTAAAAACATATTTTAAACCCTTTCGGCTTTTAGTTGAAAGGGTTTTTTTATGAATATTCTATTACTTTTCATAAGTTTATAGTCCAATAATAGTATTATCAATCATCAATAAAAACAGAAAACCATGAGAAAGCTATACTTTTTGCTTCCATTTATTTTTTTAGCATGTAAATCGGGAACTTCAACTTCAAATGAAAGTGGAGCAAAAACAGATTCAAAGCCAATAGAAATTAGCTATAAAGTAAAAGAATCTGAAATTTCAGATTTTCTAAAATATCTTTCTTCTGACGAATTGGAAGGCCGTGAGACAGGAACGCAAGGAATTGAAAAAGCGGCGGTTTTCTTGGAAGATTTTTTAAAGAAAAATAAAATCAAACCCTATTTTAAAACCTATCGCGATACTTTGACCAATTTTGATTCGCCAGCTTTCAACATTGTTGGTGTTATTGAAGGAACAGATCCTGAACTTAAAAAAGAATTTGTGGTCCTGAGCGCACATTACGATCATATTGGTTTAGAGAAAAAAGAACAAGCCGATAAAATAAATAATGGAGCAAATGACGATGCCTCGGGAGTAACGTCTGTAGCGGCGATGGCAAAATATTTTAGCGAAACTAAAGCGAATAAACGAAGTATCTTAATTGTGTTTTTTGCTGGAGAAGAAAAAGGATTACTAGGTTCAAAAAGTTTAGTAGAGAAATTGAAAAAACAAAATTTCAATCTTTATACACAATTAAACATAGAAATGATTGGTGTGCCAATGAAACGAGATTATTTGGCTTACATAACTGGTTTTGATAAATCGAATATGGCGCAAAAAATAAACGAATATACAGGAAAAAACACCATTGGATTTTTACCGAAAGAAGCAGAATATCAATTATTCTACCGCTCTGATAATTATTCGTTTTTTCAAGCTTTTGGAAAACCATGCCAATCCCTAAGTACTTTCGATTTTGAAAACTTTGATTATTATCACCATGTTTCAGACGAATTTAAATTAATGGATATTCCTCATATCACGGCATTCACACAAGAATTATTGCCTGCAGTAACCAAAATTGCGATTTCGCCAACGCAAGAAATAACGATGAACAAATAAGAGGCTGTTTTACAGCATTTGATTATTTTTGCTACATGAAAAATATTATCGTTACAGGAACAAGCAGAGGAATTGGTTACGAATTAGCCTTGAAATTTGCCGAAGCAGGTCATCAGGTTTTGGCCATTTCCAGAAAAATACCGCAAGCACTTTTAGAACATCAAAATGTAACTTGTCTGTCTGTTGATTTGGCAGATGAAACGGCTTTGGATCAGGTTGACAATTTTCTTTCTTCAACATGGAAAAAAGTAGATGCAGTTGTTCATAATGCAGGGGCTTTGCTTTTAAAACCTTTTGAGCAAACGACACAGGCAGATTTTGAAAATATTTATAAAGTGAATGTTTTTGCTGTTGCCAATTTAACTCGTATCTGTATTCCGTATTTAGAAAAAGGAAGTCATGTTGTAACAATTAGTTCAATTGGTGGAGTTCGCGGAAGCTTAAAGTTTGCTGGATTAGCGGCTTACAGTTCGAGTAAAGGAGCCGTAATTACTTTAACTGAATTATTGGCTGAAGAATATAAAGAAAAAGGAATTTCATTTAATGTTTTGGCTTTGGGTTCTGTTCAAACTGAAATGCTTAATGAAGCTTTCCCTGGTTATCAAGCTCCAATTTCTGCTGAAGGAATGGCAACTTATATCTATGATTTTACATTAAATGGAAATAAATATTTTAACGGAAAAGTTTTAGAAGTTTCTTCAACAAATCCGTAAATTAAATTCCAAAATAAAAAATCCAAATTCCAATTTTAAAACGTCTAACGTATAACATCTAACAGATAACATTTAACTTTAAATTGAGCGAAACTTTAGCTAAATATATTCCTGAACACGCGGTAAAACCTGTTTTCGATTTGATAGTGGCCAATCAGGTTCACTTGAAAATTGTAAACGAGCGTCAGACGCGTCACGGTGATTATAGGAGAGGACCAAGTGGAAAGCATGAAATTACGGTTAACGCAAGTTTGAATAAGTATCGTTTTTTAATTACGCTGATTCATGAAATTGCACATTTAGTTGCTTTTGAGAAATTCGGACGAAATATAAAACCGCATGGAAATGAATGGAAATATACTTTTCAGCGTTTAATGGTTCCGTTTATTCGGCCAGAAATATTTCCAGGACAGATATTACCGCTTTTGGCAAGACATTTCAAAAATCCTTCAGCGAGTAGTGATACCGATACTACTTTGTCTTTGGCTTTAAAACAATATGACAAAGAAAATGATAAAAATTACGTGTTTGAAATTCCGTACGGAAGTATTTTTAGAATTAAAAATGGTAAAGTTTTTAAAAAAATAGCCGTTAGAACAAAGCGTTTCGAGTGTTTAGAAATCAGCTCTGGAAAGACTTATCTTTTTAATCCGAATGCAGAAGTAGAATTGATCAATTAAATTCCAAGTAAGAGAGAATAAAAAATCCCAAATTCCAAAGTTTACTACAATTGGAATTTGGGATTTTTAATATTGGAATTTTTAAAAGGACTAGCCTTTTAAATAGGCTTCTCTTACTTTTTTGAAAAGGTTTGAAGAATAAACAAATTTAACTACTGCCTCATTGTCGGTCGTAAAGATTTCTTCTTTTGTTCCTTGCCAAGCTTTCAGACCTTTCTTTAAGAAAACAATATTCTCACCGATTTCCATTACAGAGTTCATATCGTGAGTATTAATTACAGTTGTAATATTGTATTCTTTTGTGATTTCTTGAATCAAGTTATCAATCAAAGTCGAAGTATTTGGATCTAAACCAGAGTTAGGCTCATCACAAAACAAATATTTCGGATTGTTTACAATTGCGCGAGCAATAGCCACACGTTTCTGCATTCCTCCAGAAATTTCAGAAGGCAGTTTCTTGTGTGCATCGATTAGATTTACTCTTTCTAAAACAAAATCAACGCGTTCTTTGATTTGCGCTTTGTTGTTATTAGTGAACATTTTTAATGGGAAAGCTACATTTTCTTCAACAGTCATTGAGTCAAATAACGCACTTCCCTGAAATACCATTCCTATTTCGGTTCTCAAGTCACGTTTTTCATCTTTGTCTAAATCAGAATAAACCCTTCCGTCAAATTCAATTGTTCCTGAATCTGGCGTGTGAATTCCTAATAGCGTTTTTAATAAAACTGTTTTTCCAGATCCACTTTGTCCAATAATCAAGTTGGTTTTTCCAGTTTCAAATACCGTCGAAACGCCTTTTAAAACTTTGCTATCCCCAAATGATTTTTCTATATTTTTTACTTCTATCATTATCCTAATAATAATTGAGTTAATATATAATTAAAAAGAATGATACAAACAGAAGTCCATACGAATGATGTTGTACTTGCTTTACCAACTTCTAATGCACCACCTTTCATATAGTATCCGTGAAAAGATGGGATTGTTGCCAATAGCATGGCAAAGATTAAAGTTTTAATAAAGGCATAAGTAATATGGAACGGTATGAAATCTTTTTGAGCTCCCATAATAAAATCTGCACCAGTTGAAAATCCTCCGTAAGCACAAGCCATCCATCCACCAAAAATTCCTAAAAACATACTAATCCCGATTACGAAAGGATACATTAATAAAGCGATTATTTTTGGAAAAACAAGATAGTTTACGGAGTTAACTCCCATAACTTCTAACGCATCAATCTGTTCTGTAACTCGCATTGTTCCGATACTTGAAGTAATGTAAGACCCCATTTTTCCGGCCATAATTACCGAAATAAAAGTAGGGGCAAACTCTAAAACTACAGATTGACGTGTAGCAAAACCAATTAAATATTTTGGAATTAAAGGATTGGTTAAGTTTAATGCTGTTTGAATGGCAACAACTCCTCCGATGAAAAAAGAGATAAAGCAAACAATTCCTAGTGAGTCAATAATAAGATCATCAATTTCTTTTAGGATTAGATTTTTCATAACAGGCCATTTAGTCTGTTTGTTGAAAATTTCTTTCAGCATTAAAAAATATTTCCCTACTTGGGATAAATAACGGATTAGCATCATAATTTTTAAATATTGGCTAAATTAAGGATTAGTTTACAGTTTACCGTTTCAGCTGGGCAGTTTTTTAATTTTTTTAAGATTAAAAAAGCTTTTGTTTCATTTTTGCAAAACGATAATTCCTAATAAATTTAGCCTGTTCGGGGGTAACTAATAAAGGAGTATTGGCTTTTTTGGCTTTCCAAAATCCTCTGATATAATCTAAAAACAGAAATGGTTTTTTCTTCATCATCGCCAATTTTGCCGAAGCAATTGCGGTAATCCAAAACCCATAACCTAAAGTGTAAAAAGCTTCGCCTTGTTTGTAACGAGCTGTTTTATTGTAATTTGCTCCCGTTGGTTTTAAATGTTTTACATGTAAAGATTGGTCGGTTACAATTTTCCAATTGTAATATTTACAAAGTAATTCATCAACAGTATCCCAACCCATTGCTGGACGTAAACCGCCAATTTGTTGATAGGTTTCTTTTCTATACGCTTTTAAGGCTCCGCGAATATGATCTTTATCGGTAAGGTTTTCTAAAACCCATTCACCATTTTTATCAATGTAGCAGAATCCTCCAACCATTCCAACTCTTTCATCTGATTCGAAATGTTTAATAATGGTCTCAAAATAGTTTGGAGGAAAAATTAAATCGCCGTCTATTTTTACAATGATATCATAATTAGAATCTAAAGTTTCAAAACCTTTCTGAAAAGCTTGAATCACTTTACTTCCCGGCATATGAATGGCATCTGAAGTTTTGTTTACAACAGAAATATACGGATTGTTTGTTGCAAAACCTAACACAACTTCTTCAGTTTTATCTGTAGAATTGTCATTTACAACCACAACTTTTGATGGCAAAACAGTTTGAGAAACCAAAGATTCTAAAGTCAAGCCTATTAAATCTTGTTCGTTGTGTGCGGGAATGACGATGTAGTATTTCATTTTAAATTCCAAATTTTTAAAAATTCCAAATTCCAATTTTTGAGAATTAATCCCAATCTTCTAAAATTCCAAATTCCAATCAAAGCTGGTTCAATTGGAATTTGGGATTTTTTTATTGGAATTTGCCTTTAGGCTTTTATTTTTTCAGCCACAACAATATAATATCTCGGAGTGAAATATCTTAATAAGGGTCTGAATCCGAATTTTTTTACTGGATGTGTAAATTGTAATCGATCGGTAATTTTCCAGCCCGTTTTTTCTAAAAGCCAATCCAATTGCCAATCTTCAAATTCATGGTAATGTCTGTCCCACATATCGGTTTTAGAACGATATGCTGGTGAAAACCATAAACGTAATGGGATTGAAATTAATAGTTTGTCACATTTTACGTTTTGTAAAACAGTGTATGGATTTAGTAAATGTTCGAAAATCTCAAATGCAGTAAAAACAGTATATTCTTCCGTTTGTAGCGCCGTATGGTCGTTGTCTAAATCTTCGCCTTTTGTATTTTTTACGGTATAACCATTTTCTTCCATTATCTTAGAAAACGGATTGGATACACCAAAATCAAAAATGGTTTCAGATGTGCTAACGTGCTTTTTTAAAAACTCTAAGGTAAGTTTGAATCTTTTATTCGGAAACGTTTTTTCGTACATAGTTATTGCGAACGAATTAATCTCTCGTTCTTGATTTTAATTAGGTCGCAAATATACTAAAAAAGTCCGCACCTAATAGTGCGGACTTTTTTAGTTTTCAGTCTCAGTCACAGTTTTCAGTCTGCAAAACTGAATACTGTAATTGTAAACTGCGACTAGTATCTATAAACAAAAGCATTAATATTCATTCCAGCTCCTACTGAAGCAAAAATAAGAACATCGCCTTTGTTGATTTCGTGGTTCTCTATTTTTCCTTGTAAAATCAAATCGTATAGAGTAGGAACAGTTGCAACACTGCTATTTCCTAGATCGTGAATACTCATTGGCATAATATCTTTTGGAGCCGTTTTATCGTAAAGTTTGTAGAAACGTTCGATAATTGCTTCGTCCATTTTTTCGTTTGCTTGGTGAATCAGGATTTTTTTTACTTCATCAATTCCAATTCCGCTTTTATCTAAACAGCTTTTCATAGCGCATGGAACATTGCTTAAAGCAAATTCGTAGATTTTACGCCCATACATTTTAATGTATTTAATATCTGGATCTAAATCTGGATTATACGATTTTCCGAAGAAAAGATAATTCGCTTCATCATTGGCATAAGTAGCGCTTTCGTAAGACAACAATCCAGCATCATCGGTCGATGCTTCTAAAATTGAAACTCCAGCTCCATCAGAATAAATCATAGAATCACGGTCGTGATCATCTACAACTCTCGATAAAGTCTCGGCACCAATTACCATTACTCTTTTTGCCATTCCAGATTTGATAAAAGCATTTGCTTGTAAAACGCCTTCAATCCATCCAGGACATCCAAAAAGAATATCGTAAGCCACACATTTAGGATTCTTAATTCCTAATTTGTTTTTAACTCTTGTTGCTAAACTTGGTAAAACATCAGTTTGATGCGTTCCTGTTTTTACGTCACCGAAATTATGCGCAAAAATAATGTAGTCTAAAGTTTCTGGATCGATTCCCGCATTTGCAATTGCTTTTTCAGCCGCAAAGAAAGCTAAATCAGAAGAATTGTATTGTGGTTCGGCATAACGACGATTCTCGATTCCCGTAATACCTTTAAATTTTTTAATTACAACTTCATTAGGATAACCAAAAGGAGTTCCGTCCTCATTTAAAAAAACATGTTTATCAAAATCTGTGTTTTTTACTTCTAAATTAGGAATATAACTCCCAATACCAATAATTTTTATTTTCATTTCCCTTTAATTATCCGATAAATTTAGTGCTAATGTATAAATAATTTTATGATAACTATCATAAAAAATAGTATGCATGCATATAATTATGAAATAACTATTTTTCTGTAAATATATTGTCTTTTTTCTAATGATTTTTTAATATTTCCTAGATTTCAAACGATTGAAGGAGATTTCGAGGCTAATTTTTTTTGCTTTTACCTTGATTTTATTGAAATAATTTCACAAAAGATTAGCAGAAAGTTATGTTTCTTTAAATCAGATTTCTTCTTTGTTGTTTGATGTGGAAAGTTTTAGGTTTCAAGTTATGCTAGAACCTGAAACCTGAAACTGGAAACAAAAATAAACCCGACAAGTTTTTAAAACCTGTCGGGTTTGTTCATTATAAGAAAACTAAATTTTAGCTTTCCATGTAAGCTTCAATAGGAGCACAGCTACAAACTAAATTTCTGTCACCATAAGCATCGTCAACACGACGAACAGATGGCCAGAATTTATTGTCAGCAATATACTCTAATGGGTAAGCCGCTTTTTCTCTAGTATAAGGGAAATCCCAATTGTCTGTGGTTAACATTGCCAATGTGTGAGGTGCATTTTTCAATACATTGTTTTTATCATCAGCTGTTGCAACTTCAATTTCTTTTCTAATTGAGATAAGAGCATCACAAAAACGATCTAGTTCTGCTAAATCTTCAGATTCAGTTGGTTCGATCATTAAAGTTCCTGCTACTGGGAAAGAAACTGTTGGAGCGTGGAAACCGTAATCCATTAAACGTTTAGCGATATCACCAACCTCGATTCCGTTTTCTTTAAATGCACGGCAATCTAAAATCATTTCGTGAGCAGCTCTTCCGCATTCTCCAGTGTAAAGAATTGGGTAGTGACCTTCGAAACGAGATTTCATATAGTTCGCATTCAAGATTGCGTGCTCTGTAGCACTTTTTAATCCGTCAGCACCCATCATTGTGATGTAACCATAAGAGATTAAACATACTAAAGCAGATCCGTAAGGTGCAGATGAAATTGCTGTAATAGCTTGTTCACCACCTACTTTTAAGATTGGGTTTGTTGGCAAGAAAGGAACTAATTTCTCGTTCACACAGATTGGTCCAACACCAGGTCCACCACCACCGTGAGGAATAGCGAATGTTTTGTGTAAGTTTAAGTGACAAACGTCGGCACCAATTGTAGCAGGATTTGTTAATCCAACTTGCGCGTTCATGTTTGCACCATCCATATATACTAATCCGCCATTGTCGTGGATTAATTTTGTGATTTCAATAATTGAAGATTCGAAAACTCCGTGAGTAGAAGGATACGTAACCATTAAGCAAGATAAATCATCTTTGTGCTCAATTGCTTTTTCTCTTAAATCTTCTACATCAATATTTCCTTCTGGAGTAGTTTTCGTAACAATGATTTTCATTCCGGCCATCGCTGCAGAAGCAGGATTGGTTCCGTGAGCAGATGAAGGAATCAAACATACATTACGGTGGCCTTCGTTTCTTGACATGTGGTAAGCACGAATTGCCATTAATCCAGCATATTCTCCTTGAGCACCTGAGTTTGGCTGTAAAGTTGTTCCAGCAAATCCAGTAATTACATTTAATTGTTGCTCTAATTTTTTAAGCATTGTAATGTAACCTTCTGCTTGCTCAACTGGTGCAAACGGGTGAATGCTGTTCCAGTTTGGCATTGAAAGAGGCAACATTTCAGAAGCTGCGTTTAACTTCATTGTACAAGAACCTAATGAAATCATTGAGTGATTCAATGATAAATCTTTACGCTCTAATTTTTTGATGTAACGCATTAACTGACTTTCTGAATGATGATTGTTGAATACATCATGTGTTAAGAAAGACGACGTTCTTTCTAATGAAGCAGGTAATTGACTAGCTTCAGTTAATTCAGAAACAGAAACCGTTTCTTTTCCTAAAGCTTCAGTAAAAATCGCAACGATTTGGTTGATGTCAGAAACTGAAGTCGTTTCGTTTAACGAAATAGAAATTGTATCAGCATCAACGTAGAAGAAGTTTACTTCGTTTTTCTCTGCTACAGCTTTTACTTTTTGAGCGTCTGCTTTTACTAAAATAGTATCAAAGTAAGCAGAGTTAATTTGAGAAACTCCAATTTTATTTAAAGCCTCAGCAGTAGTAACCGCCGATGCGTGAACTTTGTTTGCAATGTATTTTAATCCTTCTGGACCGTGGTAAACTGCGTACATTCCAGCCATAACTGCTAGTAAAACTTGAGCAGTACAAATGTTTGAAGTTGCTTTTTCACGTTTAATGTGTTGTTCACGAGTTCCTAAAGCCATACGTAAAGCACGGTTTCCATTTACGTCAATAGAAACTCCAATGATACGACCTGGCATAGATCTTTTGTATTCTTCTTTAGTAGCAAAGTAAGCAGCGTGAGGACCACCGTAACCCATTGGTACACCAAAACGTTGTGTAGTTCCAACCACTACAGCAGCTCCCATTTCTCCTGGAGAAGTTAAAGTTGCTAATGATAAAATATCAGCAGCAAAGGCAACTTTGATTTCGTTTTCTTTTGCTTTAGCAACAAAAGCACTATAATCGTTTACCTGACCGTATTTTCCTGGGTATTGTAAAATAGCTCCAAAAAACTCAGTTGAAAAATCAAAGTTTTCGTGGTTTCCAACAACTAATTCAATTCCAATTGGAGTTGAACGTGTTTGAAGTACAGATAAAGTTTGTGGTAAAATTTCTTCAGAAACGAAGAATTTGTTTGTATTGTTTTTCTTTTGATCACGAGTACGAACATCAAAAAGTAAAGCCATCGCTTCAGCAGCAGCTGTACCTTCGTCAAGTAAAGAAGCGTTTGCAATTTCCATTCCTGTCAATTCGATAACAGTAGTCTGGAAATTTAAAATAGCTTCCAAACGACCTTGAGCAATTTCTGCTTGGTAAGGCGTGTAAGCAGTATACCATCCTGGGTTTTCGAAGATATTTCTCTGAATCGGCGCAGGAACGATAGTTGGATGATAACCCAAACCAATATATGATTTGAATACTTTATTTTTCTTCCCTAATTCTTGAATGTGATTTGCGAATTCATATTCTGTCATCGCAGGATCTAAGTTCAAAGGTGCTTTTAAACGAATATCGTCCGGAAGGGTTTCGTAAACAAGTTGCTCAATTGAGTCAACTCCAATAGTTTTCAGCATGTGCTGAAGATCAGTTTCTCTTGGACCAATGTGTCTTAAAGCAAAAGCATCTGTTTTCATTTGTAGCTATCTATTTTTTTTAAATTGATGTGTTCGTACACCCTTTTGACATACGAATCACATTTAAAAGTAAATGTGTTGTTTTTTTGTGGCGCAAAATTAAGTATTATTAATAATTTAATAGGTATTTTTAACTTCAATTTTTATCAATTTTATAACTAAAGAGTTGATTTGTTACCAATTGATTAGATTTGAGGCATGAAACTTCTAAAACAAATTTTCGATTTTTATTTAAACAGCAGTATTCACGTGGCTTTATCGTGTTATGCTTTGGTCCGAATTACGTTTTACTTCTTTCATATTCAATATGATGAACCAATGACCTTGTTTGTTTTTTTTGGAACAATTGTAGGATATAATTTCGTAAAGTACGATGCCTTGGTTCGCGTCAAGAAAAAACCAATAGGAAATCAGCTCAAAATTATAGCCGTTTTTAGTTTCATTTCGCTCCTTTTGGTGGGGTATTATTTTTTCCATTTAAAACGAATTACACAAATTGTTTCCGTAGTAATATTTGCCATAACGGCGCTTTATACTTTACCGTTTTTTCCAAACAGAAAAAATGCCCGAAACTGGGCAGGCGTAAAAATTTATATTGTCGCACTTTGCTGGGTTGGCGCCACTTTGGTTTTACCTTATATAAATGCCGAAATTCCTTTTACAGCCAACTTTTTTATAAAATGCATTCAGCGTTTTGTTTTGGTTTTTGTGCTGATTTTGGTTTTCGAAATCCTGGATTTGGCCAATGACGATCCGCATTTGCAAACCGTTCCGCAGACCATTGGTGTAAAAAGAACTAAGATTTTAGGATTTTCGCTTTTAGTTCCGTTTTGGGTTTTAGGAATATTGACTTTTACGCTTCATGATCTTATCATTAACCTCATTATGGTGGTAACTTTAATGCTGTTTATTCTTTTTGCCAACACCAATCGTTCTAGATATTATACTTCTTTCTGGGTCGAAGCCGTACCTATTTTTTGGTGGTTAATGATTGTGTTTTCTAAATAATATTATTTTGGGCGTGTCCCTCCGGGTCGGGCTTTCGGCTAAATCTTTTATTCCGCTCCGCTGCATAAAAGGATACCGCCTCTATCCCTCACGCAAACCGTAAAATGAGAAAATTTATTTTCAAAAGAAGATTTATTAATTTTTTGAGTTGCCTCCAGTTTTAGCTGGAGGTAAAAAGAAGTATTGAATAAGGCTTTAGCCGAAAGATAAAGTTTGGCTAAAGCCTTCAACATTTGAACACATTTAATCTCCAGCTAAAACTGGAGGCAATTGAAATT
This sequence comes from Flavobacterium sp. CFBP9031, assembly GCF_034044945.1. Taxonomy (NCBI): domain Bacteria; kingdom Pseudomonadati; phylum Bacteroidota; class Flavobacteriia; order Flavobacteriales; family Flavobacteriaceae; genus Flavobacterium; species Flavobacterium sp. CFBP9031. The sequence goes on from NZ_JAXCWF010000004.1 coordinate 16,509, forward strand.
AATATTTTAAAATCTGCCTAATCTGCGAAAACAAATTTTCAAAAAACTATTTTGTTTTTTGTTCTGCCAAAGCTTTATTCAAATCTGCTTTAGCCTCATTTAGTTTTTTTCTTTTCTTGTCGATTTTTTCTTTGCTTTCCTTATCCTTAATCGCTTCGTTCAAATCAGCAGTTCTTTCATTGACTTTTTGCTGTTTCTCTTTTACCTTTTTGTCAAGATCTTTGTTGACTGTTTTGGTGGTGCAGTTTTTCTTGGTTTGCGCAATCGCTTCTTCAACACCTTTTATCTGATTTTGATTTCCAGCTTTTTTCGCAGCAGCTAATTTTGTGTTTAATTCACAAAGCTTTCTTTCACATCCTTTAAGAGTTGTACAATTACTTTGAGAAAACCCGACAAAAGAAATAACAAAAAGAATTAAAGTCAATATCGTTTTTAATTTCATAAGTATGTTTTTTTTTAATTTATAATTAATTCTTTTTAAGAATAATACTTATAAAATTAAGCAATTTATATTAAACGAATTTTTCAGAAACGGCTTTCAAAACCTTATTTCTTTCCAAAAGAAAATTAGTAAGATGTTTTTGCAAAAGCAAAATGTCAAAAAGTTTACCGAATATACCAAATGGAGTTTCATATTGTAAAAGGTCTTTCATGATCGTATGATTATTTTCTTCTTCAAAAAAATGTTCGTGTTTAAACGACTTGAATTTTCCTTCTTCCATTTCATCCACAAAATAATCATAGAAATTCATTGCAGTGATACGGCTTTTGTGAGTAAGGTAAAGCCCAAAATGTTTGCCTCGCCAAGTTACGGTTTCGTTTAAATTAATTAAACTAGACGTTACACCAGCAATTGCTTTTTCTTTTGAAGGACTTGCCGATTGCTGATGAATATCGATATTTCTTGAAGCATCAAAAACGATTTGTTTTGAGGCTTTTATTTTGGTTGTGAGTTATATTGTTGTCATTGGTTTAAGTTTGTTTTTTACTTACTCTTGTCATTTCGACGAAGGAGAAATCTCCACAAGAGGCTCGACAAAGATTGGCTTATTGGAGCGGAGTTACTTGCGAAGATTTCTCCTTCGTCGAAATGACAAAACTATGTGAATTTGGGTTCTAAATTAAATCTCGAAAAGCCTTATTAATATTCCCAAACTTAAATTGAAACCCATTTTCTAGAAGTCGCTTAGGAATTACATTTCTACTTTTCAAAACCAATTCTGTTTCAGTTCGAATAAAAAAAGATCCAATTTCAAGAAAGAATTTGTTCATCGGAATTCCGAATGGAAAACCAACCGCTATTCTTAGTTTTTGCATAAAATCAACATTTTGAATTGGTTCTGGAGAAACTACATTTATAACTCCAGTAGTTTCTTTTTGAATAATAAAATCAACTGCATTGGCAAAATCTGCCTCATGTATCCAACTTATAAACTGATTCCCTTTTCCTTGTTTTCCTCCAAAACCAATTTTAGCCAAAGTCTTTAACGGAATAAAAGCACCGCCATTTTTTCCTAAAACAATCGAAGTTCGCAAAGCAGTTTTTAAAGTCTTTGGAGTTTCAGTTTTAAAGAATGCTTTTTCCCAAGAAAGCGCCACATTTATAGAAAAGTCATTTCCAATCTCTCCATCAATTTCATCCATTTGTTTGTCTAATGAAAATCGATAAATAGTTGAGGTTGATGAATTCAGCCAATGTTTCGGCGGATTTTGACAATTTAAAACCGCTTTATTTAGAATTTTGGTGCTTTCGATTCGAGATAAAAGAATTTCTTTTTTGTTTTCTTTCGTATAACGGCAATCAACAGACTTTCCTGCTAGATTAATTAAAACTGTAGCATTCTCCAATTCCTTTTCCCAGCCCGAAAAAGTTCTAGCGTTCCAATTTACATATTTAATTCCGTCAATTGTTTGAGATTTCCCTCGGGTTAGAATGACAATCTCTTCAAATTTATTTTTGAAATGATCGACTAAAACTTGTCCTAGAAAACCGGTTCCTGCTGCGATTATAAGCTTGCTCATGTGTTTTTCAAGTATTAAACCCGACAGTTTTTTAACCCTGTCGGGTTTCGTTAATCTTATTAAGCTTTAAAAACTAATCTTTCTTCTCGCTGTGCCTCTTTTGCTTTTCTTTTTCCTCTAAAAAAGAAATACAAATTAAAGAATAACATAATTCCAAGATAAATAGAAAATCCGCCAATTTTATAACTTAGATTTTCGATTAATTCTTGATAAGTATCGTTGCTCAATTGCAATTCAAGAATCATTAGCGCAAAGCCAATATTTAAAAGATAGAATCCAGTTTCAAATAGTTTGTTAGTTGCCTGTGCAATATCTTCACGTCCTTTAAATATGTCAAGCATAAAGATTTTTCCATTTTTGAAAAGGGTTTTAGAAACATAATAAGTTAAAAATAAAGCGACTGGTAAATAAATTCCGTAACCGATTAAGATTTTTGTAGTTTCCATAATATTTAGTTTTTATTGTTATGAATTAGTTTTTGAACATACTTAGTTATAATCAAAATGTTGAGATAATGTAGAATTGAAATAATGAAAATTATGACAGCTGTTTTGATGCAAATTATTTCGATCAATTGAGCCGGAGAAATATTTTTTTGCCAGGAAATTAAAGTCATTGCACAATAGCCAATATTCAAAAGATAATATGCTAAAAGCAAAATCTGATTAATTTTTTGACAGAGATCAGCGTGGTTTGGGATTAATTCTAAAACAAAAATATTTCCGTTTTTGTAGCAGATTTTCCCCACTTTTAGGATAATGAAAATAGTTATGCTGAGGTAGGTAAAATACCCAATGATATTAAGATTCATAGTTTCCTGATTTATGAGATTTAATATATTTCTTCTAGAACAGGAAGAATCTGCAATTTCCTTTTGTTCTTCACTGTAATTTTTGAGCCTTCAGCCAAGAAAATAGAAGTTGGTTTTTGAGTTTGAAGAAACCCAAAATCGGGTCCATAATTTTTTTCGAAATCAATATCAATTCGATGGTTTAATACTTCAAATTGTTCCCATCTTGGATGTGTCACTTCATATTCAAAAGTGGTTTCTTCATCGATTTTGGTGTATCCGAAATAATGTTCTGTAATAAATTCTGCTTCAGAATCGATTTCGATTTTACTTAAATCTTTTTTGGTTTCAATTTCAATTGTGTTCCATTCTTTATCCTTTTTCCATTGATAAATAAAAGTATTCGTGTTTTTATTTTCAATGATTTCATGTTTCATTTTCTGAGTTTCATAATGTTCCTGATACAAAGTATTGGCAATAAAAGTGATGGCTTTTTTAGGAACAATTTCTTTAATGAAAACCACTCCGCGTTTCCATTCGCCATTTTCAAAACGCTTTACATAAAATCTCAGATTCATTTCTTCAAAATTGGTATGAAACGGAACTTTCAATCCTAAAACTTTGGTGTTTTTAAACATAAATCCGACCAAGCTTACGTAACATTTGTTGTTCCAAATGTCAATTTGAGTTCCTGCAGGAAGATATTTTTCTAAAATTTCAGCATCAATTTCATAATTGAAAAGTGCTAAGTTTTTCCATTCTGCTTTTAAGAAGTTCATGATAAGTTGTTTTTAAATTTTTAAACTTTCAGAAAAAAATGAAAGTTTGGATTAAATTTTTTTATTTCATCATTTTTATAACCAGTTTTCCTAGCCAGTTATCATTAAATTCAGTCATTTTGTCCAACATATTGTCTGCTTTTAAAACGAAATCATACAATTTAGTAGTTTGATCTACAAAGTGTTTTTCTTCTGCCGAATCTTTCGGTTCGATAGTCGAAACTTCTTTTAAGATTTTTAGCGTTGGCTTGATTTCTCTTTTGCTTCTTTCTCTGGAAATTTTAACTGCTAATTCGTCTAAATCTTTTTCTGCTGTGAAAAATTCTTTTCTTTCCCCAGCTTTATATTCTTTATAAACAATTCCCCAATCCATTAAACCTCTTAAGTTCATACTGGCATTTCCGCGGGAAATCTGCAATTCTTCCATAATATCTTCCATAGAAACAGGTTCGTTCGAAACCATTAATAAAGCGTGGATCTGTGCCATCGTTTTATTAATACCCCATTGAGAACCTAATGCTCCCCAGGTTTGTACAAACTTATTTTTTGCTTCTTTGAATTCCATGAGTCAAATGTAAGTAAAAGTTTTTAAACTTTCAAAAATAATTGAAACATATTTAACGAATTATAAAGTTATGTTAATTCAAGTCTTGAATTTTTGATTAAATAATGATACAGCTATTTTTGTAAAAATCACATTTATGGAATTATACTACACATTTTCAGTACTTATTGTACTGGCTTCTTTCTTCGCCTATTTAAATTTAAGATTTTTAAAACTTCCAGGAACCATCGGCATCATGATTATTGCGATGTTGGTTTCGGTTGGAATTCGTCTTTTAGGAGATTCTTATTTTCCTGCAACCACCAAACATTTTTTTGATTTAATAAAAGAATTTGATTTCAATGAGATCTTGATGGGAGCAATGTTGAACTTTCTTTTGTTCGCTGGAGCACTTCACGTAAATATGGCAGATCTTAAAGAGCAAAAAGTTCCCATTATGATTTATTCTACAGTTAGTGTTGTATTGTCAGCTTTAATCATTTCTGGTTTACTTTTTTATATTGCACCCCTTTTAGGAATAAAAATTCCTTATATATTTTGCTTAGTTTTTGGAACCTTAATTTCTCCAACCGATCCAATTGTGGTTTTAGGAGTTTTAAAGGAAGCGAAAGTTCCTAAAAGAATCGAAACCAAAATTGTTGGTGAATCTCTATTTAATGATGGAGTAGCGGTTGTAATGTTTGCTGTTGTTTTGAAAATGGCAACTGATCCAACATTTGATATGACTTTTGGTTCTATTGCTTGGTTATTTGCAAAAGAAGGTATTGGAGGACTTTTATTAGGTGCTGTTCTTGGGATTTCGGCATCAAACGTTATGAAGAAAATTGACGATTATAAAGTCTCAGTTTTAATCACGCTTTCTATTGTAATGGGAGGATTCTTGATTGCGCAAAGTTTACACGTTTCTAGTCCGCTGGCGATGGTTGTTGCCGGATTGATTATTGGTAATTATGGTAAAAAAGTAGCAATGAGTGAAGTTACCCAAGATTATCTAGGGAAATTTTGGGAACTTATCGACGAAATATTAAATGCTATTTTATTCTTATTTATTGGTTTTGAATTGTTGTTACTGCCAGATTTAAATAAACAATTGATAACAGGTTTTGTAGCCATTTTTATTGTTCTTTTTTCAAGATTAACTTCTATCGTTTTACCTTGGAAATTCTTTGATATCTTTAAATTCTTCGGAATCAGGTCTGCTTACAACAAAGGTTCTTTAATGGTTTTGGTTTGGGGCGGAATTCGCGGTGGTGTTTCTATTGCATTAGTGCTTTCTATGCCCGAAGGAGAATACAAAAACCTTTTACTTGAAGTAACTTATATTGTTGTTCTATTTTCTATTGTAGTGCAAGGACTGACGGTTGGAAAGCTTGCGAAACGAGTTTTGGAGAAAGAGTAAAGTAGAAAATAGAATATAGAACAAAGAGTAAAGATTTGTTCTCTTAAAAATATCTGATTAGAAAATGGGCTGTCTCATAAGTGAGTCGGCCCATTTTTTTTGAAATGCTCCGGAGGAGCAAAATATTTATAGCAAATAGGGTTTTCAAATATCAAAAGCTCCAACGGAGCGATAAATGCCTCGATAGTTTTTATCGTTTATCTTCTTTAGAATAATTGGATTCTCCATTAATATTAATTTCTCCACCTAAAAAGCGAGGTTCACGATTTCTCAAAACATCAAAAAAGGATTTAAAAACCGAACCGTATTCTCTAAACTGAACATAATTATAACCCAAATATTCTCCTTGGTTTGCAGAATATCCCGCTGATTTTATTCCGAGTTTTTGTCCGATATAAATGGCGCGATTTAAATGATATTCCTGAGAAATTAAAGTGGCTCTTTTAATTTTGAAAATGTGCTTTGCACGATACATCGTAGAGTAAGTATCAAAACCAGCATAGTCGATAAATATTTTGGTTGTGTCAACTCCGTGATTAAAACAGTAGCTTTTCATTACCGTTAATTCATCATATTCCTCACGACCGTTATCTCCAGAAAGTAGAATTTTATTGATTCGTTTTGCTTTCCAAAGCATAATTCCGGCATCTAAACGATCTTTTAAATATTTGCTTGGCTGATCTCCATTGATTCCCGCACCAAAAATAATTCCGACATCGTTTTTAGGGAATCTTTTAATTGAATAATGAATGTATTTTTTTGTTGAATTTTTTACATAGTAGTTTACAGAAACAATGGCAATTAATCCAATAATTACTAAGTAAAGAGCTATTTTAAAATATTTTTTCACGGCTGGTATTTGTAAGATTAGGATTTAAAAATACGAAGATAGCTAAAGTAAAACCAAATAAAAAACCGAAGCATTTCTACTTCGGTTTCAAAATTTAATTCTCTAGGAAACTTAGCAACTTAGAAGCTAGTATCTTAGAAACTCTATAATAATCCCGCTCTTTTCAACAAAGCTTCCGGTTTCGGTTCTTGTCCTCTAAAACGTTTGTATAAAGTCATCGGATGTTCTGTTCCTCCTTTAGAAAGAACATTGTCTTTGAATTTCTTTGCAATTTCTTCGTTAAAGATTCCATTTTCATGGAAATATTCAAAAGCATCTGCATCCAGAACTTCTGCCCATTTGTAGCTGTAATATCCAGAAGAATATCCGCCTTGAAAAATATGAGAGAAAGCTGTACTCATCGCATTTTCTTTTACATCAGGATACAATTGCGTGTTAGCAAATTGTTCCGTTTCAAAAGCTTTTAAGTCTGTAATATTAGTTGGATCTTGTCCGTGCCAAGCCATATCTAATAATCCAAAACTCAACTGACGTAATGTTGCTAAACCTTCTTGAAAACTTGCACTTTCTTTAATTTTCTGAACGTATTCAATCGGAATGATTTCTCCCGTTTCGTAATGATTTGCAAACAAAGCTAACGCTTCTGGTTCGTAACACCAGTTTTCCATAATCTGACTTGGTAATTCTACGAAATCCCAGTAAACAGAAGTTCCAGATAAACTTGGATAAACGGTATCGGCTAACATTCCGTGTAATCCGTGACCGAATTCGTGGAATAAAGTGGTTACTTCATTAAAAGTTAATAACGAAGGTTTTGTTTCGGTTGGTTTGGTGAAATTACAAACGTTAGAAATATGCGGTCTTTCGTTTACGCCGTCTTTCACATATTGTGATTTAAATGAAGTCATCCAAGCACCGTTTCTTTTTCCTTTTCGTGGGAAGAAATCAGCGTAGAAAATCGAAACTAAATTTCCGTTAGCATCTTTTACTTCGTAAGTCGTAACTTCTTCGTGGTATTTATCGATATCAAAAACCTCGGTAAAAGTTAAGCCGTATAATTTTTTGGCAACGGTAAAAGCACCGTCTAAAACTTTTTCTAATTGAAAATAAGGTTTCAGTTTTTCATCGTCTAAATTAAAAAGCTGCTGTTTTAATTTTTCAGAATAATACGCTCCGTCCCATTTTTCTAATTGTTCGATTCCGTCTAGTTCTTTCGCGAAAGCAGTTAATTCTGCAAATTCTTTTTGAGCTGCTGGTTTTGCTTTTGCTAATAAATCATTTAAAAAAGAGAAAACTTTCTCTGGACTTTCTGCCATTCTTTCTTCTAGAACAAAATGTGCGTGTGTTTTGTAGCCTAATAAATTAGCTCTTTCAAAACGCAGTTTAGCAATTTTTAAAACATTTTCCTGATTGTCGAATTCGTTATTCTGAAATGCTTTTGCACCAAATGCAATTGCCATTTTTTTACGCAATTCACGATTATCCGCATAAGTCAAAAATGGAACATAACTTGGATGATCTAAAGTGAAAATCCAGCCTTCTTTTCCTTGATTTTTAGCTAATAATCTTGCTGCTTCAATTGTACCCTCTGGAAGACCAGATAAGTCTTTTTCATCGGTTAAATGCAATTCGAAGTTGTTGGTTTCTGCCAAAACATTTTCGCCAAACTGTAAACTCAATTTCGATAATTCTTTGTCGATTTCTCGTAATTGATTTTTCTTGTCTTCTGGCAAATTCGCTCCATTTCTCGAAAAACTTTTGTATTTTTTATCTAATAAAGTCGTTTGTTCAGGATTTAAACCTAAACTTTCTTTTTGATCGTAAACGGCTTTTACTTTTGCAAATAAATCAGCATTCAAGCGAATGTCATTTCCTAATTCTGAAAGTAAAGGCGAAACTTCCTGAGCAATTTTCTGCATTTCGTCATTCGTTTCAGCCGAATTCAAATTGAAGAAAATACTTGAAAGACGATCTAAAATATCACCAGAATAATCCATTGCTACAATTGTGTTTTCAAAAGTGGGTGCATCAGGATTATTTACAATGGCATCAATTTCAGCTTTAGCCAAAGCAATTCCTTCGTTGAAAGCAGGAACATAATCTTCGATTTTAATTTGCGAAAAAGGTGCGGTGTTATGTTTAGTTATAAATTTTGAAAGTAAAACACTCATTATATTATTATATTTTTTATTAATAAAAGGCAATTTTTTGAATTTCAAAGATAGCAATTAATAAAAACCTAATCATCTATACAAAATCGATTATCAGCATAAAATCCTCTTAAATTGTGTTATAGATATGTTATTTATTGGTCTAGGCGTTTTTAAAAGCGTAAATTGAAAAAATAGATTTGGCATTATAAAATGCGAATCATAATTAAAATAAAAAAAAGATGAATTATCAAATTGTAATAAAGAATATTGATACGGTTAATGAAATTGAAGGTTATTGGTCAGACGAAGATTTTATTGCGTTATTAGAAAAATTCAATTATCCCGATGGCGCAACGGCTGAAAAAAGTAGTTTGCCAGAATTATTAGAAATGGCAATTTCAGATTATGAGCCTAACGAAGCGGCGCAAATAGTTTTGCACTATAAATTGGGAGATCAATTAAGCGAAGGTCAAATAGATCAAATATCGAACGATATGTTAATCGATAAGGTTTGCGAAGAATATCCAGAAATACACATGCAAGGCACTTTGTTTCATGTAAATCAATTGCTTTTTAAGGCGTATAATGGCAAATTTCCAAATGCAAAAGCTTCTATAGTTCATTTTTCAATGACACCAACTGATGGAGAAACACAAAAACTGACAGCCGAAAATGTACTAAAATTATTGAATAAAGGATTGTCTGAGAGAAATCTTATCAAGAGATTGTTTGAAAATCAAATTTCTCAAAATATTCCATTTCCAGAAGCTGAAAGTATTGTTTGGGATTTGAAAACAGATGATGATATCAACTATGATCTTGTTACTTCAGAAAATTGGATAAATAAAGAAGATATAAACGAATCTGAATTTGAATCTACTTTGGAAGAAGTTGAAGATGCAGCTTAATTCAAAAAAGAGATAAAATTGTAAATTTAGTTTAACAAAGAAGCTCAAAGAAAAAACACAGAGATTCACAAAAAAATTGTGCGCCTCTGTGTTTTTTTTGTGTATCTCTGCGAAATTACTTTTTCAAACCTTCAGCAGCTTTATTTACCGCCGCTTTCAATTCTTCTTTATAAGAAATAATTGTATCTAAAACTTTTTTATCGTGGCTTCCGATGATTTGTGCTGCTAAAATTCCAGCATTTTTTGCACCGTTTAAAGCTACAGTTGCAACAGGAACTCCACCTGGCATTTGCAGAATCGATAAAACAGAATCCCATCCATCAATAGAATTGCTTGATTTTACAGGAACTCCAATTACAGGAAGCGGAGACATTGAAGCCACCATTCCTGGTAAATGTGCCGCTCCGCCCGCGCCCGCAATAATCACCGAGATTCCGCGAGTGTGTGCATTTTTGCTGAAATCGAATAATTTCTCTGGCGTTCTGTGTGCCGAAACGATATCTACTTCAACTTCTACATTAAATTGTTTTAATATGTCGATTGCATCCTGCATAACTGGCATGTCTGAGATGCTTCCCATTATAATAGCTACTTTGCTCATTTTTTTGTTTATTTTGTTTCAGGTTTAAAGTTTCAAGTTTTGTTGAGACTGAAAACTGTCATTGGTTTCATTATTTTAAACTTTCCTACTTATAGGATTTTTTTAATCTGTTTTTGATTACGTTACCCAAAAAATAAACTACAAGTAAAATAATTGTAACTGTAATGAAATTTATAATCAAAAATTCTGGATAAAAATAGTCGCTAACGTAACATTCCGCATTAACTCTTCTATATGCCTGAAATGGAAAACCTATAGAAAAACCTCGGCCATGTTTAGTTATAGGTATAGTTATTAATTGTATTGCGAAATAAATTAAGATTGTTAATCCAGAGATTTTTAATGCTTTTTTCATTTCATTATTAAGCGCTAATCACTTTAATAGTTTCCTTAACTTCCTGTGCAATTCTTCTTGCTTCAGCCATATTTTCGTTTACGATTGTTACGTGACCCATTTTTCTAAAAGGGCGAGTTTGTTTTTTACCGTAAATATGTGGTGTAACGCCATCCCATCCTAAAATGGTTTCGATGTTTTCATAAACTACGTCTCCAGAATGACCTTCGGCACCGACTAAATTTACCATAATTCCGGCAACTTTGCTGTCGGTGTTTCCTAACGGAAGATCTAAAATAGCACGTAAATGATTTTCGAATTGTGAAGTGTAGCTTGCTTCGATTGAATAATGTCCTGAATTGTGAGGACGCGGCGCTACTTCGTTTACCAAAATTTCATCGTCCTGAGTCTGGAACATTTCAACAGCCAAAAGTCCAACATGATTAAAATTCTCTGAAACTTTTAAGGCAACTGCTCTTGCTTTTTCAGCTACTTTATCATCGATTCTTGCTGGGCAGATTACGTATTCAACTTGGTTTGCTTCTGGATGAAATTCCATTTCTACAACTGGATAAGTTTTAATTTCTCCTGATGGATTTCTAACCACAATTACCGCCAATTCGTTTTTGAACGGAACCATAGTTTCTGCAATACATTCTACATTTGGTAAATCATCCATATCAGAAATCTGGCGAATTACTTTTACGCCGTTTCCGTCGTAACCAAACTCCGTGCATTTCCATACAAACGGAATAGTGATTTCGTTATTTCCAACTGATTTCTGCAAATGCAACGGACTTTCAAATCGTAAATATGCCGCAGTTGGAATATTACTTTCAGTATAAAAATCTTTTTGAGTTCCTTTATTCTGAATTCCTTTTAAAGTTTTTGGCGATGGATATACTTTTAGGCCTTCGTTTTCTAATTGCGTTAAAGCTTCAAGGTTTACCAATTCGATTTCGAAGGTCAAAACATCGACTTGTTTCCCGAAGTTGTAAACGGTTTCATAGTCCATTAGATCGCCTTGAAAGAATTTGTTGCAAGCGATTTTACTAGGCGCTTCGTCGCTCGGATCTAGAACGTAAGTTTGTATATCAAATTTTCTGGTGTCGAACAAAAGCATTTTACCTAATTGTCCGCCACCTAATATTCCCAATTTAAAATCAGAAGAAAAATAATTCATTTTGTGTTGTGTTTTTGCAAAGATACTTTTTAATCTTTTTTTAGCCAAAATTTAGTTTTTCTGCTATGGATTGATAAAGTTTTGACACAGATTAAAAAGATTAAAAGGGATTTTTTTCCGCCACGAATTCACGAATTTTTTTTTCCTTGCATTATGTATAAAAAAATAATTCGTGAATTGCTTCGCCAATTTGCTATCGCTCGGGTCGTGGCTATTAAAACTATTTTATTTTCTTCAAAACTTCTTTGGCTACGGCTTTATAGGCTGCAGAATGATCTCCGAAATCTTTATCAATTATTACTTTTAATTCGGGATGAATCCAATCGTAATGATTTCCTAGAATATATAAAGTGCGAATCGAGTAGGCTTTTGTGGCCACTTTGGTATCATTAATTAGCCAATCAAAAGAAGCTTCAATGCAGTTTTGGAGATTTTCCTCAGAAAGTTTTATGCAGTTTTCGTTTTTCTTATAATGCGATTTAACTAAAAGTTGTGTCACTTTTGCAATGGGGCGCATGGAACTTTCATCTTTTAAAACTTTCAAATTCGAACAGAAAAAATCAAGATGAGGCTGGAGCCAAAGTAATTCTTCGTACGAAACAAATTCTAAAATCCAGCACGCTTTATGATTGTTTTTATCTTCGGGCGAAAAGCAAATTGAAACCAATTCACTAAAAAGCGTGGGGTTTTCTAGAACATCTTGAGCAGCTTTGAGACGGTTTTCTCTATATGCATTTACGTAATCCAGTTTTTTTTGCAATTCGGATAGCATTGTTTTTGGTATTTAATACAACGCTAAAATAAGTAATTTAATGAGATAATTCCGTAATAATTTATGGGTAATCCTGGATAATAAAATCTCGGTTGCGCATTTCCAACTCCTGTTGCATTGGTTAAAATCATTGAAGCATATTTTTCATTTGTTATATTATTGATTCCAGCGTCTAAGCGTGCTTTTAAACCCGATAGAATTTCGAATTGGTAACCCGTTTTTAAATTCAAAAGAGAATAAGAATCTGAAAAATTGGCATTAGAATCGTTCATTGGAATTTTATCTGTGAACTGAAAATCGGCTGAAATATAAAGCCCTGAATTTGTATTTAAAATAAAACCTGCACTTGCCGTATTGGCTGGAACGCCAGTTAATTTATTTCCTGAATAATCATTTCCGTTATCGACAAATTCTTTGAATTCATAATTTCCGATAGATGTTCCGATGTAAGAGTTTAAATTGAAAATTCGATTGATTGACCAATTGTGGTTTAATGAGATTTCAATTCCTTCATGAAAAGTTTTCCCGGCATTTACGCCTTCGTATTGATCGTCGCCAATTCTTTTGGCAACTAATAAATCTTTAATTTCCATTCGGTAAATAGCGATTTCGGTATAGAGTTTTTTATTGAAGAAATGTAGTTTCCCTCCCAACTCAAAATTATAACCTGTTTCGGGTTTAATATTTTGATTGATGTTTCCTGTTGAGGTTAAAGTTTCTTCGGTTGCTGGAAGAGAAAATCCTCGGCTTACAGAAAAGTAAAAAGTTTGAATTTCATTTGGCTTAAATAAAAAAGAAAGTTGTGGCGAAAAAATGCCATCATAACTATATTCTTCCTTCAGATTATTCGCGGAAGCGGGAAAATCATTCTGCAATTCGAATTTGGTTTTGTTGTAATTTAAACCTGCCTGAATTTCAAATCGATCAGAAAGTAAAGTTCTAATTTGCGAAAAAACATTATAAAAATGTCTTTTTTGATCAGTTGCTGTAAGTTGATCGCCCTGTAGACTTCCGTTTCCATTATTTTGCTGATATAGATTTTCAAAAGTATTGCCACTGTAATTATCTCTGAAATATTCCAATCCTGAAATAAATTGATTTTTGATTTTTCCGATTGTAAAATCACCAGAAAATTGTGTTCTTGCGCCTGAGGCAAAAGTATATTGACGTAAAATATCAAAAGGTCTCGGTTCATTGCTGTCTTTATAATTGACGAAAACTGAAGTTGAATTATTTAAATGATCGTTTATTTTGAAATCATAAGCCAATCCGCCCAAAGTTGATTTATATTCTTTATAACCCTGTGAAGCAACCCAAGTTGGCGCGCCCGCCTGCGGATTATTTTCGAAAGTAGTTTTATTGATGGAACTCGGAATATAAGCTTTCAAATAAGTGTAATTAGAGAAGTATGTCAGTTTACTGTTTTTCTTTCTGAATAATTCTCCCGAAAGTGTAATTCCTTCCCGATTGTAAGCACTGTTTTGACGCCAGCCATCGGTTTTTAAATTATGATAACTGAGACTTAAAGAAGAACTTTTTTCGTTCAAATCAAAACTGACTCTATTTTTGAGCAAGCCAAAAGAACCAAAAACAGAACTTATTTCAGTTTGATAATTGCCTTTTTTTAATGTTTGAGGCGAAATCAGAATCGCTCCACCCAATCCTGCACCGTAAATACTAGAAAGCGGCCCTTTTATGACTTCAAGTTGATTGATGTTTTGAAGATCGATATCGTCAATTACCGTTTCGCTGTTTCCAGAAGTTAGCGGAATACTTCCGTAAAAAGCTCTGATTTTATTGGTTCCGTATGGAGTTCTCGCGCCAATTCCGCGAATCGAAATTCGGGTTGTGGTGATATTTGAAGATTGCATAAAAACACCAGGAATTGCATTAATGACATTGCTAATGTCTGTAGTGTTATTTCGAAGTAATTCTTTTTCGGATAAAATGCCAATTGACGCGGGACTATTCTGTAAATCACGATTGATATGAAGCGGACTTATTAAAACTTCGTTCAGTTTTTGAGTTTTGACAGAATCAATATTTTGGATTTCTTTTTCTTGTGCAATTAGATTTTGTAAAATCGAAAAAACAATAATTAGAAAATAGTATTTTTTTAAAAACATATATTTTACGTAGCAATTCTTGGAATTTGGAATTTTATCTGAACAGATTACTATTGAGATTTATTTTTAACACATAGAAACATAGCATTGATTGAGGCAAAAAAGGCGTTTCACTTATCAAAAGCCACATAGCAAAACTATGTGCGAAAACGAGTTTTCTTAATAACATCTTTTAAACAAAAATCTATGTCTCTATGTGTTTAAAATTTTCTTTTTATAATTATTCCAATAATTTTCGGAATTGGAATTTGAGATTTAAGTATTGTGATTTATTTATTGGCTGTAACCTTCCAAATCGTATTACTGCTATCATCATTTACTAAAAGCGATCCGTCATTCATCACGGTAACAGCAACAGGTCGACCATAAACTTCTGCTTTGTTTGCATCAGAAATAAAACCTGTTAAAAAATCTTCTGGTTTTCCTGAAGGTTTTCCATCTTTAAAAGGAACAAACAACAATTTATAACCCGAAATTTTAGAACGGTTCCAAGAACCATGCTGACCTACAAAAACACCATTTTTATATTTTGCTGGAAATTTATCTTTAGTATAAAAAGCCAATCCCAACGAAGCGGTATGCGAACCAACGGGAACATCTGGAACAATTGCTTTTTCTACTAAATCTTTTCTTTCGCCTTTCATTCTCGGATCAGGAATACTTCCAAAATAAGAATAAGGCCATCCGTAGAAACCATCTCTTTTTACACTTGTAATATAATCGGGAACTAAGTCGTCACCCAATTCGTCTCGTTCATTTACTGCAGTCCACAGTTCTTTGTTGGCAGGATTCCAGTCCATTCCAACTGGATTTCTAAGACCCGAAGCGAAGATTTTTTCTCCAGTTCCGTCAGGATTAATTTCTAAAATCGCGGCGCGACGCACTTCTTTGTCCATTCCGTTTTCGCCAACATTACTACCGGAACCTACAGAAACGTAAATTTTGTTTCCGTCTGGACTTGCCAATAAATTTCTGGTCCAGTGATTGTTGTAACCTCCCGCAGGAAGTTCAAGAATTTTTTCGCCTTTAGTTTCTAGCTTAAGCGGATTGTTTTTATAAGGGTAACGGTATAGTCCGTCGGTATTGGCAATGTAGAAAAAGTCTTTTAAGACTAGCATTCCAAAAGGTTTGTTTAGTCCAGAAATAAAAACTTCTCTAGTTTCAAATTTTCCATCTCTGTCTTTATCTCTTAAAACGGTTATTTGGTTTTTACTGCTGCGTGTTCCGCTTTCTACAACAAAAATATCTTGGTTTGGTGCAATGTAAGTCCAACGCGGATTCTCAAATCCGTCAGCAAATTTAGTTACGGTAAAACCTTCAGGAGCTTTTGGAGTTTTGCCAGTAGGCCAGCCTATTACTTTGCTATTGTTGGTTTTAGACTCGGTTGCATAGGGCGGAGGAAGTGTAATATCTCCAATGGCAGTTTTTACAACATTGCCCGGCTGTTTTGCCAAAGCTTCTTTTTCTTCTTTTTTAACTTGCCCATTGCAGGCAGTCATTAAGGCTAATAACGGGATTGAAAATAAGGTTAAGGATTTTTTCATTGGTTTTTTGGAGTTAAATAATTATAGTACAACAATTTACTTAAAATTCAGATAGTCTCAAAAAATAATTTGTAAACATTAACTGATATTTAACATTCTTAAAAAATATCTCGATACACTCCATTTTGATAGAAGCAGTTAAGTTCTAATTCTTTATCTTTGTCCATTATTTTAAAATGAAAAATAATGATACAACTTCACGATAAACAATTTGTTCCGTTTATTTCGGCTAAAGAAATTGATTTTGCTTTAACTAAAATAGTGGCTCAGGTCGAAGATGATTTTGGAGATGATACGCCAATTTTTATTGGAGTTTTGAATGGCGCTTTTATGGTAGTGTCAGATTTTTTGAAAAAATATAAAAAACCGTGTGAGGTTTCGTTTATCAAAATGGCATCGTATGAAGGAACTGAAACAACAAATTCAGTTAAAGAACTAATTGGAATTAATCAAGATTTGTCTGGAAGAACGGTAATTATTATCGAAGATATTATTGATACTGGAAACACAATCGAAGAATTAAAGCATTTGTTTAAAGCACAAAATGTAAAGCATTTTAAAATTGCAACATTGTTTTTTAAACCAGAAGCTTATAAAAAAGATATAAAAATAGATTATATCGGAATTAGAATTCCGAACAAATTTATTGTAGGTTACGGTTTAGACTACGATGGTCTAGGAAGAAACCTAACTGAAGTTTACAAATTAGCAGAATAACAAAACACAACTATATATTCATTTAAAGACTTCTGAAAGACAGAGGTAACAACACTCATTTCAATTATGATTAACATCGTTTTATTTGGAAAGCCTGGTGCAGGAAAAGGAACTCAGGCAGAATTTTTAAAAGAAAAATACAATTTAACACACCTTTCAACAGGAGATATTTTTCGTTTCAATTTAAAAAATGATACTGAACTAGGAAAAAAAGCAAGAGTTTTTATGGACAATGGAGAATTGGTTCCTTGCGAAGTAACAACTGCAATGTTAATTGATGAGGTTAAAAAACATCCAGATACTGCAGGATTTTTGTTTGACGGTTATCCAAGAACAATCAATCAAGCAGAAGCTTTAGATAAATTTTTACCAACAATTGGGTCAAGCGTAACAGCAACAATCGCTTTAGAAGCTGATGATGAGATTTTGGTAGCACGTTTATTAGAAAGAGGAAAAACAAGCGGAAGAGCTGATGATCAAGACGAAGAAAAAATTCGTGTAAGATATCAAGAATATAATGAGAAAACAGCTCCGCTTATTGGATATTACAAAGAACAAAATAAGTTTCATGCCGTAGACGGTATCGGAACTATTGAACAAATTACAGAGCGCTTAACGTCAGTTATAGATAATTTGTAGAAAGCTTTTTAAGCTGTACGTTACTCCCGATAATTATCGGGCTCAAAAAAACTATTTTTCTAACTCTAAAACGGGCTTTTCAAATGTTTTTGACAATCAAAGTTTTTGGGTTAGAAAAATTAGTTTTTTAATTGACAGCCTTAATAAATTGAATACAAATTACATTTAACGAGACCATTTTATAACGAATCCCCTATCAATTGGAAATACTAATTATATTTTTTCTAATTCTATTAAACGGAGTTTTCTCCATGTCTGAAATCGCCTTGATTTCGGCCCGTAAAAACAGGCTGGAAACTGCTGCGAAGAAAGGCAACAAAAGCGCTAAAACGGCACTCGATTTAGCCAATTCCCCAAATAAGTTTTTATCTACTGTACAAATCGGAATTACCTTAATCGGAATTTTGACGGGTATTTATTCTGGTGACAAAATCACTGCCGATGTAGAACTTTTTGTAGCAGGTTTTGCAGCTCTTAAACCTTATGCACATTCAATCGCAGTTGGAATTGTAGTGGTAGTTTTAACTTTTTTCTCATTGGTTTTGGGAGAATTACTTCCAAAACGAATCGGATTAAATTATCCAGAAGCTATTGCTAAAATGGTTGCAATGCCAATGAAAGTGATTTCGATTATTACGGCGCCATTTATTTGGCTTTTAACTTCATCGACAGATTTTTTGCTGAATGTTTTTCAGATAAAACCAACTGCTGACGGAAAAGTTACAGAAGAAGAAATTAAAGCCATTATTAAAGAAGGTACAGAAGTAGGAGAGGTTCAGGAAATAGAACAAGATATTGTGGAACGTGTTTTCCATATCGGAGATAGAAAAGTAAGTTCGTTAATGACGCACAGAAAATCTGTTGATATGCTTCCATTAAAAGCAGACAGAGAAAAGATCAAAGAATTGGTAGTTCAGGATCTGCATGCTGTTTATCCAGTTTATAACGATAATTATGATGATATTGTTGGAGTTGTAACACTTAAAAATATTTTTGCTAACATCGAAAATGATAATTTTGATTTGTCAGCAATAGTTTCTGATGCACCTTATTTAATGGAGCAGACAACTGCCTATAAAGCTTTAGAAAACTTTAAGAAAACAGGAGTTCATTACGCTTTAGTTTCAGATGAATATGGGGTTTTTCAAGGTTTAATTACTTTGAATGATATTCTGGAAGCTTTAGTTGGAGATGCATCTGAGTTTTATAAAGATGAATTCCAGCTTATAGAAAGAGAAGACGGTTCTTGGCTGGTTGATGGACATTATTCGTTACACGATTTCTTAACTTATTTCGAGTTAGACGAACTAACAAACGATTACGAAGTAAATACTGTAAGCGGAATGATCATGACCGAGCTTTCTCATATACCAAAAGAAGGCGAAAAACTAGTTTGGCAGAAATTCGTCCTAGAAGTAATCGATATGGACGGTGTTAAGATTGATAAAGTGCTTGTGAGAGCATTGAAAGAGTAGAGAGAAAATTTGTTTCAGGTTTCATGTTTCAAATTTCAGATTATGCATTACGCAACTTGAAACTTGAAACATGAAACTTGAAACTTTACATAAACAAAGAAAATGACAGAAGGAAATTTTGTAGACTACGTTAAGATATATGTTTCTTCCGGAAAAGGAGGAAAAGGATCTACGCATTTACATAGAGAGAAATTTATTGAAAAAGGAGGTCCCGACGGAGGAGATGGAGGCCGTGGAGGACATGTGTATTTAGTTGGAAATAAAGGACTCTGGACATTATTTCATTTAAAGTTTGCACGTCACATTAAAGCTGGTCACGGTGGAGATGGAGGTGGCGATCGTAGTACAGGTGCAGATGGAGAAGATAAAATCATTGAAGTGCCATTAGGAACTGTTGTAAAAGACAAAGAAACTGGAGAGACACTTTTTGAAATTACGGAACACGGAGAAAAACAGATTCTTGCAAGAGGAGGAAAGGGAGGTTTAGGAAACTGGCATTTTAGAAGTTCGACAAACCAAACACCTCGTTATGCACAACCAGGTTTGCTTGGAATAGAAATGGATGTTATTCTAGAACTTAAAGTTTTGGCCGATGTTGGTTTAGTTGGTTTCCCAAATGCTGGAAAATCTACATTATTGTCTGTATTAACTTCAGCAAAACCAAAAATTGCAGATTATCCGTTTACGACTTTAAAACCTAATTTAGGAATCGTAGCTTACAGAGATTTTCAATCTTTTGTAATTGCCGATATTCCTGGAATTATTGAAGGTGCTGCCGAAGGAAAAGGTCTTGGTCATTATTTCTTGCGTCATATTGAGCGTAACTCAACGTTATTATTTTTAATTCCAGTTGATACCGCTGATATCAAAGCAGAATATGATATTTTGGTGAATGAATTGACAAAATACAATCCTGAAATGTTAGATAAAGAACGTCTTGTTGTTATCTCAAAATGCGATATGTTGGATGACGAATTGAAAGTAGAGTTGAAAGCAGAATTAGATGTTTCGTTCAACGGAGTTCCTTATATGTTTATTTCATCTGTTGCCCAGCAAGGTTTAACAGATTTGAAAGACAGGCTTTGGAAAATGCTTAACGAGTAAAAGTATTTTACTAAAAATATAAAACCCGACAATATTATTTATTGTCGGGTTTTTACTTTTTGCACGAAAAAACAAAAAGTATTAAGATGGCTAAATCTTTACTTTTAATTATAATCCGAAGTTTTTAGAAATTCCGATGTTTAGAGTTTTTCCAAAATCAAAACCTAAACGTTCTTGTCTTGGGTCATTTTTTCCATCAAGATTGTCATAATTGATTCCTCCAATAGAGAAATTTAAACCAAAACCATTTTTCATATTAATAAATAATCCTGGATCAAAACTTGCATACATTCCTTTTGCATTGTTTAGTGAAGTGTTTTGATATCCTGCACCTAAGTCTACATAAACAGAGAATAGTTCAGAGAGCAGAGTCGAGTAACGTACAAAACCACCAATTTTATATTTTTCTGTTTTGTCCAATCCTGTTGTTTTTACATTCATAATAGAACCTTCAACTCCAGCTGTCCATTTATCGGCAAATTGATATCCTACTTTTGGAGAGAATTCAAAATTCTCCAATTTAGAATCGCCAATTTTCTCAGAAGTGAATCCAACATTTCCACCCAATAGGATAGAGTTTTTTTGTGCACTTGCCATAGTTGTAAATAATATAACTACAGCTACTAATAATTTTTTCATTTTAATTTAATTTTTGTTTGGGTGGCAAATGTAGTAGAAAACAATTTGTAAGAAAAGATTTAATTTATAATTTTAATTTTGAAAGTTTATTTTTATAAAAAATGATTTTAATTAAAGTTTAAAATCATTTTATCTAATCTTTTTATTATTTTTTGTGAAGTAACTTTTAAAATTTAAAGGTTATTCTTGTTTTGCTAAAATTGTGAATTTCGCAAAATCACCTTTTTGTTTTGTTTGTTATGTTTAGTTTATGATTGTTTAGCTTATTTTTTTTGCGAAAATGAGTTATATTCGCATCACTTAAACAAAATAACATGAAAAAAGTAATTTTATTCTTGACCATGTGCCTTATGGCTTTCCCAATGAGAGCCGATGAAGGAATGTGGTTTTTGATGTTTATCGAAAGATTGAACCATAGAGATATGGAAAAAATGGGCTTGCAATTGACAGCCGAAGAAATTTACAGTATCAACAATCATAGCTTAAAAGATGCGATTGTACAATTCAATGGAGGATGTACAGCTGAAATCGTTTCAAACAGCGGATTGGTATTGACTAATCACCACTGTGGATATAGCGCGATTGCAGAACTTTCAACTGCAGAACAAAATCATTTGAAAAATGGTTTTTGGGCAAAAAATCGTTCAGAAGAACTAAAGCCTAAATCTTTATACGTGCGTTTCTTTGTTCGTATGGATGATGTTTCAAAAAGAATCTTGTCTAAAGTAAATGATACTATGACAGAAACTGAAAGAAACAAAATCATTCAGCAAGAAATCGCTTTAATTGAAAAAGAAAACAGCGAAAACGGAAAATACACTGTTTCTGTTCGTCCTTTCTTTCAAGGAAATGAATATTACTATTTTGTTTATCAAGATTACACAGATGTACGTTTAGTTGGAACTCCTCCTGAAAGTGTTGGTAAATTTGGTGGAGATACAGACAACTGGGAATGGCCTCGTCAAACTGGAGATTTCTCTATGTTTAGAGTTTATGCAGATAAAGATGGAAATCCTGCAGCATATTCTAAAGACAATGTGCCATTGCAACCAAAGCACCATTTACCGGTAAGTTTAAAAGGAGTAAAAGAAAATGATTTTGCAATGATCTTAGGTTATCCAGGAAGAACAAACCGTTGGATGCCAGCTGGAGGAATTGAGCAAAACATTAAATATGCTTATCCTGCTTGGGTTGAAGGTGCAAAAACCGGAATGGATGTAATGAAAAAGTATATGGATAAAGATGCAACTGTTCGTTTACAGTATGCTTCTAAATATGCTTCAACTGCAAACTACTGGAAAAACCGTCAAGGTATGATCGATGCTTTAACAAAAGCTGGAACTGTAGATACAAAAGCAGAACAAGAGGATAAATTCTACGAGTGGGCAAGTAAACCTGCAAACAAAGAGAAATATGAAAATGTAATTCCGACTATCAACGATTATTACAGAGAAACAAACTTAAAAGCACGTCACGATAATTATTTGATGCAGCTTTTACGTACTTCTAGTTATGCAACTGGACCTGCTAATTTAGGAAATGCATTAATAGCTTACTATAAAGAAAATGATGCTAAGAAAGCAGAAATGCTTCCTAAAATCAATGCAATGGTTGAAAGCATCTATGGTGAGTTTAACGCTCCGTTAGAAAAAGATATTTTAGCAGCTCAATTGAATTTATATGCTTCAAAAGGTGCTGAATATGGAATTGCTACAGAAATTGCAAAAATGAAAACAGCTAATAATGGTGACTTTACTGCAGATGTAGCAAAAGCAACTGAGATTAGTTATTTTACTAATAAAGAAAAAGTATTAGCATTTTTAGCTGATCCAAAGCCATTGGCAATTGTACACGATCCGTTGTATATTATTTCTAATGATTTATTGACAAAATACCGTTCTAAAACAGACGATCAAGCAAAAGCGGATGATGGTTTTGCAACTGCTTACCGTAAATTGGTTGAAGGTTTAAGAGAATCTAAATTGAACGCAATTAAATATCCAGATGCAAACTCTACGTTGAGGTTAACTTACGGAAAAGTTCGTGCTTTACCTGCAGATCCTCGTAACGATGCAAAAATCAATAACTATACTACAATGGAAAGTATGGTTAAAAAATACAAAGCAGGAGATCAAGAATTTGACTTGCCAGCTCGTTTATTAGAGTTGAACAAGAAAAAAGATTTCGGACAGTATGCTGATAAAGCGGGATACATGCCAGTAAATTTCTTAACTGATAACGATATCACTGGAGGAAATTCTGGTTCACCAGTTCTTAACGGAAAAGGAGAATTAATCGGAATTGCTTTTGACGGAAACATCGAAGCAATGGCTGGAGACGTAATTTTTGATCCTAAATTACAAAGAACTATCAACGTTGATATTCGTTACGTACTTTGGATTATTGACAAATACGCAGGTGCTAAAAACATTATTGACGAATTGACGATTGCTAAATAATCTTCATTTCTTTATATAAAATTAAACCCGACAGTTTTAAGCTGTCGGGTTTTTTATTGTTTTTTACTTTTGTAAAGTATGTCATCCTGAGCGGAGTCGAAGGCTTGCCAATTGGAACGGGGCTTCGACTTCGCTCTGACTGACAAAAATATAGATTATATACTTTCGTTGGATTTTGAACACGAACGCTAGCGAACTGGCGAAGGAATTTAAAAATTGGAATTTCTAATTCACTTTTACTCGAATTCCTTTTGTATGACTTGCAAATTCTGGTGCATACATACTTTGAATTGTCGTAATTCCGTTTGAGAATTCGCCACTATTATTTACTCGAATATCGTATTCTAAAACATAAGTTCCTTTATTGATTTGATCGAAGAAGAAATGCGTTGCGGCATCTTTTGTACTCATATAATAACCCAAATGATCTGAGTATTTATATTCTGCGAGTACATTTACAGGTTCAAAACAAGAAGCTCTCATATCTTTTAAATGAACATATTCTGTGTCTTCTTTCGCAGTAATTATTAATCGAACGGTAACTAAATCTCCAGTTTTTAAAGAATTTTTTGAGGTTATTTTTTCTAATTCATCACCTTTTAAAGTATTTTTCTTCAAATACAATTCTTTTGAAACCGATAAAACTGCGCCAGTATTATTTTTAATTTTATCTAAATCTTCAAAATACTGCCAATAAACACCACCAAAAGCAGGAACTTTAGATTTGTTTTCAATTTTAATAGACGCCATTTCTTTCTTGACTTCGTCGGTTTTCCAGTTGAGTTTGATGTAACCTGTTCCAGCTTCTTTTTCGTTTTCGGCTATTTTTTTTGTTAAGATTTTTTCATCACCCAATTTCATCACGGTATTATCTTTTACTGAAACCCAATCGGTTCCTTGCATCAATAAAGCATAAATAGCTTCGGTTGTTGATTTTGTAGTTGGCCAGTTTTTGGTTTGTTTGTTTTTCAATAACCAAACCTTCATCGCATCAACCGATTTGGTGTCATTATTTACTTCGGCGAAAGCCTCGATTAATAAAGCCTGAGTTTCTATGGGCGCCTGATACCAATACCATCCCGCTTTATTCGAAATCCAATACATTCCCCAATCTTCATTGTTGGATGAAGTTTCTTTTAAACTTTCGATGATTTTTTTTGCACTTTCTTTTTCTCCAAAACGATTTAAGGTTAAAGCTGCTAGTCCTTTTTCGTAAAGAGAATAATTCAACCATTCTTTTTTAGCCGTTTCTAGATATAGTTTCGTTGCCTTTTTTAAAGTATCAGAAAGCGGATATTTCTCTAAATAAAAACTTCTCGTATATAAATAATGAAGATCAGAATATGGATTGATCCATATTAGTTTTTCATTTGCTTTTAAATTTTTGGTTCTAGTTTGATGATAGCCTAAGAACTTATTATCTAAAAACGGAATTCCAGTTTTAGTGATTTCATTTATTTTGGTTGTATTCGTTTTACTAAATTTTTCTAAATGACCTAAACCTGCCAGAATATGTCTTGTAATATATTCACTTTCGAAACCGCCGTCAAACCATGAAAATCCGCCAGATGATTTTTGTTTTTGTTTTAATTTTTCGAAAGTCGCTTCTTGAGAAGTTTTCATTTTCTCTAAATCAAATAATAGAGCTAGATTTTTTTTCTTTTCATTTTCACTTTGAGCATCATTCAACCAAGGCGTTTCTGCCAGAATAAGCGATTTTAATTCTTCATTTTCTTCTAATTTTGAAGTAGGTTTTCCATTTTTTCTCCAATCTTCAAAAACAGCTGCAATTTTCGGATTATTCGAAATAATTTCTGAAGCCAATGCATTTGCATAATAACGCGCAAAAGTCTGTTCGGCGCATTCATGTTCGTATTCCATTAAATACGGCAAAGACTGAATCGCAATCCAAGTTGGATTTGAAGTGTATTCTAAAGTAAACTGATGATTTTTTAATGTCGTTGAATTGTTGTTTTTTAAGTTTTCGAAAGTATATTCTTTACTTGAATTTTCACGAATCCAAATCGGAATGCCTTCTGTAACTAACATATTATTCGTTAAAACGGGAAGAATATTTTCTTCTCCATCTGAGAAATCACCTGATTTCGCCACGATTTTATATTGAATGCCTTGTAAACCTTCAGGAATTGTAACGGTCCAGCTTGCTGTAGTATTTCCATAAGCTGGAACCGTGAAACTTTTAAAGTTATCTGCATTTAGCATTTTAGCATCAATTGGTTCCATCGTTACAGCATCGAAAAGTTGTAAAGCAGCAATTCCAGTTTTGGCTTCGGCGGTAACATTTGAAATTTTCGTAGTGATAACAATTGTATCTTTTTCCCTAAAGAAACGCGGGAAATTTGGCAAAAGCATTAATTCCTTTTGAGTTACAACGTTTTTCTGCAAATAACCAGAAACTGCTTCTTTGTTGTGTGCAAATAAGCGAAGTTTCCAAGCGGTTAAAGCTTCTGGAGAGGTAAAAGAGAAACTCACTTTTCCTTGTGAATCTGTTTTTAAATTTGGTAAAAAGAAAGCAGTTTCAGATAAATTTTTTCTTGCTTTTACTTGATTTAATTCTTCTAATGCTTTTTTGTTTGCAGAACCTATATCATAAACAGTATTATCTTCTTCGTAAATAACATTTGAACTAACTGTAGTAATAGCAGCAGATAAGTTTGCTTTTTTCTGAATGCCGTATGCAGTAGTTACCACAACCTCTGATAAAGTACTTGAATCATTGGTTAAAACAATATCAATGAATTTTCTGTTTCCTACTAATACAGATTGGGTTTTGCTGCCAATATAACTAAGCTCAAGTTCTTCGTTTTCTTTAGCGTCTATTTCATAATAACCATCAAAATCGCTTTGAGTACTGCGTCTTGTACCTTTCACTACAATAGAAACTCCTGGCAAGGCAAGTCCAGAATTATCAGTTACAATTCCAGAAATCAATTTCGCATTGTAAGGTTTTTTAGCCTTTTTAGCAACCTGCATTTGATACAGTCTCTTTTGATGAATATTATTTTTGTTGTTAAAATCGAATCCAAACGACATTAATTTAATGTCTTCACTAAATAGTTCAAGTTGGTTTAGAGGTAGATTTAAATACATAATAGAGGCCGAAACCTGATCAAAACCAAATGAAGATTTCTTATAGCTTCTGTTATAATTATAGTCGTTTATGGCTAATATATTCCAATCATTTTTTGTAAACTGATCTAATGAACTGTCATACATGGAAGTTAAAATTTCAGCTTCATTTTTGGTGTCTTTTGATTTTAATTTGAATGACCAGTTTTCTGGACTTCCAGGTTGTATTTTACTCCTAAATGTTTCTACATTAAATTCTAATTTTGGAGTAATAGATTTTAATGCAACTGCTACATCACTAGAAAAAACTTCGTTTTCAAAAATGCTTTGAAACCCGATTCTTAATATGTTGTAAAACTCTTTCTTTAGCGGAATTTTTATTGTCGTTTGGTGGTTTTCTAAATGAATAATTTTTTCAAAAAAGACCTTACTATCATAATTTCCAATTGTTGAAATATAAAGTTCTGGGACTACAGAGGTTAATTTTAATAATACAAAACCATCTTTTTTCGCATCTTCATTTATCTGTACGGCCGAAAATAATACACTTGGATTGAATTTATCTTTGCTTTGTTTAATCTGGAATTTAGTTGTGTTTTCTATTAAATTATCAAAACTGTCTTTTGCTGAAAAGACAATTTTGTAGTTTCCAGATTTGTAATTGGAGATAAAATCTAATGCGATTTTTTTATCTTTTTCGGTATCTACTTTTTTCGAATACACTAAGACTTCATCTTCTTTGCTATACTCCTGACCGTTTTGTTCGTACGGAAATAGTTTTTCGAAATCTTCATCAGATAATATTTGAATTTCTGGCGTAGGCCATACTCGTTTTTTGAATTTGCTAGGCAACGGACTTACGAAATATATTTTTATTTCACCTTTCGCAGCTAAAAACTCACCATTTAAATTGGTGCTTTTTAAAACAATTTCATTTTTATCTTTTGTATTAATTTGAGGATTAATTACGGTTTCTAAAACCAAATCATGATAACCCACTTTTACATTTGTCTGTGCATCATGAGTTTCTCCATTTATATCAGTTACTCCTGCTTCTATAAGATAATTGAAAACTGGAAGATCTTTTTTTGAACTTTCCTCAGAAGGAGTAGCAATAAAATCAATGGCAAAATTCCCAGATGCATCTGTTTTGGTTTCGCCTGTTACTAAAACTTCATTTGAACTTGATGAATAATAGTCTCTCGAGTAATAGCTTGCATATCGTGTAACTTTATAAGTAACTTTTGCATCAGAAATGGAACTTCCAGCAAAAGCTTTGGCGTTTCCTTTCACTTTTATGGATTGGTTTACTTTAAAAGTTTCTTTTTTAGGTTCGAAAGTGACTTCAAATTTTGGTCGTTTATATTCTTCAACTCTAAAGTAGGTTTGAGAATTTTCTAAGTCAACATGATCCCAAAAAGGGTGATCGTTTTCTTTTTTATTATAAATAAAATCATTTTTCGAATGGTCAGATTCTTGAGCAGAAATTCCAAAAGAACCTGTCAAACCTGATTTTGGCAAAATAAATTCGCCAGAAAAAGATCCAAATTCATTGGTTGTTACATCTAATTTCTTGATTTCATTATAAGATGCATCTCTAAAAATAATTTTAAAAGAGGTTTGCGGAACAACGCTGGTTTTGTTTTTCTTCTTTTTAATAGCAATTCCTTTAAAATAAAGAGTTTGCCCCGGACGATAAATGGCTCGGTCTAAATAAAATTCGACTTTTCCTTTATAATCGTCATCTTCTTCATTTTCACTTTTATCATAATCTATACTGTAATTGATGTAATCTTTGTGAATTAGAATACTATCGTTTGAAGTAAACAATTCGAGTGTATCACCCTTGAATTTTACATTTTTAGTATTGTAAACTGCGATTCCATTTTTTCCTGTTTTAAAGGTTGCACTATAAGTTTTTATGGTAACATTTTCTATAGGTTTTCCTGTTTTTCGATCTAAAACCTGATATTTTTCGATTTCATTTTCTTGAGATGCGAGGACACTAATGTTTGATGAAGTTATAGTTTCATACGTATAAGCTTTTGTGTTTTTAATATCAGAATTGCTTTCAAAATAAACTAAATAAGATCCAGTTTTTATATTTGGCAAAAGTATTTCGGTGGTATATTCAAAATAGTCTTTTTTGTTTACAAGCGAATATTCTTTTGTGTAAGAAGGTGCGTTTTTCAAAACAATGCTATTCACCAAACTGTCTTGGTTTAGATTTCTTGTTTTAAAATCAAGAAGCAGTTTATGAGTTATTTTATAAAATGAAACTTTTAAAGTATCTACATTTTTGTAATGAATAAACGCCCTCGCATTTTGTTCATTGTAAATATATTTATCCAGCTGAACATATAAAGATTTGGAAAGAATGTTTGCTTTTCTCTGTATCGCAAGTTTATAAGCATTTGATCGATTATTTACTTTTATTATGCTGTCAAGAATTGCTATGGCCTCGATATTATTATTTGGCTTCAATTCTTTTGATGCATCTCGATCTAGAATTGAGGCTTTTTCCAATTGAATTTTCTGAATAAGCGAATTGTCTTTTACATTTTTTTGAAAGCGAATTATGACATCAAGATATTCTTCATTGGAGAGATTTAATTTGTTTTTTAAAAACTGAATACGTTCCCATTGATTTTCTTGCTTTGGATCTATGGTTTCTTGTTTTTGGTATAATGATAATGCTAAACGTAAATCGTCATAAGTTATAAAGTCTAAATTCAGTTTTATGAAATTGGCAGAGCTGCCTAATAAGTCATTTTTGTATTTAATTATATCTTCTTGAGCAAAGCTAGCGGAATAAACTTTTGAACTATAAATGGCGATATTTTCTTTGATGATATAATCAAATAAGTTTTCGTTTTTAAATTCTTCTAAAGTCGAATAGTCAAATATCTGATCGTATTTTGAAAGAGGAGTATTTTTTAAAACAAGTTCATTTTCTAAACTCTTTTTTAAAATTAAATTGATTTGAGCCGTAAAATTGACAGCTGTCCAAGTTAAAAAATCATCATTTAGAGTGTTGATATTTGTTCTATTTCGGATGGAATAATTATTTTGAATAAAATAATCATTAAGGCATTTTGCATAAACGAGATTCAAAATTGCTTTTGAAGGTATAGAAACTCGATTTATATCGGTTTTTAAATTATTTAAAATTTTAGTCTGGGCATTTTCGTCAATTAGAAGAAGGTATTTTGAATGGTAGAAAAAACTTTTTATCATTTCGGCTTCATCTTTATCTGAAACGGCATCTTTATAGATTTTTTCAACTAATTCATTAGCTGATTTGGTTTTTCCTTCATTTTCAAAATCAATTACTTTTTCCCATTTCTTTTCATTTTGTTGTGCAAATACTGAGGTGGAGATAAATAATAAAACAAATATTATATTTTTCATAAGAGGGTTTTAATCTATAGATGATTAAATTTTAAAAAAGGTTGGGAAGATAGAATTGCTTTTAAAAATAATTTTCGTACAAATTAACAATTTATCTTTAAAACCAAATGATGGAATCTATAATTCCTTATTTTTGAAGAATAATTATTGAGTTTAATAAGTTATTTGCCATTTCGATTAACCGATTAAACAGTTTAACGATTAAACATTTTAAATGAAAACACATTTTATCGCCATTGGCGGAAGCGCAATGCACAATCTGGCATTAGCATTACATAATAAAGGATACCAAGTTACAGGAAGTGACGATGCTATTTTTGAACCTTCAAAATCAAGATTAGAGAAAAAAGGAATTCTTCCTGCAGAAATGGGCTGGTTTCCAGAAAAAATCACTTCAGATATTGATGCTATTATTTTAGGAATGCACGCAAAAGCGGATAATCCTGAATTATTAAAAGCGCAAGAATTAGGATTAAAAATCTACTCTTATCCTGAATTTTTATACGAGCAATCTAAAAATAAAACCCGTGTCGTAATTGGTGGTTCTCATGGTAAAACTACAATTACTTCGATGATTTTGCATGTAATGCATTATCATAATATTGCTGTTGATTATATGGTTGGCGCACAATTAGAAGGTTTTGACACAATGGTGCATTTAACAGAAGAAAATGATTTTATGGTTTTGGAAGGAGATGAATATTTGTCTTCACCAATTGACAGACGTCCGAAATTTCATTTATATCAGCCAAACATTGCTTTGATTTCTGGAATTGCTTGGGATCATATTAATGTTTTTCCAACGTATGAAAACTACGTTGAACAGTTTGAGATTTTCATCGAAAAAATTACAAATGGTGGAATTTTGGTTTATAACGAAAATGATCCAGAAGTAAAACGCGTTTCTGAAGCAGCAACAAATCCGATTAGAAAAATCGCTTATTCAACTCCAGAATATGCTGTGAGTGATGGAGTGACTTTGTTAAAAACACCAGAAGGCGATATGCCAATTGAAGTTTTTGGAGCACACAACTTAAATAATTTAGCTGGAGCAAAATGGATTTGCCAAAACATGGGTGTTGATGAAGCAGATTTCTATGAAGCAATTGCAAGCTTTAAAGGCGCTTCTAAGCGTTTAGAAAAAATTGCCGAAGGAAAAGGAAAAGTAGCTTATAAAGATTTTGCGCATTCGCCAAGTAAAGTGGCTGCGACAACAAAAGCGGTAAAAGAGCAATATCCAAATAGAACTTTAGTAGCTTGTTTAGAATTGCATACATATAGCAGTTTAAATGCTGAATTCTTGAAAGAATATGAAGGCGCTCTAGAATATGCAGATGTTGCGGTTGTTTTTTATTCGCCAGATGCGGTGAAAATTAAACAACTGGAAGAAGTAACTTATGAGCAAATAGCGACTGCATTCAATAGAAAAGATTTAATTATTTATACCAATCCAGCTGAATTTAAAGAATACTTATTCAACTTAAATTTAGATAATTCTGCACTTTTATTAATGAGTTCAGGAAATTATGGAGGTTTGAATTTTGATGAAGTAAAAGGGTTGATTGCCTAAATTCGTCGATTAGAAAATTAGATAATGTGTCAATTGTTTTTCAGTTGGCACATTTTTTTTGTAATTATCTAATCAGAAAACACAATAATTATTTGAAAGACTTTTCTTATTTTTAATATCTTCGTTCTGTAAAATTTAAATAGTTATGGAACAATCTCATTTCGCTATAAAAAACTGGTCAGATGATGACAAGCCGCGCGAAAAATTAATGCTCAAGGGAAAAGAAGCTTTGAGTGATGCTGAATTATTAGCAATTTTAATTGGCTCAGGAAGTCGTAATGAATCTGCGGTTGCATTAAGTCAGCGTATTTTAGCTAGTGTTGGCGGATTAAATTCATTAGCAAAATTATCTATTGCTCAATTAATGAAATTTAAAGGAATAGGAGAGGCAAAGGCCGTTACAATTGTCGCTTCTTTAGAGTTATGCGCGCGTCGGAGATCAGAAAAAGCAGTTGAAATGACTAAAATAACTTCGAGTAAAAAGGTTTTCGATTTAATGCAGCCAATAATAGGAGATTTATCTCACGAAGAATTTTGGGTGCTTTTTCTTAATAATTCCAATAATGTAATTTCAAAGGCTCAACTGAGTAAAGGGGGTATTGGCGGTACAACTGTCGATGTCAGATTGATTTTTAAATTGGCGTTTGAGAAATATGCTACAGCCTTGATTTTGTGCCACAATCATCCTTCTGGAAGTTTGATTCCGAGTGATGCCGATAAACAAATTACTAGAAAAATTCGCGAAGCAGGAAGCAAGTTAGATGTTAAAGTTTTAGATCATGTGATTATAACTGAATCAAAATATTATAGTTTTGTAGATGAAGGAATTTTTTAATACATGAACACCAATATTACTGACATTTTTTTTGATTTAGATCATACGCTTTGGGATTTTGATAAAAATTCAGAAATGGCTTTTGATCGAATTTTCAAAACTAAGTATCAAGAAATCGTTACTCAAGATTTTATTAAAGAATATATTCCGATCAATCAAGAATGTTGGAGATTGTATCAGAATGATAAAATTACACATCAGGAGCTTCGTTATAATCGTTTGAAGTTTTCATTTGATGCTTTGAATTATGTAATTTCAGAAGAGAATATTTTGGAAATTGCCAATGACTATATCGAGTTTCTTACCGACAACAATTATCTTTTTGATGGGGCAATTGAAGTTTTGGAATATTTAAAGCCTAAGTACAAACTTCATATTATAACAAACGGATTTGCTAAGGTTCAGGAAAAGAAAATTAATAATGCTTCGCTTGGAGGATATTTCAGTACCATTACAAATTCGGAATTAGCTGGAGTTAAAAAGCCAAATAGTATTATATTTGACTATGCATTAAAATTAGCCAATACATCTAAAGAAAGCAGTATCATGATCGGAGATGATTTTGAGGCTGATGTAAATGGTGCTTTAAATGCTGGTATAGATGCTATTTTCTTTAATGAAAAGCGAGTAGACGTTTCCGAAAATTATAAACAAATTAACCATTTATTAGAACTAAAAAAATATTTATAATGATGAGAATTAAAATTTTACTTACTGCAATTTTATGTTCAGTTGTTGGATTTGCACAGTCTATTAATGATTACAAAGCTGTAATTATTCCTCTGAAATATGAGTTTATGAAGACTGATAATCAATATCGTTTGGCAACTTTAAGCAAGCAAAATTTGACTAAAGCTGGTTTAGAAGCTTTTTATTCAAATGAACAACTTCCTGAGGGATATACAGACCGTTGCCAGGTTTTATATATGGATGTAGTAAGAGATAATGCTTTCTTGGTAACTAAACTTATTATAAAATTTAAGGATTGTTTTGGACAAGTGGTTTTTACTTCAGAAGCAGGAAAAAGTAGAGAGAAAGAATATGAAGTGGCTTATAAAGAAGCGTTAGACAATGCCTTTAAGTCAGTTTATGCTTTGCATTATAAATATAGTGGAAATCCAGTTGCAAATTCAAAAACATCTGCTCCTGTAAAAGCTGCTGTGGCAACAACTGTGGTTGCAACTCCAGTTGCTACTGCATCTTCGCCAGATTTGAAAGATCCAAATTTATTATATGCGCAACCAACAGAATCTGGCTATCAATTGATTGATAAAACACCAAAGGTAGTTATGAAGCTTCTTAAAACTTCTCAGCCAAATGTTTATATTGCTATAAAAGATAATGTTCAGGGTTCTTTAATCTTAAAAGAAGATGGACAATGGTACTTCGAATCTTATCAGAATGATAAATTAGTTTCAGAAAAAATTGTAGTTAAATTCTAAATACAAAATACGGCTTAATAACCGTATTTATCTTTCCAACGGTTCTTTAAAAATTCGCGGGTACTGTTCTCTCTAGAATTGTTTCCAGGATTATAAAGAACCGTTTCTTTTATAGCATCTGGAAGGAATTCTTGTTCGGCAAAATTATTGGCATAATCGTGAGAATACTTGTATTCATCTCCGTATCCTAATTCTTTCATTAGTTTAGTAGGGGCATTTCGCAAATGAATTGGAACAGGCAAATCGCCAGTTTGTTTTACCAGCTGTTGCGCATTGCCAATTGCCATATAAGAAGCGTTGCTTTTTGGTGAAGTGGCCAAATAAATTGCACATTGGCTTAAAATGATACGGCTTTCTGGATATCCAATTGTTGTAACAGCCTGAAAAGTATTATTGGCCATTATAAGAGCAGTTGGGTTAGCATTGCCAATATCTTCACTTGCCAAAATAAGCATTCTTCGGGCAATAAATTTTACCTCTTCTCCGCCTTCGATCATTCTTGCCAACCAATAAACGGCTCCGTTAGGGTCGCTACCGCGAATAGATTTAATAAACGCAGAAACAATGTCGTAGTGCTGTTCGCCAGTTTTGTCATAAAGAACGGTGTTTTGCTGTACGAGTTCAAAAACACGATCGTTGGTAATGGTAATTTCATCACCAGATGAAGCATTAACGACTAGTTCGAATACATTTAAGAGTTTTCTTCCATCACCGCCAGAAATACGCAATAAAGCTTCTGTTTCTTTTAGATTTATTTTTTTTGTCAGCAAATAGGAATCGGTTCTCATTGCGCGCTGTAAAAGAGCTTCTAAATCGGCTTTTGTAAATGCATTTAGTATGTAAACCTGGCAACGTGACAATAATGCAGGAATCACTTCAAAACTTGGATTTTCGGTTGTCGCACCGACCAAAGTAATCCAGCCTTTTTCTACAGCGGCTAAAAGCGAATCTTGCTGTGATTTGCTAAATCGATGAATCTCATCGATAAAAAGAATAGGGTTTTTAGCAGTAAAAAGTCCGCCACTTTGTTTTGCTTTTTCTATAACATCTCGAATATCTTTTACGCCAGAATTTATAGCGCTCAAAATATAAAAAGGTCTTTTGGATTCCTGAGCAATAATTTGAGCCAATGTTGTTTTTCCTGTACCAGGAGGTCCCCAGAAAATTAATGAAGGAATAATTCCTTTTGAAATTTGCTGTGTTAATGAACCAGTTGGTCCAACCAAATGGTGTTGGCTTATATAATCTTCTAATTTTTGCGGACGAATACGCTCTGCTAAAGGTGCTTCCATAAATACAAAATTACTATTTTAAGATTTAAATTTCATTCATTCAAAAGTTAAAACAATTCGCAGAGAGAATGATTGTTCTGATTTGAGACAATTTTGTATTTTGATATGACAAAATATCAGTAAAATATTTTTGGATAGTTTTTTGAGTCCTATTAATTGTTATTTTCTAAAAATATGAACGACACTAATTTTAGGTTTTCAAATTCGGTTATTGGACTTCCGATGTTTTTTGTCCTCTTTTTATGGATAGTATATTGGCTTCAGATCCGTTTTGATTTTGATTTTTATCGATACGGAATTTATCCTCGAGACTTAATTGGTTTACGTGGAGTTTTGTTCAGTCCATTTATTCATGAAAATTTAGATCATTTGTATAACAATAGTATTCCGCTTGTAATACTATTGGCGGCGATGCAGTTTTTTTATCCAAAACAAACATTAGGTGTTATAGGCTATGGGATTCTATTTTCGGGATTAATCACTTGGGTTGTCGGAAGAGAAAATTTTCATATCGGCGCCAGCGGATTAATTTATGTTTTGGTTAGTTTTATTTTCTTTAAGGGTATTCAAACCAAATATTATAGATTGGTGGCATTATCTTTAACTGTGATTTTACTTTATGGCGGAATGATATGGTATGTTTTTCCAGATGTTGATCAATCTATTTCTTGGGAAGGGCATTTAGCAGGACTTATTACAGGTTTTGTTTTGACATTGTTTTATAAAGCACCCGAATATGCAAAACCAATTGTTTACGATTGGCAGCGTCCAGATTTTGATCCGAGCAGTGATTCTTTTATGAAGCATTTTGATGAAAATGGAAATTTCGTTACTTTTTCCCATGAGGAGGAAGAGGATCAGATAGATTATTTTTCGTCTAGTCATCCAGTAAATTATATTGTAGTTAGAAAAGCAGATCAAGAAGAAACCGATGAATAATTTTCTTTGAAATAAAAAAAGTAAATTTGTTAGAGTAACAATTTAATCTTGAGCATTATGAAAATGAAGTTTCTACTTTTGTTTTTTAGTTTTGTTTTTACTGGGAAAGGAATTGCTCAATGTGAAATAAAAAATAGGATGCAGGCAGATGGTAGTATGATTTACTATTTTGAGCCTGCAGTATTTTATACTACAAAATCAAAATCTTTGAAAATTAATATTGTTACAGATAAAGAGAATTATTTTGTTGCACTGCAGCCGACACCATTTCCTGAAAAGAAAGTTGGAAAAAAGATCAAAGATGATTTAATAATTCATCTTGCAGATAACAAAACCTATAAGCTAGCACATTACGATACACAATATCGACGTAACGATTCTATAATGCAAGTTCTCTATTTGATAGACAATAAAGATCTTGATGCGTTTTCTAATTACGAAGCTATTACTGCTGAAATCAATATGGAAGGAACTGAATTTGTGAGAAGCTACAACTTTAAGCTTCATAAAGATGCTATCATCGAACAGCTTAAATGTTTTTTAAAGAAAGAAGAAAACTAATTATTCTTCATCCTTCATTTCAGGATGCTTTTTGGCTTCGATTTTCTTCTTAAGGTTCCTAATAAGATTATTGAATGTTAGAGTAAGCGAGGCTGCGTTGGTTGTTTGATTCCCGCTGTTTCGGGGAAGATATTCATTGCAATAGGTTAGTTCAACCTGAATATCATCTGAAAATAAATATCCAGCTCCAATATTTAAACGATTCCGATCAAAGAAACTTTCGCCAGTAACTTTTGCTCCAGATTTGAAATAAAGCTCATCTGATGCAATTGCATATACAACTCCGCTTCTTAATATTTTACTATTGATAGGTTGTATATATTTAATTTGCTGTCTATATCGAAGAACGTTTTCATAATCATCATCTTCATTTCTCATATGGCGGAATTCTGTGCGCATTCTTGTGCTTAAAGTATATCCCGTTTTATGAAAGTAATAAATTCCCTGAAGGGCAAAGCGTGTTTCGGGAGATTCGAATTGACCAATTTCTGGAACATCTCTATTGTTGAAATAGGCGATGAAAGCAGAGAACTTCCATCTTGGAGAAAAGTAATAATGTCCCCAGCCTCTAATAGATCTTTGTATTGTATTCTCGAATAAGTTTGATGAAGATTCTGTTCCACTGTAGGCTGATGCAAAATCTATTTCTGTCGCCCATTTTTTGCTTAAAGTTTGGTTGAACTGAATTTCATTCCAAAATTGATTGTACGTAGTATTTTGTCCGTAGCTGTTTGTAATTAGTAAAATTACAAACAGGCAGCGGAATATTGTAACTTTTGATTTTGAATTAGATTTTGAAAGCATTAATTAAAGGTATTTAATTATTTCATTCGCATCTTAATCTCTCAATGTGTTTTTAGGTTCTTTGGCGAACAGCTTCGTATAGAAAAGCGCCACAGGCTACAGATACGTTTAATGATCCAATTGTACCGAACATTGGCAATTTGGCTTTTTCGTCAACTATTTTTAAAACAGAAGGGTTTATTCCTCGATCTTCAGATCCCATAATAATAGCCAATGGTTCTGTTAGTGATATGTCGTATATGTTTTGATCTGTTTTTTCAGTTGCAGCAACTGTTTTTACTCCAGAACCTTGCAAGTAAAAGATCGCATCTTTTATATGTTCAACTTTGCAAATAGGCACATTGAATACCGCTCCAGCAGAAGTCTTAACTGTATCTCCATTAACGGGAGCCGACCCTGCTTTTTGTATAATAATTCCGTTTACACCAGTACATTCAGCTGTTCTAATAATAGCACCAAAATTTCTAGCGTCTGATACCTGATCTAATATTAGAAAAAGAGGTTTTTGACCTGACTCAATCGTAGACTCAACTAAATGTTCTAAATCAATAAAACCAATAGGAGAGATGGTTGCTACTGCACCTTGATGATTATTTGGAGTAAGGCGGTTTAGTTTTTCTACAGGTACATAAGAGAAGTTAACGTTTGCACGTTTCATTACTTTCATTAAATCCTTCATAAGCTCACCAGAAATGTCTTTCTGTATGAAAACTTTATCTACTTCTTTTCCTGCTTGAATTGCCTCTATGATGGCTCTAATGCCAAATATTTGATGTTCTTTTTCCATTGGACAAATATAGGTAATATGTTTATATAAAAAAACCGCCCTGAATTAACAGAGCGGTTTTGATATATTGTTTTTCAGAATAAATTAGAATTTATCCCAGAAAACGTGAACTTTAAGTTTGTTTCCTCCAATTGCAGTAGAAGCAGCAGCCCAATTTGCATTGTTTACTGTTTGCTCGTTGATTGGATAAGTGTAACGTTTTGGAATTTCTCCTTCAGCAGCAGCAACAGCGTTAGCAGGTGCAACTAAAGCAGGGAAATCTAATCTTCTGTAAGAGTTCCAAGATTCGAACGGTCTGTTGAAGAAAGCAATCCAAGCTTGTTTACCGATTTTTTCTTTGTAAGTTGTTCCTGAAGCAGTAGCATAAGCTACTTCTGGTTTAGCTAAGTAAGCAGCAGCTTCACTTGCAATTCCCCAGTTTTCGAAAGAAGCAGTAATCGCTCTGTTATAGTAGTACTCAGCAGTATTTCCAACAGCATATCCTCTTGCAGCAGCTTCAGCTAAGTAGAAGTTAGATTCAGTAGCCTCAGCTAATAAACCTGGGAAATCAGCAGCTTTTAACTTATCTCCAATAGCAGAGAAATTTTGGTAAACGTTAGTTGGACCATTAAGACCTCCTTTGTAAGATCCGTCAGGCATTGCATTGAAATAAATAGCTCTTCTTGGATCTTCCAAAGCGTTCATTTCATTAACAATAGTTTCAGAAGCAACGAAGTCATTACGGTTACTAGCTACTAAGTTAGCAAAGATAGGATTGTACATTGGAGCAGCTCCTGGATAGTCAAAAGTTGCATTTTCTGTATTGTTTAAGATAACTCCAGCGTTGTAAGCGCTTTCAACTGTACTTTTAGAAAGTGCAGCATCAGCATCAGCTAAATTCAAACCAATTTTTAATTTCAAAGTGTTAGCAAAAAGTTTCCATTTTGCTACATCACCTCCATAGATAAAGTCAGCAGAACCAAAAGAATCAGCACTAGTATCTAATTGAGCAATAGCCGCATCTAATCTAGTGATTAATTTAGGATAAATAGCTGCATCATCTTCGTATTTAGGTAAAATTACTTCTTTTACTTTTAATGCGTCAGTATAAGGAACATCTCCATAAGTATCCACTAAAACTTGGAAAGTGTAAACTTGAAGGATTTCAATTAAAGCAATTTTATTTTTTTGCACAGTTGGATCACCAGCTTCAGTTAAAATTACTTCTTTTGAAGTTTGTAAGTTTCCTAATGTACTTCTATATAATGCATTCCAGTGTCCGTCTCCAATTCTTCTTGTAGTAATATTGAATCTAGCTTCTGTATTGTATTGAGTTGCAGCCCAATATTGAGATGCATATCTTAGGATACTTAAGTTAACACTTGGAGTTACTAGTTGATCTGTCAACTCTTTTTCAGCATTTGTGAAAAGCGTCTCAGAAGGCACATCGTAAGATTTGTCCTGGTCATTGTTGTATGTAGGATCATCACTTACACAGCTTGTCATAAATAATGACAATGCTGTTATTGAGAGGATTAATTTTTTCATCTTAGAAAGTCGCTTTAATATTAAATGAGTATACTTTTGTTGTTGGCATTACACCTGATTGAAAACCTTGAATGTTTCCAGATGATTGTCCAGCTTCTGGGTCAGCATACGGTAAATTTTTGTGAATAATCCAAAGATTATTTCCTAATAAACTAAATGAGATTGATTTAGCCATTGTTTTGTCTAAGAATTTAGACGGTACATTGTATGTGAAACCAACTTCTCTTAATTTTACGTAAGATGCATCGTAGATGAATTTTTTGTTTGGCTCAACTTCAACACCAAAACCAGCTCCTACCATGTTTGCAGGAATTCTATCTTGGTTTGGAGTACCATCTTCGTAAACACCGTCAAGGATAATACCACCACCATTAGCGATAGAGTTTCTTAATGGGTTTCCTAAGTCGTTAAGACCAGCAGTTTCTGGATAAAGACCTGTGTATTGTCCGTAAGCTTGATCTAGAGAGTAAACACTTCCTCCTTTTTTCATATCGATTAAGAAATTCAAAGAGAAATCTTTGTAATTAAATCTGTTAGAAAGACCTCCAATCCAGTCAGCTTGGATGTTTCCGATTACTTTATCAGTAGCGATTAAGTAGTAACCATCTTCGTCAACTGTTTTGTTTCCATTTGCATCATATACATAATCTGTTCCTCTCATTGTACCGTATGGTTGACCAACAGTAGCATTTAAAGAAACTCCATTTTGCCATGAAGCTAATTGTAAGTTATCTCTTCCTGCGTTCAAAGAAACAACTTTGTTTCTGTTCCTAGACCAGTTTACACCAACTTGCCATTCGAAATCTTTAGTTTTAACTGGCGAACCAAATAAAGATACCTCGATACCATTGTTTTGTAATTCTCCAGCATTAACTTGTGAAGATGCAAATCCTGTAGACGTAGATTGTGGTACGTTGAAAATTTGGTCTGTAGTGTTAGATTGGTACACAGATACGTCAAAACTTAATCTATTTTTGAACATAGCTGATTCAACACCAAACTCCCAGCTTTTTAATTTTTCTGATCTCAAATCTTTAAAGTTAACAAAAGTAGAGTTGTTAGCAAACATTAAGTTTCCGCCAATTAATCCATTGTTAATTTTCCATCCAAGTCTGCCAGCAACTGGGTCATTACCTACAACCGCATAGTTAGCTCTAAGTTTTAAGTTGTTTAACCAATCTTGTTTGATTAATTCAGATACAATGAAACTTGTTCCAAGTGACCAGTAATCATATTTATTGTTGTTTTGTGGTAAAGCAGTAGATTGATCTCTTCTGTATGAACCTTCAACGAATATAATTCTGTTGTAATCGATAGAACCTTGAGTATAAAGACCCAATTTGTTATAATTGATTTCTTGCTCTAATGGAGCAACAAATGACATTGAATTTGCTAAAGTAAACAATCCAGGAGCTACTAAACCTCCAGTTGTTGATCCGTCGAATGAATCTGTATGAGATTTGATGAAAGTTGATCCACCTAAAAGTTTTGCTGAAATTTTTTCAGAAATTTTTAAATCGTAAGTAGCAATGAAATCGTAAGTTGTCTGTAAGAAACTTCTTGTGTATAGCTCGTATCCTGAAGTTTCATCAAGAGCTTGTAAACCAAACTCTTCAGCGTGGCTTCCTTTTTCTTTTCTTAATTCTTGTCTGTCGTTAGAAGTATCAACAGTAACACGTCCTAAAACATTAAAGTTTTTTGTTATATCGTAAGAGATATTAGCACCTGCAAGAACTCTCGTTCTGTCATCAGAAGAGTAGTTTTTGTAACGGTCAAAGTATGGGTTGTTCCAATAAGCTGGAGCAAAATTTCCAGATAATGGATCATTCATGTTCCAAGTAACGTTTTGTCCGTTTACGTTGTATGCGTCTTTTAAGTCTCTAACGTCAACGTTAGTTTGCCACCATTGTCTGAAACCAGTTAAGATGTTATCTCCATAACCTGTACTGTTTCTACCTACTGTAGATTGGTCAGAGAATGTGAAGAATGCAGTTGTTTTAATTTTATCTGATAAGTTTCTTGAGAAACTACCATTGATAATATTTCTGTTTAATCTACTGTTTGGTAAAATTCCAGATTCATTGTTGTTAGTGTAGCTAAAGTTGTAAGATCCTTTTTCGTCTCCACCACTTAAACCAATGTTGTTAACTGTGCTGAAAGATTTTTGGAAGAATTTACCAGGATCATTAGCAGCAGCAACCCATGGAGTAGCTTTACCATAATTAGCGTTACCTGGAGCAAAAGCAGTCCATTGGAACACGTTTAAACTTGGGTCGAAAGCATTACCGAAAGATGAATCGGCAGTCATATCAACAACTTGATCAGGAATACCGTCTCCGTTAGCATCTGCTGTGTAGAAACTATCGTTTGGTCCTGAATAACCATTAGCTCCGTAACCTTTTTGGTACTTAATGAAAGTATCTTTGTCATAAGAACCCATAGAAGTTGTAGAACTGAAACTTACTCCTAAAGCGCTGTTTTTCTTACCTTTTTTAGTAGTAATCATAATCGCACCATTCGCAGCCTGGCTACCATATAATGCAGTTGCAGCAGCACCTTTAAGTACTGTAATAGATTCAATGTTGTTTGGGTCAATATCAGAAGCAGAGTTACCAAAGTCAAAACCTTGTCTTCCGCTTTTTGCTGATGCTGAGTTTAAGTTATCATTGCTAATAGCAACACCATCAACAACCATTAATGCTTGGTTGTTTCCAGTTAAACTTTTTGATCCACGAAGTACGATGTTAGTAGATCCACCAAAGTTAGAGTTAGTTTTAACCTCTAAACCTGCAACTTTACCTGATAAGTTGTTTAGGAAGTTGTTTGTTGGTGTTGAGTTAACTGTTTTTTCATCAAGTTTTTGTGATGAGTAACCTAAAGATTTTTTCTCTCTTTTGATACCTAAAGCTGTTGTTACTACAACTGCTTCAAGTTCTTGTGCATCACCTGATAATTTAACATTAACTACAGATGAGCTTGCAGCTACTTCTTGGGTTTTCATTCCAATGTAGCTAAATACCAAAACTTGGCTTGAAGATGCTTTAATAGAATATTTTCCATCAAAATCAGTTTGTGTTCCAGTTTTGCTTCCTTTCACTAATACACTTACCCCCGGTAAAGGCATACCTGTATTATCGGAAACTGTTCCTGAAACAGCTCTTTCTTGCGCAAATGTCAATTGCGCAACTAGTGCTAATAAAAGCACTAAGAATCCATTGAACTTTAGTTTCATTTTTAAATATTTTGAATTAGTATCGCAAAACTCTTAATAAT
Source organism: Flavobacterium sp. CFBP9031 (assembly GCF_034044945.1). Taxonomy (NCBI): domain Bacteria; kingdom Pseudomonadati; phylum Bacteroidota; class Flavobacteriia; order Flavobacteriales; family Flavobacteriaceae; genus Flavobacterium; species Flavobacterium sp. CFBP9031. The sequence continues at coordinate 59,099 of NZ_JAXCWF010000004.1, forward strand.
TTGTTAACTTTCCTAATAAAAAAAAATTTTTTTTTGGTAAACCCTAAAATTTAACATTATAACATATGTTTACGATAGTGTTATATAATTGTATTTCCTGCTGATTTTGCTGTCCATTCGTGAGAATAATTCGTAAAATTCCATTTTTTGTTTCTATTCCCACACCTATGCCGATTCCTATTAAATTCTTAATTTTTTTAGGATTTGAAATATTGGTTAAGTCTTGATATATAGCATAATCAGCTATAGAATGGATGTATGCGCTTTTTGAAAACATATATCTGTATTCTGTAAGAAATGCAGAATAAAAATTTGCCTGTAAACTGTTTTCTGAAAATCCTCTTATTGAATTCATTCCTCCAAATCGAAATAATTCATTAGTAATATAATTTTTACTGTCTAAATAGCCGCTTTGAGAATTTATGTTAATGAAATTCTTGTTATTAAGTTCGAAATTGTACGCGGCATTTACATTTATATAAAATTGTTTGCTAGGATCTGCTGTTTCAAGATCATTATTTGTTTCTCTTTTTCCAAGGCCTAGTATCGAACTTAAAAATGCTTTTCCAGGCATGAGGCTATTGGAGTCTGTTTTTTTGTATTCGTATGTTGAAGTAAAGTAGGAATTGTTGAAATCACTAATAGTAGAATTATTGATGTTTTGAATATCGCTTGATTCGGTAGATTGGTAGCCAAGGTAGATCTTAGAATTGTAATTTAAATAGTAGCCAAGATTGATGTCTGTTTTAGTGTTCTGAAATGTGCTGTCTTGCTTGAAGATGTTTAATTGCGCTTTTATTCCGAGAGGTAATTGAAATAGATAGGGGATTTCAAGTTTTGTGTTGAAGGTTTTTTGTTGGTTTCCGTCGCTTTTCCAATAAAGAGAAAATTTTTCGCCAGCTCGTAATATGTTTGTTAGTGAAATGTCTAAATAGCCATTTAGAATTAACTTTTTGTTTTCATCATTTGAGAAGCCAATATATCCATCAAAGTTATTGGCTTTTCTTTTGTCAAGATAAGTGTATATTTTGGTCGAATCTGAAGTGAATAAGATTTCGGGATACTTGGGCTGTGAAACAAATTCAAAACTATTAATATCGTCATAAAGTTTTTTGACGGTTTCTTGATTAAAAGTTTTGTTTAGGTATTTTTTGTTTAATTGTTTAAGTGCTCCTTTTGGAAAATAGTCTTTTAAAGAAGGATTCGTGTAATTTACAATAATGGAATTTAAGGTTCTTTTTTTTTCGGAATCAAAATTTAAGTCGGCGTAAATTATTGAATTCTTTTTTTTGATGTTTTCAAGTTTGATTTTAGAAAATGCAAATCCTGCCTTTTCGTTGTCTGATATTTCTTGGTTTAAGAAATTTTCAAGTTCTGTATAGGGTATGATTATGGTATCTTTTGCTGTTTTTTTTGAGTTATAAAAAAAACTATTTATACCTATATATATATGTATCTCTTTTATTCTAGTTTGCAAGTCCATTAAAACAGTGTAAGTGCTATCATTTACTTTTTTATTTTCTAATGTTTTAGCGCTTATATAACCTTGTTTTGCGAGTCTGTTTGTTACTGTTGAAATCTCGTTGTTTAGTGATTTTATATTTGGATGTTTTTTTGTGTAGAGTATGGAGTCAATAGTTTGGCTTTGTTTTTTGTTTATTCCATTTATATTAAGGTAGAAAGATTGCGCAAAACAATTTGATGATAGGAGTAAAATGAGTATGTAATATAATTGTTTCAAAAGCAATTGTTTTGTTAGTTAAATGTAAAGCAAATATCTAATGTTTCTTTGTGAAATCATAGATATAAATAATGTTGTTGAAAATTAATGATTTAACGTTTGTATAGTGAAAATTATTTTATACATTTGCAACCCCGTAAAAAGCGGGAATTTAATAAACATAATAATTTTTAGTATTAATTATGCCAACAATTCAACAATTAGTAAGAACAGGAAGAACTCAGATCACTAAGAAGAGTAAATCGGTTGCTTTAGATTCTTGTCCTCAAAGAAGAGGGGTTTGTACGCGTGTTTACACTACTACACCAAAAAAACCAAACTCTGCAATGCGTAAAGTTGCGCGTGTACGTTTGACAAATGGTAATGAGGTGAATGCTTACATCCCAGGAGAAGGACATAATCTACAAGAGCACTCGATAGTATTAGTGCGAGGTGGAAGGGTAAAAGATTTACCAGGTGTTAGATATCATATCGTTCGCGGAGCTCTTGATACGTCAGGTGTTGCAGGAAGAACGCAAAGAAGATCTAAGTACGGTGCTAAACGCCCAAAAGAAGCAAAAAAGTAATTTAAAAACTTTTAAGAAAAAGACATGAGAAAAAGAGCGGCAAAGAAAAGACCACTTTTACCGGATCCAAGGTTTAATGACCAATTAGTAACACGTTTTGTGAATAACTTAATGTGGGATGGTAAGAAATCTACAGCTTTTAAAGTATTTTATGATGCTATTGATATCATCGAATCTAAAAAGCAAAATGATGAGAAAACTTCATTAGAGATCTGGAAAGATGCTTTAACAAACGTTATGCCTCACGTAGAAGTACGTAGCCGTAGAGTTGGTGGAGCTACATTCCAAATCCCAATGCAAATTCGTCCAGACAGAAAAATTTCTATGGCAATGAAGTGGTTAATACTTTATTCAAGAAGAAGAAATGAAAAATCTATGGCACAACGTTTAGCTTCAGAGTGTTTAGCTGCTGCTAAAGAAGAAGGTGCTGCAGTTAAGAAAAGAATGGATACTCACAAAATGGCAGAAGCTAACAAAGCATTCTCTCATTTTAGATTTTAATTCGTAAAGAAATGGCTAGAGATTTAAAATATACAAGAAATATCGGAATCGCTGCTCACATTGATGCTGGTAAAACAACAACAACTGAGCGTATTCTTTTTTATACTGGAAAGTCACACAAAATTGGTGAGGTGCACGATGGTGCTGCAACAATGGACTGGATGGCTCAAGAGCAAGAAAGAGGTATTACAATTACTTCTGCTGCTACAACTTGTACTTGGAATTTTCCAACTGTACAAGGTAAAGTTATTCCAGAATCATTACCATACCACTTTAATATTATTGATACTCCTGGACACGTTGACTTTACTGTAGAGGTAAACCGTTCTTTGCGTGTACTTGATGGTTTGGTTTTCTTATTTAGTGCTGTTGATGGTGTTGAGCCTCAATCAGAAACTAACTGGAGACTTGCTGATCAGTATAGAGTTCCTCGTATGGGATTCGTAAATAAAATGGACCGTCAAGGTGCTAACTTTTTAGCTGTATGCGGACAGGTTAAAGATATGTTGAAATCGAATGCGGTTGCAATTACTTTGCCTATTGGTGATGAAGCAGATTTTAAAGGTATTGTTGACTTAGTTAAAAATCAAGCTATCGTATGGCATGATGAAACTCAAGGAGCTACTTTTGATATCGTTGATATCCCAGCTGATATGGTTGACGAAGTAAGACAATATCGTTCTATTCTTATCGAAGAGATTGCAACTTATGATGAAAATCTTTTGGATAAATACATGGAAGATGAAAACTCTATTACAGAGGAAGAAATCAACAATGCATTAAGAGCGGCTACTATTGATATGGCAATCATTCCTATGCTTGCTGGTTCTTCTTTCAAAAATAAAGGAGTTCAGTTCATGTTAGATGCTGTTTGTAAATATTTACCGTCTCCATTAGATAAAGAAGGTATTGAGGGAATTCATCCTGATGACGCTGATTTATTAGAGGAAGATCAAACGAAAATTTTACGTAAGCCAGATGTTAAAGAGCCATTCGCTGCTTTAGCATTTAAAATTGCTACTGATCCATTCGTTGGACGTTTAGCTTTCTTCCGTGCATATTCTGGGCGTTTAGATGCTGGTTCTTATGTTTTAAATACTCGTTCTGGTAATAAAGAAAGAATTTCTCGTATTTACCAAATGCACGCTAATAAACAAAATCCAATCGAATTTATTGAGGCTGGAGATATTGGTGCTGCTGTTGGATTTAAAGATATTAAAACAGGAGATACTCTTTGTGATGAAAAGAATCCAATTGTATTGGAGTCTATGAAATTCCCTGATCCAGTAATTGGTATTGCTATTGAGCCAAAAACAAAAGCTGACGTTGATAAAATGGGTATGGCTTTAGCTAAATTAGCTGAAGAGGATCCAACATTTACAGTTAGAACTGATGAGGCTTCTGGTCAAACTATTATTTCGGGTATGGGTGAGCTTCACTTAGATATCTTAGTAGATCGTATGAAACGTGAATTTAAAGTTGAAGTGAACCAAGGTGAGCCTCAAGTTGAATACAAAGAAGCGTTTACAAGATCTGCAACACATAGAGAGACTTACAAGAAGCAATCTGGAGGTCGTGGTAAATTCGGTGATATCGTATTTACAATCGAGCCTGCTGATGAAGTTGATGGTAAAGTTCCAGTTGGATTACAATTTATCAATGCTGTAAAAGGTGGTAACGTTCCTAAAGAATATATCCCTGCTGTTGAAAAAGGATTTAGAGAAGCTATGAAAACTGGTCCATTAGCGGGTTATGCTGTGGATAGTTTAAAAGTTACTTTAACTGATGGATCTTTCCACCCTGTGGATTCTGATGCATTATCTTTTGAATTAGCTGCAAGAATGGGTTATAAAGAATCTGGACGTGCTGCTGGAGCTGTTATTCTTGAGCCAATCATGAAAATCGAAGTTATTACTCCAGAAGAAAACATGGGTGATATCGTAGGTGACTTGAACCGTCGTAGAGGTCAGGTTAATGATATGGGTGATAGAAATGGTGCTAAAACGATTAAAGCTGATGTGCCTTTATCAGAAATGTTTGGTTATGTAACTACATTGAGAACATTATCTTCTGGTAGAGCAACTTCAACAATGGAGTTTTCTCACTATGCAGAAACACCTTCTAATATTTCAGAAGAGGTAATCAAAAAAGCAAAAGGTAACGCTTAATTTTAAGAAAATGAGTCAAAAAATCAGAATAAAACTAAAATCTTACGATCACATGTTAGTAGATAAATCTGCTGAAAAGATCGTAAAAACAGTAAAAACTACTGGAGCGGTTGTAACAGGTCCAATTCCGTTGCCAACTCACAAAAAACTTTTCACTGTGTTGCGTTCTCCGCACGTTAACAAAAAAGCGAGAGAGCAATTTGAAGTAATGTCATACAAGAGATTGATTGATATTTATTCATCTTCATCTAAAACTATTGATGCTTTAATGAAACTTGAATTGCCAAGTGGAGTTGAAGTAGAGATTAAAGTATAATTTTTTTATATTTTTTTATATAAAAAGCGAGGCATTTTTTGTCTCGCTTTTTTTGTTTTAAAAAGTTGTTTTTAGGTTGTGAAATTTATTTATTTTTTATTTATAAAAATTTTTACTTTTTTGTAAAAGCCTTTGTTTTAAAGGGGTGCGAGTTTTTTTTGTTGTGATTTTATTAATTAATTGTTATGATTGGGTTGCTTGAAGATTGAAAAAATAGACTCAAATTTTGTTATAATTAAGGTCGGTTTTGGTATTGTTTTGGAGCTTGGATTTTGATTATGAGCGATTTAATTTTTACAACTGTTTGGTATATTCGTTTTTAATGTCTACTTTTGCACTCCCTGTTTGGAAATTTCTGTTATTTTCAAATTGAAGGGAATTTTAGTAATTAATAATTAATATTTATGTCTGGGTTAATTGGTAAGAAAATCGGCATGACTAGTATCTTTGATGAAAACGGGAAAAATATTCCTTGTACAGTAATCGAAGCTGGCCCATGCGTTGTTACCCAAGTCAGAACCAAAGAGGTTGACGGGTATGAAGCGTTGCAACTTGGTTTCGATGACAAAAACGAGAAACATTCTACTAAAGCTGCTTTAGGGCACTTTAAAAAAGCTGGAACTGTTGCTAAGAAAAAAGTCGTTGAATTTCAGGATTTTGCAACTGAACAAAAATTAGGAGATCTTGTAGATGTTACTATTTTTGCAGAAGGAGAATTTGTGGATGTACAAGGTGTGTCTAAAGGTAAAGGTTTCCAAGGTGTTGTTAAACGTCACGGTTTTGGTGGTGTTGGACAAGCTACTCATGGTCAGCACAACCGTTTAAGAGCGCCAGGTTCTGTAGGAGCTTCTTCTTATCCATCTAGAGTATTCAAAGGAATGCGTATGGCTGGAAGAATGGGAGGAGAAAATGTAAAAATTCAAAACCTTAGAGTTTTAAAAGTAGTTGCTGATAAGAATCTACTTGTTGTTAAAGGATGCGTTCCTGGGCACAAAAACTCTTATGTAATCATTCAGAAGTAATGGAAGTAAAAGTATTAGATTTCAACGGAAAAGATACTGGTAGAAAAGTTCAACTTTCTGATTCAGTATTCGCAATTGAGCCAAACAATCACGCAGTATATCTTGATGTTAAGCAATATCTTGCTAATCAAAGACAAGGCACTCATAAAGCTAAAGAAAGAGCTGAAGTAACTGGAAGTACGCGTAAGATTAAAAAACAAAAAGGAACTGGTACTGCGCGTGCAGGAAGTGTTAAGAATCCATTGTTTAAAGGTGGTGGAACAGTTTTCGGACCAAGACCAAGAAGTTATTCATTCAAATTGAATAAAGGCTTAAAGAGATTGGCTAGAAAATCAGCTTTCTCAATCAAAGCAAAAGAGTCAAATATCGTAGTTTTAGAAGACTTTAATTTTGAAGCGCCAAACACTAAAAATTTCATTAACGTTTTGAAAGCTTTAGGGTTAGAGAATAAAAAATCTTTATTTGTGTTGGGTGAGTCAAATAAAAATGTATATTTGTCGTCACGTAATTTAAAGGCTTCAAACGTCGTAACTAGCTCAGAATTAAGCACTTACGCAATATTAAACGCTAATAATTTAGTGCTTTTGGAAGGTTCTTTAGAGTTAATTGAAGAAAATTTAAGTAAATAATAGGAATATGAGCATTATTATTAGACCTATAGTAACGGAAAAAGTAACCAAAGAAAGTGAAGTTCTAAACCGCTTTGGATTCGTTGTTAACAAAAAAGCAAACAAAGTTGAGATTAAGAAAGCTGTTGAAGCTGCTTATGGAGTAACTATCGTTTCTGTTAACACAATGAATGTGAGACCAGATAGATCTACTAAATACACTAAAAGTGGTTTAATCAGTGGAAAGACAAATGCTTATAAAAAAGCAATTGTACAAGTACAAGAAGGAGAAACAATTGATTTTTACAACAATATCTAAGATAGAAAAATGTCAGTAAGAAAATTAAAACCTATTACCCCGGGTCAGCGATTTAGAGTTGTGAATGGTTATGACGCTATTACAACTGATAAGCCGGAACGCTCATTGATAGCGCCGATAAAAAACTCAGGAGGTAGAAATAGTCAAGGAAAGATGACCATGCGTTATACGGGTGGTGGTCACAAGCAGAGATATCGTATTATTGATTTCAAAAGAACTAAAGATGGAATTCCAGCTACAGTGAAATCAATTGAATATGATCCAAATCGTACTGCATTTATCGCTTTATTAGCTTACGCTGATGGAGAGAAAACTTATATTATCGCACAAAATGGATTGAAAGTTGGTCAGAAATTAGTTTCTGGACCAGAGTCTCAACCAGAAATCGGTAATACATTACCTTTAAGCAGAATTCCTCTTGGAACTGTTATATCTTGTATTGAGTTACGTCCAGGACAAGGAGCGGTTATCGCTCGTTCAGCTGGAACTTTTGCTCAGTTAATGGCAAGAGACGGGAAATATGCAACAATTAAAATGCCTTCTGGTGAGACAAGATTAATCTTGTTAACTTGTTCGGCTACAATTGGAGCTGTTTCTAACTCTGATCACCAATTAGTTGTATCTGGAAAAGCAGGTAGAACAAGATGGTTAGGAAGAAGACCTAGAACTAGACCAGTAGCGATGAACCCAGTTGATCACCCTATGGGAGGTGGTGAAGGACGTTCTTCTGGAGGGCACCCACGTTCAAGAAACGGATTGCCAGCTAAAGGTTACAGAACTCGTTCTAAGAAAAACCCGAGTAACAAGTATATCGTAGAACGTAGAAAGAAATAATAAGATATGGCACGTTCATTAAAAAAAGGACCTTTCGTTCATTATAAATTAGACAAGAAAGTTCAAGAAAACGTAGAAAGTGGTAAAAATGCAGTTGTTAAGACTTGGTCTAGAGCTTCAATGATTACTCCAGATTTCGTTGGACAAACTATCGCAGTTCATAACGGTCGTCAATTTGTACCAGTTTACGTAACAGAAAACATGGTAGGTCACAAATTAGGAGAGTTTTCGCCAACTAGATCTTTTAGAGGTCATGCTGGAGCAAAAAATAAAGGTAAAAAATAAAAGAAGCAATGGGAGTTCGTAAAAGAGAAACAGCAGATGCGAGAAAAGAGGCTAATAAGTCTATCGCTTTCGCAAAATTGAATAACTGCCCTACTTCACCTAGAAAAATGCGCTTAGTAGCGGACTTGGTAAGAGGTCAGAAGGTAGAAAGAGCACTTAACATTTTAAGATTCAGTTCTAAAGAAGCTTCAAGAAAATTAGAAAAACTATTATTGTCTGCAATCAATAACTGGGAGCAAAAAAATAGTGAAGGTAATTTAGAAGAGGCTGGATTATTTGTTAAAGAGATCAGAGTAGATGGTGGAATGATGTTAAAAAGACTTCGTCCAGCTCCACAAGGTCGTGCACACAGAATAAGAAAACGTTCTAATCACGTAACAATCGTGCTTGGAGCTATCAATAACACACAAAGCAATTCTTAAGCAGCATGGGACAAAAGACAAATCCAATTGGAAATAGACTTGGTATCATCAGAGGATGGGACTCAAACTGGTATGGTGGAAATGATTACGGTGATAAACTTGCCGAAGATCACAAAATCAGAAAGTATATCCACGCTCGTTTATCAAAAGCTAGTGTATCAAAAGTAATCATCGAGAGAACTTTGAAACTTGTAACCGTTACTATCACTACTGCTAGACCTGGTATCATTATCGGAAAAGGTGGGCAAGAGGTAGACAAGTTAAAAGAAGAACTTAAGAAAGTTACTGACAAAGAGGTTCAAATCAACATCTTTGAAATCAAAAGACCTGAGTTAGATGCTTATCTTGTGGCGACAAGCATCGCTCGTCAAATCGAAAGCCGTATTTCTTACAGACGTGCAATCAAAATGGCTATTGCTGCTTCTATGCGTATGAACGCTGAAGGTATCAAAGTTTTGATTTCTGGTCGTTTGAATGGTGCTGAGATGGCGCGTTCGGAAGGTTTCAAAGAAGGTAGAATTCCTCTATCAACTTTCAGAGCTGACATTGATTATGCACTTGCTGAAGCTCACACTACTTACGGTAGAATGGGGATCAAAGTGTGGATCATGAAAGGTGAAGTTTACGGTAAGAGAGAACTTTCTCCACTTGCTGGAATGGACAAAAAACAATCTGGTACAGGTGGTGGAAAAGGTGGAGATGCTCCTAGAGGCAAATCTAACTTTAACAAAGGTGGAAAACCAGACGCTCGTAAAAGAAAGTAAATTTTTAAACTAAAGAAAAATGTTACAGCCTAAAAGAACAAAATACCGTAAGGTACAAAAAGGTAGAATGAAAGGTAACTCTCAAAGAGGGCATGAACTTTCAAATGGAATGTTTGGTATTAAATCTGTACATGAAGATGGAATGTTCTTAACTTCTCGTCAAATCGAAGCTGCACGTATCGCTGCAACTCGTTACATGAAAAGAGAGGGACAATTATGGATTAAAATTTTCCCAGACAAACCTATTACTAAGAAACCTCTTGAAGTACGTATGGGTAAAGGTAAAGGAGCAGTTGAGTATTGGGCTGCTGTTGTTAAACCAGGAAGAATTATGTTTGAAGTTGGAGGAGTTCCATTGTCAGTTGCAAAAGAGGCTTTACGTCTTGCAGCTCAAAAACTTCCAGTAAAAACTAAGTTCGTCGTTGCTAGAGATTTCGAAGCATAATTTATATTTATTATGAAACAATCAGAAATAAAAGATCTTTCTGCAGCGGAGTTGCAAGAAAAGCTTAGTCAAACTAAGAAAGTATATGCTGACCTAAAAATGGCTCACGCAATCTCTCCAATTGCTAACCCACTTCAAATTAGAAGCGTTAGAAGAACAGTTGCAAGATTAGCTACAGAGTTAACTAAAAGAGAGTTACAATAATTGTATTCTGCTGAAAGATGGAAGAAAAAAGAAATTTAAGAAAAGAAAGAATAGGTGTTGTTACTTCAAATAAGATGGATAAATCTATCGTTATTTCGGAAGTAAGAAAAGTAAAACACCCATTATACGGTAAGTTCGTGTTGAAAACTAAGAAATATGTTGCACACGACGAAACAAACGACTGTAACATTGGAGATACTGTAAGAATTAGCGAAACGCGTCCTTTAAGTAAAACAAAATGTTGGAGATTAGTTGAAATCTTAGAAAGAGCTAAATAATTATGGTACAACAAGAATCAAGACTAAAAGTAGCAGATAACACGGGAGCTAAAGAAGTTTTAACTATTCGTGTTTTAGGAGGTACTAAAAGAAGATATGCCTCTGTTGGTGACAAAATTGTAGTTTCTATCAAAGATGCAACTCCAAACGGAAACGTGAAAAAAGGAGCTGTTTCAACTGCAGTTGTTGTGCGTACTAAAAAAGAAGTGAGAAGAGCTGATGGTTCTTATATCCGTTTCGATGACAATGCATGTGTTCTTTTGAACGCTGCAGGGGAAATGAGAGGAACTCGTGTTTTTGGTCCGGTAGCAAGAGAACTTCGTGAAAAACAATTCATGAAAATTGTATCATTAGCACCAGAAGTGCTTTAATTCGTTTTAAGATGATAAAGCTAAAAATAAAATCAGGAGATATCGTAAGAGTTATTGCTGGAGACCATAAAGGGGCTGAAGGTAAAGTTTTACGTGTTTACCGTGAAAAAAACAAAGCGATCGTTGAAGGTGTAAACATGGTTTCTAAACATACTAAACCAAGTGCTAAAAACCCTCAAGGTGGTATCGTTAAGAAAGAAGCTTCTATTCAAATTTCTAACATTGCTTTAATTGATCCTAAAACTAAGGAGACAACTAGAGTAGGTATTAGAGTAGAAGGAGATAAGAAAGTAAGATTTTCAAAAAAATCTAATCAAGTACTATAGTAATGGCATATACACCTAGACTAAAAGAAGAATATAAGAGTAGAGTAATCTCTGCTCTTAAAGAAGAGTTCGGATATACAAACGTGATGCAAGTTCCTAAACTTGAGAAAATCGTTTTGAGCCGTGGAGTTGGTGCAGCTGTATCTGATAAAAAACTTATTGACTATGCAGTTGATGAGTTAACAAAGATCACTGGACAAAAAGCAGTTTCTACAATCTCTAAGAAAGACGTTGCGTCTTTCAAATTGAGAAAAGGAATGCCTATTGGAGCAAAAGTTACTTTACGTGGAGAAAGAATGTATGAGTTTTTAGATAGACTTATCACTTCTGCTTTACCACGTGTTAGAGATTTTGGTGGTATTAAAGCTACTGGATTCGACGGAAGAGGTAACTACAATCTTGGAGTTTTAGAGCAAATCATTTTCCCAGAAATTGATATTGACAAAGTAAACAAAATTTCAGGAATGGATATTACTTTTGTTACTACTGCAAAAACAGACAAGGAAGCAAAGTCATTATTGGCTGAATTAGGATTACCTTTTAAAAAGAATTAAGACATGGCTAAAGAATCAATGAAAGCCCGCGAGGTGAAAAGAGAGAAAACGGTAGCTAAGTATGCTGAAAAGAGAAAAGCTTTATTAGAAGCTGGAGACTATGAAGGTTTACAAAGATTACCTAAAAATGCTTCACCAGTTCGTTTACACAACCGTTGTAAGTTAACAGGTAGACCTAGAGGTTACATCCGTCAATTCGGTATTTCACGTGTAACTTTCCGTGAAATGGCTAACAATGGATTAATTCCTGGTGTTAAAAAAGCATCTTGGTAATTTGGCAATAAGTTATTACTTTTGCAAACCAAAAAATAATTTTTAATTGATTAAAGGTTCGGGAGATGAGTATCTCCCGAAAACCATAATCGCAATCAAATACATATGTATACAGATCCTATTGCAGATTATTTGACTAGAGTTCGTAACGCTGTGGCTGCAAACCACAAAGTTGTTGAAATTCCAGCATCTAATCTTAAAAAAGAGATAACTAAGATCTTATTTGATCAAGGTTATATCTTAAGTTACAAATTTGAGCAGAACACAGTTCAAGGTTCTATCAAAATTGCTTTGAAGTATGATAAAGATACTAAAGAGCCTGTAATCAAAGATATCCAAAGAATTAGTAAACCTGGTTTACGTAAGTACGCAGGTGCTGCCAAATTACCTAGAATCCTTAACGGATTAGGAATTGCTATTGTTTCTACATCAAAAGGTTTGATGACAGGAAAACAAGCTAAGCAATTAAATGTAGGTGGTGAAGTAATTTGTTACGTATACTAATTTTAAACACTAGATAAAGATGTCAAGAATAGGTAAAAGCCCAATTGTAATCCCTGCTGGTGTAACTGTTGAAGTTAAAGACGGTATAATTACAGTAAAAGGAAAAAGAGGTCAACTAGTACAAGAGTTTTCGGACGTAAATGTAACTGTTGAAGGCGATCAAGTTTTAGTTGAAAGATCGTCTGATCATAAAGACCATAGAGCAAAACACGGATTATTTAGATCTTTGATCAATAATATGATTGTTGGTGTATCTGAAGGTTTCACAAAAGAACTAGAATTAGTTGGAGTAGGTTATAGAGCTTCAAACCAAGGTCAAAAATTAGATTTAGCTCTTGGATATTCTCACAATATTGTTTTAGAAATTGCTCCAGAAGTATCTTTAGAAACAGTATCTGAAAAAGGTAAGAACCCTATCGTAAAATTAACATCGTTTGATAAACAACTTTTAGGTCAAGTAGCTGCGAAAATCAGAGGTTTCCGTAAGCCTGAACCATACAAAGGAAAAGGTGTTAAATTTGTGGGTGAAGTATTAAGAAGAAAAGCAGGTAAATCAGCTTAAAATATAAGATTATGTCATTAACAAAATCTGAAAGAAGACAGAGAATTAAATTCAGAATTAGAAAATCGGTTAGTGGTTCTGCTGCAAGACCTAGACTTTCTGTTTTTAGAAGTAATAAAGAAATTTACGCTCAAATTATTGATGATGTAAATGGAGTTACTATCTTAGCTGCATCTTCTAGAGAAAAAGAAATAGGAAAAGGTACTAACGTTGAAGTAGCTGCTGCTGTGGGAAAACTAGTTGCAGAGAAAGCGTTAAAAGCTGGGATTGATACCATCACTTTTGATAGAGGTGGATATTTATATCACGGGCGTATTAAATCATTAGCAGAAGGCGCAAGAGCCGCTGGACTTAAATTCTAATATATTATGTCTAAATACAAAAATGTAGAATTGGTAAAACCTAGTGGTCTTGAATTAAAAGATCGTCTAGTTAGTGTTAATCGTGTTACTAAAGTTACAAAAGGTGGTAGAGCTTTCGGTTTTTCTGCTATTGTAGTTGTAGGTGATGAAAATGGAGTAGTTGGTCATGGATTAGGAAAATCTAAAGACGTTTCTGAAGCAATTGCGAAAGCAGTAGAAGATGCTAAGAAAAATTTAGTTAGAATTCCTTTGAATGGACAATCTGTTCCTCACGAACAAAAAGGTAAATTTGGTGGTGCACGCGTATTCTTAATTCCAGCGTCTCATGGTACTGGAGTTATTGCTGGTGGAGCTGTTCGTTCAGTTCTTGAGTCAGTAGGTATTCACGATGTATTGTCTAAATCTCAAGGATCATCAAATCCACATAACGTAGTAAAAGCAACTTTTGATGCTTTATTGCAAATGAGAAGCGCTCATACTGTTGCAAAACAAAGAGGTGTTTCTTTAGAGAAAGTTTTTAAAGGTTAATTCAGGAAATTATGGCTAAATTATTAGTAAAACAAGTAAGAAGCAAAATCAACTGTCCTCTTTCTCAAAAGAGAGGGTTGGAAGCTTTAGGTCTACGTAAAATTGGACAAGTTGTGGAGCATGAGTCAAATCCTGCTATCCTTGGGATGATAAACAAAGTTAAACACTTAGTTTCTGTTGAAGAAGCTAAATAACAAATACTGTTATGAATTTAAGTAACTTACAACCTGCTGAGGGATCTACACACAATCAAAATAAAAGATTAGGTAGAGGAGAAGGTTCTGGAAAAGGTGGTACCGCTGCACGTGGACACAAAGGAGCAAAATCTCGTTCTGGTTATTCTAAAAAGATTGGTTTTGAAGGAGGGCAAATGCCACTTCAAAGACGTGTACCTAAGTTTGGTTTCAAAAACATCAATCGTAAAGAATACGAAGGTGTTAATTTAGATACTCTTCAATTATTAGTTGATAACGGTGCAATTACTGATTCTGTTTCTATGACAGAGTTCGTAGCAAATCGTCTAGCTACTAAAAATGAAATCGTTAAGATTTTAGGTAGAGGAGAATTGAAAGCAAAATTAAAAGTAACTGCCCACAAATTTACTGCTACTGCAAAAGCTGCTATCGAAGCTGCTGGTGGAGAAGCTGTAACTATATAACTTATCTATTAAGATGAAGAAATTTATTGAATCAATAAGTAATGTTTGGAAAATCGAAGAACTAAAGAATAGAATCTTAATTACATTAGGATTGCTTTTAGTATATCGTTTTGGAGCACACGTTACGCTTCCTGGAATTGACGCAACGCAATTGACTGGTTTAGCGGGACAAACTAAAAATGGTCTAGGATCTATTCTAGACATGTTCACCGGGGGTGCTTTCTCTAAGGCTTCAGTTTTTGCCTTAGGTATCATGCCTTATATTTCTGCGTCTATTGTTGTTCAGTTGATGGGGATTGCGATTCCATATTTACAAAAACTTCAAAATGATGGGGAAAGTGGTAGAAAAAAGATTAATCAAATCACTCGTTGGTTGACAATCGCTATCACATTGGTTCAAGGTCCAACTTATATCTATAATTTATACAGAACATTGCCTAGTAATGCATTTTTGCTAGGCTTTAATTCTCCTGAATTTTTGTTCTCGTCTGTTATCATTTTAGTTACTGGTACAATTTTTGCTATGTGGCTGGGTGAGAAAATTACAGATAAAGGTATTGGAAATGGTATTTCATTGTTAATTATGGTTGGTATTTTAGCTCGTTTACCGCAAGCTTTTATCCAAGAGTTTACAACTCGTGTTACCAATAACAATGGAGGTCCAATGTTATTAGTTATTGAAATTATTGTGTGGTTATTAGTTATCATTTCTTGTGTATTGCTTACAATGGCAGTACGTAGAATCCCTGTTCAGTATGCTCGTCGTACGACTACAGGAGATTACGAGCAAGATTTGGCAGGAGGTAATAGACAATGGATTCCTCTTAAGCTTAATGCTTCAGGAGTTATGCCAATTATTTTTGCTCAGGCAATTATGTTTATTCCTGCGGCTGTAGCTGGATTGTCTAAATCAGATACATCACAATCTATTGTTGGTGCATTTAGTAATATGTTTGGTTTCTGGTATAATTTTGTTTTTGCAACTTTAATTATTGTATTTACATTCTTTTATACTGCGATCACTGTACCTACTAACAAAATGGCTGATGATTTAAAGAGAAGCGGTGGTTTTATTCCTGGAGTTCGTCCAGGAGCAGAAACTTCTGATTTCCTTGATAAAGTGATGTCTTTAATAACTTTCCCAGGATCTTTATTCCTTGCTTTGATTGCTGTGTTCCCAGCTATTGTTGTAAGTATTATGGATGTACAACAATCTTGGGCAATGTTTTTTGGAGGTACCTCATTAATAATTATGGTTGGAGTTGCAATAGATACTATTCAACAAATCAATTCATACTTGTTAAACAAACATTATGATGGTTTAATGAAGACTGGTAAAAATAGAAAAGCGGTAGCTTAATATATTTATGGCAAAACAATCAGCAATAGAACAAGACGGATCAATCATTGAAGCATTATCAAATGCGATGTTCCGTGTAGAGTTAGAAAATGGACATATTGTAATTGCTCATATTTCTGGTAAAATGCGAATGCATTACATCAAATTATTACCTGGTGATAAAGTGAAACTAGAAATGAGTCCTTACGATTTGTCAAAAGCAAGAATTACTTATCGATATTAAAGGATATTCACTATGAAAGTTAGAGCATCAGTAAAAAAGAGAAGTGCCGAGTGCATTATCGTGCGTAGAAAAGGGAGACTGTACGTAATAAACAAAAAGAATCCTAGATTTAAACAAAGACAAGGATAATTATGGCAAGAATAGCAGGGGTAGATATCCCAAAAAACAAAAGAGGTGTTATTGCACTTACCTACATCTTCGGATTAGGAAAAAGTAGAGCTATCGAGATTTTGGAAAAAGCTCAAGTTAGCCAAGATAAAAAAGTTCAAGATTGGAATGATGATGAAATCGGAGCAATTCGTGAAGCTGTTTCATTTTACAAAATTGAAGGAGAATTACGTTCTGAAATTTCTTTAAACATTAAACGTTTAATGGATATCGGATGTTACAGAGGTATTCGTCATAGATCTGGTCTTCCATTAAGAGGACAAAGAACTAAAAACAACTCAAGAACAAGAAAAGGTAAAAGAAAAACTGTTGCTAACAAGAAAAAAGCAACTAAATAATAAGTAATATGGCTAAAGCAACTGCAAAAAAACGTAAAGTTATCGTTGAATCAACGGGTGAGGCTCATATTTCTGCCACTTTTAATAACATTATTATTTCTTTGACTAATAAGAAAGGTGAAGTTATCTCTTGGTCTTCAGCTGGTAAAATGGGTTTCAGAGGTTCTAAAAAGAACACTCCTTATGCAGCTCAAATGGCAGCAGAAGATTGCGCTAAAGTAGCACTTGAGGCAGGACTTAAAAAAGTGAAAGTTTATGTAAAAGGACCAGGTAACGGACGTGAGTCTGCTATCCGTTCTATTCATAACGGTGGAATTGAAGTTACAGAGATTATTGATGTTACTCCAATGCCACACAACGGATGTCGTCCTCCAAAAAGACGTAGAGTTTAATTTTTTATTTTTATAGTATAAACAAGGTAGAACATAGATTATCGAAGGATTAGACCTGAATTCATAATTTCTACCTTAAATTTTTTTTAAAATGGCAAGATATACTGGTCCTAAAACCAAAATCGCTCGTAAATTTGGCGAGGCAATCTTCGGAGATGATAAATCTTTCGAAAAAAGAAATTACCCACCTGGACAACACGGGATGGCTAAAAAAAGAGGAAAAAAATCTGAGTACGCTGTTCAGTTAATGGAAAAGCAAAAAGCTAAATATTCTTATGGAATTTTAGAAAAACAATTCAGAAATTTATTCGAAAAAGCATCAGCGACTAAAGGAGTAACTGGTGAAGTTTTATTACAATTATGTGAAGCAAGATTAGATAATGTTGTTTTTAGAATGGGAATTGCTCCATCTAGAAGAGGTGCGCGTCAAATCGTTTCTCACAGACACGTTACTGTAAATGGAGAGGTTGTTAATATTCCTTCTTACCACCTTAAGCCTGGTGATAAAGTTGCAGTTCGTGAAAAATCTAAATCTTTAGAAGCTATCGAACGTTCTTTATCAAATTCAAGTCATGTTTATGAATGGATTACTTGGAACAATGATCTTAAAGAAGGAACTTTCGTTTCTGTACCTGCGAGACTTCAAATTCCAGAAAACATTAAAGAACAATTAATCGTAGAGTTGTACAACAAATAATAATTGACTTAGTCGAAATTTATGGCAATATTTAATTTTCAAAAGCCCGATAAAGTTATCATGATCGATTCAACCGATTTTGAAGGTAAATTTGAGTTTAGACCTTTAGAACCTGGTTACGGATTGACAGTTGGTAATGCACTTAGAAGAGTTTTGCTTTCAGCGTTAGAAGGTTATGCAATTACATCTGTTCGTATCGAAGGTGTAGATCATGAGTTTTCTACTATTTCAGGTGTTGTTGAGGATGTTACCGAAATTATCCTTAATCTAAAACAAGTACGTTTCAAACGTCAGATTGAAGATATCGATAATGAATCAGTTACTATTTCTGTTTCTGGTAAAGATCAATTGACAGCAGGTGATTTTCAAAAATTTATCTCAGGTTTTCAAGTTTTGAATCCAGACCTTGTTATCTGTAATTTAGATTCTAAAATCAAATTGAACTTCGATTTAACAATCGAAAAAGGTAGAGGATACGTTCCTGCTGAAGAGAACAAAAAACAGAATGCTGCAATTGGAACAATTTTTACAGATTCTATTTTTACTCCGGTAAAAAATGTAAAATATGCAATCGAAAATTTCCGTGTAGAGCAAAAAACAGATTACGAAAAATTAGTTTTTGAAATTAAAACTGATGGATCTATTAATCCAAAAGATGCTCTTACTGAAGCTGCTAAAGTTTTAATTCACCATTTCATGTTGTTTTCTGATGAAAGAATTACACTTGAGGCTGACGAAATTGCACAAACAGAATCGTATGATGAAGAGTCATTGCATATGAGACAATTGCTTAAAACTAAGCTTGTTGATATGGATTTATCTGTGAGAGCATTAAATTGCTTGAAAGCGGCTGAAGTTGATACACTTGGTGATTTAGTATCGTTCAATAAAAATGACCTAATGAAATTCCGTAATTTTGGTAAAAAATCTTTAACTGAACTTGATGAACTTGTTGCAGTGAAGAATTTAACTTTCGGAATGGATTTAGCTAAATACAAATTAGATAAAGAATAATTTACTTCATATTTTGCTCTCCATAGTGGATTGTAGCAAGATGAAGATAAAAAAAACACGTCATGAGACACGGAAAAAAATTCAACCACTTAAGCAGACAGACTGGACATAGAAAAGCTATGTTGGCTAATATGGCTTGTTCTCTTATTGAGCACAAACGTATTAACACTACTGTTGCTAAAGCTAAAGCGCTTAAACAATTCGTTGAGCCTTTAATCACTAAATCAAAAGAAGATACGACTCACAATCGTCGTATTGTTTTTGCATACTTACGTAGCAAATATGCTGTAACTGATTTGTTCAGAGATGTGGCTGCTAAAGTTGGAGACCGTCCAGGTGGATACACTCGTATCATTAAAGTTGGAAATCGTTTGGGAGATAATGCTGATATGGCAATGATCGAACTTGTAGATTTCAATGAACTTTACAATGGAGGTAAAAAAGAAGTTAAAAAAGCAAAAAGCCGTCGTGGTGGTAAAGCTAAAAAAGCTGAGGGTACTCCTGAGGCTCCTGCTGCTGAATCAGAAACGACTACTGAAGCTTCTGAATAATTATGAAAGTAATGATTCTATAGAAATCAAGGATAAGCTAATTTTTAGTTTATCCTTTTTTTTTGATTTTTTTTAAAGAGTAAAATTTAACTTATTTCAACGCCTTGGTTTTATTTTTATGAATGAAATTTTTAAAATATCTTGGCAGCGCTCTTTTAAAGAAGTAAATTTGCAAAATATCTAATTACAAATGAAATATTAAAGTTTCATAAGACGATTAAAAACAATACAAATTAAAGAATGAAATACACAACACGACAAAGCGCCATTTTATTACTTAGCGATGGAACTATTTTTCATGGTAAATCTATTGGTATCAGCGGTAAAACTTTTGGTGAAGTTTGTTTTAATACTGGAATGACTGGATATCAGGAGATTTTTACAGATCCTTCTTATTTTGGTCAAATTATGGTTGCGACTAATCCGCATATTGGTAATTATGGTGTTAATGATTTAGAAGTTGAATCAGACAGCATTAAAATTGCAGGTTTGGTTTGTAAAAACTTTAGCTTTAATTATTCAAGAGAAGGAGCTTCTGGAAGTTTAGAAGATTACTTTATTAAGCAAAACCTAATTTGTATTTCGGATGTTGATACAAGAGCTCTTGTAAGTTACATTCGTGATAATGGGGCAATGAATGCAGTAATTTGTACAGATGGAACTTCAATTGAAGATTTGAAAAAGGAATTAGCCGATGTTCCAAATATGGAAGGTTTAGAGCTTGCTTCTAAAGTATCTACAACTGAGCCGTATTTTGTTGGAGATGAAAATGCAACTTATAAAATTTCGGCACTTGATCTTGGAATTAAAAAGAATATTTTAAGAAATCTTGCTAAGAGAGATTGCTACATTAAAGTTTTTCCGTACAACTCAACTTATGAGGATTTAAATTCGTTTAATCCAGATGGGTTTTTCTTGTCAAATGGACCTGGGGATCCAGATCCTTTATTTGGTGCGATAGAAGTAGCAAAGAAAATTCTTGCTGAAGATAGACCTTTATTCGGGATCTGTTTGGGGCATCAAGTAATTGGTTTGGCTAATGGAGTTGAAACTTATAAGATGTTTAATGGACACCGAGGGATTAACCACCCAGTAAAAAATCTTATTACAGGTAAAGGTGAAATAACATCTCAAAACCACGGTTTTGCTGTTAAGAGAGAGCAATTGGAAAATCATCCAGAATTACAAATTACTCATGTTCACTTGAATGATGGTACTGTGGCAGGAATGAGGATGAAGAATAAAAATTGTTTCTCAGTTCAGTATCACCCAGAAGCTAGTCCAGGACCACACGATTCGTCATATTTGTTTGACCAATTTGTAGAGAATATTAAAAGCGACAAAGCCTAAAACGATGTAGTTAATAAATAAAGGTGTTTAATGACTACAATGCGTTTATAGTATTAAATATTTTTATAATTTCGAAAAAAAAATATAATTTATTAATAAAAAACAAAAATAATGAGTATTATAATTAAAGTTCACGCAAGACAAATTCTTGATTCTAGAGGTAATCCTACTATTGAAGTAGATGTAGTAACTGAAAATGGAGTTTTAGGTAGAGCTGCTGTTCCATCTGGAGCATCAACTGGAGAACACGAAGCTGTTGAATTACGTGATGGAGGTAAAGCTTATCTAGGTAAAGGTGTTTTGAATGCAGTGAACAATGTAAATACTGTTATTGCTGAAGAATTAGTGGGAACTTCTGTTTTCGAACAAAACACAATTGACCAATTAATGATTGATTTAGATGGAACTCCAAATAAATCTAAATTAGGAGCTAATGCTATTTTAGGAGTTTCTTTAGCTGCGGCAAAAGCTGCTGCTAATGAACTTGGATTGCCATTATACAGATACGTAGGTGGTGTTTCTGCTAATACGTTACCAGTTCCAATGATGAACATCATCAACGGTGGTTCTCACTCTGATGCGCCTATCGCGTTCCAAGAGTTTATGATTTTCCCAGTAAAAGCAACTTCTTTTACGCATTCTATGCAAATGGGAACTGAAATTTTCCACAGTTTGAAGAAAGTTTTACACGATAGAGGTTTGAGTACTGCTGTAGGTGACGAAGGTGGTTTTGCTCCAAACTTAGCTGGTGGTACTGAAGATGCATTAGATACAATTAAATTGGCTGTTGAAAAAGCAGGTTATTCTTTCGGTGACGAAATTATGATCGCTCTTGACTGTGCTGCTTCTGAGTTTTATGTAAACGGTAAATACGATTATACTAAATTTGAAGGTGAAACTGGAAAAATCAGAACTTCTGAGGAGCAGGCTGATTACTTAGCTGAACTTGCTGCTAAATATCCAATTATTTCTATCGAAGATGGTATGTACGAAGATGATTGGAATGGATGGAAATATTTGACTGAAAAAATTGGTGACAAAGTGCAATTAGTAGGTGATGATTTGTTTGTTACTAATGTTGAGCGTTTGTCTACAGGAATCCAAAAAGGAATTGCTAACTCTATCTTGGTAAAAGTAAACCAAATTGGAACTTTAACTGAAACTATTGCAGCTGTAAACATGGCGAAAAATGCTGGTTACACATCTGTAATGTCTCACCGTTCTGGAGAAACTGAAGATAACACAATTGCTGACTTAGCTGTTGCTTTAAACTGTGGTCAAATTAAAACTGGTTCTGCTTCTCGTTCAGATCGTATGGCAAAATACAATCAATTATTACGAATTGAAGAAGAATTAGGAAGCACTGCTTATTTTCCAGGTTTAAATGCTTTCAAGATTAAATAATCATAAGAGATATATTAAGATAAACCATTCATTTTTTAATGAATGGTTTTTTTTTGGAGTTTTAACAAATTCATAGCAGTATTCTTTTTTTAATTAGTCTTAAATTCATTAGATTTGATAAATTATTATTTAAAGAATTATTTCCAGTATATTATGTCAAAAATAGCTACATTAGAAATAGATGGTAAAAAGATTGAGCTTCCAGTAATCACAGGAAGCGAAAACGAATCAGCTATCGATATTAACAAATTACGTGATTTAACAGGTTTTATTACCCTTGATCCAGGTTATAAAAATTCAGGGTCTTGTACAAGCGAAATCACTTTCCTAGATGGAGAAGAAGGAATTTTGCGTTACAGAGGATACTCGATCGAAGATCTTGCAGAAAAAGCTAATTTCTTAGAAGTATCTTATCTTTTGATTTTTGGTGAATTGCCTACAGCTTCACAATTAGAAGATTTTGAAAATGGTATAAAAAAGCATTCTTTGGTAAACGAAGAAATGAAAAATATCATTGATGGTTTTCCTAAAACGGCTCACCCAATGGGAGTGCTATCTGCTTTGACTAGTGCTTTAACGGCATTCAATCCTAAAGCAGTTAATGTTGATAATGAAAAAGAAATGTACGAGGCTATTTGTAAAACAATGGCAAAATTTCTTGTAATTGCTACATGGACTTATAGAAAATCTATGGGTTATCCTTTAAACTATTACGATAATACAAAAGGATATGTAGAAAGCTTTATGCAATTAATGTTTAAATTGCCTACTGGTCCTTATGCTGCAAATCCAGTAATCGTAAATGCTTTAGATAAATTATTTATTCTTCACGCAGATCATGAGCAAAACTGTTCTACATCTACTGTTAGAATGGTAGGTTCTTCTCACGCAGGTTTATTTGCTTCAGTTTCTGCAGGAGTTTCTGCTTTATGGGGGCCACTTCACGGTGGAGCAAACCAGGCTGTACTTGAAATGCTTGAAGAAATTAATAAAGATGGCGGAGATACAGATAAATTCTTAGCAAAAGCAAAAGACAAAAATGATCCTTTCCGTTTAATGGGATTCGGACACAGAGTTTATAAAAACTTTGATCCAAGAGCTAAAATTATCAAAAAAGCAGCAACAGAAGTACTAGAGACTTTAGGTGTTGAAGATCCGATTTTAGATATCGCAAGAAAATTAGAAAAAGCTGCTCTTGAAGATGAATACTTCAAAGCAAGAAACTTATATCCAAACGTTGATTTCTACTCTGGAATTATCTACAGAGCTCTAGGAATTCCAACAGATATGTTTACTGTTATGTTTGCAATTGGAAGACTACCAGGTTGGATTGCGCAATGGAAAGAAATGCGTGAAAACAAAGAACCAATTGGAAGACCAAGACAAATTTATACAGGACATCCTTTACGAGAGTTTAAGTCTAATAAATAAAAAACGAAAGCTTCACTTAACTGTGAAGCTTTTTTTATATTTGCTCAAAATACAATAGAGTTATGTTGCAATTAAATGTAAAGAACGAAACGTCTCGACTTCGTGCTGTAGTTTTGGGTTCTGCTGTTCATAATGGACCAACTCCAACTATAGAAGAGGCTTATGATCCTAAATCATTGGAACATATTAAGGCGGGAACTTATCCTTTAGAAAAAGATATGGTTGCTGAAATGGATGCTTTTAATGCTGTTTTTCAGAAATATGATGTTACAGTTTATCGTCCGGAAATGATTGAAAACTACAATCAGATTTTTGCACGAGATATTGGATTCGTAATTGATGATATCTTTGTGAAATCGAATATTCTTCCAGATAGAGAACGCGAATTAGATGCTATTCAATATGTAATTGATCAGATAGATCCATTAAAAGTAGTTCGCCCTCCAGAAGAAGTTCATATTGAAGGAGGAGATGTGATGCTTTGGAATGATCATATTTTTATCGGAACTTATAAAGGAAGTGATTATAAAGACTACATTACAGCAAGAACCAATATGCATGGTGTAAGCTATATCAAATCGTTATTTCCTAATAAGATTGTAAAAGAATTTGATTTGGTAAAATCTAAATTAGAAGCAAGAGATAATGCGCTGCATTTAGATTGTTGTTTTCAGCCTGTTGGAAAAAATAAAGGTATTATTTATAAAAGAGGTTTTCGAGAGGAGGCAGATTATCTTTATTTAGTAAAGCTTTTCGGAAAAGAAAATCTATTTCATATTGAAAGAAACGAAATGTATAATATGTTTTCGAATGTATTTTCAATTGATGAAAATGTGGTGGTTTCTGAAAAGAATTTTACGAGATTGAATAATTGGCTTCGTGAAAATGGTTTTACTGTTGAAGAAATTCCATATGCTGAAATTTCAAAGCAAGAAGGTTTGTTGAGATGTTCAACGCTTCCATTAATAAGAGACTAAAAAAAAACAATTTTAAATTTCAGTCTTCTAGAAAAACTTGAAACTTGAAACAAAAAAATAAAGAATGATACAGACTACTAATGCTATCGTGATGATTCGCCCAGTTGCATTCAGGATGAATGAACAGACGGCTGTAAATAATTATTATCAAAAAGTATTAGACGGACTTTTACCAAGTACCGTTAATGCTAAAGCGCAACAGGAGTTTGATGCTTTTGTTGAAAAATTAAGAACGGTTGGGGTAGATGTTACTGTTGTTGATGACAATTTAGAGACTGATACTCCTGATAGTATTTTTCCAAACAATTGGGTTTCATTTCATGAAAATGGAGATGTGGCCCTTTATCCGATGTTTGCTGAAAATCGTCGTCAAGAACGTCGTGAAGATATTTTGGATACTTTGGAAGAAAAAGGATTCGAAATTTCTAATATCATGGATTATACTTCAGCAGAAGAAGATGGCATTTTCTTAGAAGGAACAGGAAGTTTGTTGTTAGATAGAGCTAATGGAAAAGCATATTGCGCGTTATCTCCAAGAGCAGACGAAGAATTGTTTATAGAGTTCTGTGAAGATTTTGATTATGCTCCTGTTATTTTTGAAGCTTTTCAAACGGTTGATGGCGAGCGTAAACTAATTTATCATACTAATGTAATGATGTGTTTAGGTGAAACTTTTGCTGTTATTTGTGCAGATTCTATCGATGATAAGAAAGAACGAAAAATGGTTCTGGATAATCTTAAACAAGATCAAAAGGAAGTTATTTTAATAACAGAAGACCAAGTGAATAATTTTGCAGGAAATATGTTAGAAGTTCGCGGAAAAGATGATAAGAGATATATTGTTATGAGTGCTTCTGCACACCAGATCTTAACTCCAAAACAGATTGCTCAATTGGAAAATCATGCAGAAATCTTAAGCTCAAGCCTTGATACAATTGAAGCTTGTGGCGGAGGAAGTGCAAGATGTATGATGGCTGAAGTTTTCTTGCCGAGAAGTTAAAATAAAAGATCTAATAAAAGAAAGGGATAAAATCATACTTGATTTTATCCCTTTCTTTTTAAAAACATTTTGGAGTTAAAAATTTCCTTTTATAATATTTACTATAGCACTTACTATGTATTGAATTCCGATAGAAATAACGATAAAACCAACAATTCTTGAAATAGCGACAATTCCAGATGCTCCTAAAATTCTAGCTAAATAATGAGCGCTTTTTAAAATAGCAAAAATCGCTACAGCAATTGCTAGAATCGCTAATGATGAAATTATAATTTCGTTTATTTCATGATGCTCTTGATAAAAAGCAATTAAAAGAGACATCGATCCAGGGCCAGCAAGCATTGGTATTGCTAAAGGTGTTAATGCAATATCATTTCTGTGTTGCGCTTCATTTTCAATTTTTTTATTGATTCCTCGTTTCTTGTTGAATTTTCCAGAAAGTAAAGAAAAACCAGAATTTACAATTACAATTCCGCCCGCAATTCTTAAGGCGTCTATGCTGATTCCGAAAAAAGTTAAAACATATTGGCCAATGAAATAAGAAACCAATAATATGATGAAAACATTGATTGCGGTCCAAAGAGAGATTCGTGATCTTTCTTTTTGAGAGTCGTGTTGTGTTAATCCGACAAAAATAGGTACAGTTCCAATTGGGTTTAGCACTGAGAACAAGGCAGCAAATAAGTAAATAAATAATTCCATATTATATTGATTGGTTGAAGTAAATGTAATTATTTTTTGATGTTTTTATGTGAAATTATGTTATAATAATGTTTTTATTGCTGTTTATTCTGAATCAAAGACATGAAGTTAAATCGTTCTTTTTGATTACTTTTGCAGTCTAAACAAAAACAATGAAAAATAAAAAAACATTAGTCATAGGAGCATCTACAAATCCAGAACGTTATTCTTATAGAGCAGTAAATATGCTGGCAGGAAAAGGACATTCTGTTTTAGCAATCGGACAAAAAGCAGGAGAAGTTGCTGGAGTAAAAATTCAAACTAAAGCGATACCAGTTAAAAATATTGATACCATCACTTTGTATTTAAATCCTATTCGTCAGAGAGATTATTATAATTATATTATTGAGTCACATCCTAAACGAGTGATTTTTAATCCAGGAACAGAAAACCCAGAGTTGTACCAATTACTAGAATTAAATGATATTCAAGTAGAGGTAGCTTGTACATTAGTTTTGTTGGCTACAAATCAATACTAAAATATTATTTGTCACTTTCATTTTAACATTGAAAAGAAAGGTGTTTCGTAATAAATTCTCGTTAGTGTTAAGCTTTGAATTTAATGGCTGTAATGTAGGCTAAACCATTAAAAGTATTACTTTTGTCGTCATGGAATTTTCATCAAAATTAATTGAAAAAGCGGTAAACGAAATGTCGCAATTACCTGGTATAGGTAAGCGTACGGCACTTCGATTAGTTCTTCATTTATTAAAACAACCTAAAGAACAAACAGCTTTTTTGTCTCAAGCATTATTGAAAATGCGTGAGGATATTAAGTTTTGTGAAAGTTGCCATAATATTTCTGATACTAAAATGTGCGAGATTTGCGCTAATCCAGTTAGAAATCATGAAACAATATGTATTGTAGAAGATATTAGAGATGTTATGGCAATAGAAAATACAGGGCAATTTAGAGGAATATATCATGTGCTTGGAGGTAAAATTTCACCTATTGAAGGAGTAGGCCCAAATCAGTTAAATATTTCTAGCTTAGTAACAAAAGTAAAATCTGGAAATGTAGCGGAGATTATTTTTGCGTTAAGCTCAACTATGGAAGGAGATACAACGAATTTTTATATCTATAAACAAATTGCAGATTCTGATATTATAATTTCGACAATTGCGAGAGGAATATCGGTTGGAGATGAATTAGAATATGCAGACGAAATAACACTTGGACGAAGCATCTTGCATAGAGTTCCTTTTGAAAAAACATTTAAAAACAATTAACTAAACCCCAAATAGCGATTATGTTTTTCTTGATATTAAAGGAAAAGATCTTTGCGAAAACATTGAACGAATGACAAAAAACAGTTTTTTTCTATTTTTATTAATCTCTACATTATTTACCTCGTGCATTCCAATCAAAGATTTGGTTTACCTTCAGGATAAAAATGATTCAGGAGAACAAGCAGCGATTGTAGCAGTAGAATCAAAACCATATAGATTGCAAGTGCATGATGTTTTAAAAGTTAATATAAAGGCAATAGACTCAAAATTAGTCTCTATTTTTAATACAACTGAAGGCGAAACTGGTCAGGCAGGCAAGAGCGAAGCTAGTTTGTACTTTGATGGATTTACAGTTGACGATCACGGAAATATAAGAATGCCAATTCTTGGAGAAATTAATGTAATTGGATATACTCTTGAAGAGACAAGAATAAAAATCGAAAAGAAATTACTGGAAGAATATTTTAAAAGCGAAGCAAATATTTTTGTAACAGTAAAACTAGCGGGTTTTAGATATACAATTAATGGAGAGGTTGGAAGTACAGGTACAAAAACATTATTTAAAGATAATGTAAATATTTTAGAAGCTGTTGCAAATGCTGGAGATATTACAACAGTCGGTAATAGAAAAGAAGTAACCATAATTCGTCAGAGTCCAACTGGTGTTCAACTGCATGAGATTGATCTTACAGATGTGAACGTAATGAAATCACCTTATTATTATTTACAGCCAAATGATTATATCTATGTAAAACCATTGAGGCAAAAAACATGGGGAACGGGTCAAACGGGGATACAGTCAATAGGAACAATAATCACATTATTGTCTTTGGCAACAACAGTTTATTTAATTATAAAGTAAAAAATAGGTTTTTAAAATGTTAGACATTAAAGATTTTGCCATTTTTGAAAATCATTCTCATTTTGATTTTAAAGGGTTTCTGTTGAAAATTGCAAGTTACTGGAAATGGTTTCTTGTAAGTTTGATTATTACATTCACTATTGCTTACCAGATAAATATTCGTAAAGAAAAAATTTACGGAATGCAAACCATGATTTCTATTAAAGAAGAAAGCAATCCTTTTTTTACATCAAACACCAGTTTGGTATTCAATTGGGGAGGAGTTTCGGATCAGGTAAATGGTATTTCTACAATTTTGCAATCAAGATCTCATAATGAACTAGTCGTAGATAAACTTCAATTTTATATTAATTACTTAGAGCAGGGGAAATACAATTTAATTGATTCTTATGGAGCGGTACCATTCTACGTCGATATTGACAAAACAAAGGGACAGCTTGCAAATACATTAATTAATATAAAATTTTTAAGCGAAAATGAGTATCAAATTCAGATACCATTTGAAGTTAATTCTGTTTCGTTAATTACTTATAGCAATAATTCTTATGGCAAGACGTCAGTACAACCCACAACTTTTATTAAAAAATACAAAGTAGGAGAACGTGTTAATCTTCCATTTTTAGATTGGAAACTTCAAATAGTAGATAATCCAGGTTTTTATAAAGGTAAAGAATACTTTGTAAGATTTAATGATTTTGATGGAACTGTATCTCAATACAAAGGCATAAATGTAGATGCTGGAAAAAGTGCGGGGTCGTTGTTGACTTTGTCAATGCAAGGAACAAATAAAGCAAGAATGGTTGATTATTTGAATGCTACCGTAAGGATGCTTATGAAATTGCAATTAGATGGTAAAAACCAATTTGCAACAAACACTATTAGATTTATTGATAGTACTCTTGTTGCAATGGAATCTCAGCTTAAAGAGACTGGTAACGAATTAAAATCTTTTCAAAAAGATAAAAATATTTACCAAATAGAAGATGGTGGCTCAAGGGTTTCAGAAAAGATAATGAATTTTGATGTTGAAAAAGATCAAGTTACTAGAAAAATAGCTTATTATAATTCGTTAAGATCATATTTAAATAGTAGCGACGACTATTCTAGGTTACCAGCACCTTCTGTTGCTGGAATTGAAGATCCTAATGTTGTTGCTAATGTTTCCAAACTTATAGCTCTTTCTACTCAAAGATCAGAAATGGCTTATGCTGTGAAAAGTGAAAAAATATTTAAAGATTTTGATAATCAAATGGCTGCGGTAAAAAATGTTCTTCAAGAAAATATTGTTACGGCTAAGTCTTCTTTAGTTTATGATTTATCTTTGTTAAATGCCAAAATTGGCCAAGCAGAAAGCACTGTTAAAAAACTTCCTGCTGAACAACAGGAATTACTGAAGATTAAAAGAAAATATGATTTGAACGACAATATCTATACAGAGTTTCTTCAAAAGAGAAATGAAGCAGAAATTGTAAGAGCATCTAACCTATCAGATATTCATTTTATTGATCCTGCAAAGGATATTGGTGGAGGTTTAATTGGGCCTAAGACTTCTGTAAACTATGTAATGGCTTTGTTCTTAGGGATTTTAATTCCTTTGTTGTTTGTTTTGTTAATCTTCTTTATTAATAATTCAATTCAGAATGGTGATGACATTAGTAAACTAACTCAAATCCCATTGCTCGGAGTGATTGGTATTAATAAAGACTCAGGAAGCTTAGCGGTTTTTGATAAACCAAAATCTGCTCTTTCAGAATCATTTAGGGGCTTACGTTCTTCACTTCAGTTTTTATATAAAAAACAAAAAGTTGACGGATCAAAAACCTTAATGATTACTTCTTCAATTAGTGGAGAAGGAAAAACATTCTGTTCTATAAATATTGCTACAGTTTTTGCTTTAAGCGAGAAAAAAACAGTAATAGTTGGTTTGGATTTAAGAAAACCAAGATTGGCAGATGAATTTCAATTAAAATCATCTCTAGGAGTTGTCAATTATTTAATAAGACAAAATAATTTAGAAGAAATTACTAATCAGACGCCAATCCCTAATTTAGATATAATACTTTCAGGGCCAATTCCCCCAAATCCTTCTGAGTTAATTTTAAGTGATGCGATGAAAGAATTGATTGATGAACTTAAGCAAAAATATGATTATATAGTTTTGGATACTCCACCAGTTGGTTTAGTAGCAGATTCATTGGAATTAGTTCAGTTTGCAGATGTAGTATTGTATATTGTAAGACAAAATTATACTAAGAAAGATATGATAACGTTGTTGAATACTAGGCTTAAACGTGGAGAGTTGAGCAACGTGAGTATTGTATTAAATGGTTATGAAAATAAAGCAAAATACGGTAGTGGCTACGGATATGGTTACGGATATGGAGCTTATTCGAATGGTTATCATGAAGAGGATGTTAAAGATGGATTTTGGAAAGCATTTTTAAACCGAATTAGAAAAAAATAAACTTTGACAAATGGAAAGCAGGGTAAAGAATACAATTTTGATTACAGGAGGAGCTGGATTTATAGGTTCAAATTTGACTGAGTATTTTTTAGGCTTAGGCTATAAGATCGTTTGTATGGATAATTTTTCTACAGGCCATCGTTATAATTTAAAAGATTTTTTAAATAATCCTGATTTTAAGTTAATCGAAGGCGATATCCGAAATTTAACTGATTGTAGTTTAGCTGTTGAAGGAGTAGATTATGTTTTACATCAAGCTGCTTTAGGTTCTGTTCCTAGGTCGATAAAAGATCCAATTACGACTAATGATGTAAATGTTTCGGGTTTTTTAAATATGCTTACAGCAGCACGCGATGCTAAAGTAAAACGATTTGTTTATGCTGCGAGTTCTTCTACTTATGGAGACTCTCAAGGATTACCCAAAGTAGAAGATGTTATAGGAAAACCATTGTCTCCTTATGCAATTACAAAATATGTGAATGAGCTTTATGCGGAAATTTTTAGCAAGACATATGGATTAGAAACAATCGGACTTCGTTATTTTAATGTTTTTGGAAGAAAGCAAGACCCTAATGGAGCTTATGCGGCTGTAATTCCAAAGTTTGTAAAGCAATTTATGAGCCACGAGAGTCCAATAATTAATGGAGACGGAAATTATTCTCGTGATTTTACTTACATAGACAATGTAATTCAAATGAATGAGTTGGCTATGACTTGTCAAAATTTAGAAGCAATTAATACTATTTATAATACTGCATTTGGAGACAGAAATACTTTAAATGACTTAGTTGGATATTTAAAAGAATATTTATCAGACTTTGATCCAAAAATAAAGGATGTTCCAGTTATTTATGGCGAAAATCGAGCAGGAGACATTCCGCATTCTCTAGCAAGTATCGAAAAAGCAAAAAGAAATCTCGGTTATAATCCAAAGTATTCTTTGCAAGACGGGTTAAAAGAAGCTGTTGAATGGTATTGGAATAATTTAAAATAAATTTAAGATCAAGATAAAATAGATCAAATGAAAATTACAAAAATTTGCTGCATTGGTGCAGGATATGTTGGAGGGCCAACAATGGCAGTGATTGCTCAAAAATGTCCTCATATTCAGGTTACGGTTGTTGATTTAAATGAACAAAGAATAGCAGATTGGAATGATCCGAATCCTGAAAATATTCCAATATATGAACCTGGACTTTCTGAAATTGTAGCAGAAGCAAGAAGCAGAAATTTGTTTTTTTCTACAGATGTAGATAAAGCGATAGATGAAGCTCAAATGATATTTATTTCTGTAAATACACCAACCAAGACTTATGGAAAAGGAAAAGGAATGGCAGCAGATTTAAAATATATCGAATTATGTGCTAGACAAATTGCAAGGGTTGCAAAACAAAATAAAATTGTAGTCGAGAAGTCAACTTTACCAGTGAGAACCGCTGAGGCCATTAAAAGTATATTGGATAATACAGGAAATGGTGTTCAATTTCAAATTTTATCTAATCCAGAGTTTTTAGCAGAAGGAACTGCAGTTACAGATTTATTAAACCCTGATCGAATTTTGATTGGTGGAGATAAAACTCAAGAAGGTGAAGAGGCAATTAATTCCTTAGTAGAAGTTTATTCAAATTGGGTAAGCAAAGATCGAATTTTGACAACAAATGTTTGGTCGTCTGAATTGTCTAAACTAACCGCAAATGCATTTTTAGCACAACGTATTTCTTCAATAAACGCGATGTCGGAACTTTGCGAGAAAACGGGAGCAAATGTAAATGAGGTAGCTAAAGCGATCGGTATGGATAGTAGAATTGGTCCTAAATTTTTGAAAGCTTCTGTAGGATTTGGAGGTTCTTGTTTCCAAAAAGACATATTGAATTTAGTATATATAGCAAAATCATACGGATTAAATGAGGTTGCAGATTATTGGGAGCAAGTGATTATTATGAATGATCATCAAAAAAGAAGATTTTCAAATAAAATTGTTCAGACTTTATATAATACAGTAGCCGATAAAAAAATTACTTTTTTAGGTTGGGCTTTTAAAAAAGACACAAATGATACAAGAGAGTCTGCAGCAATTTATGTTGCTGATGATTTAATAAATGAACAAGCCAAAATCTCCGTTTTTGATCCGAAGGTTTCTAAAACTAAAATGCTAAGTGACTTAGATTATTTAGAAACGAGAGCAAGTGAAAATAATCTTGACGCACTAAGTGTTTTTGATAATGCTTATGAGGCATGTAAAGACGCACATGCGATTGCAATTTTAACAGAGTGGGATGAGTTTACAACTTATGATTGGAAAAGGATTTACGATTCTATGCATAAGCCAGCTTTTATATTTGATGGAAGAAATATTTTAAATGCCAAACAATTAGAATCAATTGGATTCGTTTATAATGGTATTGGAGCATAAATTGGTTTTGTATTTGTAGAATTAAATGGAGTGGAATATGTTGCTTCATCCTAAATAAAAAAAAATGAATTGGTATGTTGTTTATACAAAACCGAAATGGGAAAAGAAAGTAGCAGATAAACTTAATCAGCTTGGAATAGAATGTTATTGTCCATTGATTACTCAAATAAAACAGTGGTCAGACAGGAAGAAGAAAATTGAAACGCCTCTTTTTAATTCCTACGTTTTTGTTCAGTTATCCGATTCAGATCGTAACTTAGTTTTTCAAGTACAAGGAGTAGTTAGGTATTTGTTTTGGTTAGGAAAGCCAGCAATTGTAAAAGATCAAGAAATTGAAATTATTAGAACAAGTTTAAAATCCCCGAATCTAAAGGATGTTTCAGTTTCGACTATTCAGGTTGGAGATAAAATTAAATTAGAGTCCGGTGCGTTTATCAATCAAGATGCAATTGTTCAGGAAGTTTCTAATAATTATTATGTGCTGGTGCTTGAAGCTTTAGGGTGTGTCTTGAAAATAAAATATAAATAACAGCGTTATCCAATAAAAAGTTAACAGAAGAGAAGTCTTTTTTTAGATTTTTTTCTTCTGTTTTTTTTATAAAGTAATTATTTACAGCCTGATTAATAACACATTGTGGGTAAGCGTTTTTTTATTAACAATTTGTTTTTGAGTATTACGGGAAACCGTATTGATTAACTAGAGTTATTATACTATATTTGCGCGAAAATGATTAATTTAGGCATCTGAGTCAGATATTGTGACTTGGAACGGCGAAGCCGTGAATTTTTAAAAGCCTAAAGAAATTAAAAAGATGGAGCTAGAAAAAAATATTAAAATTGCAGTTATTGGTTTGGGCTATGTCGGTTTGCCACTGGCTCGATTGTTTGCAACAAAATATTCTGTAATTGGTTTTGATATAAATGAATCGAGGGTTAGTTCTCTGAAATCAGGAACAGATACAACATTAGAAGTAGAGGATGATGTTTTACAAAGCGTTTTAATAAATAAAACCGATGAAAAAGAAGGACTATATTGTACTACCTCTATAGCGGATATTGCTGAATGTAATTATTATATAGTAACAGTTCCTACACCAGTAGACAAAAACAATAGACCAGATTTAACTCCTCTTTATAAGTCGAGCGAAACAGTTGGTAAAGTTTTAAAAAAAGGAGATATAGTTATTTACGAATCAACTGTCTATCCAGGAGTAACAGAAGAACAATGTGTGCCAGTTTTAGAACAGGTGTCTGGTTTAAAGTTTAATGAAGATTTTTTTGCAGGATATTCTCCAGAAAGAATTAATCCTGGAGACAAGGAACATACAGTTGAAAAAATTTTAAAAGTAACATCAGGCTCAACACCAGAAATAGGTTTAAAAGTTGATGCTTTATATAAGTCTGTAATTACTGCTGGAACCCATTTAGCTCCAACAATAAAAGTAGCGGAAGCGGCTAAAGTTATTGAAAACTCTCAGCGAGACATTAACATTGCTTTTGTTAACGAATTAGCTAAGATATTCAACTTAATGAATATCGATACTCAAGAAGTATTAGAAGCGGCATCTACAAAATGGAATTTTTTGCCATTTAAACCAGGACTTGTCGGCGGACATTGTATTGGTGTAGATCCTTATTACTTAGCACAAAGAGCACAGGAGTTTGGTTATCATCCTGAAATAATTTTGGCAGGAAGACGCTTGAACGATAGCATGGGCGAATATGTGGCTTCACAAATAGTGAAGTTAATGATAAAAAAAGGTATTTCGGTTAATGGAGCTGAGCTGTTAATGCTTGGTATTACTTTCAAAGAAAATTGCCCAGACGTTAGAAATACAAAAATTGTCGATGTTATAAAAGCATTAAAAGATTACGGAATAGTGGTTACTATTTTTGATCCTTTAGCTAATAATGACGAAGTTAATAAAGAATATAAGCTGGAGACTATTAACTCTCTGCCTGAAAAAGAATTTGATGCATTAGTATTAGGAGTAGCTCATTCAGAGTTTCTTCAAATAGATTTTTCAAGTTTGCAAAAAGAAAAAAGTTTAATTTATGATGTAAAAGGAGTTTTAGGATCTTTGGCAGACAACAGACTTTAGATCTCCTTTTTTATTTAAGAGTATATGAGTTCAGATAAAACGATAACGCACGTAATACTTACTGGAGGAGTTGGAAGTAGACTTTGGCCACTTTCTCGTAAAAGTAGACCAAAACAATATCTTGAAATATTTGATGGTAAATCTTTATTTGAAATGACAGTTAAACGAAACAGTCATTTAGCAAATAAAGTAATGGTAGTTGGGAATGTTGATAATCATCATTTGAGTGGCAAAGTGATGGAAAAAACAAGTACTTCTTACATAAATATTATTGAGGCAACGCCAAGAAATACGGCTGCGGCGATAGCTTTTGCTGCATTTGCATCTGAACCTAATGATATTTTAATAATTACTCCGTCAGATCACATAATAGATCAGATGGAGAATTATAATCAGGCTATCAACGAGGCGGTTACAAAAGCTAATGATGGTTTTATTGTAACTTTTGGGGTTATTCCAACTAAACCAGAAACAGGTTATGGTTATATAGAAGCAGAGGGGGACA
The DNA here is from genome assembly GCF_034044945.1 of Flavobacterium sp. CFBP9031. NCBI lineage: Bacteria > Pseudomonadati > Bacteroidota > Flavobacteriia > Flavobacteriales > Flavobacteriaceae > Flavobacterium > Flavobacterium sp. CFBP9031. Next base: position 94,932 of record NZ_JAXCWF010000004.1, read on the forward strand.
ATGTAATTTCTTTCCGTGAAAAGCCAAATGAAACTACAGCAAAGGAGTTTATTGCAAAAGGCAATTTTTTATGGAATAGTGGAATGTTTTGTTTTAAAGCAAGTGTGCTTTTAGAGGAGTTGAAAAAATTCCAGCCCGATGTTTATGAAAAATCAAAAACAGTATGGGAGGGAAGTAATGATGGATTTTTAAATTTTGACTTATCTATGGAAATTCCTTCTATCAGTATTGATTATGCAGTAATGGAGCGTAGTAAAAAGATTAAAGTTGTTCCTGCTTCGTTTTCATGGTCAGATTTAGGCTCATTTGAATCAGTATATGATTATTTATATTCTAAAGGACATTCAACAGATTCTAACGGCAACATGGTTATTGGATGTGATAAGCATACCACTTTTCTTGGTTTGAAAAATACTATTTTTGTCTATACAGAAACGGCTAATTTAATTTTGCAAAAAGAAAATTCACAAGATGTAAAAGATATATATAACGAATTGGAAAAACAAAATTCCGATTTATTAAATTAATAAAAAGCATTTAAAATGAAAAAAATTTTAATAACTGGCGGTGCTGGATTTATTGGTTCTCATGTAGTAAGACGTTTTGTAAACAAATATCCGGAATATCAAATTTTTAATTTGGATGCTTTAACCTACGCAGGAAATCTGGAGAACATAAAAGACATTGAGGATAAACCAAATTATACCTTTATTAAAGGAGATATAGTTGATGAAAGTTTTATAAATGACCTTTTTAAAAAACATGAATTTGAAGGAGTTTTACATTTAGCTGCTGAATCACATGTTGATCGCTCGATAGAAGACCCATTAGCATTTGTAAAAACTAATGTTATCGGAACTATGAATTTATTAAATGCGGCTAAAAATCAGTGGAAGGGCAATAATGAAGGAAAAAGATTTTATCATATCAGTACAGATGAAGTGTATGGTTCATTAGGAGCTGAAGGTTTATTTAAAGAAACTACTTCTTATGATCCAAACTCCCCTTATTCCGCCTCAAAGGCTAGTTCAGACCATTTTGTAAGAGCGTATGGAGAAACTTACGGACTTCCATATGTTTTAACTAACTGTTCGAATAATTACGGTTCATTTCATTTCCCCGAAAAGTTAATCCCATTATTTATAAACAATATAATTAATAGTAAACCTCTTCCTGTATATGGAGACGGAAATTACACTCGTGATTGGCTTTTTGTGGAGGATCATGCCATTGCCATAGATTTAGTTTTTCACGAAGGAAAAAATCATGAGACCTATAATATTGGAGGTTTTAATGAATGGAAAAATATTGATTTAGTAAAGCTTCTTTGTAAAATTATGGATCAAAAATTGGGTCGTGAAGCTGGAGATTCTGAAAACTTGATTACTTATGTAAAAGACAGGCCGGGTCATGATTTAAGATATGCAATCGATGCATCTAAAATCAATACAGAATTAGGATGGAAACCTTCGGTTACTTTTGAAGAAGGATTAGAAAAAACTATAAATTGGTATCTTAATAATAAAGAATGGCTTCAAAATGTTACTTCAGGAGCCTATAAAGAGTATTATCAAAAACAATATTCATAAAAAGTATACTTACAATAAATATATCGAAGATAATTTTTCCTGTAAATTATGAAAAAAATAATATACGTTCTTACATTTTCTTTTGCATTAATAACATTTAATGCAACTGCACAAGATTTAATGAAATCCAAAGATTTAAGTTCTGTAAGAGTAGATTACTTATCAGATGATGATTTGACAAAAATTAGCGCTCAGTTAAAAAGTAATAACACAACTATTGAGCAAGTTGAATCAATGGCACTTTCAAAAGGTATGAACCAAGCAGAGTTTAATAAACTTAAGATTAAGCTTAATGATTATGAAAAGAAAAATTCAAAAGATGGTGGAAAAGATAAAAATAAGGATAGTAAATTAAAAGCAGGTGATAAGGATTCAGAGTTTGGCAGAAAACAGGAAAAAATTAAAAATGAGAAGATAAAAGATTCTTTGAATGCATTAATTTTTGGATCAGAACTCTTTGATAATCCTACTTTAAATTTTGAACCAGATTTGAATTTGGCAACTCCTATGAATTACATTCTCGGTCCTGGTGATGAATTGCAAATAAGCGTTTATGGTGTTCAAGAATATAATGCTAATGTACCAGTAAGTGTTGAAGGCAAAATAAATATTGATTATGTTGGGCAAATTTCAGTTTCAGGAATGTCTATAGAAGCGGCAACACAAAAAATAAAAGCGGCTGTTGCTAGAGTTTACAGTACCGTTCGCTCTGGGCAATCTCAAGTTAGCATTAGTTTAGGAAAAATACGGACTATAAAAGTTACCATTGTTGGAGGTAAACAGCCAGGGAATTATTCTATTTCTTCGCTAGCAACTGTTTATAATGCTTTACATTTAGCTGGTGGGCCAGGAAAGAATGGGAGTTATAGAAATATTGAATTGATACGAAACAATAAGGTTTACAGGAATATTGACATTTATAGATTTTTAGTTAAAGGAGATCAATCTGATAATGTTACCTTAAAAGAAAATGATGTAATTAGAATTCCTGCATATACACAAAGAGTAACTGTAGAAGGTGAAGTAAAAAGACCAGGGATTTTTGAAATGAAAAATGGCGAAAAATTCTCAGACTTATTGAATTTTGCATCTGGCTTTAATGAATTTGCTTATACTGCTTCAGTAAATGTATTGCAAAAGACAGGAAAAGAATTTAAAGTCCACGATATAAATGAAAGTGAATATAATTCCTATCAACCTCAATCCGGAGATGTTTTTAGAATTACTAAGATTATAAATCGATTTGAAAATCGTATCAAGATTGAAGGGGCTGTTTTTAGACCAGATTATTATTCTTTTACAGAAGGGATGAGGATTTCAGATCTTGTGACAAGAGCAGAAGGATTAAAAGAAGATGCTTATAGTAAAAGAGCAAGAATTATTCGTTTAAGAACAGATTTAACAACAGAAATTGTTAATTTAGATTTAGGAGCCGCTTTGTCAGGTGATTTAAATGAAGATATTGAACTAAAAAGAGAAGATATAGTGACGGTATATTCTATATTAGATTTTAGAGAAGAATATAAAGTAACTATAGATGGGGAAGTAAAAAATCCTGGAGAGTATGAATATTTTGAAAATTTAACTTTAAATGATTTAGTGGTTCAAGTAGGTGGCTTAACTGGTTCTGCTTCAAAAAGAGTTGAAATTGCTAGAATGATTAAGTCTGATGCTATTGATGATGCTGACCCTAAACGTGTAGAATTAGTGGAACTGGAAATAACCGCAGACAATAATGAACAAGTTAAAAATTTTGTTTTAAAACCTTTTGATGTTATTAATATTCGTAGAATGGCAGTTTATGAAAAACCCGAAATGGTTAAAGTTAGTGGGGCTGTTACTTATCCTGGTAAATATGTATTGGCTAATAAAAAAGAGAAGGTTTACAATGTGGTGATGAGAGCAGGAGGTTTAACATCAATTGCAAATTTAGATGGTATGAAAATCAAAAGGCCAATCAAGGAAGAACAGATTGAGCAACTAGAAAGTATAAATCTTAACTACGATAAGAAAGAAACTTCTGAAGAGGGAGTTGATTTAAAGACAAAAGATACTCTCAAGTCTAGATTGTCAAAAAGACTTAGAGATGATTTAAAATATACTACAATTCCTGTAAATTGGGTGAAAATCGTTAAAGATAAAAATCATTATTCTAATGTTACATTATTTCCTGGAGATGAAATAGAAGTTGCTGTCTATAATGAAGGAGTAAAAGTTACAGGAAATGTATTATTGACATCTGAAATTCCATATAGAAATGGAAAAGGATTTAAATATTATATAAATTCTGTTGGGGGAGTAGATAGTAAAGGATGGAAAAGAAAGGCATATATAATATATCCCAACGGAAAAGCAGCAGTGACAAGTTCTTTTTTATTTTTTAGGTCTTATCCGAAAGTAGAGCCAGATTCGCAAATTGTTGTACCAGAAAAGCCTGAAAAGAGAAAGATGAGTGCAGGTGAATGGGCTGGTCTTGGGACAGCATTTGCCAGCTTGGCATTATTAATTGTAACTGCTTTTAAATAAATTTTGATGGAAAATACGGCGACAGAAAGTGATGAGCTCTTGTTTAAGGATGTGTTAGAAAAAGTGAAACAACTTATAGTTTATTTTTTTAATCATTGGAAAATAATTTTTATTGCAGGCTTTATAGGAGGGGGACTAGGGATAGTCTACTCATATATTAAAAAGCCTATTTATACGGCAACATTATCTTATGTTTTAGAGGATGAAAACTCAAATGGCGGGTTAGGTGGTGCATTAAGTTTGGCAGGAACTTTAGGTTTAGGCGTTGGAAGTAATGGAGGAGGAGGAGTTTTTTCAGGATCAAACTTAACAGAATTATTTAAATCTCGTAATATGGTTGAAAAAACCTTATTAATGCCAGTCAAAGTGGAAGGGAAAGAAATTTCGTTAGCTGAGATGTATATTCAAATTAATAAATGGCGTGATGTTTGGAATACACAGCCTAAGTATAAAACTATTCAGTTTCTACCAACTAGTGATCGCAAAAAATTTACAAGAGTTCAGGATAGTATCTTGGGAGTAATTTATAGCAATTTATCAAAAAGTTCTTTATCAATAGAGCAAAAAGATAAAAAAACTGCAATTACATCCATTGAAGTTGCTTCTGGAAATGAATTATTTTCCTTTTACTTTTGTGAAGCACTTGCTAAACAGGTTGGTAAATTTTACATTGAGACCAAGAGCAAAAAAGCTCGTACCAATATGGAGATTTTATATCGGCAAACTGATTCTATTAGAAGAGAATTAAATGGCGCGATACATGGTATGGCTGTAGCCAATGATAATACATTTATGTTAAATCCTGCACATAATGTTCAACGTGCACCATCTTCTCGCAGACAGGTAGATATTCAGACTAACACAGCAATTCTTGCTGAGTTAGTAAAACAATCGGAATTAGCTAAAATTACGCTGAGAAAAGAAACACCTTTAATCCAGGTAATCGATAGACCAATTTTGCCTTTACCCAAAGAAAAATTTGGGAAAACAAAGGGATTGCTAATTGGTGGATTTTTAGCTGTATTTATTAGTTTAATTTTTTTATTATTTAAGAAACTATTTTCTGAAGGGACTTTCAAGTAGCCCCATGCTTATATTATGAAACCATTTATTATTGATTTTCCTAAGATACATGACCCAAGAGGAAATCTTACCTTTCTACAAGGATTGCAACAGATTCCATTTGAGATCAAAAGAACATTTTGGACATATGATGTTCCTGGTGGCGAAGTACGAGGCGGTCATGCATATAATTCTCAAAAAGAAGTGATTATTGCTTTAAGTGGAAGTTTCGATGTTATAATTACTAACAAGGATGGTATAACGGAAAAGTTTTCTCTTAATAGAAGTTATTATGGCTTGTATTTACCAGCAAAAACATGGAGGCATATTGAAAATTTTTCAACAAACTCGCTTGCATTACATATTTCTAGCGAATCATTTTCAAAAGAAGATTATATTAGAGATTTTGAAGAATTTAAAATTTTGAAAGATGTATAATGTATCAGATTGTAAAATAATTGATTTGTCTCAAGTACATAACGACGCTGGTAATATTACAGTTTTAGAGAACAATATAAATATTCCTTTTGCTATAAAGAGAATTTATTATTTATATGATGTCCCTAAAAAGGCAGACAGAGGTGGACACGGACATTATGAGTTGCAACAATATATTGTTGCAGCAAGTGGTTCATTTACATTCGTGCTAGATGATGGTGTCAGTAAGAAAGATTTTTTTTTAAATGATCCATCAAAAGCATTGCATATCCAGCCTGGAATTTGGAGAGAGATTAAAGATTTTTCTAGTGGTTCAATATGTTTAGTTCTAGCTTCACATGAGTATAGTGAATCTGATTATATAAGAGATTACAAAGAATATTTAAAATATAGAAATGATACACCCATTATCTGATGTTAAGTCTACCAACATAGGTATTGATACTGACATATGGCAATTTGTAATTGTGTTAAAAGAAGCTGTAATTGGCAGTAGATGTAATATAAATTGCAATGTTTTGATTGAAAATGACGTATTTATTGGAGATGATGTTACAGTAAAACCAGGAGTGCAAATTTGGGATGGTATCTATATCGGTAATAAAGTAATGATAGGGCCTAATGTAACTTTTACAAATGACAGAATTCCAATTTCAAAAAATAAAAATTACAAAAATGAGAAAACAATAGTTGAAGATTATGTTTCAATTGGTGCAAATTCAACAATTTTATGTGGTATTAAAATAGGTTATAAAACTTTAATAGGGGCGGGAAGTGTATTAACAAAAAGTACTTCTCCATATACTGTATGGTACGGAAATCCAGCAAAGCATACAGGTTATATTACAGACGATTCAATTTTACTAAATTTGAACTTAGTAGATCGCTGTACTGGTGAAGAATATTATTTAGATGGATTTAGACCAATTAGAAAATGATTAAATTTTTAGATTTACAAAAAGTTAATGCCCAATATAGTGATGAACTAAAATCTGTTGCGGCTGAGGTAATTGATAGTGGATGGTATTTATTAGGCGACAGAGTACAAGAATTTGAAAATTCTTTAAAAGATTTTCAAGATGGAGGAAATGTAGTTGCTGTTGCAAATGGTTTAGATGCATTACGTCTTATTTTCAAAGCCTATATAGAATTAGGTATTATGAATGAAGGAGACGAAGTAATTGTTCCTGCAAATACCTACATTGCTTCAGTACTAGCGATTACTGATAATAATTTGGTTCCTGTTTTAGTTGAGCCAAATTTGGAAACCTATAATTTAGATATAGATTTAGTAGAAAGTAAAATTACTTCAAAAACTAAAGCTATTATGGTTGTTCATCTGTATGGAAGGGTTTGTTGGAGTACGGAATTAGAAAATATAGCTAAAAAATATAGCATAAAAATTATTGAAGACAATGCTCAGGCAATTGGTGCAAAATGGAATGGTATAAAAACTGGGAATTTAGGGGATGCTGCTGGATTTAGCTTTTACCCAGGCAAAAATTTGGGTGCATTGGGAGATTCGGGTGCAGTTACGACTAAAAATCCTGAGTTAGCTGAAGTGATACGTACATTGGCGAATTATGGTTCTGCACAAAAATATGTAAATCAGTATCAAGGATTAAACAGTCGTATGGATGAAATACAAGCTGCTTTTTTAACTGTTAAGTTAAAACATTTAGAAAATGAAGCTAAAATTCGTAGAGAAGTGGCATTTGAATATATTAGAAACATTGATAATAAAAGTGTAATTTTGCCAAATTATAATGAATATGAAGAACATGTATGGCATCTTTTTGTTATTCGTGTAAAAAATAGAGATGAACTGTATTCGTATTTGACTGAAAACGGTGTTCAAACATTAATTCATTATCCTATCCCAATTTATAAACAAGAGTGTTACAATTACATGTCGAATATTTCTTTACCAATAACAGAAATTATTCATAATGAAGTTTTGAGCTTACCTATTAGTTCTGTTATTACAAAACAAGAAATTTCAAAAATTGTAGAGCTTTTAAATTCTTATAATAGAATACCTTGATTAAGAAACTTAAAATAATTTTATCAAATCCTTTTTTGATATGTAGATTTATTATATGTAAAATAAAATCTATTTACTATTCTATGTATATAGATGAAGGTAGTAAGGGAAAAATTATTATAAATAATCCTCATATCTCTTTAAAAATTAAAAAAAGTCAAGGATCGAAATTAATATTAAATGGTGATGTTTTTATTAATTCTCACATTGGTGGCACAAATCCAATTATTATCACTTTAGGAGTTAATTCAACTTTAAAGATTGATGGTGATTTTATAATTGGAAATGGTGTCAAATTGATTTTAAGTGATGAGGCCTTTTTATATTTGGGAGGTAAAGATATTGAGTCAGGTTCTGGAATAACAGCAGATTCCGTAATAATGTGTTATAAAGATATTAGAATAGGTAAAGATTTTTTATGTGCTTGGAATGTCTTCATCACCGATTCTGATTGGCATACAATAGAAAATAAACAACATTATGAAAATGTGACTATTGGTAATCATGTTTGGATCGCGAATAATAGTAGTGTTTTAAAAGGCTCTACAATTTGTGATAATTCAATAGTTGCAAGTTTAACCAAAATTAGTAATAAATCATATCCTCCTAATTCAATGTTAGCAGGAATACCTGCTAATATTGTAAAATCAAACATATCTTGGTCAAGAGATATTTGATATATATCACAAATGAGGAATTTGTATTGCAAAACTTACGACCAATGCAAATCATTTTGAAAGCAAAGAAATTCAGTTTGAGTTTTTAGATGAATAATAAAGAAGAAGAAAAGGATGCCCTTAAAGCGACAGGGACAGTTGGAGGAGCTCAAGTTATTAATATATTGATTTCTCTTTTGAGAACTAAAGTCATTGCCTTAATTTTAGGCACTTTTGGAGTTGGGGTAGTTGGAATATTAACTACAGCGACAGACATGATAAGAAACTTTGCAAGTCTAGGTCTTCCATTCAGTGGTGTAAGAGATATTTCAATAGCAAATGCCAAAAAAGATGATTTAGAAATTTCAAGGATTGTTAAAGTATTCAATAAATGGATTTTTATTTCAGCCCTTGTTGGAAGTATTATTACTGTAATATTTTGTCTGCCATTAAGCAGGTTCTTATTTAATAATGATATTTATACTGTTGGAATAGGGTTTTTATCGGTTTCAGTTTTTTTTTCTACATTGGCTGCAGGTTATCAGTCGGTTATGCAAGGTAAAAGAGCTGTTTTATTGATGTCTAAAGCGACTATTGTCGCGAATTTTTTTGGCTCTTTGGTCTCGGTATTATTTTATCTTGTTTTAAAAGATAAAGGAATAGTTCCTTCACTTATCTTAATGGCATTAGTTAATTTTTTAGTTATCTATTTCTTTTATAAAAAATTACGAATTCCAAAATATAAAAAGATTTCAGTTATAGAATCATGGAGTACTGCAAAAGTGATGATTCGGATAGGATTTTTTACTATAATAGTCAGTATTGTTGAGCAATTTGTAAGTCTAGGCTTAAGAGCTTTTTTGTCTAATAAATCGGGAATAGACGGGGTTGGACTTTTTACAGCTGCAAATACAATTGCAACAATGTATCTGTCAATTGTGTTAAACTCTATGGCGAGTGATTACTACCCAAAATTATCTTCAATACATGATGATAATCATAAGTTAGGCGCAACTGTTAACAATCAACTTTATATTGTTCTATTATTGGCATCACCTATTATTATTGGTATGGTTGGGTTTGCGGAAGTAGCGATTAAGATTTTATATTCAAGTAAATTTTTAGGAGCTGTTTCAGTACTAAAATGGCAGATAATTGGAGATTTCTTTAAAATTATTGCTTGGCCATTTGGATTTGTTTTTTTAGCAAAAGGCCTAGGTAAACTCTTTGTTTTTAGTAATGTTTCTTATACGATTATTTATATTGCAAGTGTATATTTAAGTTGGGACAAATTTGGGTTTTTATCAATAGGATTATCTTTTTTCATTGCTCAGTTTTTTTTGATGGTTTTTATATGTCTATATAGTAATTTTCGATTTGGTATAAATATTTCTTCTAAAAACATAAAAGTTGTAATTGTAATGTTTTTTCTTTTAGCAGTTTCCTTTTGTTCTCATGAATATTTTACAGGACCTTTACGTTTAATGATTTCTGTTATTGCATTGATTTTTTCTATTATCTACTCTATATATAATTTAAGTTTAATAATGGATGTAAAAATGCTTATAAGCAGAATAATAAGAAGAAAATAATGTCAACAAAACCTCTTATATCAGTTGTTATACTTTGTTATAACCAAGAAGCTACAATAGCACGTACAATTGAAAGCGTATTACAGCAAGAAACAAACTATAGCTTTGAAATAATTATTGGAGAAGATGCATCCCCAAATGATAACACACGACTAATTTGTAAACAATATGCGGAAAAGTATCCTGATATTATTCACCTTATGGATAAACAACCAAATAAAGGTCTGTTGAAAAATTATATTGATTGCATACAGAAGAGTAGGGGTAGATATTTAGGAGTTTGCGCTGGTGACGATTGGTGGCATAATCCTCATAAACTGGAAATGCAGGTTCAATTTTTAGAAAAAGACAATAGTTTTGGATTAGTTTTTACTGATTATAGAATAGTGAATGTAAATAATAATGTTGAAGTTTTTACAAGTTCAAAGCCAATTATTGTTGACGAAAAAAAGATGTATTTAAATTTACTAAAAGGTAATTTTATTTCAGCGGGAACAGTAATTTTTAGAAAAGAAATTTTCTCTAAATATATAAACTTTGATAAGTTTATATCACTTGGTTTTGTAATGGAAGATTATCCTATGTGGTTAGAGATGATACAACATACAAAGTTCAAATATATACCTGTAGAAACCATAACTTATACTGTAGCAGAAGGATCTCTAAGCAACAATAAAAGCAACTACGAGAAAACTGAAAAATTTGAGAATGCAGTGTTCGATATAAAAAAGCACTTTTTAAGCAAATATTCAACTAATGATATTACTGTTAAAAAACTTCAAGAATTGCACCATAATTTTTTAGCAACTAATTTTATTAAGGAAGGACATTTTGAGAGAGCTAAATATCATTCGAATTTCTTAGTTAGAACAGGACTCAAGGGGTTTGTGAAATTTTTAATATGTAATACTCCTTTCGTCAAATTGTATTCAAATTATCTTAATAAAAGTTAAAATGGATAGAGATATTAGATTTTTGACCATTTTTACTCCTTGCGAAAATATCCATCTAATTAAAGACATTGGTATGATTCCATATGTTCTTTATAAAGAATTTAATTATAATTCTACTGTAGCAAGTTATAATAACGGTGAGTATCCATACCTACAAACAGATGTTAAAGGATTAAAACAAGTCTTTATAAAAAAAGTTTTTAAGAGTGAGTTCCTAAATTCGTTAAATTTCATACTTTTTAACTTTAGAAAATTTGATATTTTACAGGTTTATCATTTTTCACTAAAACATGTCTTATTGTTGTATGCGTTTAAGATTCTCAATTTTAGAAATAAAAAAGCGAGAGTTTTTCTGAAGATGGATGTGAATGATTCAATTAAAGATTGGAAATTTACTTTTATAAAAAGAAAAATTTATAAATTTCTTCTAGAAAAAATTGATTTACTTAGTTTAGAAAGTAAGAAACTTAATGATTTTGCTTTAAACAATAATATTTTTGGGAACAAAATTAAATATATCCCTAACGGCTTTTATGATTATGGAATAAGGAAAGATATCAAATATGCCAATAAGGAGAATTTAATTATAACAGTTGGTCGTATTGGATCATTTGAAAAAAATAATGAAGTGCTTCTTGAAGGTTTCAAAGAATTTTCTAAATTAAATGATAAATGGAAACTTGAAATTATAGGTCCAATTGAGGAAAGTTTTATAGCTTATATTAATAGTTTCATGAAAAATAATCCAAGTCTAAAAGATAAAGTTTCGTTCACAGGAGCGATTTCTGATCGAAAAGCTTTAGATGATAAATATAAAAAAGCAAAGATCTTTGTATTGACATCAATCTCGGAAGGTTTTCCATTAGTATTTCTTGAAGCTATTAAGTCTGGATGCATAATTGTATCTACTGATTTAAATACTGCTCACGATGTTACTGATGATGGAAGATTAGGTAGTATTTTTCCCATTGGTGATCATGTTGAGTTATCGAAAATTCTAAATGAAAAGGCATGTGACGAACAAAAGTTGTCTGAAGATTGCTTATCCATTCAAAACTTTGCTTACGAAAATTTTTATTGGAAAAATATTTGTCATAATATAATCACATTAATGCATTGCAAAACTAATTAAGAAATTGTAAATGAATGTTTCAATTATAATAGTAAATTATAATACTAAGGATTTGTTATCTAATTGTATTGGATCAATTTACAGTAATACAAAAGATGTCGACTTTGAAATCATCATTGTCGATAATGCTTCAATAGATGGCTCACAGGAGCTTATAAAAGAAAAATTTCCTGAAGTTGTTCTTATTGAGTCAGAAGTAAATTTAGGCTTTGGAAAAGCTAATAATTTAGGAGCAGAATTTGCTAAGGGTGATTACTTATTTCTTTTGAATTCCGACACTATTTTGCAAAATAATGCAGTTTTTTACTTTTTAGATTTTTATAAAAAAAATAATAATTTAAATATAGGATGTCTGGGAGGTATGTTAGTTGATGAAAATGGAGAAATTATTCATTCAGCAGAGCAGTTCCCTTTAAAAAGGACGGTAATATTTAAGATAATAAATAATTATTTATCTAAATTATTTAAATATCCATATAAATTGGATATTATAAAATTTGATAATAATCGATATGTTGAAGTAGATTACATCACTGGAGCTGACCTTTTTTTGACAAAGGAACTATTTTTAAAAGCCGGAAAATTCGATCCAGTTTTTTTTATGTACTTTGAAGAAACAGATTTGCAACTACAGATACATAAATTAGGATTAAAGCGTTATTTAATTAAAGAGCCCAAGATAATACATCTCGAAGGAGCAAGTGTTGCTGAAGAAGATTTTTCAGCAAAGAAAAGAATGATGATCAACGATGGGATGTTTAAATACTTCAAAAAGAATTCTTTTATCTTAAGTTATTATTTATTTAGGTTTGTCTATTTAATTGTGAGGTTACCTATTTTATTAGATAAGAGATTAACACTAAAAGAAAAATCGCAGTTTTTTTTCTCATTGGTTAGTTAAATTACGTAAACTGATTTAACTAAATATTGTTTGAAGTTTAAAATAATTAAGCATTGGGGATCTACATAATTTTATTTTTGATACTAGTCACTCTAAGTTTTACTGATTACGTTCGCTTTGATAAAAACCAAAGGAAAATATTTTTGGTAACAGGGGCGTGTGTATTTTTCCTAATTTTCTGGGCATTTGCCAGTTTAAGATGGGAATGCGGTACAGATTGGGAATCTTATTTTGATACATTCTATTATTTTTCTGATGCCCATACTGTAAATTTTGAACCAGGCTATATTGTTTTAGCGGGTCAAATTAGGCAATACACATCAAATTACACTGTTTTTCTTACTATTTTTTCCTTTTTATGTTTGACTTTTAAATTTTCCTATTTCTATAAATTTCATAAAGAGTTCTTTTTTACACTTATTTTATTATATTTTTGCTATTACTTTGCTGATATATTTGCAGTACGTCAAAATTTGGCAATTTCTTTGACATTATTTAGTACCATTTTTATTATAAGAAGACAACCTTTTTATTTTGCTTTATTTGTAATATTAGCATCATCAATTCACTATTCTTCAATACTATATTTTTTGGCTTATTATATTTATTGGACTAAAATCAGTGACAAAACTTTTTATTACTTAGTAGCATTTTGTGTAGCATTAGGATTAATTGGAATAGGCACATTAATTTTAGACTTAGTGTTAAGAGTTTTAGGAATTGATGGTTTTATAGGAGCAAAAATAAATAATTATCTTAATGAAGATAGTGAAGTATTGAATACAACTAATAATCCAATTGTAATGTATTTACTTGGTGTCACAAAGAGACTCTTATTTATACCTTTTTTTATTTTCGTAAAAAATAGATCCAAAGGCAACTTTTTGTACTTTCAAGGTTATTTTAACCTTTATATGATAGGGAATTTGACATATTTTGTTTTTGCAAAAGATTTGGCTGTATTTGCAAGAGCATCTGTTCCTTTTCTTTTCTTTGAAATTTTTTTAATAGGATATTCGCTGTCTTTCTTTAAAACTAGAAAAATGATGTTATTAACGGTATTTGCCGTAGTTATTTTTTTCTCTTGGACTAGATTTAATGCTTTAGTTAATTCCTATTACAATCTTTATGTGCCTTATAATTCAATTTTTAATAAATAAGCAAACTATTTTTCAATGAAAAATACAATAATAATAAGTGAAGTGTCTCATATAGGAGAGATTCATTTTCAGGTAAATAGTTGTTTTATTGAAATGATTACGAAAAGTAATCCATCAAGTAAGGTTATGTTTGTTGCCGAAAAAAAGCATGTTAGTGCGGTAAGATTTAATTTGGAATTATCGAATATACAAAATTTGGAATATTTACCATTTGAAGGATTTTATAATGAAGAAAAATTTAAGTGGAGATCCAGAATTATTGGAGAATGTAAACAAATCCTGAAAATTTTTAAACTCGCAGCATTACATAAAAATGAGTTATTTATATGGACATGTTTGTTTCCAACAGGACACCTTTTTTTAAATATTCTTCTACTTTTTAAAAAAAACACCAAACACATTATAATTTTGCATGGTGAGCTAGAATTATTGAAAGGAAAAAGAAAATCTGAAATTTTCTTAGGTATTATTCTTAAACTAGCATTTTTCTTAAGCAGTAAAAAAAATAAATACATAGTACTTGGAGATAATATTAAAAAAAGTTTAAAGGGCTTATTAAGTAATTCCACATTAGATAAAACATATTCTATATTACATCCATATAATTTTTGTGTAAATAAAGAAAATCTGATTAATAAAGAAGATTATAATGGATTAAACATCGGCGCGATTGGAACACAAATGTTATCAAAAAATTCTAATTGCATTTATGATTTAGGAGAATATTTTAAAAGTGAAGTTATTAATAATAAAATTAATTTGCTCACAATTGGAAAAGTACTTCCTGAACTAAAAAAATATCAAAATGGCTTTGTTAGAAATTTATATTCAGATTCTTTCGTTTCACAGCAAAAGTTTGAATTAGAAATATCAAAACTAGATTTTGTAATTTTTTTCTATGACAATAATTCTTACAAACTGTGCGCAAGCGGAGCCATTTTTGAAGCAATTAGGTTGGAAGTGCCAATAATATCTATCAAGAATGACTTTTTTGTGTGGTTATTTGAGAGTTTCGGCGAATTTGGGTTTCTATGCGATGATCTGAATGAGATCAAGCATGTTATTAGTGAATTGAATCATCAAAATTATAAGAAAAAAAATGAAGAATTTAAGAATAATATGAGACAATTTAAGATTGATAATAATTTAAGTAAGATCTCTTTAAAGCTTGAAGCAATTTTATGAAAAATATTGTCACAATTTCTGCTGTCGTTCCTATTTATAATTCACAGAAAACGATTGCTAAATGTTTAGAATCTATCTTAAGCCAAACAGAAAATGTTAACGAAATTATTATTGTTGATGATGGCAGTGTGGATAGATCTGTAGCTATTGCTAACGAAGTGTTAAAATCTGTACATGGTATAATGATAGTTTTAGTAGAACAAGAAAATGCCGGGCCTTCAGCAGCTAGAAATAAAGGTGTTTCATTGGCGACTAGTAGTCATATTGCTTTTTTGGATAGTGATGATATATGGTCACCTGATCATATTAGAAATGTTAAAGAATTTTTTCAAGAAAATGATAGTTTCAAAATCGTGGCAACAAAATATTTAGGCGCGCCGATAAGTTATGTAGGTGAAATTTTTTTGAAAAAAATGCTTTATAAAAACTATTTCCTAACTCCTTGTGTTGTTTTAAAAAAAGATGTATTTTTTGAAGTAGGCGGCTTTAATGAAGAAATGAGTTTTGCTGAGGATTATTTTTTGTGGCTCAGTATAATTTCTAATAATAGAGGTTATTTATTAGATTATGTTGGAGCAGCAAATGTTGATGATAAAAAGGTTTTTGGACAGAATGGATTATCATCAAACTTGCGACTAATGCATGAAGGGGTTTTACAATGTTATAAAAATCTCTATTCAAATAAATTAATAAACTATAAAACTTATATAAAAATTATTTTTTTTGAAAAAATTAAATACTTGAGAAGAATTATTATAAGTTGTGTTGTTAAAAATGAGTTATCATGAATATTAGACTTTTTATATTATTTGGTTTATTATGCTCATCGATTTTAATATTTAGTTTTACATCTCAAAAGGATGTTTTTTTTGAGGATAAAATATCTGTACTTGATTTTGGTGCGCGAGGTGATGGAATGACAGATGACTCAGATGCTTTTGAAAATGCAATTATATATTGTATTAAAAATCAAAAAACATTATATATCCCAAAGACTCAACAAACCTATAATTTGAATAAAACTATTCGAGTGGAGTTACTAAAAGGTGAAAAAATTAAAATTATATCAAATAAAGCAACAATTACTCCAAAAATCACTGATACAAGGAGTGCGTATAAATTAACTCCTTTTAAAGAACATGTTTTTATTTCTATAGGAAGGAAAATAAATTCAATCTATAAACCTGAAGAGCCTACTGAAAATATAGGGACACAAATATTCATTTCAGGATTAGTAATAGACGGAATTCAACAGGAAGTTACTAAAAATGTACACTCATTTGATGATGATATATATATTGCGGCACAATTTGTATCTGAAAAAGTAATTGTGGAAAATTGTGTTTTTAGAAATATAAATGGTTATGGTTTGAGAATTCATGATGTTTTAAATAGCAATATTAAAAACTGCAAATTCATAAATGTTGGAGGTAGAGGTTATACCCAATTCGCAAATAAAGTTGATATGGACGGATTTGGAGACGCCATTTATCATGCAAAAGTTAATTCGAATGCGAAAATAGTAATTAAGGATTGTTTTTTCGAAGGGAAAATTACTAATAATAAAAGGAGTAGATCGGCGTTGACATTCGAGTATTCGACTTTTCCATATGACGTTTCTATTAGTAACGTAAATATTTCGGGCTATGCAAAGTGTCTCCATATCGAAGAAACTGCTAAAACAATTTTTAGATTAAAGAATGTAAAATTTGAAGACTTTAATTTTGCTATCGCAAATGTTCTTAATGACTCTTCAATAATTTATTTACAGAATGCAATTGTAAAAGTAGGATTTAACGATGGCAATGATAATGGTGATGCGTTAGCATTTTTAAATTATCATAGCACTGCTAAAATATATGTAAGTGATTCTGAATTAGATTTTAACGGAAGAGAAAAAGCATATCAGAGTGCAGTTGGATTAGTGAAAGTTGAAAGATCAACAATTAATGGCAACAATACTAATTTTTTCTTTGCTGACGGCAATACTATTTTCTCATATTGTAAATTTATAAATTTTGGCGGGCACGAAATGTCTTTTTTTTCTAATGATAAAAGCTTAAAATATAAAATTGAAAATTCAAAGTTTATAGGGAACTCGAGAAAAGATATAAGTGCAAAATATGTTAAATTAGAAATTAATAATTAATTTTATTCTAAAAAGCATTTTTTTAAATAAATATTGGAATTTTAAAATAATCTTTTAATAAGTAAATTGCTAGAACTATAAATACTAGCAGACATTTTATACAACTTAGTTTAATTTATGAAAATTCTCCAAATTGTAAAATATTATGATCCATGTCAAGGAGGTATGGAAAGTGTAGTTAAAAATTTAGTTGAAGGTGTAGTTGATTGTTCCGACGAAATTAATTTTACAGTTTACTCGAATAATCATGTGAAAAGTTTTACTCGAGTAAAAAAAATATTCGGTAAAATCATTGTTCTTAAAGAAATAACACCTCTTTTTCTTAAAAGTCAACCTCTGAATTTGAGATATCCAGCATTAAAGAAACTAATAGCAGAAAATGATATCATTCATCATCATTACCCATTTCCTACTATGGAAGTAAGCTTATTAAGATATCTTAAGAAGTGCCAAAATAAAAAATTAATCATTACTTGGCATGCCAATATAAAAAATTCTCGGTGGAGCTGGATCGAGAAATTTTACAACCCTATGATTAAAAAAATATTGGATAGGGCAGATTGTATTATTGTAACTTCTCCACAACTTTTTGAAGCTTCTAATATTTTAAAAGATTATAAAGATAAAATAAAGGTCATTCCTTTGAGTTTTGACCCAAAGTATAAGATTTCAGCTGGTAAAAAAATGCCTGAAAATAGAAATTTCGAACTACTTTTTGTTGGTAAGTTGAGAAAGTATAAAGGGGTTGAATATTTGATTGAAGCTATTCAAAATTTGCCTGTAGGACTCACCATTGTAGGGAATGGTGAAGAACTAGAAATTTTGAAAGAAAAAGTAAATTCTGTGAGCTTACAGGATAAGGTTCGTTTTATTACTAATGCTTCTGATGAAGAATTGTCACAAATTTATCAAGCTTCGGATTTATTTGTTCTCCCATCAATTAATGAAGCAGAAGCATTTGGAGTTGTACAATTGGAAGCTATGGCAAATGGTCTTCCTGTTATAAATACAAATTTAAATTCAGGAGTGCCTTTCGTATCATTAAATGATTTTTCGGGTATTACAGTAGAACCAAAATGTTCTAAAAGTTTAAAATGTGCGATTGAGAGAATAATAGTTAATAAAGAATTATATGAGCTTTTTTCTTCAAATGCAATTCAAAGAGTAGGATTGTTTACGCGTAAAAAAATGTCTGAATCATATTTAGAGGTGTACAATGCTTAGAGTCATAATTACTGGTAAATCGGGGTTTGTAGCGCAGAATCTCTCTAGTTATTTTTCAACCATTCCATTTTCTACCTCTTTTATTTCATTAAGAAATTCTAAATGGAAAAATAATCTTTCTGGTGATGTAATTATACATTTAGCAGGAAAAGCCCACGATCTTAAAAATGTCAGGAATGCTTCAGAATATTTTGAGGTTAATACTTATTTAACCCACAAATTATTTGACTTTTTTATAGAAAGTGAAATTAAGGATTTTATTTATTTTAGTAGTGTAAAGGCTGTTGCCGATCAAGTTTCGGAAACTTTGTATGAAGATGTTTTGGCAAAACCAAAAACCCCGTATGGACAGTCAAAATTAAAAGCAGAAGAATATATTTTATCGAAACAAATTCCAGAAGGGAAAAGAGTTTTTATAATAAGGCCTTGCATGATTCACGGACCAGGAAATAAAGGGAATTTGAATCTTTTATACAATTTTGTAAAAAAAAGAATTCCATATCCTTTAGCAGCTTTTCATAACGAAAGATCTTTTTTAGGAATAGATAATCTTAATTTTTTAATTAAAGAAATTATCCAAAACAAACAGATTTCTTCAGGAGTTTATAATTTTTCGGATGATGAGGTTTTATCTACAAATGAGCTTATTGAAATTGTTTCAAGGGTTTTGAACAAAAAAACACTTTCAATAGCAATTCCTAAAGCTTTAATTAAGGGGATAGGTAAAATCGGAGATGTAATTAAATTACCTTTAAACTCTGATAAAATTCAAAAATTAACTGAAAATTATAGGGTTTCAAATCAAAAAATAAAAGATGCTGTCGGAATTGATAAAATGCCATACACAGCTAAAGAGGGACTTGAAAGAACAATAAAAAGTTTTATAAATTAGATAATGCAATATACAATTTTAGGAATTATTTTAATGATTATTATGTTGCTCTATTTTAAAGTAGCAGATCATTTTAATATAATTGACAAACCAAATCAAAGAAGTTCGCATACAGAAATTACTTTGCGAGGAGGTGGAATCATTTTTTGGTTTGCAGCATTGTTATATTTTGCTCAAAACATTGAAACTAATTTCTTTTTTTTTACAGGAATTACTTTAGTCAGTTTAGTCAGTTTTTGGGACGATATTCAAAGTTTATCAAATAAAATCCGAATTTCAATTCATTTCCTTTCCATCACGTTAATTTTTTTTGATTTAAACTTATTTACTTTCGTCCCAATTTGGATAGTTTTAGTAAGTTACGTATTAGCAATAGGGCTCATTAATGCCTATAATTTCATGGATGGAATTAATGGTATTACAGGGCTTTATACTTTAGTAGTAATGGGGTCACTGTTGTATGTAAATACAAAAATCCAGCTTTTTACTGATGGTGTTTTTATAATATATGCAATGATTGCGAGCTTAGTTTTTCTGTTTTTTAATTATAGAAAAAAAGCAAAATGTTTTGCAGGCGATGTCGGAAGTATTGCTATAGCTTTTTGGGTAATTTATCTGGTGTTAGGACTAATTCTAAAAACAGAATCACTTATATGGTTATTATTTTTGGCAGTTTATGGAGTTGATACAGTTTGTACAATTCTACACAGACTTTATCTTAAACAGAATATTTTTGAAGCGCATAGATTGCATTTATATCAGGTTCTTAGTAATGAATATAAAATACAACATAGGTTGGTATCTCTTCTTTATGCTTTAGCCCAGACAGGAATTTCTTTAATAGTTATTTTTCTTTATCAAAAAGTTCAGGATGCAATTATATTCGTAATTGTAATTTTGCCTTTATTATTCCTTTATTCATCAAAATTTTATTTATTAAAAAAAGTAATTTAAGATTGAATCATGGAACCTAAAATAATTCAAGGAGGAAAATTTTCAGATCATCGAGGAAGTATATCTTATGTAAACGATTTTAGTTTTACAGATATTGAAAGATTTTATATTATAAGTAATTCTAAAGAAAATCCAATTCGTGCGTGGCAAGGACATAAATTAGACGCAAAGAATTTTTATTGCCTTTCAGGCTCTTTTAAAATTCATTTTATAAAAATTGATAATTGGGAGAATCCTTCAAAGGACTTGGCTATTGAGACTTTTTTAGTTTCGGAATCTGACAGCAAAATTGTTCACATACCAGCTGGTTATGCAAATGCAGTTGAGTCTCTTGAAGAAAACTCAAAATTGATATCGTTTTCTACATTATCATTAAGTAATGTTAATGAAGATGATGTTCGTTATCCGTCAGATTATTGGCATATTAATAATGGACAATAAGAGAATTTATTTGTCATTATCTCAAGAAAGCGGATTTGAGCAAGAGTATATTCAGAATGCATTAAAGTCAAATTGGATTACTTCTAGTGGCCCAAATGTTGATGAATTTGAATATAGAATCCAAAATTTTTTTAAAAATGAAAATTTTGTTACGGCGACAAATTCGGGAACGTCTGCTATACATTTAGCATTAATTTTATTAGGTGTTAAAAGTGGAGATGAAGTGATCTGTCAAACTATGACTTTTGTAGCTTCTGCAAATCCAATTTTGTACCAAAATGCATACCCGATATTTGTAGATAGTGAAGTAGATACTTGGAATATCTGTCCGAAAAATCTTGAAATTGCAATAAAAGATAGGATAAGAAAAGGAAAAAAACCAAAAGCAATTATAGCAGTACATTTATATGGAATGCCTTATAAAATTGATGAGGTTCATTCAATTGCTGATAGATACGGCATACCAATTATTGAAGATGGTGCCGAAGCTCTTGGGAGTACTTATAAAGAAAAAAAATGTGGTAGTTTTGGGACTTTTGGGATTTTGTCTTTTAATGGTAATAAAATCATTACCACTTCAAGTGGAGGAGCATTAATTTCGAATTCAAAAAGCATAAAAGAAAAAGCTATTTTTTATGCAACCCAATCAAAAGATTCAGCTGTACATTATCAGCATAGTGAAATAGGATATAACTATAGAATGAGTAATATCTGTGCCGGAATTGGTCTTGGACAAATTAAAGTTTTAGAACTGAATATTCGTCTTAGACGAGATAATCATTTATTCTATGAAGAAATTTTTAAAGACATTCAAAACGTACAACTATTCGATAATCCAAGCGGTGACTTTTTTTCTAATTTTTGGCTAAATACAATATTACTTGAAACAAAGATAGAAAGAGAAAGGTTGAGACTTGCTTTTGAAGAAGCTAATATAGAGAGTAGACCATTATGGAAGCCAATGCATTTACAGCCAGTTTTTGAAAAGTATTCCTATTACGGTAATAAAGTTGCTGAAGAATTGTTTGAAAAAGGCTTATGCTTGCCATCAGGATCAAATTTAAGTGCTAAAGATAGAAGTAGAATAAAAGATGTTATTATAAATTTCTTTAAGTGAATAAAAAAATTAAAATGAAAATCGAAGAAACGTTTATAAAAGATTTGATAATAATTGAACCAACAGTATTTGGAGACGAAAGAGGGTATTTTTTTGAGTCTTATAGTAAAACTAAATTTGAAGATTTAGGGATTAATATTGAATTTGTTCAGGATAATCAGTCATTTTCAAAGAAAGGGACTTTAAGAGGTTTACATTATCAAAATCCTCCTTTTGCCCAGACAAAACTAGTTCGTGTTTTAGAAGGTGAAATTATTGATGTTGCAGTAGATTTAAGAAAAGATTCTCCTACTTATGGAAAAGCATTTAGTATTCTATTGTCAGCAGAGAATAAAAAGCAGTTATTAGTGCCACAAGGATTTGCGCATGGATTTTCAGTTATTAGTGACACTGCTTCAGTAATGTATAAATGTGATCAATTTTATAATAAAGCCTCTGAGGGCGGAATTAAATACGATGATCCGTCTTTGAGCATTGATTGGGGAATGAATCTGGATGAAGCAATAGTTTCAGAAAAAGATCAAATTCTTCCTTTTATTGAAAATTGTAATAGTTTATTTTAATGAAAAAAATTTTAGTAACTGGTGCAACAGGACAATTAGGATCAGAACTTTCAGTTTTAGCGCCTTCTTATCCTCAATATGATTGGGTATTTGCAGATAGAACTCAAATTACATTAGATAACTTGGAAATGCTTCAATCCCAATTAGAGGCAATTTGTCCTGATGTTATATTTAATTGTGGAGCTTATACAGCAGTTGATAAAGCTGAATCAGAAAAAGATTTAGTTTTTACAGTAAATCATTTAGCAGTAGAATTAATCGCAAAATATGCACGAGAAAAGAACGTTAGATTAATTCACGTTTCAACTGATTACGTATTTGATGGAACTTCGTCAATTGCTTTGGATGAAAAAGCTGAAACTAAACCTATAAATGTTTATGGAGAAAGTAAATTGGCTGGAGAAATTGATTGTTTAAAAGAAAACCCAGAATCCATTATTATTAGGACTTCGTGGGTTTATAGCAAGTTTGGAAATAATTTTGTAAAAACAATGCAGCGATTGATGCAGGAAAGAGAGGAAATTAATGTGGTTAATGACCAAATAGGTTCTCCCACTTACGCTGCTGACTTGGCTAAAGCAATGATTGATATCATCGAATCCTCAAAATGGATCCCCGGAATTTACAATTATTCGAATGAAGGCGAAATAAGCTGGCATGAATTTGCTTTAGGCATTAAAGAGCTTGGAGATTATAACTGTAAAGTTGTTGGAATTCCTTCATCAGCTTATCCAACCCCTGCAAAAAGACCAAGTTACTCACTGTTAGATAAGAAAAAGATAAAAACAGTTTATAATTTAGAAGTTCCAAATTATAAAGACAGTTTAAGAAAAATGTTTGCTTAAATTAAAAATGATTTGAAGATTTATACGACAGGATTTCAAAAAGAAATCTAAAATCTAAAATCTAAAATCTAAAATCTAAAATCTAAAATCAAAATATATGAAAGGAATTATATTAGCTGGAGGCTCTGGTACAAGATTACATCCATTAACATTAGCTGTAAGTAAGCAATTAATGCCAGTTTATGATAAACCTATGATTTATTATCCGTTATCCACATTAATGATGGCAGGAATTAATGAGATTTTAATTATATCTACTCCTCACGATTTACCACATTTTAAGAAACTTTTAGGGAATGGGAGTACAATAGGTTGTAAGTTTAGTTATGCAGAACAATCAAATCCGAATGGACTTGCTCAGGCTTTTGTAATTGGCGAAGATTTTATTGGTAATGATAAAGTAGCTTTAGTTTTAGGAGATAATATTTTCTTCGGTACTAATATGCAGCAATTGTTAAAAAACAATGCTGATCCTGAAGGTGGAGTTGTTTTTGCTTACCATGTTTCGGATCCGGAAAGGTATGGAGTGGTTGAATTTGATGAAAATAAAAATGCTATTTCTATTGAAGAGAAGCCTTTGGAGCCAAAATCTAACTATGCTGTCCCAGGTTTATATTTTTATGATAATTCAGTTGTTGAGATTGCTAAAAATATTAAACCAAGTGCCCGTGGTGAATATGAAATTACAGACGTTAATAAAGTGTATCTTGAAAAAGGGAAATTAAAAGTAGGTATCTTAAGTAGAGGAACAGCCTGGTTGGATACAGGAACTTTTAATAGTTTAATGCAAGCTGGGCAATTTGTACAAGTTCTGGAAGAAAGACAAGGTTTGAAAGTTGGTTGTATTGAAGAAATAGCATGGAGACAGGGATTTATTAACGATACTCAGCTTGAAGAATTAGCTCAGCCATTACTTAAATCTGGTTATGGAACTTATCTTTTGGAATTTTTAAAGCAAAAGAAAAAAGGTGTTAAAATTTAATTTGCACCAATAAGTAATTATTTAAAACCTTTAATTTGTATTTTTGTATAAAGTTCAAATTTTACTGACTTAAAAAATGCTAAATTGAATACAGAAAAACCAAATAATATAGCCTCTTTGTTATATAAAACCTTTTCTCCAAGAAACCTTAGAGCAAATATCAATAATTTGAGTTATTTACCTAGGTGGATTATTGTTGCTATTGATGTAATGGTTTTGTTTTTTTCATTTTCCTTTACTTATTTACTTTTTGATGGTACTGCAATTGGTTACATTATAACTTCTCATGATTTTTATTTTGTAGCCAGTTTAATAACAGTCAATATATTTTTCTTTTGGCTCTTTAGAACATATTCAGGAATTATTAGACACTCATCATATATTGATGCAATAAAACTGCTTTTCTCTCAAATGTCAGTTTTGGTTTTCTTTCTATTTATAAATCTAATATTTGAGTTATATACTGGACATAAGGCATTTTTAAATACAGCTCTTTTTATCAATTTAGTTTTATCGTTTTGCGGTTTATTTTTGTATCGCGTAATTGTGAAACAAACTTTTGAAATGTATTTTTCAGAGAAAACTACGACAAAACTTGTTAGAACAGTTATTTATGGTACAGATGCAAATGCAATTTCTGTTGCAAATGCTTTAAAATTTGAAACACCTTCTAGATTTAAAATTGTTGGATTCGTTGATAAAAATAATCAAAATGCATCTAAGCGTATGCTAGATTTGCCAATTTTAATTTTAAGAAAAAAACTTCCAGCATTAATGAGGTCCGTTGCTGCAGAAGGTGTTATTATTGCAGATAAAAGCTTGACTAAAGATGAGCAACTTATTATTGTTGATCAATGTTTAGAATTTAATTACAGAGTATATACTGTACCATTAATTTCAGATTGGGAAAATCAAAAAGAAATTTCTCAGAAAGTAAAAAATATACAGATTGAAGATTTATTAGAAAGAAAACCGATAGTCTTAGATAGTAAATCAATTTCGAAACAATTAAAAGATAAAACAATCTTAATAACAGGTGCGGCTGGTTCAATTGGAAGCGAGATTGTTAGGCAGGTTCTGAATTTTAATCCAAAAAATGTAATCGTTTTGGATCATGCAGAGACACCGTTACACAATTTATGCTTAGAAACTCAGGGAATGAATTTCAATACGAAAATTGTTGCAGTAATTGCTGATGTAAGAAGCAAAAAAGCTTTAGAAAAAGTTTTTAAAAATTATAATCCTCATGTTGTTTTTCATGCGGCAGCTTATAAGCATGTGCCTTTGATGGAAGAAAATCCATCTCAAGCAATTCAAACTAATATTAAAGGAACTAAAAATCTTGCCGATTTAGCTTGTAAATATCAGGTTAAGAAATTTGTAATGGTTTCTACAGATAAAGCTGTTAACCCAAGTAATGTAATGGGAGCTAGTAAACGTATTGCAGAAAAATATGTGCAGTCTTTATTCTTAAAAAACCAAAGAGAAAAGGTTGAAGGCGGGACAAAATTTATTACTACTCGTTTTGGAAACGTTTTAGGTTCAAATGGATCTGTTGTACCCTTATTTACTAAACAAATAGCAGAAGGAGGACCAGTAACAATTACACATCAGGATATTATTCGTTACTTTATGACTATCCCTGAGGCATGTCAACTGGTATTAGAAGCTGGAGCAATGGGGAATGGTGGTGAAATCTATATTTTTGACATGGGAAAACCAGTTAGAATTATTGATTTAGCACGAAAAATGATTAAGTTGGCTGGCTTCATTCCAGACAAAGAAATTAAAATTAAAATTGTTGGCTTAAGACCTGGAGAAAAACTCTACGAAGAATTATTAAATGATACTTCTAAGACTCTTCCAACACATCATAACAAGATTATGATTGCGCAAGAAATTCAAGATGAATACGAAAATCTTCATAATGAGGTTGATGAATTGATCGGAATTGCTGATTTTTACGAAAATGATGATATTGTTTCAAAAATGAAAAAGATAGTACCAGAATTTAAAAGCATGAATTCAACTTTTGAAGTTTTAGATAAATAAGATCGAACGAAAATAAATTCAAATATAGTCAAGAGGTGTTTTTTAAAACGCCTTTTGACATTTTTACACACAATTTAAAATGTTAAAAATCTTGTTAAAATTTTTAAATTAGATTTTTAAGCCCCCTTTAAATGGATTCTAAAAATACAAACGACTGGCTGTTTGAAATAACACCCAAGAATAAATTTTTCTCGCTTAATTTTAAAGAAATTTGGCAGTACCGAGATTTATTAATGCTCTTTGTAAAAAGAGATATTATCACAGTTTATAAGCAAACCGTTCTAGGTCCTCTCTGGTATTTAATACAACCTTTATTTACTTCTATTACCTTTACGATTATTTTTAATAACGTAGCTGGAATCAAAACAGGCTCTATACCACCATTTTTATTCAATCTTGCCGGAATAATGGTTTGGAATTATTTTACTGCTTGCTTAAATGGGACCTCCGATACTTTTAAATCCAATGCAGGAATATTTGGGAAAGTATATTTCCCTAGAATTATTACCCCTTTATCAATAGTGATTTCGAACTTAATAAAATTTGGAATTCAATTTGGGATATTTATTTTCTTTTACATTTTCTTTTATTTTCAAGGAGCAGATTTAAGCTTAAATGGATCAATACTATTTTTTCCAATCTTGATTTCGTTTATGGGAATTTTAGGATTAGGTTTGGGTATGATGATTTCTTCAATGGTTACAAAATATAGAGATTTAAATAATTTAGTTGGTTTTGGAGTACAATTACTAATGTATATATCTGCTGTAATGTATCCTATGGAATTGATAAAAGATAAACTTCCAAAATTTGGTTGGATTGTAGAGTACAACCCATTGGCTTATGTTGTAGAAACTTCTCGTTATATGCTTTTGAATATTGGAAGTATATCAATTTTGGGTTTAGTATATACAATGGTAGTTACAATTGTTGTTTTCTTCATTGGATTGTTAATTTTTAATAGAACAGAAAAAAGCTTTATAGATACTGTATAAATGAAAGACATCATATTAAAAGCCGAAAATATATCTAAACAATATCGTCTAGGACAGGTTGGAACAGGAACTTTAAGTCATGATTTAAATCGATGGTGGCATAAAATTTGTGGAAAAGAGAATCCTTATTTAAAAATCGGCGATACCAACGATCGCTCTACAAAAGGAACTTCAGATTATGTTTGGGCTTTACAGGATATAAATTTTGAGGTAAAAAGAGGTGAAGTTTTAGGCATTATTGGAAAGAACGGAGCAGGAAAATCGACACTTTTAAAAATTCTTTCAAAAGTAACGGCTCCGACAACGGGTAGTATAAAATCTCGAGGGCGTATAGCTTCTCTATTAGAAGTTGGTACAGGGTTTAATGGAGA
This sequence comes from Flavobacterium sp. CFBP9031, assembly GCF_034044945.1. NCBI lineage: Bacteria > Pseudomonadati > Bacteroidota > Flavobacteriia > Flavobacteriales > Flavobacteriaceae > Flavobacterium > Flavobacterium sp. CFBP9031. The sequence goes on from NZ_JAXCWF010000004.1 coordinate 122,755, forward strand.
AATGACTGGTAGAGAAAACATATTTCTTAACGGAGCCATTTTAGGAATGACCAAGAAAGAAATTATGTCGAAACTTGATGAAATTATTGAGTTCTCTGGCTGTGAACGCTACATTGATACGCCAGTGAAAAGATATAGTTCTGGAATGACAGTTCGTTTGGCATTTGCTGTTGCGGCTTTTCTAGAACCTGAAATTTTAGTAGTAGATGAGGTTTTGGCAGTTGGTGATGCTGAGTTTCAAAAAAAGGCAATTGGAAAAATGCAGGATATTTCTAAAGGTGAAGGAAGGACTGTTTTGTTTGTCAGTCATAATATGGCTGCTGTGAAGAGTCTCTGTACAAAAGGAATTGTTTTAGAACATGGAAAAGTAATTTTTGAAGGAAATGTTGAAGAAGCTGTTAATAAATATTTCGATGACGAAAAGCAATTTGCCCAAAAAGAGTGGAATATAGAATCAAGTCCAAAAACTAATTTTTTACGTTTACTAAATGCAAAAGTATTAAATGAAAAAGGGGAACTAGAATTAAACCATTCAATAACAAATTCAATAACAATACAATTTACATACGAAATTCTGGAGGAAGGGAATACTTTCACCCATGGGTTTAATTTATTCAATAATGAGAATGTTCATATTTTAAGTTCTCATGATAAAGATTCTTTAACCCTAGAGAAACCATTATCCAAAGGCGTTTATTCGAAAAAAATAATAATTCCGGGAAATCTTTTAGCAGAAGGAACTTATTCATGTAGTTTTGCGATCATGAAATATAATCCATTTGTGGTAGAATTTCATGAAATGGATATAGTAGGATTTAATATAGTTGATGAATTTGGTGGTAATGCAGCAAGAGGAAATTATAATGGTAATTTTCCAGGAATTGTTAGGCCAATTTTAAAATGGAAATAAATATGAAAAATTGGACTGGAGAGCGATTGGAAACATTTGTTTATAACAGGATTGCGATAGAGCACTTGCATAGGTATGCAATTACTAATAATTATATAAAAGGTAAAATTATTTTAGATATAGCCAGTGGGGAAGGTTATGGTGCTGCTTTAATGAGCAAGGAAGCTTCATTTGTGTACGGAGTAGATATTGACAAAGAAGCAATCTCTAAAGCTAAATTAAAATATACACAAAAAAATATTGAATTTTTAGAAGGTAGCACAAATGCAATACCCCTAGATGATAATACTATAGATGTAGTAATTAGCTTTGAAACAATTGAACATCATGATGAGCATGACAAAATGATGCTTGAAATAAAAAGAGTTTTAAAGCCTGATGGAATAGTAATAATATCTACTCCTGACAAATTGTATTATTCTGAAGAGCGAAATTTACTAAATGAATTTCATGTGAAAGAATTATACAAACATGAATTTAAAAACTTAATTAATAATTATTTTAATCATCAGCAATTATTAACACAATTATATAATAATGGAAATTCAATAATTCAGAATGATATAGAGAAAAATAATTTAATGTTGTATTATGGAAATTATCTTTCTATTAAAAATAGAGCAGTTAAGCCAATGTTTTTAATATCTATTGCATCGGATTTTGAATTTGAAAAACATGACTTATCTATTTTTGATGGAGGATATTTTGTTAAAAATGAATTAATGGCAGAATTTAGGGGTAGTAATACTTATAAAATTGGTCATTTAGTTTTGTTGCCGATAAAATATCTTAAAAGAATTTTTAAGTAATAGGGTAAGTAAAGATGGATATAAAAAAAAAAGTATTTATCATTATTGTAACTTATAATGGAATGCAATGGATCGAGAATTGTTTAAAAAGTGTCTTAAGCAGCTCGGTTACAGTGGAAATTATTATCGTTGATAATGGTAGCAATGATGGAACAGTTGAATTTATTAAGTCAAATTTTAAAGATGTTTTATTATTTGAACAAGATCAAAATTTAGGTTTCGGACAAGCTAATAATATTGGATTAGACATTGCTCTTAAAAATAATGGCGAATATTTTGTTTTATTAAATCAAGACGCTTACTTAGAAAAAGATACAATTAGTTTATTACTTCAAGAAATGATACTTAATCCAGAATATGGAATTCTAAGTCCGATTCATTTAAATGGAAAAGGGGATAAAATAGATTTATATTTTCAATTCTATATCTCACCAAATAATTGCCCAGATTTCTTTTCTGACCTTTTCTTAAATAAAGTAGTGAAGAATATTTACGATGTCAATTTTGTTAATGCAGCAATATGGATGTTGTCAAAAGAAACCTTAAAAAATGTTGGGGGTTTTAATCCTTATTTTTTTCATTATGCAGAAGATAATGACTATGTAAATAGATGTAATTTCAAAAAAAGGAATGTTGGAGTTGTTCCAAAAGCAATCGCATATCATGATAGAAATGTACCGAACAGGAAATTTGATCTAAAGACTTTTATCAATTTAAAAGATCTTGATCTTCTCAACCCGAATAGAGTATGTTCAGCTAAGAAAATGATAATTCAAACTATTAAGAAAAGTATTATTTCAATAATAAAACTTAAAAAAAGAGATGCTTTTTATAACTATCAGTATTTAAAGAAAATGATAAAGAATTATCATTTAATAAAAAGAATTCAGATTACAACGCGTGAAGATAATTATTCCTTTCTTACTTATAAAGATTAAATAATGAACAATAATTTATTAAAACTTTTAGTCGTATTAGTAAACTACGGTGATGAACAACTTATCTTTTTGAAAAAAGTTATTCAAGAGTTAAAAACGTTCAAAAAATTTGATGTTACAATTATTGTAAATTCAAATATCGAATTAAATATTGAAGGAATTAATTTAGTTAATGTCTTGACTTTACCAGATTATCAACTGTTGCCATTAACGTGTAGAAAAGTAATATGGGATAATAGAAATGATTATGATCTATTTATTTATGGAGAAAATGACCATTTATTTTTAGAAGAACATATTGAAAAACATATTGAATATTCTACGATACTTCCTAAAAATAGAATTTCAGGATTAATACAATACGAAGAAGATCTAACCGGTAAATACTATCCCGGGCTTCATGCAGATTTTGATTGGAATTATAAGTCAGTAGAATCGTACAGAGGGAAAAAATTTGCTCATTTTAATAATGTACATCAGGCGTCATTTATTTTGACACAAAAACAGTTGTTGCGTGTTGGCAAAAAAATTAATTTCTTAGAGTTGGTAAATGAGCAAACAATTACTTACCGAATAATTAAAAAAATAAGAAAGAAATTTGGTTTTAAATTGCCACGAGAAAATAAATATAGCGTTAAATGTAAAGTTAATACAGATGTTTATTTGTTTGGGGGCATGAAAAAAATGATCTGTATTTCAGAATTTCAGGACAATTTAATTCATCATCTCCCTAATTTATACATTGAAGGTAAAGCTGGGCGAAATAAATTGCGATCTGATTCTGTAAAAATGGACCAATCTGTGAACAAATTATTGAAGGGCTAAAATTTTTATATGCTTGCCATAATTATCCCATATTATAAATTGACTTTTTTTGAGCAGACATTAGAGTCGTTGAAAAATCAGACAGATCAAAGATTCAAAGTGTATATTGGCGATGATGCTAGTCCAGAAAGACCTATTACTTTATTAGAAAAGTATAAAGATAAGTTTAATTTTATCTACCATCGTTTTGAGAATAATCTTGGTGGAAGTTCACTTACTAAACAATGGGATCGTTGCATTGCCTTAACTGGGAAAGAGGAATGGATCATGATTTTAGGGGATGATGATGTTTTGGGAGAAAATACAGTTGAGCAATTTTATAAAAATTTACCTGAAATAAAAAGTAAGGAAATTAAAGTAGTCAGATATGCAACGCAAGTTCTTAATGAGAAAAGTAAAGTTAATTCAGAAATTTATTATCACCCAGAAAAAGAGAAATCTTTAGATTTTTTATTTAGAAAGAAAAGAAGTTCTTTAAGTGAATATATTTTTTTGAAGCAAAAAGTCCTAAAAATTGGATTTGTTGATTTTCAATTAGGTTGGTATTCTGATGTCTTGGGGGTTTTGGAATTTTCAGATTTTGGTACTGTTTTGACAATTAACGAAGCAGTAATTAAAATTAGAGTTTCTTCTGTAAGCATATCTGGAAACATCCTTTATTCAAAGAAAAAAAATAAGTCTAAATTTGATTTTTACTATTATCTTTTGTCAAATAAGAGAAGCTTTTTTTCAGAGATGCAGAAAAAAGAATTGTTTTGGGAAATCTCAAAGTGCTATATAAATGATAAAAAACGAATTTCATTTTTTTTTAAAATTTCATGGTTATATCTAAAAAACTTTTCTATCATCGGTTTTGTGAAATTTACGAGATTGATTTTGTTTTATACTTTTAAGAGAAAATGAAAAAAGATCACGATTTTATATCCATCTTTTTAGCTTCATTATATCAGTATATACTACAGAAAAATATATAGAGATTGAAGAGAAATTCTAAAAGCAATTTCAGATTTTAAATTTACTCGAAAAGCATCATTAAAGAACCCAAAAAATAGCGACCGAAAGATGGATAATTTTGAGATAAAATTGAAAGTTATAGAAATGTATAAAACTTTAATGAAATGAGATTAGGTTTTAATCCGAACAAAGATCAGGTAACGACTAGTTTGACATATTCTCATCAAATTATTATTCCAGTTTATATTCCAAACCAAAATGATTATTTTAAAAATAGTCTGGTTATTCTTAAGCTATGTTTAGAGTCATTATTTCTTACAATTCATAAAAATACTTTTATAACTGTTGTCAATAATGGAAGTTGCGACGAGGTGAAGAATTATCTGCAGGAACTGTATTTTGAGAAAAAAATCCATGAAATTTTAGAAACAACAAACATTGGAAAACTAAATGCTATTTTAAAAGGTATAGTTGGGCATAATTTCCCATTAATTACAATTACAGATTCAGACGTATTATTTCTAAATGGCTGGCAAAAAGCCACATATTCTATTTTTGAAAATTTTCCTAAAGCTGGAGTAGTTTGTCCAGTACCATCATCGCGATCATTAAGGACTTATACTTCTAATATATATTGGGATAATTTTTTTTCAAAAAAACTGGCTTTTTCAAAAGTTAAAAATCCTTCGGCTTTAAAAAACTTTGCAGTTAGTGTTGGAAATCCTGATTTTTACAATAAGAATCATTTAGAAAATTATTTCACAATTTCAAGTAACAACGAAAAAGCTGTTATTGGAGCGGGGCATTTTGTAGGAACATACAGAGGTGAGATTTTTAGTGCCTTAGAAATAAAATATTCTAATTATAAATTGGGAGGAAACAGCGAAAGTAAAATCCTTGATATTCCGGTGGTAAAAAAAGGTTTTTGGCGGTTATCTACAGAAGATAATTATGCTTATCATATGGGTAATGTGGTAGAGCAATGGATGTATGATGAAATATCGAAATCAGAAAAAGATAACACAGAAATTGATTTTAAATTGAAATCAATAAAGACTAGCTCAAAATGGTTTTACATTTTTAAAAGTAAAGTATTTGGCAAATTTATTTTAAATAAAAAAATAATGAAATACTTCTTAATCTTCAAAGGATTGCCATCGAAAGATGCTGAAAATTATTTAATATGATTGATAAAAAGAAGATTGCTATTCTTACTACTGTTGCAAATTTTGAATTGTATAAAAAAACGGCAACAATTTTTCCGGAAAACATTGATAAGATAGTTATTGATGGTACTACTGGATTGTATGGTCTAAACAGTATTGATTTTATGTTTCAAAAACTTAAAAATAAAAAATACGAATGGATTATAATGGTAGATGAAGATGTGTTCTTTTACGATTCAAATATTGTTTTTGATTTAATTGATCATATGGATAAAAATGATTATCAGATATGTGGCGTTAGGGACGGAGGAGTAATTAAACATAGATTTCATAATCCTGAAGCGATTAATACTTTTTTCTCCATAATAAATTTAAAAAAATTGGCTAAAGAGTATAATTTTGATTTGGTTAAAGGACATCAAAAATTTATTCCTGAAATTTATAATAATAAGGATTATTCTTTTTTAAAATATAATTACGACATACGAAGTCTTAAAGAACCATATTATTGCTTTTATTTTTGGGCTCTTCTAAATAATTTTAAAATTCTATATCTCGATACTATAAATCCAGTTAAAGATGATCAGACTGGAAACATAATTCTTGATGTGAATGGAAACAAAATTGCTTTTCATAGTTGGTATGCTCGAGCTTATCAAGTTTATGAGGATCAAACAATAAGGATAGATTCTTTTTTAAATGAATTTCAGATCCAAGCCGCATCTCTAAACATGACAAATGTGATTGTTTTTAAGAAAAGATTTTTCAATTGGAAGAAAAGACTTTTGGGAATTATCAAAAAAAGTATCAAAAAATGATAACCATAATTTTTCCTTATCGAGACAGAGACCTTATTAGAATTAAAAAATCATTAGACTCTTTGAAAAATCAAACAAATCAAAACTTTAAGGTGTTGTTTGTTGATTACGGATCTAAAATTCAATTTTCAAATCAGGTTCGTAGTTTAGTTGATTCATATAGTTTTACAGAATACTTTTATAGTTACAATAGTAAACAGCCTTGGTCTCGTTCTAAAGCAATAAATGTAGGTTTAAAATTGATTCAGACTCCTTTTGTATTTATTGCGGATATCGATCTTATTTTTAGAAATGATTTTATAGATATTCTTTTCAAATTGCAGAATCCTAAAAAAGCTTATTATTTTAAGGTAGGTTTTCTAAGTGAAGAAGAGACAGATCTTACTAAGGATTTTTTAGATTACCAAATTTCATTTTCTAGTGGGGTTGGAGCTCAAGGATTATCAATGTTTCCAATGAAAGAGATAAATGATGTTCAAGCCTTTGATGAGTTTTTGCATTTTTGGGGAGCAGAAGACAATGATATTCATTGCAGATTAATAAGAGCTGGAATTGAAAGTGTTTTTTATGATAAGGAGATCATGCTTTTACATCAATGGCATGAAAGTTATCGAAAAAGTGAAAGAAATACTTTAACAAAAGAACTTCAACTGAAAGGAGTTGTCAAATTAAACCAACAGCATTTAATTGACAGCCGAAATAATGAAGTGATTAAAGTTAATAGTGAAAATTGGGGGATGCCTATTTCAGAAAAAGATTATTATGAATTAGAAAACTATGACTCTTCAATAATTCTGACTAATAAGATAGAAGTGGTTAATCATTTTTTATTTGTAGAATTACCTAGATATGAAAAAAGAATCTTGTCAATTCAATTTGTAGAAGACCCATTTCAAAGTACCTTAAAATATAAAGTAAAAAAAATAGTAGGTAAAACAGTTCCTAAATACTATTCTTTAAAAGAAATTAACGATAAATTGTTGCTTCATATCATTTCCTTCTATCATGTTTTTCCTTATTCTTATGAAATAAGTGGTGATTTAAAAAGCATTAATTTCAGAATCAAAAAGTAAAAGATTTATAATTACTCAAATCCCACTAAATGTCTAAAGTTATTCTAATCTCGCAAATACCTTTACCGTATTCAGGTATAGGAAGTTGGACGACACTATATCATAACTATTTAAGTGATGATCATAAAGTGGATTATATAATTTGCGGGAAGCCAGAAATGACTTATCCTCAAATAGAATATGGAATTGTTATGAATACTAATTGGTTAAAATTTCAAAAGAAAGTTTTAAAAAATAAGTATATCAGCTTTTTTAATGTACTTAAAAAGATTCTTGAAAAAGACGAAAAATTTATAATTCAAATCATCGATAATTTCGGAATTGTAAAACCATTAATTGAGTTTTTAGAAAAACAAAAGAAAAGAGAGAAGTGCTATCTTCAGTTTTTTTATCATGGTTTTTCTCCTTTTCATGAAAATTTTTACGGTAGATGGTTTTTTGAGGGCATAGATGAAATGGTTTTATTGACTAATGACTCCTACAAAGCGCATAAAGAATATTATACAATTCTACCAACAAAGTTTTCAGTTTTACATAATGGAATTGACACTTCTAAATTTCATAAAGTTACTTTAGAAGAAAAAGAAAATATAAAGAAACAGCTAGGCATTACAAACAAAAAAGTATTTATCTGGTGTTCTCAGGATCGTCCTAAAAAAGGATTAGATTTTATTTTAAACGTCTGGAAAAGAATTAAAGCGATCGAGAATGACGCCATTCTTTTAGTAATCGGCGCAAATCGGGATATAAAATTAGAGGGCGTGTCTTTTTTAGGAAGAATACCCAATAATGATTTACCAAAGTATTATCAAATGGCAGATTGTTATTTGTTTCCAACACTTTGGCATGAAGGTTTCGGATTGAGTTTAATTGAAGCGCTACATTGTGGCTGTTATTGCATTGCTTCTGCAAATGGAGGAGTTCCAGAAGTTTTACAATACGGAAAACTAGGTAAACTGATTGAAAACCCCAACTTTATTGAAGATTGGGTAAAGGCTATTGAATTATTTCTGGATGAAAAAGAAACTCACAATATTTTGATTCCTGAAAATTTATACTCTACAAAAAGCTGGAATGAAGGAATGAATACCATTATTGAAAACGCAAAATTGAATTTTAGTTAATGAAAACTATTGCAATAATTCCTGCGAGAGGAGGCTCTAAACGATTGCCAGAAAAAAACACCAAATTACTTGGTGAAATTCCTCTTTTGGCTCATTCAATTTTGTATGCAAAACAAAATAACGCAATAATTGATGAAATTTATGTTTCGACAAACGATGATAAAATCAAGAAAATTGCTTTAGAATATGGTGCAAAAGTAATCGATCGCCCAGAATCATTATCAGGAGATTTGGAACCAACAGTGACAGCATTAAAACATGTGTTAGAATCAATCGAGTATGATGTCGACAATGTGATTTTATTGCAACCTACAAATCCGTTGCGTCCAGAAAACTTACTTAAAGATGGGTTTTATTTTTATTTAAAAGGAAATCACGATAGCTTATTTACAGTTTCTCGAAATCATCAAAAATTTGGAAAAATAACCGATGGTAAGTTCGTGCCATTTAATTATGAAATAGGACAAAGAAGCCAAGAGCTTGAGCCTCTTTTCTTTGAAAATGGTTTACTTTATATTACAAAATCTGAAAAAATTTTAAGTGATATAATTATATCAAAAGATGCTTGCCCATTTGAGATAAATCATATTTTTGCGAGTCTTGATATTGATACGCAAGAAGATTTTGATTATGCACAATATTTATATTTATTAAATGACAAAAAACAATAATTTTTTTTCTAATTTGAATGGCGTTCGATTTATAGCCGCGGCTATGGTAATAATTAGCCATATAGAGTTAGGCAAGTCTTATTTCGGAATTGAAAATGAATTTAGTAATCTGAAACAATTAGGAGTATTAGGAGTATCTTTATTTTTTGTTTTGAGTGGGTTTTTAATAACTTTTTTACTTTTAGAAGAGAAAAATAAAAACGGTCAAGTTAATCTTAAGTTTTTTTATTTAAGAAGAATATTAAGAATTTGGCCTCTCTATTTTCTAATTGTGATTCTTTCTGTTTTTATACTGCCTCATATAGAGATGTTTAATATTCCTAATATGACTTTAAAGTTTGACTATAATTCAGAATTTATAAAAGTCATTGTTTTATTTCTTTTTTTTCTAACGAACATTCTAATTTCAATAAAATTGGTTCCTTTTGCGACTCAAACATGGTCAATTGGAACAGAAGAACAATTTTATCTAATATGGCCGTTAGTCATAAACAAGACAAAAGAATTGGAGAAGTTGTTTATTGTGATAATTGTACTTTATAATATTCTCCTTATTTTATTAAAAAGCAATATTCTGCCAGAGATCAAATATTCAAATATATTTCAAGCCTACATTAGGTTAATTCAACTAGATTCACTTGCTTTTGGAGCACTAGGGGCATGTTTTCTTTATAAAAGAAGTAATATTCTCTCTAAAATAGTAAATAATTTTTCTTTTGGTATATCACTTATTACTTTAATTTTTGTAGTTGTATTTCATTCAGATATCATATATTTTAAATCTTCATTTGTTGCAATTTGTTTTATCGTTATTATATTAAATTTGGTTCATAATAAAACACTTCATAATATACTTGAAAATAAATTCTTTTTCAAGATGGGAGAAATTTCATATGGTTTATACATGTATCATCAAATGGTAATTGCATTTTGCATTAATTGTTTACTAAAGTATAGTAGTTTTAATAATACTGTCTTGTACATTTTTACATTTGTAGTAACTATCCTAATTTCAATTGCATCATACAAATTCTTAGAAAAACCTTTCATCTTAAAGAAAGATAAATACTCATTTAGAAATTAAACAGTTAATAGAATTTAAAACATAATGAATCCATACATAGAAATAGCAGGCCGCAAAATTGGCCTAGATTACCCGCCATTAGTGATTGCCGAAATAGGAATTAATCACGAAGGATCTCTTCAAGTTGCAAAAGAAATGGTAGATGCTGCTTATAGAGCAGGTATAGAAGTTGTAAAACATCAAACGCATATTGTTGAAGATGAAATGACTGGTGCTGCCAAAAAAGTTATTCCAGGAAATGCAGATGTTTCAATATATGAAATTATGGAACGCTGTTCGCTTAACGAAGCAGATGAATTAGAACTTAAAAATTATGTAGAAAGCAAAGGCATGATTTTTATTTCAACGCCATTTTCTCGTGCGGCAGCTGAAAGGTTAAAAAAGTTTGATATTCCTGCTTACAAAATAGGATCTGGGGAATGTAATAATTATCCGCTTTTAGAGCATATTGCTTCTTTTGGAAAACCTGTTATTTTGAGTACAGGAATGAATACGATTGAAAGTATTCAAAAAGCAGTAGCGGTATTTGATAAATATAATGTTCCAGTTGCTTTATTGCATACTACAAATTTATATCCAACACCAATTCACTTAGTTCGTTTTGGTGCGATGGTCGAATTGAATCAGGCTTTTCCAAACAAAGTTTTTGGATTAAGTGATCACACTTTAAATAATAATGCTTGTTTAGGAGCCGTAGCTTTAGGTGCCAGTATTTTAGAAAGACATTTTACAGATCATATGCAGCGTACAGGTCCGGATATTATATGCAGTATGGATGAAAGTGCCTGTCGTGAATTAATTATTTCAAGCGCAGAAATGGCTCAAATGCGTGGAGGATCAAAAAAACCGGCAGATGAAGAACAAGTCACAATTGATTTTGCTTTTGCAACAGTTTGTTCGATAGCATCAATTAAAAAAGGAGAAATCTTTACCAAAGATAATATTTGGGTGAAACGCCCTGGTACTGGAAAAATTTTAGCTGAAAATTTTAATGATATCTTGGGAAAAACTGCTACAAGAGATATTGAAAACGATGAACAATTAGATTATAACGATTTAAACTAATGGATAAATTATACGATTTAGATAAAAAATTTGCATACGAAAACGGATTTTATGCTACAGCAGATCCGTCAAGATTTAGTAAGTTTATCACTCATTTAGAATTTTTTAAGCAAACTTCCAATGTTCGTGGAGAAATAGTAGAGTTTGGTATTTTCAAAGGAAATTCTTTTTTCCGATGGATAAAATTTCGTGATTTACTTGAGCAGACGAATAGTCGAAAAGTAATCGGATTTGATATTTTTGGTGATTTTCCAGAAGCAAATTTTGAAGAAGACAAAGAAAAACGAGATGCATTTGTTCAGGAAACAAATGGAGGAAAAAGTATATCACTGGAAGAAATTAACGAACTCCTACAAAAGCAGGGTTTGCATAAAAATGTAGATATTATTAAAGGCGATATTTTAGTGACATTAGATGAATATTTGGAGAAAAATCCACATCTTAAAATTTCACTTTTACATATTGATGTTGATTTATATGAGCCGACAAAACATATTCTGGAAAAGCTTTATCAAAGAGTTACTACAGGAGGAATAATCATATTGGATGATTATGGAGCTTTTGCAGGAACAAATAAAGCAGTAGACGATTTTTTTCAAAACAATGCTGAAATTAAGAAACTTCCTTTTTCTCACGCTATTTCTTATATTGTTAAATGAGAAAAATCCTCTTTTTAACAGGTACAAGAGCCGATTTTGGGAAGATAAAATCATTAATTGCAATTCTCGAAAAACAGAAAGAATTTGAGATTTTTGTTTTTGTGACTGGTATGCATTTACAGAAAGAATATGGCTATACCTTAATTGAAATTGAACGATGCAATTTTAAAAACATCCATACTTTTGTGAATCATACTCATGAAACCACAATGGATCTCACTCTTGCAAAAACGATCCAAGGATTTTCAAGTTATTGTAATACAATAAAACCAGACATGATCGTCGTTCACGGAGACCGTGTAGAAACTCTGGCTGGTGCAATAGTTGGTTCTCTTAATAATATTCTCGTAGCGCATATTGAAGGAGGTGAAGTTTCAGGAACTGTAGATGAACTGATAAGACATAGTGTAAGCAAACTAAGTCATATACATTTTGCATCTAATGCTGAAGCTGAAAAAAGACTTATTCAAATGGGTGAGATAAAAGAATCAGTGTTTACAATTGGTTCTCCGGATATTGATATTATGTTTTCTGAACAACTGCCAGATTTGGCTACAGTAAAAGATTATTATAATATTCCATATGCTGATTTTTCAATTGTAATGTTTCATCCGGTTACAACAGAAGTAAATGCAATGAAACAATATGCAGAAAATTTTGTTTCTGCATTGCTTAACGATAATCACAATTATGTAGTTATTTATCCGAACAATGATTTAGGAAGTCAATTTATTTTGGATAGCTATGAAAAGTTAAAAAATAATGAAAGATTTAAAATTTTTCCTTCGCTTCGGTTTGAATATTTTTTAACTCTTTTAAAAAACAGCAAATTCATCATTGGAAATAGTAGTGCCGGTATTCGCGAAGCGCCTTATTATGGTATTCCGATTATCAATATTGGTACTAGACAACAAAACAGAGCTGTACATGCCGATATAATAAATATTGATTATTGTGAAAAAGAAATCGAAGCAGCTCTTTCTGTTATAGACTCTCATATAGTACAAAAATCTGATAATGATTTTGGACAAGGAAATAGTGCAGAATTATTTCTTAATTGTCTTCAGAAATCGGATATTTGGCAACTTAATCACCAAAAACAATTCAGAGACAGTTAATGCCTAAAAAGATTTTTATTCTTCTTCCAGACGGAGTTGGACTCCGAAATTTTGCTTTCTCTAATTTTTATAAAACAGGATTAGAAAAGAAATTTGATATAACATACTGGAATAATACTCCATTTGATTTACTTAGTTTAGGTTTTAAGGAGATTAAAATAAATAATGCTAAATCAAGCCCTTTAACTGATAGTTATAAAAACGCTAGGAAACATATAGAGCTAAATCTCAATATAAGAAGAGAGAACGATAAAGTTTATGACACATATCGATTTCCTTTTGCCTATAAAAGTGTAAAAGGGGCTTTTAAAAGTTATTTTGCCAGATTTTTGATTTCATTATACAACTCAGACAGAGGATTAATAAAAGTTAAATCAAAAATAAAAAGTATAGAAAAGAAAACCGATTTCTATAAACAATGTCTGCAGACACTCGAAAGAGAACGACCAAACTTTGTTTTCTGTACAAATCAAAGACCAGTATTGGCTATTGCTCCATTATTAGCGGCAAAAGAACTAAAAATCCCAACAGGAACATTTATCTTTTCTTGGGATAATTTGCCTAAAGCAACAATGGTGGTTGAAACTGATTACTATTTTGTTTGGAGTGAACACATGAAATCAGAACTCCTTAAATACTATCCAGATATAAAGGAAAAACAGATTTTTGTTGTAGGAACACCTCAATTTGAAAGTCATTTTGACGAAAAAAATCTTATTGATAAGGTCCAGTTTTTCAATCATTATAAATTAGATTTAAACAAAAAATATATCTGTTATTCAGGAGATGATATCACAACTTGTCCAGATGATCCGCAATACCTATCTGATGTAGCAGATGCAGTAAGAAAGATAAATGAACAAGATAATAAATCACTTGGATTAATATTCAGACGCTGTCCTGTAGATTTTTCAAACAGATTTGATGAGGTTTTGGCCAGAAATAAAGATCTAATAGTTCCAATTAGTCCCATTTGGGAAAAAATAGGTGAACAATGGAATACTATCTTACCAACGAAAGAAGATGTTAAATTACATGCGAGTACAATTTTTCATACAGAGATGGTGGTTAACCTCGGTTCTTCAATGGTGTTTGATTATGCGTGTTTTAAAAAACCATGTGCTTACATAAATTATGATGTCCCGAATAGAGTTAGTGAAAAATGGTCGGTTTCAAAAATTTATAACTATATGCATTTTCGTTCGATGCCAAGTAAAAAAGCAGTTATTTGGTTGAATTCTGTTGATGAAATTGCAGATAAAATTAGGTTAGGACTAGAAGGCAACAATGAAACAATTGAACATGCTCAACAATGGTTTGAAATTATAAACCAGAGCTCTCCTACAAAAGCCTCAAATAGAATATGGGAAGCAATAGAATTAATTGCTGACTAATTTATTATAAAATCATTTTAAGTTATGTTTTTTAACTCTTTGGCTTTTGCCATATTTTTACCTATCGTTTTTTTCTTGTATTGGTTTGTCTTCAATAAAACGAAAAGCACACAAAATGCTTTGTTGATTGTTGCCAGTTATTATTTTTATTCTTGCTGGGATTGGAGATTTCTGTTTCTGCTGGTTTTTTCTACATTTTTAGATTATTTTACAGGAATTCAAATTGAGAAAAGCAACTCAGAAAAGGGACGGAAATTTTGGTTTTGGCTTAGTATTTTAGTGAATTTAGGATTTTTAGGAATTTTTAAATACTATAACTTCTTTGCGGCTTCATTTGCAGAAATGTTTACTTCTTTAGGCTTTAAGGTAAGTCCAATGCTACTGAATGTAATTTTACCTGTTGGAATTTCTTTCTACACTTTCCATGGATTATCTTATGTAATTGATATTTACTATAAAAGAATTAAAGCAGAATATAATTTTGTAGACTATTCGCTTTTCGTGAGTTATTTTCCTCTTTTGGTAGCAGGACCAATAGAAAGAGCGACGCATTTATTGCCTGAGTTAAAAGAAAAGCGCGAGTTTAATTTTGAAAAAGCAAAAGAAGGAGTTTGTCAAATTGTTTGGGGATTAGTCAAAAAAGTAGTTATTGCAGATACCTGTGCCGTTTATGCAAACGCCATTTTTGATCATTATCCGTCAATGAATTCTTTTTCATTGATTTTAGGAGCAGTTTATTTTGCTTTTCAGATTTATGGAGATTTTTCTGGATATTCAGACATAGCACTGGGAGTTTCTAAATTATTTGGTTTAGAGTTATTGAGGAATTTTAATTACCCTTATTTTTCAAGAGATATTGCAGAGTTTTGGCGCCGTTGGCATATTTCGCTTTCTTCTTGGTTTCGAGATTATTTATATATTCCGTTAGGAGGAAGCAAAGGTGGCCTTTGGATGAAAATTAGAAATACATTTATCATTTTTATTGTTAGCGGATTTTGGCATGGTGCCAACTGGACATACATTGTTTGGGGATTTATAAATGCTCTTTATTTCCTTCCTTTATTATTGTCCAATAGTAATAGAAATAATATGGATTCTATTACTTTAAAATGGAACTTTGATTCTGTTAGAATCCTATTTAGCATTTTAACCACTTTTTTATTGACTTGTGTAGCTTGGGTATTTTTTAGAGCAAAAACAATCACGGATGCCTTTTTATATCTAAAAAAAATATTTACGAATGGAGAGTTTAGTGCTCAGTATTTAGATAATGAACGATACAATTATGAATTATTATTAATGATTGGTTTGTTCGTTCTGGTTGAATGGAACAATAAAACCAAAGTAGAGCCAATTTCAGGAAAAAGGAGTATGCTTAAAATGGCTTTAGCTATTATCGCTATTATCGCTTTTGGAACTTACTCAGATTACAAAGAATTTATTTATTTCCAATTTTAATGAAGAAGTTTTTATTATACATATTAGGAATTTTTATTTTAACAGTTTCTTTAGCAACTATTTTGGACGGATTATATACTTATGTTTTTATGCAGTCAAGAAACCGCGGAAAAATCGAAACCGTTTTTAACTCTAAAGCAAAAAAGTATGATGTCGTGATTTTGGGTTCTTCAAGAGCGAATAATCATTTTGTATCGCAAATGTTTGAAGACAAAGGGTTAAAAACATTCAACTATGGAATGAGTGGTGGGCATTTGTTTGAAGCTTCCTTAATGTTGAAATTGATGATTGAAAGAAAATATGAAATCAAAAATGTAATTCTGGAAGCAGATCTAAATCTTTCTAGCGATCATCAAGCTGAAGGAATTGCAGCTCTGTTTTTGCCTTACATTCATAATTCTGAAATAATAAGAGAGCGCTATAAGAATGAAAAAAAATTCAATGAATTATATTATATTCCGTTTTATCGATATTTAAAATATGATAATAAAATTGGTTTTAGGGAAACATTTTTTACAGCTATACACAAGAAAACAAATTCTTTAGAAAATTTAGGATATCACCCATT
The DNA here is from genome assembly GCF_034044945.1 of Flavobacterium sp. CFBP9031. NCBI lineage: Bacteria > Pseudomonadati > Bacteroidota > Flavobacteriia > Flavobacteriales > Flavobacteriaceae > Flavobacterium > Flavobacterium sp. CFBP9031. Next base: position 139,389 of record NZ_JAXCWF010000004.1, read on the forward strand.
AGAAAAACATAAAATTGGCAATATGAAAAATAATATTGCCAATCTGAATCCACTACAGCATAATAAATACTACGAGGAAATTAAAGATATATGCAAAAAGAACAACATCAATTTTATTGCTGTTATGACGCCCTTATGCGAGAATGTTGTGGGAATGAATTATTTTGACAAAGTAAAAAAAGCATATCCAGAGATTCATAATTACGAAAATACAGTTATTGAAAACAAATACTTTTCTTCTTGTGGACACATGACAGATGAGGGAGCCAGATTATTTACAGCAAAAATTTTAAAAGATTTTTTTAATAAATAATTATGCATATAGCATTTCTAACTCCCGAATACTCTCACCCTAGTATTACACAAACAGCAGGAATAGGGACAAGTATTAAAAATCTGGCGACATCACTGTATAATTCAGGAAACAACATTAGTATTTTTATTTATAATCAGCCTGTACAAGAAATTATAGATGCCAATGGGATCAAAATTTATCGGATAAAAAAAATAAAATATAAATTTTTAGGATGGTATTTGTATCGTAAACATATTGAGAAATTCTGTAATCAAATTATAAAAAAAGAGAATATTGAAATAATTGAAGCCGCAGATTGGACTGGAATTACGGCATTTATGAATTTTAAAATTCCTTTAGTAATTCGTTTTCACGGAAGTGATACTTATTTCTGTCACTTAGAAAATAGAAAACAAAAACTTAAAAATTTTTGGTTTGAAAAATTGGCTATAAAGAATACTCAGGCATTTATATCGCCAACAACTTTTGCTGGAGAAGTTTCAAAAAAGCTTTTTAAGATAAAAGGGAAAAAAATCCAGACCATTCATAATGGTTTAGATATTAATGAATTTGAAAATACGGAGCCAGAAAAATTTGAAAAGCACACAATTCTTTACATTGGTACTCTAATTAGAAAAAAAGGTGTGTTAGAACTGCCAGAAATTTTTAGCAAAGTGCGAAATGTTTTTCCAGAAACAAAACTTCTTCTAATAGGAAGTGATTCTTTCGATATAAAAACCAACTCTAAATCAACTTGGGAATTAATGAAAAAGTTGTTTGCTAAGGGGGATTTAAATAATGTCGAATATCTAGGGAAAATCCCATACAATGAGATTCAGGAGCATATAAAAAAAGCAAATGTATGCGTGTTTCCAACTTATGCTGAGACTTTAGGTATGGTTACAATAGAAGCTATGGCTATGCAGAAAGCAATTGTAAACAGCAATATTGGCTGGTCTCAAGAACTTATAAGAGACAAGGAAAGCGGTTACCTTGTGCATCCTTCAAATCACAATTTGTATGCTGAAAGAATTACGCAATTATTTAAAGATGATTCTTTGGTCTTACAACTAGGAAAAAAAGCTAGAGAACGAGCTGAAGAAAAATTTAATATAAATAAGCTTGCTCTTGAAAACATTAGTTTTTATCAAAATATTATAAACTCCAATAAAAAGACAACGTGATCATTGTTTATCATCAAAATAACAAAATAGTTAAAGTTGGAGCAAAAACAAAAAATGTTTACTCTGAAAACAAAAGTATTGCTAAAAATCTAATTGAAATTGCAGAGCGATTTCCGCAAGATTTAATTATTTGGTGTCATATCTCATTAGAATTGCATCTGAATTTTGAGAAAATTGATGAGATTTTTCATCAAGAAAAGATAATGGCTTCCTATAATTTATCTCCAAATAATTTTATTTCTAATAATATTGGATATGTAGATTCGTCACCTTTTTTAAAAATAAATAAAGAAGTAAGTTACCCCACTTGGATGATGAGTAGCAATGTAGGAGGAATTCATTCTTCTATTTTATTGCTCTTAAAGAATCAGATAAAGGTAGATGCAGATTTTGACTATTTTTTAAACTCAATAGCAAGATTAGGAATGTCAAAAGGGTTATTATGTTATTCTGCCCCTAAATTATTAAAAGACTGCTCGAAAATTTTTCCAAAGCATAAAGAGAATAGAAGCCTACTTTTTAGATTTGTAAAACAACATTATAAAACACGTTGGATATTTTTACTTTTTTTAGATCTGTTTCTTTATAAAAGAACATTGGCTATTTTTCCCTTTTTAATGTCTTTTTTTTACAAGAAAAGAGGTCTGAAAATAGATACATTCCATGAAATTAAAGCCGAATCTAAAAATAAAGCAATTGAAAAAGGAACTTTAGACGTAATCATTCCAACAATTGGACGAAAAAAATATTTATATGACACTCTAAAAGATCTTTCCTTGCAAACAATTTTGCCTGCGCGTATTGTTATTGTGGAGCAAAATCCTGTTCAAGACAGTATTACAGAACTTGACTATATTTTGAGTGAAGATTGGCCATTCCAAATTAAACATATTTTTACGCAGCAAACTGGAGCATGTAATGCAAGAAATTTGGCCCTGAAAGAAGTGAAAAGCGAATGGGTATTTATGGCAGATGATGATATTCGAATAGAAGCCGACTTTTTGGAAGAAACATTTCAGGTAATTAAAAAAGAGGGAATCGAACAAATTACTTTAGGATGCTATCAACCAGATTACCCCTTAAATAAAAAAATAAAACAGAAATTTCAATGGGGCAGTTTTGGTTCAGGCTGTAGTATCGTAAAGGCAGAGAATATAAAAACACTTTCTTATAATATGAGTTTTGAATTTGGTTATGGAGAAGACAGTGATTTCGGAATGCAACTAAGAAATTTAGGGCATGATATTCTCTATTCTCCAAAACCAGAAATTCTTCATCTAAAGGCGCCAATCGGTGGTTTTAGAACAAAACATATTTTGGCTTGGGCAGATGAGAAAATTCAGCCAAAACCTTCTCCGACAGTAATGCTAAATAAGATTTTAAATCTTACTAAAGAACAGATTGAGGGGTATCGAACTATTTTATTCTTTAAATATTATAAAGTTCAAAAAATTAGAAACCCATTGCTATATTATTCTAGTTACAAAAAGCAATGGTCAAAAAGCCAATATTGGGCTAATAAATTAAATGTTGAAAAATGAAATTTTCACTGATTATTTGTACATATATGCGTCCTGAGCCATTAGTTAAGCTATTAAACTCAGTAAATATTCAAAGTAAATATCCAGATGAAATTTTAATCATTGATGGATCATTAGATAAAGAAACAAAAAAAGCTCTAGACAAAAATAATTTTAAGAATTTAAAATATTTTTTAGTTTCTGATAGAGATAGGGGCTTAACAAGACAACGCAATTTTGGTATTTCTAAGGTTGCAAGTGATTCTGAAATTGTTTGTTTTTTAGATGATGATATTGTCTTAGAAACTGATTACTTTGAAAATTTATTAAATACCTACAACCTTTTTCCTTCTGCACTTGGAGCTGCAGGATATATCATAAATAATAATGCCGCGTGGAGTTTAAATTTAGAAAACGAACCTCTTCAATATAATCATTTTTATTATGATGGTTGGAAACGAAAGTATTCTCAAAGGTATGTATTGCGAAAAAAAATGGGATTGTTAGACGATTGCCCTCCAGGATTTATGCCTGAGTCAGGTAATGCTAAAGCTCTGAGTTTTTTTCCTCCAACTAACAAAATCTATCCAACGGAATCTTTTTCTGGAGGTGTTTCATCTTTTAGAAAGGAAATTTTAGATAAAATTAAATTTTCAGAATATTTCGAAGGTTATGGTCTTTATGAAGATACTGATTTCACATTCAGACTTTCTAAATTAGGAAATATATATGTTAATACAAGCGCAAAACTCTACCATTATCATGATGAGGCTGGACGACCAAATAAATTTGAATATGGAAAAATGGTTCTGAGAAATGGATGGTATGTTTGGCGAGTTGCTTTTCCAAAGCCAAGATTTAAATCTAGAATAGAATGGAATTTGATAGCTTGGCTATTAATTATAATTAGAGCAAGTAATATTGTTAGCACAAAGAAAAAGAAAGAAGCTATTACAGAAACATTAGGAAGAATATATGGTTGGTTTTCAATTATAATTAATCCTCCTAAAGAAAAAAAATAATATTTATGAATTTATTCTCACTTTTTCGAAAGAGAAATTATATTTATTTCTATCATATTGTTAAACCTTACACAAGTTCGGTTATTAAAAGAAAGAGCGAATATGATAATTACGATTCCTTAACTTCTATTTGTGATTACTTTCAAATCGAGCAGTATAAAAAAATTGCTGTTGTTGCAAGTGGACCAAGTGCCACGAAATTAAATTTAGATGATGAGACTCTTTATTTTTGTTGTAACGATTCTATAAATATTGTGAACTCAAAACCACACATTTATATAGTGCATGATAAATTTTATCTAGTTAAATATTTGAAATCTTTTAAAGGAACTGAAAAATGGAAAGGAACAATATTTTGGATTTTCAACAATAATTCGCAAACGAACTATATTTCATTTAAAAAAGTTTATAATTATATAACTAATAGATCTCGCTTAAAAAGAGAATTTTTAATCACAAATTTCAATTTTTGTAAAAGTTCCGAATCACTTAATGCAGAGCTCTTTTCAACTCTTCAAAAAGAATTTGATTTTACATATAAAAGTATTAACTCTGGTTTTAATACATTGCTAATAGCTTCTATTTTGGCTTTTAAAGCAAATAAACCGCTCGAAGTTTATGGATTTGACATGGGAGAAGGAGGAGATCAATATTACAACAAAAGTGCTTTTATTGGAAAAAGTATAAAAGGAGAGGGAAATAAAAAAATTGTGAGTGAATTTCTTAGCAACTTGTACCTTAAAGAGATGAAAATTAATAATGAATCTAATTTTATGACTTTTAAGTCAAAGCAATTAGATTAGTTTTTCTAGATTTAAATGAAGTTTGTCATAATTAGCCATGTTAGGCATTTAAAAAATAATAATAAATATTTCGGTTATGCCCCATATGTTCGCGAAATGAACATTTGGCTGAAATATGCAGATAAAATTATAGTAGTTGCTCCTTTATCGGAAGGAGACCCAACAGCTATAGATCTTGCCTACACTCATTTTAATATTAGTTTTAAAAAGACTCTAAGCTTTAATTTAACAGGTGTGGGAGAAGTTGTTTTAACGATATTAAAGCTACCATTAATTTTTTGGAAGATCTTTTGGGCAATGAAAACAGCAGATCATATTCATTTAAGATGCCCAGGAAACATGGGTCTAATTGGTTGCTTTGTTCAGGTTCTTTTTCCAAATAAAATTAAAACAGCTAAATATGCTGGGAATTGGGATTCTAAAAGTAAACAGTCTTGGAGCTATCGTTTGCAAAAATGGATACTTAGTAATACATTTCTAACAAGAAATATGCAGGTTTTAGTGTATGGAGACTGGGGAAATCAATCAAAGAATATAAAGTCATTTTTTACAGCTACTTATTCAGAATCTGAAAAAATCAGCTTTGACAAAGCTGATTTTAAGAACGGAATAAAGTTTGTTTTTGTTGGAAGTTTAGTGGCTGGTAAAAAAACATTATATGCTGTTAAATTAATTATGGCATTGCTAAAGAATGGACATAATGTAACATTAGATTTGTATGGTGAGGGTGTAGAAAGAGATTCTCTAGAAAATTATATTCAGAGGAATAAATTGGAGAAGTATGTCATTTTAAAAGGAAATCAGAACAAAGAAACGTTGAAAGCAGCTTATCAAAAGAGTCATTTTGTAATTTTACCTTCAAAAAGTGAAGGATGGCCAAAAGCCATTGCAGAAGGAATGTTCTGGGGGTGCGTTCCAATTGCTACAAAAGTTTCATGTGTTCCATATATGCTAGATTCCGATAAACGCGGGGTTTTACTTGAAATGGATTTGAATAAAGATATAGAACAGATAGAGAATTTAATAATTAATCAAAATTCCTTTTTAAAGAAAAGCCAACTAGCTACAGAATGGTCTCGCAATTTTACTACAGATGTTTTTGAAAATGAAATTGCAAAATTGATAATAAAATGAGAATTGTACAGATTATAGATTCTTTAGAGGTTGGTGGCGCAGAACGTATGGCTGTAAATTATGCAAATTCACTTGCTAATAAAATAGAGTTTTCAGGATTAATATCAACACGAAATGAAGGTTTACTTTTAGAGCATGTGGATCCAAAAGTTAAATATTTATTCTTGAAAAAAAAATCTGCTATAGATTTAAGAGCAATTTTTAGATTAAGAAATTATGTCAAAAGAAATAAAGTTGGTTTTATTCATGCGCATAGTTCTTCTTTTTTTATTGCAGTTTTAGTAAAAATAACAATGCCATGGATTAAAATAATCTGGCATGACCATTATGGAATTTCGCAAAATCTTTCATTACGAAAAAATTTGACATTAAAATTTTCATCTTTTCTCTTTTTAGGAATTATCTCTGTAAACGATTCTCTACAAAAATGGGCTCAGAATTATTTGAATTGTAAAAACCTTATTTATTTTCCAAACTTTATAATCAAACCAACTGTTTTTTTTGATAGTTTTCAGTTAAAAGGAATAGACGGCAAAAGAATAATCTGTGTTGCAAATTTACGCCCTCAAAAGAATCATGAGTTATTGATTAAAGGAGCAAAGGAAATTCATGAAAAATTTCCAGAATGGACATTTCATTTAGTGGGAAAGGATTTTAATGATTCCTATAGTGCTAATTTATTAGAACTGGTTAAAGAAAAAGGGCTTTCTGAAAATGTATTTTTTTATGGAGCAGTAAATAACGTCCAGCAATTGTTAAAACAAAACGAAATAGCAGTTTTAACTTCCCTTTCAGAAGGGCTTCCTTTGGCTGTTTTAGAATATGGACTAGCTAATTTACCTGTTGTAGCAACCAATGTTGGTGAAATTTCAAAAGTTATTCCTTCCTCTAAAGAAGGGGTGATAATAGATTCTAATAATTTAAGTCAATTTGTAGATTCAATTCAAATATTGATTGAGAATCAACACATCCGTAGGTCATTAGGAAACCAGTTAAATTTTTATGTAAATGAAAATTTTGGTGAAGAATCAATTTTAAAAGAGTACCTCATATGGTTAAAATCTTTAACTGCTATTACGAAGTAAATACTTTACAATGAAAAACACAAAACTTAGTTATTTAGCCGTAATCATTTTTCATGCATTATTAGCATTAATTATTTTTGTTATTCCCTTTTTTTCAAAAATATATGCTTTGTTAATTGTTTTAATAGGCGTTATTTTAATCATTAGAAACAAAAACAGGAACAATGAAGTGCTTTTTGTTAGTGCATATCTGGTGGGAGCTGAGGTTTTCCTTCGAATGACGGGAGGGAATTTTAATAATGAATACGCAAAATTTTGTGTTATTGGTTTTATGTTTATTGGTTTGATATATAGTAATTTCTCCAAAAGTGCATTAATTTACTTGTTTTTTTTGACACTCCTAATTCCTTCTATTCTAATTACTGCCAATTATCAAGATACACAAATAGATATTAAAAGAGTTTTATTTTTTAATTTATCAGGACCACTTTGTTTAGCAATATGTTCAATATATGTATTTGGAAGGAAAATTACTCTCGATGATCTCCAAAAGCTATTATTAGTTATGGGATTTCCTATTATTTCTACAACTGTATATTTGTTTCTATATACTCCTAATATACAGGATGTTGTAGTAGGAACTCAATCAAATTTTGAGACTTCAGGTGGTTTTGGACCAAATCAAGTGTCAACTATATTAGGGTTAGGAATGTTTATTTTCTTTACACAAATGATTTTGTTTTCAAAAACTAAAATAGAATTGCTAATAAATGGAGGGTTATTTGTTTTTATAAGCTATAGAGGGATTGTCACCTTTTCTAGAGGAGGAATTATTACTGGTGTAGTAATGATTATTTGTCTGTTGTTTTTATTGTATTATTTTTCAAATGCAAAAGGTAGAAGAAAATTTACTTTAGTTTTTACTTTAACAATTGCTTTAGGAATAGGTATTTGGATTTATAGCTCTTTTCAAACAAGAGGTCTTATAGAGAAAAGATATGCTAATAAAGATATGCTAGGAAGAGAAAAGAAAGATAGACTAGGAGGTAGAGAGCAAATAATGGATGCTGATATTGCACTTTTTTTAGATAATCCCATTTTTGGTGTTGGTGCTGGACTTAGTAAAGAAAAAAGAGCAGATCAACTTGGAGTAGCAATTGCTTCACATAACGAAGTAACTAGACTTTTTTCTGAACATGGATTAATGGGTATTTTTGCACTATTAATAATTGGAGTTACTCCCTTTGTTTTGTATATAGAAAATAAGCAGCATTTATATTTTTTATCATTTTATTTTTTTTGGTTGCTAACAATAAATCATGCGGCAATGCGAACAGCAGCCCCTGCATTTATATATGCATTATCGCTTCTTTTTGTGCAAGTGAAAATTCCTGAAGAAACAGAAAATTAATAAATTAGTTATATTTTTTTGCGATACATTTGCTTTGCCCTAACCCAATTAAAACCTACAAATGATGTTCTCAAAAAAGAAAATGCATTTTGAAATTTCGGAGAGGAAGATATTGCTTCTTTCTTTTGATGCTATTTTTATTTTATCCGCGTTATATCTATTAAGTTCAGTATTTGACTATCATTATTTTGAATTTGATATTCACAGCTCGTTGAGTATTCTTTTACTAATTGCCTATCTTTATATTTTCGGAGTAATTTTTGAAATTTATAATTTACAAGTGGCAAGCAATCAGCTTCAGATTCTGCAGAATGTCATTTTTACTGTCACTGCTACTGTTCTCGCTTATTTGTTTACACCAATTCTTTCTCCTGTATTGCCTAAACAGAGGCTCGTTATATTAATATTTTATTTTACAATATTAATTACGCTGTTGGTATGGCGTTTGTTTTACTGTTACTTTCTAGCCTCTCATCGTTTTTCTCAAAGTGTAGTTTTGATTTGTGACCAAAGCGAAGTTGAAGAATTAGTTTTAGGATTAGAGAATGTCGATCCGCATTATAAAATTATTGGTTTTGTAAACTCCGATTCTATTGCAGATGAAAATCTAGATTTTCATTACGTAAAAGAAATAAAGAAGGATGCTCTAGAACATTTTGTATTGACACATCATGTTTCAGAAATCATAATTGCTTCTCAAAATACAGATGGCATCACTCCAGATTTATATCAGCAACTGCTTCATTTATTAGAAAAGGGAGCTATTATACGAGAATATACTCAGGTTTACGAAAGTAAAACACAACGAATCCCAGTTCATCATATAGAAAAAGATTTTTATAGATTTTTTCCTTTTAGCAGAAGTAATAGCAATAAACTTTATTTGTCTTTTGTTCGGCTTATAGAAATCATGTTTTCTATGTTGGGACTATTAATTTCCCTAGTTTTTATACCAATAATTTTTATTTGCAACATCTTTGCAAATAAAGGAAGTCTTTTTTATACTCAAGAAAGAGTAGGGAAAAATGGTGATATTTTCAAGATTTATAAATTTAGAACCATGACAGAGAATTCAGAAACCAATGGAGCTGTTTTTGCTGTTCATAATGATAAAAGGGTTACTCCGTTTGGTAAATTTATGCGAAAGTCAAGAATCGATGAACTGCCTCAATTTATTAACGTTTTAAAAGGAGACATGGGCGTAATTGGTCCAAGGCCTGAGCGTCCTTTTTTTGTTGAAGAAATCGCGGCTGTAATGCCTTTTTATGAAACACGCCATGTAATTAAGCCTGGACTTACAGGATGGGCGCAGGTTAATTATTCTTATGGAGAATCTATAGATGAGAGTTTGATTAAACTTCAATACGATCTATACTACATAAAGCACAGAAGTGTTTTTCTTGATTTGAGTATCACTTTCAAAACCATTACTACGGTTTTGTTCTACAGAGGTCAATAATATTTTTTAGATTATAATCGGAATTGGTTTTTTGTTGCGAATAGCTGTTCGCACTAAAACCACTCCGCTTGTAACGATTAACGGTAAAGTGATGAAGAAATGTGCTTTGTTAATCAAAAACAAAAAGTAAATCACTAAAAGGACAAAGTTGATTAACGAAAAGCGATAAGTCCATAATTTGTTTTTGAAAATAGAAAACAATACTAAAAGCAATAAAAGCGGACTGAATAATAATACATTATAATTCATTGCTAGTTCTTGGTGAAAAGAATAAAATCCCATAATAACAAAGAATATTCCAATAAGAGATAAAATCAAAAAGTAGATTTTATCAACTGTTTTGTTTCTGGCGAAGATTACAAAAAGTAAGATAAAAAGATACGTATAGATGTTATTCCACAAAGATTTTGGAGTCTCTTTTGTAAATTCTAATAACGTTTTGCTTTTGGCAGCGAGAGGCTTATTTTGGAAAGTAGTTTTGTCCAAACTGTTTTTCAATTCAAATGGAAGAAAAATTCTTGTTCCCATTTGATCTACTTTCGTTCCAAAAATAATACTTGTTCCCAACTGATCATAAAAATGACCATCAAAGTAAGGAAACAGAATAGAGCGATAGGTTTTGTCTGTGTCTTCTGTTTTAGCAATTACATTTCCGCCTAAAGTTTTATTTACCACATCAACAACCATCGAAGTGCAGTTTTTGTCGATAAATTTGTAAGTATAATAACGCTCGTCAGAAGCTAAAACTGCATTTAATTGGTCGAAAAGTTTTTGTTTTAAATCTTGAGAAATCAGTAATTCCTGCTCATAAATACTTCTTTTTTCATAAGTGTATTCATTAAAAAAATCTGCATAAGAGTGTACTGTTGCAAAATATTGGAGATCTCCTTTTGCGAACTTTAGAACAAAATTTGGAGTTCTAAAATCAAAAGTTCCGTAATTGTAAACAACGTCAAAATTGTTTCCAGGATCTAAAACTCTAATTCCTGTATGTCCGAAATAAGAATACGTTTCGTTTCCAAGTCCACAAGTCAGAATGCTAATTTTAGCGTCTTTAGATAAAGCTAAACTTTGGCTGAAACCAATAAAACTGGATAAGAATAATAAAATAAAAAGTGCTTTTTTGGACATGACAGTTTTCATGATTTAAAATTTTAATGTTTTTTGGTTTCTAATTATTATCTAAAGATACCTAAATCTACTTTCAGCGAAAAAATATTAGAATACAACGCAGTGCTTTGATTTCCTAAATCAGTTAAGGCATAATCAATTTGTATGCCTTTATATCGAAATCCTAAACCGATATTAGGCTGAAAGTTTACTTTTTCAGTATTGTCCAATTGTGTTACATTCTGAAAATTTCCTGCACCAGCTCGAACAAAAACCAAATCGGTATAGCCAAACTCAAACCCTAGAGCTGGGTCTATACTTATAGGTTTTGAAGAAATGATATCGTTTGTCTGTTCGAATCGCATATTTAAATTCGCAGAAGTCACAAGACTGCATTCGTTATGAAAATCAAATCTTTTTGAAACTCCCAATTGTGCTTTTGGTAGTGTTATTTCTGTGCTTTCTGGTAATTCTTTATTTTCTCCTGGAATTGCATTAGCGATTTTGGCATATTCTTCTTCATCAATATTCCAAATGTTGTAAGTTGTGGTAATGTCTCGAAGCATTAAACCAAATTTCCAATCGTTTCTTTCAAACTGAAGTCCAATATCAAATCCAAATCCCCACGAATTAGCAAATTTTCCAATTACTCTTCGAATTACTTTTGCGTTTACACCATATTGAAATCCGTCAACAGGCAGTTTTCGAGCATAAGAAAAAGTAAAACCATAATCTGCAGTAGAGAAAAGGCTAATTCTATTATAGTCTATATTTCCTTGATTATCTATTAATTGTGTGGTATCCATGATATCGTCGACTCCAAAACGGATCAGCGAAATTCCCCAAGCACTTCTGTCGTCAATGGGGCTTGCGTAGCCTATGTAATCGTATTGCGCAATATTCGCAAAATAGCTGGCGTGCATTAAGCTAATTTGATGATCTTCAAGATGCGTTAAACCTGCAGGATTCCAGTAAACAGAATTTACATCATTGCTAGAAGCAGTTACAGCACTTGCCATTCCAAGAGCCGCGGCATCGACACCAATATTCATAAATTCATTCGAATATTTTCGAACAGTTTGTGCATACTGAAAAGTACAACTCCAAAGTAATAAAAACACTAAATATTTCTTCAACGTATATGTTTTTGCAGATCGAGGCCTGTTTTTAAATTTTTATCAAAAATATAATATTTTACTCATCTAATAAGTTCCTTTAGTTAAATATTCCGAAAGTCATACTTTGAAATAAAAAACTCTCGAAAAAACTCGTTTTGCATCGAGTTATTATACTAAATTTGTTCTCTTCCATTATCAAAACTTTAAGCTATGAATATTAAAAAGCATATACCAAATCTAATTACATTAATCAATCTTTTCTGTGGCTGTGTCGCAGTTGTTTTTGTCTCTAAAGGAGATTTTTTAATGGCTTTTTACATGGTTTGCTTAGGAATCTTTTTTGATTTCTTCGATGGTTTTTTTGCCAGATTATTTAAAGTTTCAAGTCCGCTTGGGTTACAGTTGGATTCTTTAGCAGATATGGTGACAAGTGGCGTTGTACCAGGTTACGTCATGTACAGTATGTTTGCTAGAGGCGGTGATCAACTAGGAAATCAAGCAATTGTTCCTTTTTTAGGATTTATTATAACTTTAGGCGCCTGCTACAGATTAGCCAACTTTAATATAGACACGCGTCAGACAGATTCGTTTATTGGCTTGCCAACTCCTGCAAATGCCATTTTTATTATTAGTTTGCAAATAGTTCTGGATATGTATGCAGATTCGTCTCTTGTAATTCTTGAATTATTAACAAATCAGTGGGTTTTATTACTTGTTACTTTGGGTAGCGCTTACATTATGAATGCTGAAATTCCATTATTTTCTTTAAAAATTAAAAAATTCAGCTTAAAAGACAATGCACTTCAAATCGTGTTTTTGATTGTTTCAGTATTGTTAGGGGTATTACTTCATTACATCGCAATTCCGCTGATTATTGTTTTCTACGTTTTACTGTCTATTATCAATAATCTATTTCTGAAAAAGTAATTCTGTTTAATGGCAAGAAAAACGACTTATCGTAAAACATATTCAAGAAAACCAGCTGGAAGATCTTTTCTGAGCAGACTTTTTCGAGGACTTTTATTGATTTTTTTCGGACTTTTATTCATTGGGATAATTTATCATTATCGCAAAGGACTTGCTTATTATTTAGGTTTTAAAACAGAAAAGGTTTTAGATGAAGATGCGGTTGATAAACACCTTTCTGATGTTAGAAATATTCGTGTTCTTGAAAATCATAAAGGAAAAGTAATTGGAATCGACGTGTCCGAATTTCAGGGAAAAGTCGATTGGGAAGAAGTCGAAATTTTAGATGAGAAATACCCGGTTCAATTTGTTTTTATTCGTGCAACTGCAGGGAATGATCGTGTAGATAGACAATTCAAAAGAAATTGGGAAGGAGCAAAAGAAAATAAAATCATGCGTGGCGCATATCATTATTATCGTCCTAACGAAAATTCTATAGAACAAGCAGATCTTTTTATCAAAACAGTAAAATTACAAAAGGGAGATCTTCCGCCAGTTTTAGATATCGAAAAATTACCTAAAAATCAGCCTTTAGATAGTTTGAAAAAAGGGCTGAAACGTTGGTTGAATAAAGTCGAAAAACACTATCAGGTTCGTCCAATAATTTATTCAGGTGAACGATATTATTCTGATTTTTTAAAAGAAGAGTTTAGCGAATATCTTTTCTGGATTGCCAATTATAATTTCTACAGAGAGAAAATCGAAGATGATTGGCTGTTTTGGCAGTTTACAGAAAAAGCTTCTCTGCCAGGAATCAAACACCGAGTTGATGTTAATATCTACAATGGCGATTTAGAACAATTGCATTTTATTACGGTTGAGTAATAGTGATCAGTTTTTAGATTTTTAGTTTTCAGTATTTTATCAAAAAAAAAGTTTTTTAGTCTCAGCCCAAAACTGACCACTGAATACTTTTTTAAATTTATTTCAATAAAACTAAAATAACAATTATTATAAAAGGTAATAGAAGCATTACAGAATATGGATTGGCAAAATTTATAGTATAACCCATCCATTGAATCTTTTTGGGAGGAAGCAATCTTTTGTCTTTCGGATTATAATAACAGGTGTTGAAGAAATACCAATTCTTTGGATCTTTATGCCAATTATCGTAATCTTCCTGAGTTGGTTTTTCTGATTTCATCCGTAACTTTTTTAAGAAGCTTAGATTAAAAAAAATGGTAAAAAGCTATTTACATTTCACTTTTTACCATTCATTTATAACTTTCTTAAAACTCTAATTTCTTTTTACGAAGCTCGAAGTTTTGTCCAAGATAAACGCGGCGAACCATTTCATCTTCTACCAATTCTTCTGGAACTCCTGCCTTAAGAATTCCTCCTTCAAACATTAAGTATGTTTTGTCGGTAATCGCTAATGTTTCCTGAACGTTGTGATCGGTAATTAAGATTCCAATGTTTTTATTTTTCAATTGCGCCACAATTCGCTGAATATCTTCAACTGCAACTGGGTCAACTCCTGCAAAAGGCTCATCCAATAAAATAAATTTAGGATCGGTTGCCAATGCACGGGCAATCTCTGTACGACGACGCTCACCTCCAGAAAGTAAATCGCCTCGGTTGGTGCGAATGTGTTCTAAACTGAATTCTTCGATTAAACTTTCCATTTTAGCAATCTGTTCTTCTTTAGAAAGTTTAGTCAATTGTAAAACGCTCAAGATATTATCTTCAATGCTTAATTTTCTAAATACGGAAGCTTCTTGTGCCAAATAACCAATTCCTTGCTGTGCACGTTTGTACATTGGGTAATCAGTAATGTTCAAATCGTCAAGATAGATGTTTCCTTGATTTGGTTTTACCAATCCCACAATCATGTAAAAAGACGTTGTTTTTCCAGCTCCATTCGGACCCAAAAGCCCTACGATTTCTCCTTGATTTACTTCAACAGAAATCCCTTTTACAACACTACGTCCTTTATAGGTTTTGATTAAATTATCGGCTCTTAGCTTCATTTTTTTTAATTAGATAATGTGTCAATTTGATAATGAGATAATTATTATCTCTGTTGGCAAAATAAAATAAAATAAACTAATCAATTAAAATAATTAACATATCGTATAAAATTATCTAATTGACTAATTATCAGATTATCTAATTGCCACTTTCTTCAAGAGCTTCCCAGAATTCATAAGCTCTTCTTAAATGAGGAATCACAATTGTTCCTCCAACTAGAGTTGCGATTCCCATTGCTTCCATCATTTCTTCTTTAGAAACGCCTTCTTTATAGCTGGTTTCTAAATGGTATTTTACGCAGTCATCACATCTTAAAACAGTTGATGCTACTAGACCCAAAAGTTCTTTTGTTTTTACATCAAGAGCGCCTTCAGCATAAGCGTTAGTGTCAAGATTAAAAATTCGCTTTACAATTTTATTATTGTCGGCAAGCAGTTTTTCGTTCATTTTAGAACGATAGTCGTTAAATTCTTGAATGATATCAGACATTTTCTTTTAATTTATTTCTGTAAACAACTTTCGAAATCAAAATACTTACTTCGTAAATAATCAACATCGGAATTGCTACAATGGTTTGACTTACTACATCTGGAGGTGTAACAATAGCTGCGATAACCAAAATAAGGACTACAGCATATTTCCAATACTTTCTTAAGAATTCAGGAGTTACTAATCCTAATTTTGTTAAGAAATAAATAGCAATTGGAAGTTCAAAAAAGATTGCGCTTCCAAGAATACTCGTTTTAACCATTCCCATATAAGATTCTAGAGTAAATTGGTTTTTTACCACATCACTTATGGAGAAAGTAGCAACGAAGTTTACCGACATCGGAATTACAACAAAATACCCAAATAATACTCCTAAAAAGAAAAGTAGTGAAGAGACAAAAATGAATAATTTTGCATTTTTTCTTTCTTTCTCATAAAGAGCTGGACTGATAAATTTCCAGATTTCCCATAAAATATAAGGGAAACTCAAGATGAAACCGGCCAGAAGACACATCCATACAAAGATGTTAACCTGACCTTCCATTTCGGTATTTTGAATAATAAAATTCAGTTCGGTGATGCAAATGCTGTCAGCAAAACCTAGCTGATGCGATAAGTCGCAAAACCAAACATAGGTAAAGAATGTAGGTCTTATCGGACCTAAAATAATTTGATCAAATAAATAATCACTAATAAAATAAGTAACAAATGCCATGATGCATGTTGCAAGTGTACTTCTAACCAATAACCATCTTAGTTCTTCAAGATGATCCAAAAATGACATTTCGCCAAGATTTTTTTTTGCCATTATACGATTCCTTCTTTTAAAATGTCATGTAAATGTAAAACGCCTTTGTACGTTCCTTCGTCAGAAACAATTAGCTGTGTAATAGAGTAGTCTTCTAAAATATTTAAAGCTTCGACAGCCATAGTTTCAGACGAAACTACTTTTGGATTTTTAGACATAATATCCCTTGCAGTTAAGTCCGCAATAGTATCTACGTCGTTTAGCATTCTTCGGATGTCTCCATCGGTAATAATTCCAACAATTTTATTGTCTTCAATTACTGCAGTAACTCCTAATCTTTTTTCAGAGATTTCAAAAATCACTTTTTTGACAGATGTATCAGGAGCTACAGCTGGTTTTAGTGAGTTTTCTATCATATCTTTTACGCGAAGCAATAGTTTTTTTCCTAAAGCACCTCCTGGATGATAAACTGCAAAATCTTCTGGTTTAAAATCACGCATCTCCATTAAACAAACGGCTAAAGCATCACCCATTACAAGCTGTGCTGTTGTGCTATTTGTCGGAGCTAAATTGATAGGGCAGGCCTCTGTGTCAACAGTTGTGTTTAAAACCAAATCTGAACCTTTTGCTAAAAATGAAGTTGTGTTTCCTGTAATAGCAATTAAGGTGTTTCCAAATCTTTTTAATAAAGGAACAAGGACTTTGATTTCGGGACTATTTCCGCTTTTAGAAATGCAAATAATGACGTCGTCGTTTTGAATCATTCCTAAATCGCCGTGAATTGCTTCTGCGGCATGTAAAAACATAGAAGGAGTTCCGGTTGAATTAAAAGTAGCCACCATTTTTTGTGCAATGATCGCGCTTTTTCCAATCCCCGTCACGATCAAACGGCCTTTGGTTTCGTATATGCGTTGGACAGCTTCGTAAAAATTTTCGTCCAAAAAATCAATTAGTTTTGTAATTGCTTCACTTTCAGAGAGTATTGTTTTCTTGGCAATCGCCAATATATTTTCTTTTGTGATCAAAACAGAATATTTAAAATTTGTATGTATAAAAGAAAGTTGTATCTTTATGTGTTGCAAATTTATACAAAATACCATTAATATAGAGAATGAATTCAAATGAAATTGAAATACATAAAGAATTAAAGAAGTATTTCGGCTTTAGCCAATTTAAAGGCTTGCAAGAGCAAGTCATTACGAGTATCCTAGACAGAAAGAATACGTTCGTAATAATGCCGACTGGTGGTGGAAAGTCTCTTTGCTATCAACTGCCAGCTTTAATTCAAGAAGGAACAGCAATTGTTGTTTCTCCTTTAATTGCTTTGATGAAAAATCAGGTTGACGCAATTCGAAGTCTTTCGTCTGAGAATGGAATTGCACATGTATTAAATTCGTCCCTAACTAAAACAGAAATTGCTCAAGTCAAAAAAGATATTACGTCTGGATTGACCAAACTTTTGTATGTCGCCCCCGAATCATTAACAAAAGAAGAATATGTAGCCTTTTTACAAAGCGTACCTATTTCTTTTGTTGCTATCGATGAAGCACACTGTATCTCAGAATGGGGACATGACTTTAGGCCAGAGTACAGAAATCTGAGAAATATAATTAAGCAGCTGGGGAAAGTGCCTATTATTGGACTTACTGCAACTGCAACACCAAAGGTTCAGGAAGATATTCTGAAAAACCTTGATATGGTAGACGCTAATACTTTTAAAGCGTCTTTCAACAGACCGAACTTATATTATGAAGTTCGCACAAAAACAAAAAATATCGAATCGGATATTATTCGATTTATCAAACAGCATAAAGGCAAATCTGGAATTATTTACTGCTTAAGCCGTAAAAAAGTAGAATCGATTGCCGAAGTTTTACAAGTGAACGGAATCAGTGCTGTTCCTTATCACGCAGGTTTGGATGCAAAAACGCGGGCTAAACATCAGGATATGTTCTTAATGGAAGATGTCGATGTCGTTGT
Source organism: Flavobacterium sp. CFBP9031 (assembly GCF_034044945.1). Taxonomy (NCBI): domain Bacteria; kingdom Pseudomonadati; phylum Bacteroidota; class Flavobacteriia; order Flavobacteriales; family Flavobacteriaceae; genus Flavobacterium; species Flavobacterium sp. CFBP9031. The sequence goes on from NZ_JAXCWF010000004.1 coordinate 157,624, forward strand.
AGCAACAATCGCATTCGGAATGGGAATTGATAAACCAGATGTTCGTTTTGTAATTCACCACGACATTCCAAAATCATTAGAAAGTTACTATCAGGAAACGGGTCGTGCAGGACGTGATGGCGGAGAAGGACATTGTTTGGCTTATTACTCGTATAAAGATGTAGAAAAGCTAGAAAAATTTATGTCTGGAAAACCAGTTGCTGAACAAGAGATTGGTTTTGCACTTTTACAGGAAGTTGTGGCTTACGCCGAAACTTCAATGTCGCGTAGAAAATTCCTTCTTCATTATTTCGGTGAAGAATTTGACAGCGAAACAGGCGAAGGAGCCGATATGGACGACAACGTTCGTAATCCAAAACATAAAGTAGAAGCCAAAGAAGAAGTGGTTAAGCTGCTGGAAGTTGTTCGCGATACGAAACATATTTACAAGTCAAAAGAAATTGTCTTTACTTTAATAGGGCGTATTAATGCTGTTATTAAAGCGCACAAAACAGATACGCAACCTTATTTTGGTTCTGGTTCAGGCCACGACGAAAAATATTGGATGGCTTTATTGAGACAAGTTTTGGTAACAGGACTTTTGTCAAAAGATATTGAAACTTATGGCGTAATAAAAATTACGCAAGAAGGTCTTGACTTTATCAAAAAGCCAGTTTCATTTATGATGTCTGAAGATCATGAATACACCGAAGCCGATGATGAAACTATTGTAACTGGAGGAAAATCTTCTGGTACTGCAGACGAAGTTTTAACTGGAATGCTTCGTGAACTTCGTAAAAAAGTAGCCAAAAAACTTGGAGTTCCTCCATTTGTAGTTTTCCAAGATCCTTCGATTGAAGATATGGCTTTAAAATATCCGATAACAATTCAAGAATTATACAATATTCATGGTGTTGGTGAAGGAAAAGCTAAAAAATATGGAAGCGAATTTGTTGCTTTAATTAGCCGTTATGTTGAGGACAATGATATTATTCGCCCAGACGATTTGGTAGTAAAATCTACAGGAGTAAATTCTGCTAATAAATTATATATCATTCAGAATATTGATAGAAAACTTTCATTAAATGATATCGCTTCCGCGAAAGGACTTTCGATGGATGCACTGATTAAAGAAATGGAGCAAATTGTTTATTCTGGAACCAAACTAAATATTAAATATTGGATTGATGATATGCTTGATGATGATCAGCAGGAAGAAATCCACGATTATTTCATGGAATCTGAATCTGATAAAATCGAAGATGCCTTAAAAGAATTTGATGGCGATTACGATATTGACGAATTACGTTTAATGCGTATTAAGTTTATTAGCGAGGTGGCTAATTAAATTCCAATTTTAGAAATTCCAAATTCCAAAAATAATAAAACATTAAAAAAATACAAATTCCAAATTCCAAGCAATCTAAAGCATTGGAATTTGGAATTTTCTTTTTTGGAATTTTATTCACTATAAACTTCCCCACGATGTGGTTTCAAAGCATCTCTTACTTTGATCATATTTTCATCGGTTACAACCATAAAAGCTATGGCGTACATGTCGTCTATGATTTTAAATCCTGTAATATTTAAAGGTAGCTTTTCAATTACTATATATTCTTTCAAATGGATCTCGTGATGTTCTGCTGTTTTTGCAGAAGCTGGTCCGCGGAAATCCCAGATTAGTTTTATTTTTCTAGACATTTTTTTTAGGTGCAAAGGTTGAGAATTGCAAAGGTACAAAGTCTCTTTTGAAAATTGATTTTTATCTTTTTCTCAATTGTCAGTTCGAGCGGAGTCGAGAACTAGGTATGTATTTCGAATTCGCTTACTGTGATAAAACGGGATTTAGAATTGGATAAAATTTACAATTGATAATATCTCATTTCAAAGTGCTATTTTTGCAGAATAATTTCGGTTTATCAAATCATAAAAAAAATAATTATAAATGAAGGATGATTCAGTTTCAGAGGAGTTGTTTTTAAGTGAAGCAGCAAAAGCGCATTTACAGACAGCAGGAAAATGGGTTTATGTAATGTCTAGCTTTGGATTGTTAATAATAGCTTTTTTTATTCTTCGTTTGCTTTATGATTATATGTCGTTATCTAATTGGGATGATGTTCCAACAGGAGGAGGAGTTGGGTATATAATGATTATGAGTTTATTGCCTATTTTTATCATAGCCTTTTTGATAATTCTTTTTCCACTTTATTATTTATATAAATTTTCTTTAAATGTCAAAATAGCATTTAGAGATGATGATTCAGAAGCATTAGAAATTTCGTTTAGATATTTAAAAATGCATTATATGGCTTTAGGAATTGGAATACTTGCATATGTTGGTTTGTATTTTTTAATGTCTAAATTCTTTTAATAATATTAATTACCTTTTTATAAAAATGCCTAAAGAACTTTTACTTCAAGTAACACCAGAAATTGCTGCAAACGAATCATTGCTAAAAGACCATTTGTCTAAGCAGATTAAAGTTTCTGCTCAAGAAATTCAGCACGTTTCAATTTTAAAACGCTCTATTGATGCTCGTCAGAAAGCGATTAAAATTAATTTAAAAGTTCTTATTTATTTAAAAGGTGAACCTTTTCAGGAAACTAAAATCGAACTTCCTATATATAAGGATGTCTCCAAAGCACAAGAAGTTATTGTGGTTGGCGCTGGTCCGGCTGGGCTTTTTGCGGCACTGCAATTAATTGAATTAGGTTTAAAGCCAATTGTATTGGAACGCGGAAAAGACGTTCGAGGCCGTCGTCGCGACTTAAAAGCGATAAATCGCGAACACATCGTTAACGAAGATTCTAATTATTGTTTTGGCGAAGGCGGAGCAGGAACGTATTCTGATGGGAAATTATATACGCGTTCTAAAAAACGAGGCGATGTAACTAGAATTTTAGAACTTCTAGTAGCTTTTGGAGCTTCTGAAGACATTTTGGTAGAAGCGCATCCGCACATTGGAACTAATAAATTGCCTAAAATTATTGAAGATATCCGAAATAAAATTAGAGAATTTGGTGGTCAGGTTTTATTTGAAACTCGTGTAGACGATATTTTAGTAAAGAACAATGAAGTTGAAGGAATCGTAACGCAAAACGGAGATAAAATTCACGCCAATAAATTAATCTTGGCAACAGGACATTCGGCGCGTGATATATTTGAATTATTAGACAAAAAGAAAATCTTAATAGAAGCAAAACCTTTTGCTTTGGGAGTTCGTGCAGAACATGCACAAGAATTAATCGACAGTATTCAATACAGCTGTGATTTCCGTGGCGAACATTTACCCCCAGCACCTTATTCTATTGTAAAACAAGTTAACGGACGCGGAATGTACTCGTTCTGTATGTGTCCAGGTGGAGTAATTGCACCATGTGCTACAAGTCCTGGAGAAGTGGTTACAAATGGGTGGTCACCTTCTAAACGTGATCAGTCAACAGCAAATTCTGGAATTGTAGTCGAATTGAAATTAGAAGATTTCAAACCTTTTGCCAAATTCGGCGCTTTGGCTGGAATGGAATTTCAAAAAAGTATCGAACAAAAAGCTTGGCATTTGGCTGGACAAACTCAAAAAGTACCAGCGCAAAGAATGATTGATTTTACACAAAGTAAAGTTTCAACTGATATTCCGAAAACGTCTTATGTGCCAGGAACTACTTCGGTAGAATTGGGACAGGTTTTTCCAGGATTTCTAACTCAGATTATGCGTCAGGGATTTCAGGATTTTGGAAAATCGATGCGAGGTTATTTAACTAACGAAGCCATTTTACATGCGCCAGAAAGCAGAACGTCATCTCCAGTGAGAATTCCGAGAGATCCTATGACTTTGGAGCATTTGCAAATCAAAGGTTTATATCCTTGCGGAGAAGGTGCAGGTTATGCAGGCGGAATTATTTCTGCAGCAATTGATGGCGAAAAATGTGCCCTAATGATTGCGGAATCCTTGAAATAATTGGCTTCGCACTTTTCATGTAGGAAAAGATTGTTATCTTAGTATTCTGATTTTAATAGAATATTCCCCCAAAGATGACAATACAAGAAATCGAAAAAAAATACGGATTTGAATTTCCGCTCTTATACAAACAGTTAGACGCAGACGGCATGCTTGATGTCGGAGAATATGGTCCAAATTGGTATACAGAGGTTTATCCTACTTTAAAAGAGAATCCGCCTTTGCTTTTACATTCGTATGATTTTGAATCATTGAATTTAAAATCGGTTGCCGAAGAAATAGAAGAACTTCAAGATCCAGAAGATTATCGAAATATAAATCCAGAATTTAAATTTATTCCGTTTGCTAAAAGTGGCGGTGGCGATCATTATTGTTTCTTTTTAAACGAAGAAAATAATGGAGATGTGCCGATCGTTTTTGTTTGGCATGATATGAACGAAGTGAATTATCTGGCAAAAAATCTTCAGGACTTTATCTTCAAAGTTTTATTGATCGATATGTCGAAACAAGATGTTTACAATGAACTTACTGATGAAGAATTTAGAAACGACATTGAATCGGTTTTTAAATCGCACAAAAAGTATTTGACAGAACAGCAAAATACAATTTTGTCTGCTATTTTAGAACGCGATATTATTGATTATGAAATACATGTTTCTCCAAAAATCGTAGAATCGGCTAGAGGATTATTAACAGATTTCGAATTAGAATCGATTGTCAATGAAGTGATTCCTTTTGATAAAATGAATCAGAGTTTTAAATATTTAAACGATTAGTTTTTATACAAGATATTTTTATGAGCTTTTTCTCCAATCTATTTAATAGAAATAACGATCCAAAATCGATCATTTCTTTTGATGTTGTCGATCCCATTTATTCGTATTTATATAACCAAGAATCTAGCCTTGAATTTAAAGTAAAAGGAATTCAGGAAGATGTTATGGTAAATTTATTTTTCTTTCCAAGTTCTTTTGATCATGAAGAAGGAAAAGAAGAAATTAAAAAAGCAGGTTTCCATAATTCGTATGAAGTGCTAAACGAGCTTTATAAAAAAGTGAATATTGGAGTTCTTTCAGACGAAGCCATACAAGAAGGTTTAGAATATGATTTTATACATATTCAGTTTTATTCGGAGCCAACCGCAGAAGAAAAAAAGTTTTTTAAACGTTCGATAAAAAACTTTGTAATCTTTTTTTGCTGCACCAATAGTTTAGAAGTAAACGATTTTAAAATATTGTATTCAGGGAAACATTTCTTCGATTATACAAAGGGATTGTTGGAAAGCGAACTTTTGGATGTAAATAATCCGAAGAATGAAAGTGAAGCAATTGGAATTAGAGATTTTAAATTGGTTTTACAGGGAATCTGTCAGTATTTAAATATTGAAATTCCAGAAACGGTCGAACTTCCTTCGTCTGAAAATTTAGTAGAAAGTGAACAAGCTACTATAGAAACTTTTGAAGAATTTATCAAATTAGTTTCAAGAGAAAATATCGAAGAAAAAGCACTAAAAAAACAATCTAAAAAGCTCTTTAAAGACTATCAAAAAGGAACAAATGAATATCACGATATTGTTGATGGTCATTTTGATTTCTTTGAGATTATTGATGCCTGGAACAGCGACTGGAAATTTGATCCTGAAGATGCTGAGTATTTCATTTCTGAAATGATTGGCGAAGATCTTAATTTCGAATATCCGGAAGAAACCTATAGTCATGATTTGTTTCCTTATATTCAATCAGCTTTAGAAAAACGCGGTTTCGAATTAATGAGTTACAATACAAATGGAGATAATTACTTGTTTTTTGTAGCCAATAAAGAAGATGTTGGCAGAATTTTAGAATTATCTGAAATTACTAAAATTGAGATTGATCAATTGTAGGTTTGTTAACGTATCGTTTGTCATCCTGACGTAGGAAGGATCACGCTAGTAATTCGGCAAAGATTGGAGATATTCTTTGTGGAGCTCCGTGTGTGATCCTTCCTCCGTCAGGATGACAGAAAAGACGATATGCTATGGTATCAAAATAATTTTTCCAGTGCTTTTTCTGCTTTCTAGAAAATCATGAGCCAATTTTCCTTCTGATAATTTAAAAGAAGTTGGTTCAGAAAGTTTGATCTTTCCTTCTATAATCCAATCGAATAACTGAGTTGCTCGCTTAATTCGTTCTTCTTTAGAATTCAAATAACTCCATAAATCGCCTCCGGTTAAAGTTTTAGAACCGTCCATTAGCATTCTAGGATCTACAGGTGCTGGATCTCCGCCCGCCATTCCGAAGAAAACGACTTGTCCGCATTCTTTAGTAACTTCAAAACTTTCCATTAAAGTACTTCCAATACTGTCATAAACGGCATCGACACCATTTGGAACGACTTTAAAAACTTGTGATTTCCAATCTTCATTGTAAAGAAAAACATGGTCTGCGCCTTGTTCAAATCCGATCTTCGCTTTTTCTGCAGATGAGGTTAAACCGATAACAGTTGCACCCAAAAGTTTACTGATTTGAGTTAATATCTGCCCAACTCCGCCAGCAACCGCATGTATTAAAACAGTTTCTCCTTTTTGGGTTTTGTGACTGTCTGTAGCAAGATAATGAGCGGTTAAGCCTTGAAGCAAAACAGAAGCTGAAGTTTCAAAAGAAATATTCTCAGATAATGGAATAATATGATTTACATTTACGGCCACCAATTCTGCATTTGCAAAAGGAGAGTCGGCAAAAGCCACACGATCACCAACTTTGTATTCTGAATGATTGTTGGTATCGACCACAATTCCTGCGCCCTCATAACCTGCAATAAAAGGCGGATTTCCTTTTAAATGATAATTCCCTTTTCGGCGGTAAACATCGGCAAAATTTAGTCCGATGGCTTTCATTTCGACTAAAATTTCATCTTTTTTTAATTGTGGATTAGGGATTTCTATATATTCTAAAACATCTGATTCTCCAAAAGAAGAAAAGGTAAGTGCTTTCATTTTTGAGTAATTTAAGAATGTAAAGTTCGGGAAAATTCAAAAGAAAAAGCCTCAAAATAATTGAGGCTTTGGTTTATTTTTTTTGTACTCCCAATAACTATCGGGATAAAAGGATTATTAGATTTTTTAAATAAAAAATAATCTGTGGAATCCTTTTAATCTGTGAAAAAAAAAAATTAAATTTTAGGAAACTTCATATCGTTAAAAGTGCTTTTTTGTTTGGCTAAAGCTTCTATATCTTGCCATTTTCTAGGAGAATCTGCAGACAGGTTTTCGTACGAATCTTTAAGCATTAAAATATCATCTTCGATACGAACGCCGATATTCCACCATTTTTTATCGCATTTGCTGTTTGCTGGAATATAAATTCCAGGTTCAACAGTAAGAATCATGTTTTCTTTTATAAGAGTCTGCGGGCCGTTGTAAGTTCCTTTGTCATGGACATCTAAGCCCAGAAAGTGTGAACAGCTGTGAGGATAATATAATCTTACATCTTTTGGATCTGTAATAATTCCTAATTTAATCAAACCTTTGGCTATAACGTCTTTTGCGGTTTCGTTTAAAGCCACTAGCGGAGTTCCTTCTTTGCAGATTTTAAAAACAGCTTCTTGAGCGTCATATACGATTTGATAAATCGCTTTTTGTTCTTCAGTAAATTTTCCGTTTGCTGGAATTGTTCTAGTAACGTCTGCAGAGTAACCGTGATACTCAGAACCAACATCCATTAATAATAATTGATTGTCAATTTTTGTGGCGTTGTTTTCCCAATAATGCAAGATACATCCGTTTGCTCCAGCGCCTACAATTGGCCCATAACCTTCGGCTTCTGCACCGTAATGTTTATGAATGTAAGCATGAATTCCGTCAACTTCATTTTCGCTCATATCTGGACCCACGGCTTTCATAACTTCGTTATGTGCAATGCACGAAAGTTTTACCGTTTTGCGCATCAAGACAAGTTCTTCTGGCGTTTTTATTTCACGAAGAGAACTGGTAATTTTAGAGAATAAATTTGTTGAATCTTCATTTGCTTTCGTAATTCCTGCTTTAGATTTAAATGATTTCAGCAAGACGTATAAATTGTCAGGATGGTCGCTTTCTTTTGCATCTGTAGGGAATTCGTCGTAAATAACTTTATCGAATTTTGAGAAATCGATGGCAAACGCGTTAAAATCTTTTCCGTTATAAACAGTGGTAAAGCCAAGCTTTGATTTGGCGCCTTCAATTCCTAAACGTCTTCCTGTCCACATTTCACGAGTTGCATTTTTTTCTCTAACAAAAAGAACTTCATTATACTTTTCGGTGCCTTGTGCTTCTTTAAAAATTAATAAAATAGCATCTGGTTCTTTGTATCCTGATAAATAATACATGTCAGGATTTGCGTGGTAATTGTAATCGATATCTCTAGAAAAAACTCTTTCGGGATAAGAAAAAACAACTGCGACAGAATTGGCAGGCATTAAAGCTCTAAAAGCTTCGCGTCGTCCTTGATGAAATTCTTTTGTGAGATAATCTGTTGGAAGGTTTTCTTGCGATTGAACAAGCGAAGTGGTCAATGCAAATACAAACATAAATAGGAATTGTTTCATTTTTTGGTTTTTTATTGATGATTTTGGTCTTTTTGATTGATGCAAATTACAAAAAAAATAGTGTCACTTGTTTTATTTTAAACATCTGGACTATAAAACTTTAAATAATTTGTAGTAACTTAGAGACAGAAAATAACGGCTTTGGATAAAATTTAAACTTAAGAAAAGCGGTAACTGGGCATGAATATTGAGAATAGGATTTTATAGAATTATTTTAGTTCAAAAAATAAAACAAATTATAAATCTTTAAAAAACATTTTTATGAAAAAATACACATTTGCAGTCCTTTCAGTTTTAACTTTATTATTTGCTTCATGTACAGCATCAAAATCTGCTTCTAATGAAGGTGATTTATTTGGCACGACGTGGGAGTTAGAATATATCTCAGGACCAAGAATTGCTTTTGAAGGATTATATCCGAATAAAAAACCACAGCTTACTTTTGATCAGAAAGAAACAAAAGTTTATGGAAATAACGGATGTAATGGTTACAGTGCATCTTATACCTTAAAAGGAAAGTCTTTGACTTTTGGAGAAGAGGGGCCAACTACAATGATGTTTTGTGAAGGTGGTGGTGAACAAGTATTTCTAAAACAAATTAGACAAATTACAAGTTATTCTATTGATAAAGACGGAAAACTAAATTTGATTCAAGGAGATATTCCAATGATGAGATTTAAAAAAGTAGCTAAGCAATAGTTTTAAAAGTCACTATAAAAAAAGGGATATGATTTTTCATATCCCTTTTTTGTTTTTATTCTAAAGCTGATTTATTTTCAATTTCAATTGCTCGATATTTTTACTGATAATGTTTTTGTCAGTAGTAGTTTTGGCTAAACTCATTGCGGTTTCGAAATGCTGTAACGATTTTTTTGTATTAACTTCAGAATAAAGATTTCCAAGTAAAGAATAATAAAAATGATTATCGGTTAAATTTAGTTTTTCGGCTTCTTTGATGGCTTCTTTTTTGCCTTTTACTTTAGATAAGGCGTAAGTTCTGTTTAAAGCCACAATTGGCGAATATTCTAAAATGATCAGATTGTTGTAGAGTTCCAGAATATTTTCCCATTTCTCGATTGTTTCTTTTTTAATAGTATGCCAATACGCAATTCCAGCTTCTAAGTGGTATTTTGAAAGTGTGTTTCCGGTTGAAGACTGACTTAGAAAATAAGCTCCTTTATCTATTAATTCTTGATTCCAAAGCGATTGATCCTGATCTTCGTATAAAATAATTTCACCGTTTAAACCCGTTCGGGCATCAAATCTTGACGAATGAAAACACATCAAAGCCATTAAAGCATTGGTTTGCGGGAGATTTGTGCTTTCGTTCTGAATCAATAAATAAGTCAGACGCATGGCTTCAGTGCAAAGGTCTTTTCGTAAAGTAGTATTTTGCGAAATAGAGTAGTAGCCTTCAGAATAAAGCAGGTAAATAGTTTTGAGAACGGTTTGTATTCTGTCTTTTATTTCAGCGTTATTCGGATGCTGAATTTTTATATTTTCTTCCTTCAGTTTTTCTTTGGCGCGATTTATCCTTTTGTAAATAACTTCTTTATTAGATAAAAATGCATCAGAGATTTCATTAATTCCAAAACCGCATAATAGATTTAAAGCAAGGGCAATTTGAGCTTCCTCAGAATTGCAGGGATTGCAGACTGTAAAAATCATTGCCAGCTGACTATCAGCAATATTTTGATCAGATAAATCAAGGTCGATTTCAGGATTGTTTAATGGAGTATTGTATTTTATTTCGGTAACTATTTTGGTTTCAAAAACGTTATTTCTTTTCAGGTAGTTTTTGGTTTTGTTTTTAGCAACGGTATACAGCCAAGCAGTCGGATTTTCTGGTATTCCTTTAATAGCCCAAGTTTCTGAAGCGGTTAGAAAAGTGTCGCTTACAATATCTTCTGCAATTTCGATATGCTGAATTCCAAATAAGCTGCAGAGAACTGAAACTATTTTTTGATATTCGGTTCTGAATAAATTGGGAATAAGTTCTTTGTGCTCCATATTTTAAGGAAAAATGCCTAAGTAAAGATACAAAGGCATTTTTATATAAGTTAGTTCAAAAATCTAAACCGCCATTCTAATTTCGACATTTCCACCAAAATTTAAAACGGGACATCCTTGCGCGATTTCGGCAGCTTCATCGTAATCTTTGGCTTTAATAATGATTAGTCCGCCAATAGATTCTTTGATTTCAACAAAAGGTCCGTCGGTAATCCCTTTATTTGAGTTTACAAGTTTTCCTTGTCCGTCCCAGCGTTGTAAGGGTCTTGCAAGTTTATCTTGCGCGGCTAAACTTCCAAACCAGTTTTGCCATTGCTGTAAATGCTGTTGCAATTCTTCCGGCGACGGCTGGGTTTCTTTTGTTTTAAAATCTCTTCTGAAAATCAATAAAAACTCATTCATTTTTTTATATTTTATAATTGAATAATCTGCTTTTAAGTTTTATAAAGTTAATTGTTTTTAGAGAATAAAGTCAATTAGGATTTACCCGAATTGTCCTACTCTGTAAGTTCCTGGGGTATTAGCAAAAGTAATGTTTAGGCGATTCCAAGCGTTAATTGCAGCAACGGCAAGCGTAAGATCGATTAATTCTTGTTCTGTAAATTCAGCTTTTGCAATTTCGTAGATTTCGTCTGGAACATCACAGGCATTCACCGCTTCTGCCAAAGCAAGAGCAACTCTTTCTCTTTTTGTGTAATAAGGGGCTTCTCTCCAAACACTTAATCCAAATAAACGTTGTGTTGTTTCTCCAGCGGCTAAAGCTTCTTTAGAATGCATGTCTAAACAATAGCCGCAGTTGTTGATTTGAGAGATTCTGAAATTGATTAATTCCATAAGAGATGCTTCGATTGCTCCTTTTTTCAAGTAACCGCTAATTCCAAATAATGTGCTAACTGCTTTTTGACCTTGTTCGAATAAATTAAGTCTAGTTTCCATGATGTATATTTTTTAATTGTTTATACCCTAATAACAATCAAACTTTCAGGATTGGACAAAAAAGATAAAAAAAAATAGAATTATTTTTCGATTAAGAGAAAATGCCTGTTTTTATGCGGGTTTATGAAATAAAAAAACCGTCCATTTTTTTGGACGGTTTTAGAATAATATCATTTTTAAGCTTTATTTCTTTTTAAGTTTGTCTTTAAAAACCTTTTCAAACTTTTCTATTTTAGGCTGAATTACCATTTTGCAATACGGCTGGTTCTTATTGTTTGCATAATAATTTTGATGATAATCTTCGGCTTTATAAAAAGCTTTGAAAGGTTCTACTTTTGTCACAATTGGATTGTTGTACACTTTAGCTTTGTTGAGGTCGGCAATAATGCTTTGGGCAGCTTTTTTCTGTTCTTCATTTTTATAGAAAATAACAGAACGGTATTGTGTTCCAACATCTGCTCCCTGACGATTTAAAGTGGTAGGATCGTGAACGGTAAAAAAGACCTTGAAGATTTCGTTAATATCAGTAACATTTTTGTCGTAAGTAATCTGCACAACTTCGGCGTGACCTGTCTCTCCTGTACAAACTTCTTCGTAAGTCGGATTTGCGACTTTTCCGCCAGAAAACCCAGAAACAACAGATTTTACTCCGTCCAGATTTTCGTAAACAGCTTCAACGCACCAGTAACAGCCTCCGCCGAGTGTAATAGTTTCCAGATTCGCCTTTTTATTTTGCGAAATGCCATTCAGCGAAAGCGCTAAAAGACATATTAAAAGTATATTTTTCATTTGTAGATTATTTATTATCCGGAACAAAATCAAGAGCAATCGAATTCATGCAGTAGCGTTTTCCGGTTGGTTCTGGACCATCGTCAAAGATGTGTCCTAAATGTCCGCCGCAGCGTCCGCAAAGAGTTTCGGTTCTTTCCATTCCAAGAGAATTATCTTCTTTAAAAACGATGCTTTTTTTGTTTTCCTGTTCAAAGAAACTTGGCCATCCGCAAGTGCTCGAAAATTTGGCGGTCGATCTAAAAAGCAAGTTACCGCATGAAGCACAGTAATAGGTTCCTTTTTCGTCAGTATTCCAATATTTACCTGTAAAAGGTCTTTCGGTATCGGCTTCACGCATTACGGCATACACATCTGCTGGAAGAACCTTTTTCCATTCGGCATTGCTTACGTTAAGTTTTGTGGTGTCGGTATTTGAATAATAAGGATTTCCGGGCTTACTGATTTTATTTTCCATAACGGCTGTTTTTGCAGTTTGTTTTTTTGTGTTTTGTCCGCATGCCTGAAAAATAAATAGCGGAATCAAAAAACAAAGGCTGAAAATTAGGTTTTTAGATTTCATAAGTTCTTAGGTAGATTAATCTGTATATCAAAGATACGTTGAGAATTAGCTTCAAATTACAGTGTTTATTATTATTGAGATTTTTTTAAGTGTGTTTTAACTTTTTATTAGTTACGTAAAAGAAGACAATGTAGTTTTTATGTCTTAATTTTAACAGCTTTTAAATTTTTAGGATAAATTATAATATTGTAAATCAGTAAAATAGAAATTTGGTCTGAGGCTTGCTTTTAGACAAGCTGAATTAGCATTTTTAAGCCATTTCTTTTTTCGTATTTTTGTTTGCTTAAGAAGCCTTATGACAGAAGAAAACGTAATACTAGTTAATCAAAACGATGAACAGATTGGCTTAATGCCAAAATTAGAAGCACATGAAAAAGCGCTTTTGCACCGTGCCTTTTCGGTTTTTATTTTGAATAGTAAAAACGAAATTATGCTGCAACAGCGTGCTCATCATAAATACCACTCTCCGTTGCTTTGGACAAACACTTGCTGCAGTCATCAGAGAGAAGGAGAAACCAACATCGAAGCGGGAAGCCGAAGATTGTTTGAAGAAATGGGTTTTAAAGCCGAATTAAAAGAGTTGTTTCATTTTATATACAAAGCACCTTTTGATAACGGTTTGACAGAACATGAACTGGACCATGTTATGATTGGTTATTATAATGAGGAACCAAACATAAATCCAGACGAAGTAGAAGACTGGAAATGGATGAGTATTGAAGATGTTAAAGCAGATATTGAAAAACAGCCCGAAATTTATACCGTATGGTTTAAGATAATTTTTGATGAATTTGATCATTATCTAGAAGACCATAAATTATAGCCAACTAACCAGAAACATAAATGAGAGTAACCATATCAAGAAAAGCGCATTTTAATGCGGCACATCGATTGCATCGAAAGGATTGGTCATTTGAAAAAAACGATGCCGTTTTTGGAAAATGCAATAACCCGAACTTTCATGGTCATAATTATGGTTTAACAGTAAGTGTTACAGGAAAAATTGACCCGGAAACTGGTTTTGTTTTAGATGTGAAAGTATTGGCGGATATTATACGAGAAGAAGTAGAAATTCCGTTTGATCACAAAAATCTGAATTTGGATGTTCCTGAATTTGCAGATTTGAATCCGACCGCAGAGAATATTGCTGTTGTGATATGGAATAAAATTAGACAACGAATTCATGCCGACTTTGATCTTGAAGTGGTACTGAACGAAACGGAACGAAATTTTGTAACTTATAAAGGAGAATAAAAAATGTCATTAAAAATAGGAGATATAGTTCCGAATTTTACTGCGAAAGACAACAATGGAGAACTTTTTGAAAGCCAAAGCGTTTTAGGAAGAAAGCCAGTGGTCATTTACTTTTATCCAAAAGATAATACGCCTGGTTGTACAACTGAAGCTTGCAGTTTTCGGGATCAATACGAAGATTTTAAAGATTTAGGAGCTGAGGTAATTGGTATTAGCAGCGATAGTGTAAAATCACATCATAAATTTGCAGCTAAACACAAATTGCCTTTTATTTTGCTTTCTGATCAGGATAAAAGATTAAGAAAACTTTTTGGTGTCCGCAATAATTTGTTCGGACTTCTGCCAGGACGCGTTACCTATATAATTGATAAAAATGGTTTGCTAATTTCGATATTTGACAGTGCAAATGCTGCAAAACATATACCGAAAGCCTTAGAAATCGTTCAAGAATTAGTATCGTAGATTACCAAAATAGTATCAAATTAGAATTAATTAAACAAATATATTAGCCTAAAAACATGAGTCAAAATCTATACCCTTTGCAATTTGAACCGATTTTAAAAGAAAGAATCTGGGGAGGAGAAAAATTAAAAACTATTTTAAATAAACCAATCGTTTCTAAAATTACTGGCGAAAGCTGGGAATTATCTACTGTACAAGGCGATGTTAGTGTAGTTGCAAATGGAGTTTTAAAAGGAAAATCGTTAATGGATTTGATTGATGAAACACCAGATGCGATTTTAGGAACTAAAGTTTATGAAAGATTCGGAAAACAATTTCCATTACTTTTTAAGTACCTAGATGCAAGAGAAGATCTTTCTATTCAGGTGCATCCAAACGATAAATTAGCAAAAGAGCGTCACAATTCATTTGGAAAGACTGAAATGTGGTACGTAATGCAGGCCGATGCTGATGCTAGAATTATTGTTGGTTTTAAAGAAGATTCTAGTAAAGAAGAATATTTGAAACATTTGCATGATAATACTTTGGTTTCGATCTTAGATGATGTGAAGGCAAAATCGGGAGATGTTTTCTTCTTAGAAACCGGAACAGTGCACGCAATTGGAGCTGGATTAGTAGTTGCCGAAATTCAGCAGACTTCTGATATTACATATCGTTTATACGATTTTGATCGTGTAGATGCGCAAGGAAATAAAAGAGAATTGCATGTAGATCTTGCATTAGATGCCATTAACTATAATAAAGTTGATACGCAGAAAAAATACGAGTCTAAAGTAAATACTTCAAATACTGTTGTTGACTGTCCTTATTTTACAACTAATTTTATTCCTTTAGAAGACAAAGTGGAAGTGGTTAAGAACGGAGAAACATTTACGGTTTATATGTGTATTGAAGGAAGTTTCGAAATCGAATATGACGGATTTAAGCATACTTATATTAAAGGAGATACTGTATTGGTTCCAGCTGCGATAAATGCATTTAATTTGAGCGGAAAAGCTTCAATTTTAGAAATTTACATTTCTTAGCATTAAATTTAAAGATAATATGTACTTTTGCAGACGCAAATTAAAATAATAAGAAAAATGGCAAACGTTAAGAATTTAAAGAAAGACATCAACTTCGTATTAGGAGATATTATTGAGGCAGTTTACTTGTTTGAGATGTCAACAACAGGAAATCCTACTCCAGAAACGAATGCTTTGGTCGATGAAGCTATTGCTGCATTCGATACTTTGATTACAAAAGTGAACGCAAAGAACGTTGAAAATAAAAAAGCACACTTCAAGCAAATTAATGTTGAATTAGAACAAGCTGCTAATCAATTGATTGAAAAAATCAACGCATTATAAGCAAAAAAAAGTGTAAAAAAGTGCAAATTTATTTTGGGAAATTGAAAAACCGCTTTATATTTGCACCCGTAATGACGCCGATGTAGCTCAGCTGGCTAGAGCAGCTGATTTGTAATCAGCAGGTCGTGGGTTCGAGTCCCTCTATCGGCTCAAAAAACGGAAACCATTCGCCTCGGCGAATGGTTTTTTTAATTATAGAGAGAGGTGTGAATTTTTTTTTGGAATATTAAAAAACATTTATATCTTTGCACTCGCAAAATAGGCCGATGTAGCTCAGCTGGCTAGAGCAGCTGATTTGTAATCAGCAGGTCGTGGGTTCGAGTCCCTCTATCGGCTCAAAAACCATCACAGAAATGTGGTGGTTTTTTTTATGCCATTTTTTAAAATTTCAATTCTAAAATTCCAAATGCCAATTTTTCGGCGAAGAAGAAGTTACACTAGGAATTCGACAAAGATTGGTGGTTTTCTTTACGGAAGTTTTTCAAATATAGCTCGCGGTTTCAACCACAGGAAGCATATTAAATGAAACGTATTGCATTGTGGTGATTTAATTATGTTTTAAAGATTGAAAACCGCTTGCGATAGCATTTATATGCTTTGCGGGATTTTTGTTGAATTTAAGCATAAAAAAAACGTCCTGATAATTCAGGACGTTTTTCATTGTTGCTTTTATGTTTTATTCAGCTGGAGCTGGAGTTGTTGCAGCTGCTGGTGCATTTTGTTCTGCTTTTTTAACTTCAGCAACATACTTAGTTAGTTTCTTTCCATAAAGTGACTGTGCTACTTTTGGCGTCATTGATTTTTGAATCGTATCAAGAAATTTCAAATTGATATCGTAAATCTCTGCTAACGCAATATAAGGTGCTACTTCGTGATCTTTATTGTTTATGGCAAAGTTTGTAGCGTATAAATATTTTCTTTTAATATTTGACTGTTGTTTTGCGTCAATGCTGTCAATTGCTTTTTGATCTTGTCTTTTTAAAGCTTTGAATTTTGATTCAACCATAGACAAGTTTTCGTCTCTAAAACGTGTGTTTATTTTTTGGTATTCCTCATATAATTCCTGATTTTTAGAACCAGTAATTTTTGCACCAGCAATGAAGTTGTCCAGATTAGTGTCGATATTGATAGTTCCTGGCTCGGCAAAAAACAAAATGTTATTGTCTAATGAGTTTGTTACGCCTCGATCTAAATATAAATAAAGCATTTCTGGAGATTCTAATTTAATATCTCTTTCAAAAGCTGAGTTTCCATCAATTTTGATACTGTCAATAGCAACAAGAGAAGTGTCGACAATTCTTTGGATATATAAAGTTCCGGTTTTTAAACCTTTAATGTTTCCTGTGATGTGTAGGTTATCAGCAGCTGATTCTTTTTTGCTGCAAGATGCTAATACTGCAAGAGTAACAAAAGCAATTAGTGTTTTTTTCATTAGTTTTTGAGATTTTGGTGCAAAATAAAGAAAATAGTTTAAATGTAAATAGGGGGTGATGTTTTATTTTTTATAAAAAAAATAAATCCCAATTTATTTCTAAATTGGGATTCTAAAGTAATGCAAGAAAAGGTTTTACATCGACAAAATAAACGAAGTGCCATTTTCGTGCGTATACGTGTAAGTTGCATCGCAGTCATTGTTTCCGTAATCTATAACTCCGTTTAAAATACCTCCTTGTACTTTTAATTGTCCTTTGGAGATAAATAAACAAGAATATTTTTTAATTAGTGGTTCTTTTACTGTCAAAGTAAGTGCTACACCATTTGAAGATGTTACGGTATGTGTGCCATCGATAATTTCGTAAACATTGTCAGATAAAATTAAAGGCGTGTCTGCACCTGCAGTTTGTTTAGTAGTGTAAGTTCCCGAATTGGTATAAACCCCTCCTTGTAAATCGGTTAATTTTCCATTTGTAACTTTTCTGGTCCATTGTGGCGTAGATTGAATAGTTGTAGTGTTTGTATATTCAATAGTTCCCTCTAATTTGATGTCTTTTATAGAATAGTCAATTCTTTTAATTGTCATTTTGCTTCCAGTTTCTGTAATTGGTCCTGAAAGTGTTACTTCTAGTTTTCCTTTACGCGTAAAATTATTTCCGTCTTTGCATCCTGCTGTTCCAAAATCGGCTAAAAAGACTTTAGGATAATTTCCTCCATTTGGCGTTGTAATGGTAATTGTTGCGCAAATTCCAGGAGGTGTATCGGCAGGTTTTCCAGAAGTTGAAGTGCTTGTACTGATTAAGAGACTGGTGTTAAGATCCATTTCGTTTGAAGTGTCAATGGCAACTGATGCTCCAATGCTGGTTAAGTCTGTTGAAACGGCTGGGTCGTTATTGTCGCTTGAGCAAGAAACATATAAAAGTGCTGTGGCACAAATGGTTGTTAGTAAAATAGCAGTTTTTTTCATAGGGTCTTTTTGTTTTGGGTTAGATTAATAAGGCAGTCAAATGTAATAAAAAATTTGAATTGCAATAAAGATCATTTAGTGGTAATCTATAAAGCTGTATAACGAATTTTTGAAGAAAAAATTATGGTCGAAGGGATGAGAAACAAAAAAAGCTGCCCAGTTTGGGCAGCTTTTACTAAGATAGCATCTAAATGCTTATTTGATCATTTCGAAACTTCTTTTTACGAAAGCCGTAAGCGCTTCACCTTTTAATAGGTTTTGGGATAATTTAGCTAAATCTAAAGCTTGCTTAACTAAATGCTCTTGGTGCGTTTTGTCTTCTGTATTTAAAATACTTGAAGCTAAATCAGAATTGGTGTTTACAACCAAATTGTACATTTCTGGCATATTACCCATTCCGAACATTCCGCCGCCACCTGTTTGGCTCATTTCTTTCATTCTACGCATAAATTCTGGTTGCGTGATGATGAATGGAGCTGCTTGAGAATCCATAGCTTCCAATTGAACGCTGTATGCTTTTGGAATATAAGCTTCTAAAGAAGTTTTTAAAGCTGCTTTTTCGTCATCAGAAAGTTTAGAAATAGTGTTTTCTTCTTTTTTGATTAAATTGTCAATGTGATCAGAGTCAACACGTACAAAAGTTAATCCGCTGTTATCGTTTTCGATTTTTTGGATTAAATGCGAAATAATAGGAGAATCTAAAAGCAATACTTCATAGCCTTTGTCTTTTGCTGCCTCAATGTAAGAGTGCTGAGCATCTTTATTTCCAGCGTAAAGAACTACTAATTTGCCGTCTTTATCAGTTTGGTTTTCTTTTAGTTTTTCTTTTAATTCTTCTAAAGTAAAGTAAGTGTCATCTACAGTTGGATATAAAACAAATGCACCTGCTTTTTCGTAGAATTTCTCTTCAGAAAGCATTCCGTATTCTAAAACGATTTTAATATCGTTCCATTTTGCTTCAAAATCAGCACGGTTTTCGTTAAATAAAGCTTTCAATTTATCTGCTACTTTACGAGTAATGTAGTTTGAGATTTTCTTAACAGCTCCATCTGCTTGTAAACCAGAACGAGAAACGTTCAATGGGATATCTGGAGAATCGATAACACCTTTTAACATTGTCAAGAATTCAGGAACAATTCCTTCTACGTTGTCAGTAACGTAAACTTGGTTTTGGTACAACTGAATTTTGTCTTTCTGGATTTGCATATCATTGCCCAATTTTGGGAAATACAAAATACCAGTTAAGTTAAAAGGATAATCTACATTTAAATGAATGTGGAATAATGGCTCTTCAAACTGCATTGGATACAATTCTCTGTAGAAGTTTTTGTAATCTTCATCAGATAATTCAGAAGGCTGTTTTGTCCAAGCTGGATTTGGGTTGTTAATGATGTTGTCAGTTTCAACTGTTTCATTAACGTAATCTTCTGGAGCGTCTTCTGGTTTTGGAAGCGTTTCAGTTCTTGTTCCGAATTTAATCGGAATAGGCATGAACTTGTTGTATTTGTTTAATAAACCGCTAATTTTAGAATCATCTAAAAATTCAAGAGAATCTTCAGCAATATGAAGAATGATTTCTGTTCCGCGTGAAGTTTTGTCAGCTGGCTCTAAAGTAAATTCAGGACTTCCGTCACATGTCCAATGTGCCGCTGGCTCATCTTTGTATGATTTTGTAATGATTTCAACTTTTTCAGCTACCATAAAAGCAGAGTAGAAACCAAGTCCAAAATGTCCGATAATTCCAGAATCTTTAGCAGAGTCTTTGTATTTGTCCAAAAATTCCTCAGCTCCAGAAAAAGCTACCTGATTGATGTATTTTTCAACTTCATCAGCAGTCATCCCTAAACCTTGATCGATAATGTGGATTTTTTTACCTTCTTTATCGACTTTTACTTCAATAATTGGGTTTCCGTATTCTACTTTAGCTTCACCAATGCTAATAAGATGTTTTAATTTTAAAGTAGCATCAGTACCATTAGAAACAAGCTCGCGTAAGAAAATTTCGTGGTCGCTGTATAAGAACTTTTTAATTAAAGGAAAAATGTTTTCTACTGAAACATTAATTTTACCTGTTGCCATATTTTTTAATTTTTGATTTAATTTGATGATTTTCATTCGTTCAAATAAAATACCAATTGTATTTTGGGTGACAAAATGTCGGAAATGTTAATTCTGAAAGAAAATAAATAGATTCTAAAACGAAAAATATCTTTATGAATCGTATATTTGTGGTACAATAATTGTTAAAAAGGCAAGTATTAATCTAAAAAAAATTGTACAAAATGAAGAAGAGTATTTTTATATGCTTGATTGCCGCTATGTTTTTTGCGTGTAAGTCAGCTTCGTCAACAGCTTCATCTTCTGAAGCAACTACGCTTTCAACAAAACTTGACAAATCGACTCAAGTAGCGTTAAAAGGGAATTGGGTACTTACCAATGTTTCTTACCCAGGTTCTGATTATATCAAAGTAAATTCATTTGATCTTGCAGATTCAAAATGTTTTATTGGAAGTACTTGGAGCTTTATTTCGAATAATAATAAAGGAACAATGGCTTTGACTTCGCCAAGTTGTACTGGATTTTCTTCGCCAATTGTATGGAGTATCAACAATCAAGGTTTGTTTGTGTTGAAAATTCTTAATGCAGGTGAGAAAGCGAAGAAAGTTAGAGATGGTTATTTGCTAAAAGTTGCAGGTGTAACTGAAAGTTCTTTTCAGTTAGTTGATAATATCAATGTGGGAGGTCAGGTAAAAGATGTGGTTTACCAATTTCAAAGAGCTAATTAATATTTTAAAGATATAGAAAATGAGAAAGATAACGGTTTTAGGTTTAAGTAGTTTAATGGTTATAGCTAGTTTTTTTACAAGCTGTGATTCAGTAAAAAACGCAAATAATACGCAAAAAGGAGCCGGAATTGGTGTAGTTGCAGGTGGTGTTATTGGTGGTATTTTAGGAAATAATATCGGACGAGGCGGAAACGCTGCTTTAGGAGCTGCAATTGGAGCTGCTGTAGGTGGAGGAACTGGAGCTTTAATCGGTAATAAAATGGATAAACAAGCTCGTGAAATTGATCAAGCTTTACCAGGTGCTTCTGTTGAAAGAGTTGGTGAAGGTATTCACTTAACATTAAACGAAAACGCTGTTCGTTTTGATACTAATAAATCTACTTTAACAGCTCAAGCAAAAGCTAATTTAGATAAATTAGTTCCTGTATTCAATGATTATGGAGATACAGATATTCAAATTTTTGGTTACACAGATAATACTGGAAAACCAGAATACAACTTAACACTTTCTGGACAAAGAGCTGCTTCTGTGCAAGCTTATTTAGTTTCAAAAGGATTAAAATCAAGCCGTTTCAAAACTTCAGGTTTAGGAATTGCAGATCCAATTGCAACAAATGATACTCCAGAAGGTAGAGCTCAAAACCGTCGTGTTGAATTTTCAATTACAGCAAACGACAAAATGGTAAATGACGCTAAAGCAGAAGCTGGAAAATAGTTTCTAATAAAATAAATTATCAAAAAAGCTGTTTCAAATAATTGAAGCAGCTTTTTTTTGACTTTAGAAATTAAACATTGTAAATTTGACGACTCATATTACAACTCATGCTTGACATTCAAAATATATCTTTTTCGTACACCGAAAGCCCCGTTATAAAAAACATTTCTTTTTCTATTGAAAAAGGCCAGAATATTGCGATTATTGGTGAGAGTGGCTGCGGAAAAAGTACGCTACTCAAGCTTATATACGGATTATACGATCTGGATGAAGGAAAGATTTTTTATGGCGATAAGCCGATCTTGGGGCCAAAGTTCAATTTGATTCCAGGGATGCCTTATATGAAATATCTGGCCCAGGATTTTGATTTGTCTCCATACGAAACAGTTGCAGAAAACGTAGGTAAGTTTCTCTCGAACGGTTTTGCAAACATGAAAAAGCTTCGTGTTCAGGAATTGTTAGAAATGGTAGAAATGGATCAGTTTGCAAATGTTAAGACCAAATTTCTAAGTGGTGGACAACAGCAAAGAGTGGCGTTGGTTCGAGTTTTGGCTTTAGAACCAGAAGTAATTTTGTTAGACGAGCCATTTAGTCAGATAGATGCTTTTAGAAAAAATGCTTTACGTCGTAATTTATTTCGTTATCTAAAACAAAAAGAAATTACGTGTATTATTGCAACACACGATAGTACAGATGCTTTGTCTTTTGCCGATCAGGCAATTGTGATGAGAAGCGGAGAAGTGTTGGTAAAAGATGATCCTTCAAAAATATACGAAGATCCAAAGGTTAAATATGTGGCATCTTTGTTTGGAGAAGTAAATGAAATTCCGACTCATTTATTATTGTCTTACGCAGACGAAGCGCATAAAACATTAGTTTATCCGCATCAATTTAAAATGGTTTCAGAATCAAAATTAATGGTAAAAATAAGAAGAACTTATTTTAGAGGAAGCCATTATTTAATTGAAACAGTTTATAAAAGGCAGTTGATTTTCTTTGAAAGCGAAATAGATTTGCCGCTTGAACAAGAAGTTTTCCTGGCTTTAAATTATTTGTAATTAGGGAATGTGTCAATTAGAAAATTAGATAATTTCTAATTGTTAAAATAATAAACCCGACAGGTTTCAAAAGCCTGTCGGGTTTACTTTTAGAATCAAATTATGAATTTAGTTTTTCAGATACTTTTCTAAGAACTGATCTTGTTCCCAAAGCAAGTGCAAAATGTTTTCTTTTGCTACATAACCGTGAGATTCTTTAGGCAGAATAACCATTCTTGCTGGTGCTCCTAATCCTTTTAATGCTTGAAAATAACGTTCTGTCTGCAAAGTAAAAGTTCCCGGATTATTGTCTGCTTCTCCATGAACTAATAAAATTGGCGTTTTCATTTTTTCTGCATTCATAAATGGAGACATTGCGTTGTAAACTTCTGGCGCTTCCCAGTAATTTCTTTGTTCAGATTGAAATCCGAATGGAGTTAATGTTCTGTTGTAAGCACCACTTCTCGCAATTCCGCATGCAAAAAGATCTGAATGGGTTAGTAAGTTGGCAGTCATAAAAGCTCCATAAGAATGTCCTCCAACAGCCACTTTTTTACGGTTAATATAGCCTAAGGCATCTACTGCATCAATCGCCGCTGCCGCATTATCTACTAATTGCGAAATAAAATTGTCGTTTGGTTCTGTAGTTCCTTCTCCAATAATTGGAAAAGCAGCGTCATCTAAAACTACATAACCTTTTGTTACCCAATATACAAATGAGCCATAATAGGGGAAAGTGAATTCGTTTGAATTTTGAGTCGATTGAGAAGCGCTATTTCTATCTTTATATTCTGCTGGATATGCCCAGATCAATAGCGGCAATTTTTCTTTTTTAGTTTTATCATAACCAACAGGAAGATATAAAGTTCCTGAAAGCTCCAATCCGTCCTTACGTTTGTATTTAATAACTTCTTTGCTAACGTCTTTAATGCTTTCAAACGGATTTTTGAAATCAGTAACTTGTGTTAGGCTATTTTGTTTTTTTATATTTCTGAAATAGTAATTTGGGTATTCTGTTTTTGACTGAATCATAACTAAGATTTTCCCAGACTTGAAATCTTCAATTTCTAAAATATCCTCTTTTTTATCTTTATAAGGAGAAGTATAAATACGTTTTGATTTTAAAGTTTCTACATTGAATTCGTCTACAAAAGGAAACTGTCCGTTTTTAGTATAACCTTCGCCAATTCTATAAAGGTTGTTTTTTTCGATTGCTAAAACATATTTATTGTAAGCATTCTTTTTTGTTTCAAAAACTCCCGGATCAGAATAAACATCTTGCGAATTTCTATCCGTAATCATTTTTGGCTGCTGATTTGGGTTTGATGGATTAATCAAAAATGTTTTGGTGCTTCTCGTGTCGTACCATTCTTCAGAAAGAACCGCTAGATTGTCATTCCCCCAAATAATATCGCTAAAACGCTGTGGAGTTTTTGCTAATGAAGAAGCTTCTTTGTCGAAAGGCGCATCCCAAAGAAAAACTTCATCTCGATAATCAACTTTGTTTGCAGGATCTCCTTCGTCTAAAGCTACAACATAAGATAAAGTTGCCGGTTTGTCGTTTCTCCAAGCCATTTCTCTTTTTCCTTTTCGAACAGCCATAAAACCTTTTGGCATAATTTCATTTAAAGGAACCTCATTTACCGTTTTAATTTCTCTTCCGCTTAAATCATAAACAACTGTTTTAGATGGAAATCTGTTTAATGGAACTACATAAGAAAATGGTTTTTGAATTGTTGTCAGCATAATGTACTGACCATCTGGAGAGATTCTTTCTCCAGCAAACATAGCGGCGTCTTTGTATAAAACAGCATCTCCATTTAGTTTTACTTTATACAATTCAGAAGTTATGCAGTTTTCAAAATTAGCTTCGTCGTTTTTATTTTTCAGCATATCCGGATACGTTCTGTTTTGAGATTTTTCTCCAGAAGTATTTGAGATAATCGGCCCAGTAGGCAGATCTTTTTTAGAATCTAAAAGTGGCGGTCTGTTTTTAGGAAGCATTTTTACTAAGATAGTTTCGCTGTCTAAAAACCAGTTAAACGGATTTCCAAGATTAGCATTTACTCTAGCCTCTGTAAGTTTTGTCGCTTGTACGCTTGCAACATCTAAAACCCAAAGTTCTACACCAGAATTGGTAGTGTGCGAGAATAGGATTTTTTTGTCGTTTGGCGACCAAAGAATGTTTGATATTTTCGGATTATCAGGGAGTCCTTTTACCTGAATTTCTTCCTTTCCGTTTATTTTTCTTAATTTAAGATTGATTAAATACGTTACAGTGCTTGAAATATTAGTAACTGGATTAATTCTCAAACCAGCTAGACGAACTTCGTCTTGGTTTAAATCGTCGAGTGTTTTATAGGTGTTGCGGTACATCAAGAGCATGTTCTCTTTTTTTGTATCCATTGATACGGAAGGAGCTCTTTGATAGTCTGCCAAATCTAAAATAGATTTTGAAGGTTTTTGATAAGTTAGATTCTCTTGTGCAAAAGAGAAAAAGCTTATATTTAAAAATAAAAACAGTGTAACCTTTAATTTCATAGTTTGAATTTTATGGGTTTGTAAATTGGTATTCAAAATGTTTGTCTAAGATAGTTTTGTCTTGTTACATCTTGAGCCTGATTTTTAATTTTTTTCAATGTTTGCATGCGAAAATTGTCTTTTCAAGAAGCAAATGATAATAAGTTAGCGTAGAATTAGAATATATTAAATTGCTAATAACGAAAAAAATAGTATTTTGTGTACGTATATTTTAAAGTATGCGTAAATTTGCAATCCAATTTTTTAATAAATAATAATAGATATATGTATCATTCAAAAATAGCTGGTTTAGGATATTATGTTCCTTCTAATGTGGTGACTAACGATGATTTGTCTAAGATAATGGATACCAATGACGAATGGATTCAGGAAAGAACCGGGATTCAGGAAAGAAGACACATTATCCGTGGAGAAGACACTACTACTTCAATGGGAGTAAAAGCAGCTAAAATTGCAATAGAGCGATCTGGTGTTGCCAAAGAAGATATTGACTTTGTAGTTTTTGCTACATTAAGTCCAGATTATTATTTTCCAGGACCTGGAGTTCTGGTTCAAAGAGATTTAGGTTTAAGAACAGTTGGAGCATTGGATGTTAGAAATCAATGTTCTGGTTTTGTTTATGCAATTTCTGTTGCAGATCAATATATTAAAACCGGAATGTATAAAAATATTTTGGTTATTGGTTCTGAAGTTCACTCTACAGGATTAGACATGACAACTCGCGGACGTGGAGTTTCTGTAATTTTCGGAGATGGAGCAGGAGCAGCAGTTTTAAGCCGTGAAGAAGATTTAAGCAAAGGAATTTTATCTACGCATTTACACTCTGAAGGAGAGCATGCAGAAGAATTGGCGTTACAAGCGCCAGGAATGGGAGCGCGTTGGGTAACTGATATTATTGCAGATAATGATCCGAATGATGAAAGTTATTATCCATATATGAACGGACAATTTGTATTTAAAAATGCTGTAGTTCGTTTTGCTGAAGTAATCAATGAAGGATTGGAAGCAAATGGTCTTCAGGTTTCAGATATTGATATGTTGATTCCGCATCAAGCAAATTTGAGAATTTCGCAATTCATTCAAAATAAATTCAAATTGACAGACGACCAAGTTCATAACAATATTCAGAAATACGGAAACACAACCGCAGCATCTATTCCGATTGCTTTGACTGAGGCTTGGGAACAAGGGAAAATTAAATCTGGAGATACTGTAGTCTTAGCAGCCTTCGGAAGTGGATTTACTTGGGCAAGTGCTATTATTAAATGGTAAAATAATCATCTTACATTATATTTTTTTTAAACCTGCTTCTTATTGGGAGCAGGTTTTTTTATACGCATTTGCCAATAGGAGCGCCCTTCGACTTCGCTCAGGGAGACAAAGCTTTAACGATTATAGAAGTTCTTGATTTCTAATTTGTCAGGCTGAGCGAAGTCGAAGCCCTCGTTCCAATAGGCACGCCCTTCGACTTCGCTCAGGGAGACAAAGCTTTGACGACTGTATATGTTTAGATTTCTATTTGTCAGGCTGAGCGAAGTCGAAGCCGCGTTTCTATTAGCACGCTCTCCTTAATGTTTTTGAATTAAATTTCTTACTTTTATTGTTTTTGAAGTAAAAAATGATGAAAAGATATTACGTCTATATTTTAAAATGCTCTGATGGAAGTTATTACACAGGAATGACAAATGATATAAATCGAAGACTAAATGAACATAATTATGGTTTAAATCAAGAAAGCTATACATTTCATAAAAGGCCTTTGGAGTTGGTGTTTTGTACAGATTTTAATGATGTTATCCAAGCTATTGCATTTGAAAAGCAAGTAAAAGGCTGGAGCAGAAAAAAGAAAGAAGCTATAATAAAAGATAAATGGGAGGATTTGAAAAAACTTTCTCAATGTTTGAATAAAACAACTCATAAAAATTTTAATAAAAAGGATGTTTAGTATTAAATTAGCCGTCGGTTTTGTTTAGTATAACAAAGCGACTTGTCAGGCTGAGCGAAGTCGAAGCCCACGTTCCAATAGGAGCGCCCTTCGACTCCGCTCAGGGAGACAAAGATTGAACATAATTTTTTTGCAGCTTGTCAGACTGAGCGGAGTCGAAGCCATTTTAATACAATACAAATGAAAAAAAATCAACTAGAAATAGCTTGTTTCAATTATGAATCGGCAGTAATTGCTCAAGCAAATGGTGCGGATAGAATTGAGCTATGTGAAAATATGAAACTGGGAGGAACTACGCCAAACTCTATTTTGGTAGTAAAGGTTCGCGAAAGTATAAATATAAAAATGCATGTTATTATAAGGCCTAGAGGTGGTGATTTTGTCTATTCTGACGAAGAGCTTACCGAAATGAAACAAGATATCAAGCAATATAAAAAACTAGGCGTTGATGGTTTCGTTTTCGGAATTTTAAAAGAAAACGGAAAAGTAAATAAAAAGCAGAATAAGGAATTAGTGCATTTGGCACATCCGTTATCGTGTACTTTTCACCGTGCTTTTGATGTAGTTAAAAATCCTGAAAAAGCACTTGAAGATGTAATCGACTGTGGCTTCAAAACCATTTTGACTTCAGGTCAAGGTGTAAATGTAGAAGAAGGAATTTTGGCTCTAGAAAGGCTTCAAGAACTAGCGGGAGACAGAATTGAAATTATGCCAGGAGGAGGTTTAAGATCTTCAAATATCAAACTGTTGCAAGAAAAATTAGATCTCACTTTTTATCATTCTTCAGCAATCACAGATAATTCTGAAACTGCAAATCCAGAAGAAATAAAGGAGTTGCGTAACTTTTTATAGAATAGAATAAAACAAAAAAAGTCTGGAGGTGGCAATCTCCAGACTTTTTTTCTACAAGAAATTATTCAAAAAATTATTTAAAAAATTTTCTCAGACAAGATTAGAACATTCCGCCCCCGCCTTTGTTGGTATTGTCATCTCTTTGTTTACGCTGTAAATTTTTGATTTTTCCACCTCCAAAGTTATAAGTCAAACCAAAGTAAACCGTTTGGCTCTCCCATTTAAACTGACCTGCTTGAGGATAAGGATACATGGTATCAAAAGCATATTTCATTGTATTGAAAACGTCATTGAAACGAACGCTTAAATTCATTTTGTTGTCCAACAAGGTGTAACGTGTGCCAATATCCATTTTATACATTTCGTGGCTGTTGTTTTGAAGTCCGTCTGTAGCACCTCTATAGAATCCGAAAGCTAAGAAACTTAAACGTTTGTTTACTTTAAAATTAGAGTTCATACGTCCGTTGAAAGCGGCAACAGTAATTTTTCTATCGATTGGATTACTTGTATTTGTTGCAGGATCGTATTGGAATACAATACCTTGCTGATTAATACTTGAGAAATCAATCGATGGCTGGATATCCCACCATTTTGTGATTTTATAATTAAAAGAAACTTCAAATCCGTAAGCTGTATTGTGATCGTAGTTGGTAAAACTCATGATTTGTTTTTCCATGCTCGGATCTGCTGGATCAGGATATAAAATTCTGCTGATTTGGTCATTAATACTTCTCACAAAAACTCCAGTTGTAAAACTTCCTTTTTCAAGAGTTTTAGTATAATTTACTTCAACTGAGTTGGTAAACTGAGGTCTTAATTCAGGATTTCCTAATGAAGTAACTAACGGAGTAGCAAATTCACGAATAGGTTTTGTCTGTTCTAAACTCGGACGGTCTACACGACGGCTGTAGCTAAACTGCAACGTGTTTTTCTCATTCAAATTATACGTTAAATATGCTGATGGATACAATGTAATATAATCATCATCAAATTTAGTTTGGCCATAATTTAAGTTAGCTTGTACTTTATAGCTTTCAAAACGCGCACCCAATTGATAGCTAAACTTTTTGTATTTCTGTCCAAATGTTACATAAGCAGAATAAATATCTGTGTCATACGTATAATGAGACGTTTGATCTGCTACTGGTAACAAAGGATTTCCAGTCACATAATCGTTATCTGTTCTCGTGATTCTTGCCTCAGCTCCAGCTTCAAGGGTTGTTTTTTCGTTTAACGGATTAACATAATCTACGTTTACAGTACTTAACTTTCTAGTTCCTTGCAGAAAATCATTATATACAATACCCGAAGCAGTATTGTCAATTTTGGTCGTTTTAGTGTCAAAAGCAGCATTTTGAGTTTCTTTATTATCACTATAATTTGCTTCAAAATCTAAAGTGTGACCTTCTTTTTTAAAGATGTGTTTGTATGCCAAATTGTATGTTCCAACTCTATCAGGCCCCCAATAGCTTGATTTCTGAAAGATATTAGAAATATCAGAACCGGTTACATTATTGTAATCAATATCAGTGTCTACAAAACCTTTTCCGTTAGATTTGTTTTGATTGGTGTAGATAGACAAGGTGTTATGATCATCAATTAAATAATCCATTCCTATTTTGTATAAGTAAGAATCATTATCATTCAAAACAGCTATATTTTGAACTATATCTTGATCAAATCTTTGGATGAATCCTGTGTTTTGGTAAGTTCCAAAGTTTTGTCCCACATTTCCAAAGAAATTTACTTTCCCTGTTTTGTAATTTAAATCTAAAGATTGATTGTATTTTGCCGTTTTACCAAAAGTAATACCACCACTATAGCTTCCATTAAAACCGGTGTTTGCATTTTTGTGTAAGATGATATTAATGATTCCAGACATTCCTTCTGGATTATATTTTGCACTTGGGTTCGTAATCAATTCAATTTTCTTGATAGAAGTTGACGGAATTTGTTTTAACAATTGAGCAGGGTCAATATTACTCGGACGCCCATCAATTAATACACGAACATTATCATTTCCGCGAAGTGAAAGTTTTCCGTCCTGATCCACATTTACAGAAGGAATATTGTTCATAATGTCAGATGCCGAAGCTCCAGCAGTTGTCAAATCCTTACCAACGTTAACTACTTTTCTATCAATTTTTTGTTCGATTGTAGAACGTTCTGCGATAATGTTAACCCCTTTTAATTGCGTTGCTTCTTCTTCAAGAGAAACATTTAAAGTGGCACTTTTTTTGTTTTCGCTCAAAAGAACAGAACCGATATATTTTCTAAATCCAATATATTGAATCTCGATAGTGTAACTTTTTAAAGCAATGTTTTTAAATGAATAGTCCCCGTTATCGTCTGTATTTACTCCAGAAACCACTTTTCCATTTTCTTTAAGCGAAACCGTTGCATAAGAAATCGGCGAGTTGTTCGACTTTTCTGTAATTTTTCCAGTAATACTTCCAGTATTCTGGGCCTGTGCAGTTGCGATTATACCTAATAACGCAAACAGAAAGAATTTTAATTTCATGATTTTTTTACTGATTATTTTTGATTTGATTGATGATGATGATTTCGTTTTGTTAGTTTTTTCTTTTTTTCTTTTTCTTGACCTTAAAAAATTAGAGTCTCTATTAAGACTCTTTTACAGTTGATATGTTACAAGAAATTAAATAAAAAAGTGTGTTTTTTTTCTCATGGACTGTTTTGTAAGAGATTACGGTTTTGATTTTTTGATAATTTTAACAATTAAAAAATGCGCTTTTTTGTCAAATTGAAACTCTTTTTCTGAATTTAATATGTTTTTGATTTTCTCTAATTGATGAATAAGCAGTATCTTTGCTCACTTTAAAATAAGTTTACATGTCATTATCACAAATTCTTACACCTTCTATACAAAAAGCAATACAAGCATTATTTGATGTTACTGTTGATAAAATCGAGTTTCAAACTACTAGAAAAGAGTTTGAAGGAGATATTACAATGGTAATTTTCCCTTTGCTAAAAGTGATTAAAAGTAATCCGGTTGAATTAGGAAATAAAATTGGAAATTATCTAGTTGAGAATGTTTCTGAGGTTGCTCGCTTTAATGTAGTTTCTGGTTTCTTGAATATTGTTATCTCAGACAGTTATTATGTGAATTTCTTTAACGGAATAAAAGATCAAAAACAGTTTGGTTTTGTAGCTCCAAATCCGGCAGAGAAAGCAATTATGGTAGAATATTCTTCTCCAAACACTAATAAACCTTTGCACTTAGGTCACGTTCGTAACAATTTGTTAGGATATTCTGTTGCAGAGATTTTAAAAGCTTCTGGTAAAAAAGTGTATAAAACTCAAATTATCAACGATAGAGGAATTCATATCTGTAAATCAATGCTGGCTTGGGAGAAATTCGGAAACGGAGAAACGCCTGAAGCATCTGGTTTAAAAGGGGACAAACTAGTAGGTAAATACTACGTAGAGTTTGATAAAGCTTACAAAAATGAAATTAACGGTTTAATAGAAGCTGGAAAAACAGAAGAAGAAGCCAAAAAGCAAGCTCCAATCATTATCGAAGCGCAAGATATGCTTAAGAAATGGGAAGCTGGTGACGAAAAAGTAATTGAGCTTTGGAAAAAAATGAACGAATGGGTTTATGAAGGTTTCGCAACAACTTACACAAATCTTGGAGTTAATTTTGATAAATATTACTACGAAAGCAATACCTATCTTTTAGGAAAAGATGTTGTTCAGGTAGGTTTGGATAAAGGCGTTTTCGAAAAAGATCCAGACGGTTCTGTTTGGATTGATTTGACAGATGAAGGTCTTGACCGAAAAATCGTTTTACGTTCTGATGGAACAGCGGTTTATATGACACAAGATATCGGAACCGCAATTCAACGTGTTAAAGACATGCCAGATGTTGGGGGAATGGTTTACACAGTTGGAAACGAGCAAGATCATCATTTCAAAGTTTTATTCTTAATCTTGAAAAAATTAGGTTTTGATTGGTCTTCAACTTTATATCATTTGTCATACGGAATGGTTGATTTGCCATCTGGAAAAATGAAAAGCCGTGAAGGAACCGTTGTAGATGCTGATGATTTGATGCAAGATATGACCGATACTGCCAAACAAATCTCAGAAGATTTAGGGAAATTGGATAGCTATTCTGCCGAAGAAAAAGCAAAGTTGTACAAAACAATTGGTTTGGGAGCTTTGAAATATTACATTTTAAAGATAGATCCTAAAAAACGTATTTTATTTAATCCAGAAGAATCTGTCGATTTTGCTGGAAATACAGGACCTTTTATTCAATACACATACGCGAGAATTCAGTCAATAATCCGTAAAGCCGATTTTGATTTTTCTAATAAAATTGAAATCGAAGAATTGCATGAAAAAGAGAAAGAATTGGTAAAACAAATCCAACTTTTCCCAGAAGTAATTCAGAATGCGGCTCAGAATCATAGTCCAGCATTAATTGCTAATTATACGTACGATTTAGTAAAAGAATATAACTCTTTTTACCAATCAGTTCATATTTTAGGAGAAGTTGATTTAACTAAAAAAATATTCAGAGTGCAGCTTTCTCAAAAAGTTGCCGAAGTAATCAAATCTGCATTCCAACTATTAGGAATTGAAGTTCCAGAGAGAATGTAAGAATTAAAGTTTAAGAAATTTAAAGCCAATAGTTTTTGAACTATTGGCTTTTTTTATTGCTTTTTTGGCTTATCCGGTAATATTTACAGTTTGACTCTTTATTAGTTTTGTATCATATTTCACAGTATTTAATTGCATAGTCATTAAGATATCTCCTAATATTCGTTTTTTAACTATTTTGAATTAGTAAGCTTTTAGTATAAATGATACAGGATTAAAACCATCTAGAGATAGGTGGTTTTTTTGTTTGTTGCAAAAAAACTTGTAAGTTTATTTTTATAATAAATTATGTTAAATGAATGTAAAATCTTGTTAAAATTAATTTAATTTTATAAGTTGCGCCCCTTAATTCAAATAAACTATAATGAAAAGAAAATTTAAAGGATTTGCAATTCTTGTGTTTTTGTTGACTGCTCAATTGTTTTTTGCGCAAGAAAAAACAATTTCAGGAATTGTATCAGATGGAAGCGGACCAATTCCAGGTGCGAATGTTATGGTAAAAGGAACTAGCAATGGAGTTCAAACCGATTTTGATGGAAAATACAAGATTAAAGCAAAAACAGGAGATGTTCTGGTTTTTTCTTATATGGGGATGAAAGATCAGTCGGTTACCGTTGGAAATTCATCTTCTATAAATATTAAAATGCAGGAAGGTGGAGAACAATTAGAAGAAGTTGTGGTTCAGGTGGCTTATGGAAAAGCAAAAAAAAGTTCTTATACAGGATCAGCAACTCAAATTAAATCAGAACAGCTTGAGAATAGACCTTTAACGAATGCTTTATCTGTTTTAGAAGGTAGTTCTTCAGGAGTACAAATTCAAAGTTCGGCTGGTCAACCTGGGGCTGCACCAGAAGTAAGAATACGTGGATTTAGTTCTATAAATGGATCAAATACTCCACTTTATATTGTTGATGGAGTTCCTTATGCAGGAGATATCAGCAGCTTAAATTCAAGTGATATTGAAAGTCTAACTGTTCTAAAAGATGCTTCTTCAACTTCGCTTTATGGTTCAAAAGCTGCAAATGGAGTTATTATAATCACTACAAAAACAGGAAAGTCATCAAAAGATAAGTTTTCATTAAATATGAGTACGGGAATGACTTCTCGTTCAATTAAGGATTACGAAAGAGTGAATGCTTTTGATTATTATCCTCTAGAATGGGAGGCGATTAGAAATAGTCGTCCTATGGCAAACCAATCTCAAATTGATGCAGCTAATGCTTATGCTTCCACAAGAGTGCCAGTTGTTCTAGTTACAAATCCATTCAATGTTCCTGCAAATAGTATTGTTGGAACAGATGGAAAATTAAATCCAAATGCTCAATTGCTTTATCCACAAGATTTGAATTGGGAAAAACAATTGGAAAGAGCTGGAGTTCGCCAAAATGTAGATTTTTCTTATCAAGGAAAATCGGAGAAATCAAATTATTTCGCTTCTCTCGGTTATTTGAATGAAGAAGGATATATACAAAAGTCAGGTTTCGAAAGAACTACAGGAAGATTAAATCTTAATACAAGTCTAAAAGATTGGTTCAAAACAGGAGTAAACATTTCAGGAGCTTTAACTAACTCTAAATTAGGAACTGATGGTGTAGAAAATACAAGTTCTTTCAAAAACCCATTTAGAACAATAAGAACGATGGGGCCTATTTACCCAGTTTTTGATCATACCGCCAATGGAGATTATGTCTTTGATGATAATGGCGATAGAGTTTATTCAACAACTAGGGGGTCGGGTGCTTCTAATGGACGAAATGTTGTTTATGAAACTTTAAATGATACTGATGTGGTAAAAGGATTAGCGCTTTCTGCAAGAACATATTTCGAAATAACTTTTCTCAAAGATTTTAAGTTCACAACAAATGCCTCAATCGATAAAACATATTCTAATAGAACCTATTCTTATAATACTTTAATTGGAGATGGGGCGCCAACAGGATTAATTGGAAAGGATGATAAAATTTTAACAGGAGTTACATATAATCAGTTGCTTAATTATTCTAAAAAAGTTGGCAATCATAATTTTACTGCACTTTTAGGTCATGAAAGTTTCGATTATGAAAGAAATTGGACTACGGGCACTAAAACCGGTCAGGTAGCTCCAGAGATTATAGAGTTTGTTAATTATGCGACTACAACAGGTTTGAATTCTTATACGAGAAATTACGCTACCGAATCATATTTTTCTAGAGTTGGGTATGACTATGATGATAAATATATTTTTTCTGCATCGTTACGAAGAGATGGATCTTCAAAATTTGCTAAAAATAATCGATGGGGAAATTTTTGGTCTTTTGGGGGAGCGTGGGTAATCTCTAAAGAGAATTTTTTAAAAGAAAAAACATGGATTAATGACTTAAAATTAAGAGCATCTATTGGAGAAGTTGGAAATGACTCACATACTATTAGTGATACAAATGATGCAGGTTCGCAAATTAATGGCTTGAATTATTACGTTAGTCAGAATACTTATAGTTTAGGATATGATAACGGAACAGAAGGCGGTGTGTTAATTTACGCTGCAGGAGCTCCTAATCTAAAATGGGAAGTCAATACTCAGAAAGATATTGCAGTAGAGTTTGGATTATTTAGAAATAGATTAAAAGGTAGTGTTGAGTATTATAATAGAAATACTGATGGGCTAATTTTTGCAGTTCCAAATCCATTATCATCTGGCCTGGATAATAGAATGGAAAATATAGGTTCAATGGTAAATAAAGGAATTGAGATTTCATTAGATGGTGCAATTATCAAAACAAATGATTTTTCTTGGAACCTAAATATTAATGCATCAACTATCAATAATAAAATTACAAAGCTGCCACAAGGGGAAATTATTGATGGGACTAAGAAACTTTCAGTAGGGCATTCAATTTACGATTATTGGCTAAGAGATTGGTATGGTGTGGATCCAGCAGATGGCTATGCTTTATATGTAGCTAATCCGCAATTTGTGAACTCTGGAGATAGTACGATAAGAGTTGTGAATGGAGTGAATGTAACTACAGACCAGAATAAAGCTTTATACCATTATGCTGGTTCAGCAATTCCAGATTTATTTGGAAGCTTTGGAAATACATTTAAATACAAAGGTCTTCAATTAGATATTGTTTGTACTTACCAAATAGGAGGACAAATGTATGATACAAATTATGCTGTTTTAATGCACACTGGGAATAATTACGGATCAGCATTTAGTACTGATATATTGAACAGGTGGCAAAAACCTGGAGATATTACAGATGTACCACGATTAGATGTAAATAGAAATACTCAATCTTCTGCCGCTTCAGACAGATGGTTAAAAGGGTCTGATTATTTATCATTAAGACAGATTAATTTATCTTATAAAATGCCAAAAGAGTTTATTTCAAAGTTAGAGATAGATAATGCTTCTGTTTATATTAATGGAGAAAACTTATTGTTGTTTACAAAACGTCAGGGAATGGATCCTACACAAACTTTTAACGGTACAACGCAAAATAGATATATACCATCTAGAGTAATAACATTAGGTCTGAATTTAAATTTTTAACATTATGAAATCAAATTATATAAAATTGATATTTGCATTTGTATGCATAATTATTTTTGGATCTTGTTCGGATGATTTTCTAGATAAAAAGCCAACAGAATTTGTGGATTATGAAGGAGCAACAAAAACAACTGAAAACCTAATGACTCTTTTGAATGGTATTCACAGATCCTTATATATAAGATATGAAGGAAATCAAAATGAAAATGGATTAGGCAGTTTGATGCAGCAGATAGATATTGCTGGTGATGACATTGTTTTCCCTGTTACTAATGGCTGGTATTTGCAAGTTTATAACTGGGCAGCATTTTCTAATGAGAATTCTCAGGATTTAAGATTCCAGTTTAGAACTTATTATAGAATAATTAGAAATGCAAATACTATTATAAATGCAGCAGATGTGTCCATAGGTTCTGATGCAGATAAGAAAATTGTAAAAGGACAGGCTTTACTTTATAGAGCTTTTTGTCATTATCAGTTGGTTCAGCTTTTTGGAGAAAGATATATAAACGGAAATAATAATTCTCAGCTTGGTGTTCCTATTATTTTGACTGTTGGCAATGATAAATTTCCTCGTTCAACAGTAGAAGAAGTATATGTGCAAATTAATAAGGATATAGATGAAGCAAATGTTTTGCTAGCTGATTACACAAAACCCAACAATTCACATCTTGATTTAAAAGTAGCACAAGGTCTGAAAGCAAGAGTTGCTTTAACTCAAGGGAATTGGGCAGTAGCAGCAAATTATGCGAACAAAGCGAGAATGGGAAAAACGCTAATGTCTGCATCAGATTATGTTACGGGATTTAATGATTACTCTAATAAAGAATGGATGTGGGGAAGTCATATAAATGAAGTTCAAACTGATTATTTTGGAAACTTTGGAGCATATATGTCAAGAAATTACAACTCAACTGTTATACGTTCTTGCCCAAAAGCAATTAATAGTAAATTGTATAATGTAATTCCACAAACGGATGTTCGTTCTAAAATATTTGATAAAACAGGAAACCATACAGCTCTTTCATTGCCTTCGAATTATGCTAAATTTCCTTATACTAGCCAGAAATTTTTAGCAATAAGTACAGGAGATAGTAGATGTGATGTCCCATATATGCGAGTTGCCGAAATGTATCTGATAGAGGCTGAAGCTAAAGCCAGACTTGGAGATGCTACTGCAGCAAATGTGCTTTTTGACTTTGAGATAACGAGAGATCCTGCTTATGTTTTGTCTAGTAACACTGGTCAAGCCTTAGTTGAGGAAATACTTTTACAAAGAAGAATTGAATTATGGGGTGAAGGATTTAGATTCTATGATTTGAAGAGAACAAATTCATCATTAGATAGAACTGGTGCAAATCATGATTCAAGTATTGTAAATGGAGTTTTAAGTGTTGGCCCTGCAGATAAAAGATGGCAGTGGCTAATTCCTAAAGCAGAAATTGATGCCAATCCATTAATTGTACAAAATCCATTATAATAAAAATTAAAAAACAAAAAAATCCGGAAGCTTATAAACTTCCGGATTTTTTATTAACAACTAATTCTAATTACTTAACAAATTTGTCAATGATTTTATCTGTTTCTGCTTTTGCAGTATCTGGTTTCAAATCAAATAAAAGAGAGTAAAGTGCTTTTCTGTCAACTTTTGCCTCTAAGTTTAAATCTTGGTGTCTGTCAAAAAGAGTCTGCCATTTGTCACGAACGTTTTTCCAAAGCGCGTTATTTTCTTTCCACCATTTTTGAGCTGCTAGACATTTAACATCTGGAACTTTAGTATAAACGTCAAATCCTTTTTCTTGTGCTAACAAAACATCTTTTCCAGCATCGTCACGAACCAATTTGTCATTGTCTTGTTCATGATTCCATCCTGTAGAAGTAATTTCATGAATGTTTCTTCTTTTTAATACATTGTAATCGTTACGTTTTGTTTGCTCTCTTCTTGGAAGCGGTGCATCAGCAACGTTTGCCCAATAATCTTGCCCGTCAACGTGAACCCATGTTGAAGACCCTTCATATCTTGGACTATCATCTACTTGATATACTTTTTGAGTCCATTGTCCTTTAACCGCTTTTTTGTCTAACTTTTTGTATTTCCAAGTATTGCCTTTGTCAAAAGAGTATAAGTCTGTGTTTTCGTATAGCCAATCTTGTCTCCAGTGTTTGATGATCATATCGTCACTTACAATCAATAAGTGCTGCATTACAATTTTGTTTGGAGTATCTTCTAATAACTCTACCCATTCTAATGCAGATTCATGTTTAGTCTCTGACGGCTTATAAGTAAGAGTGTCTTTTGGATATGAAAATGTTTCTGTGAAGTTAAACTTCACTTCGTAACAACCACACATTGATTTAATTGACTTAATGTCTTGTTGTTTTTTGTCCTGACTAAAACCAAGACCACATGTTAAAGCCAAAGCGGCTGACAGAAAAAGGCTTTTTGAAATCATAACTTATTGTTTTGTTTTTAAATTTTTCGCAAATATATAAATTTAATTTAGAACAATTAAAAATAGTTATATATTTGCACCGATTATTAAGACTGAATAAAAATAATGAAAATTAAAATTACCCTTTTTGCTGGATTTCTATTTTGTACATATTCTTTTGCTCAGCAGAAAGATATTATTGCTTCTAAGGAAAAGCTTTCCGAGGTTGTTGTTACGGGACAGTTTGAACCACAATCTATAAAGAAGTCTGTTTTTAATGTGCGTGTAATTTCGAAAGAAAACATAAAACAGCTGGCGGCAAATAATTTAGTAGATGTCTTGAATCAGTATTTAAATATTAGTGTAACATCTAATGGTGATGATGGACGTTCTAAGGTTTCAATGTTTGGACTGGATGCACAATATTTTAAGATTCTGGTTGATAATATACCCTTAGTGAGTGATACAGGAATGGGGACAAATGTTGATTTAACACAGGTCAATCTTGATGATGTAGAGCGAATAGAGATCATTGAAGGATCTATGGGAGTAACTCACGGAGCAAATGCCGTAACAGGAATCTTAAATATTATTACTAAAAAAGGTGGAGGCTATAAATGGCAGATTAGCGCCGCTATTCAGGAAGAAACAGTTGGGAAAGAATTTGCCTTTTTTGATCAGGGTCGTCATATTCAATCAGTTAAAATTGGGCATAACTTCAATGAAAATTGGTTTGTAAACATTGGAGGAAATCGTAATGCAATGGCAGGTTTTTATGATAACAGGCAAGGAAAAGATTATGATGTTAATGATGGATTAAGAGGATATACACAGTTGCCGAAAGAACAATTGGTAGGTAATGCAATTCTTGGTTATCAAAAAGATGCCTTCAGGATTTTTTACAAATTTGATTATTATGGTGAAGATGTACATTATTATAATCCATTAATAAATATACAGGATAATTATCCCTTTGCAGATACTTATTTCTCAAGAGATAAAAGATATATTACCAATCGTTATTACCATCATTTAAATGCTAGTGGAAATCTTTTTTCAAAGTTAAAATATAATGTTTCAGTTTCTCAACAGAAACAAGAACGTGATTTAGAGAAGTTTGTTTATCAATTAGATACAAAACAGGAAGTAGATAATGAAAGAGATACTTATCAGTCAAAAGAAGTATTTTATTCTACTGGTACTCTAAGTAATTTCTTTGATAATAAAAAAGTAGATTTTCAACTCGGGTATGAAATTACTAATGAAAACGGATTTTATGATTCATCTGTTGGGGCTTTTAGAGACGATAATCAAGTAGGACAAGATATTAGAAAGAGGCTAGAGAATTATGATATTTTTTCGGTTGCTGAAATAAGTGTAAATGATAAATTTTCTATTCGTCCCGGGCTTCGATTTTCATTTCAATCTGCTTTCGAAA
Source organism: Flavobacterium sp. CFBP9031 (assembly GCF_034044945.1). Classification (NCBI taxonomy): domain Bacteria; kingdom Pseudomonadati; phylum Bacteroidota; class Flavobacteriia; order Flavobacteriales; family Flavobacteriaceae; genus Flavobacterium; species Flavobacterium sp. CFBP9031. Next base: position 197,798 of record NZ_JAXCWF010000004.1, read on the forward strand.
ATCAATATGCAAGTTCATTGGGTTTAAGATATCTCTTTGATAAGGGACTCGAGGCAAGAGCCTCTTTAGGTAAATCTTATCGTACTCCGAATTTTGATGAATTATACACTTATTTTGTTGACTCTAATCATAATATGCAGGGAAATCCAGATTTGATTCCTGAAAATAGTACTTCGTATGAAGTGAGTTTTAAGAGAGCCTGTAGTTTTGATTCGGGAGCTCAGATATCGAACAACTTAGCGGTTACTTTCTTAGATGTTGATGATAGAATTGATATGGTAGTAACGCAGACTATTCCTAGCTGGAATTATAAATATCTTAATATCAATAAATATAAGATGTGGAACATTTCAACAGTTGAACAATATACCCATAAAAATTGGAATGTAATGCTAGGGGCGGCTGTAGTAGGGATTTCAAGAAGACTTGACCTAGCGGCTGAAAACTTAGTATCTGATGATAAATTTTTCTACTCGTTCAGATTGAATTCAAGTATCTCCTACAATATCCCTAAGTGGAATGCTTTGTTAGCAGTTTTTTATAAATATAATGGGCAGCAGCAGCAATATGTTGCTGGTACTGGTGCGGATGGAAAAGCCGCTTTCTTTTTAAGTGAATTACAGCCGTACAGCTGGATGGATGCCTCAGTTCGAAAATCATTCTTTAAAAATCAATTTGAAGTTACAGTTGGAGCAAGGAACCTATTTAATGTTACGAATCTTCAGTCTGTTCAAAACGGAGGAGGAGATGCTTCTGGAGGAGCACACGGTGGCGGCACAAGTACTGACATGATGTTAGGATACGGCCGATCTTACTTTTTAAAACTTTCATATAATCTAAATTTTAATTAATAAATCAATACCATGAAAAAGAACTTTATTCTAATACTATCGTTTGTATTGCTTGCTCTTGGAGCTTGTAGCAGTGATGATGAAGTAGCTCAAGCTAATGCTGTGGCTTTTGCTTCTACATCGTTAAACTTATCCGCGGAAACTACTCCGATCGAAATTAAATTTGCATCTCCAACAGCTGCTGCTGGATCACTAACTTTAACTTATACTGAAACCGCAGTTGCAAATGGTACAGATTACAGTACTACACCAGCTATCGCCGCAAGTAAAGTTGTAGTTCCTTTTGAAAAAAATGTATCTACGGTATCTTTTACATTCAAGAAACTAAAAGAAGCTATTGAAGGTGAAGTAAAAAATGTGGTTTTCACAATCAGTAGTGTAAGTATCAATGCTGTAATTTCTGAAAACAAATCAATTCAGGTAAATTTTAACGAAACTGCATCTTTAGGAAATGCATTGGCTCCAGAAGTTGGAGGTCCTACTGAACCAAATCAAGTTTTTGTTGATTTAAGTAGTGGAAAAATGACTGCTGTTCCTCGAGTTTCATGGGATTTAGGGTTTTATTCTGGAACAGATTTTAGAGTTATAATAAATCATACAGTGAAAATGTCTGCTAAACAAACTGCGAGTACAAATATCGATGAAGTTCAGGAGGAAGATGCAACTATGATTTTCAATCAAGGATCTGGTAGTACAACTCAAGTAGACGATCCAGCTGGAGATATTACTAAAACTACTATTGCAGCTATCTCGGCGACAGACAGTGAAAATAAAGTTTATGTGATTAACATGGGAAGTAACCCAGCGACAACTAAACCAGAAACTGGAAATGAGGGCACTGCTAATGGACCTTCTAGAGGATGGAAAAAAGTTAGAATCTTAAGAAGTGGAAATGATTATAAAGTTCAGTACGCTGATATTGCTGCAACTACTCATAATGAAATTACTATTACTAAAAATGCAGCTTATAACTTTACATTCTTAAGTTTGTTAGACAAGAAAACAGTTAGTGTTGAGCCTCAGAAAGCACAATGGGATATCAGCTTCACAAGTTTTACTAATACAACTAATTTTGGAACAGGTTTAGTGCCATATAATTTTGCAGACTTCGTTTTAAATAACGTTAAAGGTGGTGCAAAAGCATATCAGGTGCTTACATCAGCTTTTACATATGATGCTTTTACATTGGCAAATGTTGATAATTCTAAATTTACAGAGGATCAAAGAAATATTGGTTCAAACTGGAGAGGAACTGTTTCAGGAACAGATGCAAATGGTAATCCAACTTCGGGATTTGCAGCTAGATCAGATCGTTTCTATGTGGTTAAAGATCCAGCAGGAAATGTTTATAAAGTAAGATTTACAGCTGGTTTAAATGCCGCTGGAGAAAGAGGTTATCCAACATTCCAATATGCGATCTTAAAATAAATTCATAGATGAAAAAATCTAAAGATTATAAAGAATATTTCATTTTAACTTAAAAATGCTTCGGCATTAAAATTTAGTTAATCATTAGCTTTGTTTTTTTTATTTTTTTTTTGATTCAAGAGGTTAGAATTTCTAACCTCTTTTTTTTGTTCTACTTTCTTGTTAAAATGAAACAGAAACAAAATGTTATTCTATCTTTGCACAAATTTTTTCTGCAATAAGTTAACCATTATTTAATTGGTTTAATTTTTGAATGCAGTTCTTCATATTTTATAATTATTTAGGTGAATACAAAATCTTATTTTTTTCAGTCTTTTGCGATCGTGGCGTTAGCGCTGGTTGCTTTTATTGGGTTTAAGCAAATTCTTCCAGACAAAATATTTTCTGAGACTAAATTAGATTCTAAAAATATATTGATAGACAGTCTGCTTTTGGAATCTGTTGCCGAAGATTCTCTATCGCTAGACAAAGACAGTATTGCAAAAAGTGAGCAAGCACTAAACGGGCAAAAAATTGTTTTTGATGAAACCGAAGGAATCGAGTTTCCAGCCGAAACATTTGAAAACTACAAAGGTTATCAATACCTAATTTCTTTCTATGAGAAATTGTATCAGTTAGAAAAAAACCCTCAGAATAAGGTTAGAATTGCTTATTATGGAGATTCTATGACCGATGGAGATTTAATCGTGCAAGACGTTCGTACCAATTATCAGGAGCGATTTGGAGGAAATGGAGTTGGATTCGTTTCTATTACTTCAGAATCTGCTGCTTCGAGAGGTTCTGTAAAATCAAGCTATTCTAAAAACTGGAAAACACAGTCTTACTTAAATGTAAAAAGACCCACAAGTCCTTTTGGAGTTAACGGACATGTGTTTTTTGCAAATGATAAAGCCAATTCGACTTGGGTTCAGTACGAAGCTGGACTTAATAAATATTCTACTTCTTTAGATAATGCAACCTTATTTTACGGTCGCTCGTCTAAAACAGGAAAAGTTAATTTCATTATCGGAAAAGATACCATCAAGAAAAATCTTTCGCCAAATAGTTTAGTGAACACACTAAAAGTTTCATCTGGAAGTTTAAAAGCTTTTAAGGCAAACTTTGTTCAGGCGGATTCTATTCCGATTTACGGATTTAATTTTGATAACGGAAGCGGAGTTCACGTTGATAATTTCTCGCAGAGAGGAAATTCTGGACTTCCAATTTCGATGTTCAATGCAGATGTAATGAGAGCTTTTAATAATAGTCTGAAATACGATTTGATTATTCTGCATTACGGAACGAACGTTTTAAATTACGGAACAAAAAATTATTCTTGGTATGAAAAAGGAATGACTAAAACCGTAAATAAAATTAAAGAATCGTTTCCAGGAGTTTCAATCCTGATTGTTTCTACTGCCGATAAATCGACAAAATATGATTTAGAAATGAAGACCGATTCTGCTGTAGTTCCATTAATGAAAGCACAAAAACACTATGCGTTGGAAGCGCAGGCAGGATTTGTGAATTTATATACTTTGATGGGAGGAGATGGTTCTATGATTAAATGGGTTGATGAAACTCCTGCAAAAGCAAATAAAGATTATACCCACTTTAACCAACGTGGTGCAAAAGCAATTGGTAATTTGCTATACGGACAATTGAATAAAGGATACGAAGAATATAAAGTGCTCAGAGAAAAAAGAGATGCTGAAGGAACTAAGCCAAAACCAGTAAGAAAAGCCAGACCCGATTCCGTTTCAGTAACAAAAGATAGTGTATGATAAACAAACTTATTTTTTTCTTTTGTTGTCTTTTTTTTGCAACAAATGAAAAAACTCCAAAAACAGATGTACATCCAACACCCAAAAGTATGATTCAAAAAGCAGATACAGCAATAATTGATGCTCCTTCTGATGGTCAAATTTATAATGCAAAAGCGTTAAATGATTTTTTTCAGAAACTGGAAAAGAACGAAGATCAGAAGAGTCAAAAAATCAATATTGTGCATATCGGAGATTCTCATATTCAAGGTGATTTGATGACTAATGAGATCAGAAAAAAACTGCAGCAGAAATTTGGTAATGCAGGACGCGGTTTAATATTTCCGTATCAATTAGCTAAAACAAATGGTTCTTATAACGAACGTTTCAAATCGAACAGAACTTGGGAAAGTTACAGAAACATTCACCCAGTTAAGAATTGTCCGATTGGGTTAAGCGGAATAGGACTTTGGAGAGATTCTGGCGGATTTGTAATGGAAATGAACGTAAAAGATTTGGCTTACAAATTCAATACAATAAAAATAATTACGCCTCAAAATCAGGATATGTTTGATTTGGCAACCTCGTCTAAAATCAATTCTATTCAGACAACGGAGCCAAAAGTTATTACGCACAAAATTAAAAAAGGCGAAGTGCTTGGTACAATTGCAGACAAATACAATGTTTCGATTACAGAAATTAAAAGAGACAATCATTTAAAGTCTAATAATATCAGAGCGGGAAGAACCTTAAAAATTGCCACAAAGGAAACGAGACAAAAGACGATTTCAATGTCAGAATTTGTTCCCTTAGCAGTAAAATCTGATTCGTATTCGCACTATTATAATTCTGAAAATGCTTTGAGCCGAATTTTCTTGATTCCGAACAAAGAAGCAAAGGATTTTGAGTTAAACGGAATTATTTTAGAAAAAGACACTCCCGGAATTATTTACAGCGGAATTGGAGTTAACGGAGCTAAATATTCAGATTACAATAAATATCCGTTATTCTTTGAGCAATTAAAATCGTTGCATCCAGATTTACTGGTTTTCTCTTTAGGAACAAATGAAAGCTATGATCATTTAGATCCAGAAAAATACATTCGTGAGCTAAAAGAATTTATAAGCAATATAAGAGCACAGAAAATAGATGCGCCGATCATTGTAATGACACCGCCGCCATCTTTGCTAAGAAGAAAACCAAATACCTATATTGATGATTATGCTAAACAAATTCTTAATATAGCTCAGAAAGAAAATCTTGCCGTCTGGGATTTATACGATGAGTTTGGCGGAATGAGCGGCATCAAACAATTAAAAGTACAAGGATTAATAGGACCCGATTGGGTTCATTACTCAAAAAAAGGATACGAGAAACAAGGAGATTTGTTTACTCAGGCGTTTTTAAGATCATACGATAATTTTAAATCAAAGAAGTAAGTTGACAACAATAGATAGCATTAATAATTGGTTTATTCAAAATTTTGGTGCAATTACAATAGAGCAAGTTAAAAGTTGGTTCGTTTATAATGAAGACGAAAAACTTTTATTCAATACCGGTTTATTCTTAGGTTTATTTCTGGTTTTCTATTTTGTGTATGGTTTTTTACGCAAAACATTTTATTTGAGATTAACTTATGTTATTCTCTTTTCACTATTCTTTTACTACAAATCGAGCGGAATTTACTTTTTGTTGTTATTGCTCTCATCTGTTGTAGATTATGGTTTGAGCCAAATCATTTACAGAGAAAGCAGAGACAGCGTTAAGAAATTTTACTTGGTAATAAGTGTTATTTTGAATTTAGCGCTTTTAGGCTATTTTAAATACATGAATTTTTTGATTGTAACTTACAATGATATGTTTCATGGTAATTTTGCACTTCACAATGTTTTTCTTCCTGTTGGAATTTCGTTTTATACTTTCCAATCCATGAGTTACATTATTGAGATTTATAGAGAAGAAATTAAACCGACAAAAAATTACATCGAATATTTATTCTTCGTTTCGTTTTTCCCGCAATTAGTTGCTGGACCAATTGTACGTGCGAAAGACTTCTTGCCTCAGATTTATCAAAAATTAAACTTGACTAAAGAAGATGTAAACAATGCTCTATTTTTAATTATTGGAGGTTTAATCAAAAAAACAGTAATCTCAAATTACATATCAGTAAACTTTGTTGACCGTGTTTTTGACACGCCAATGAGTTATACTTCATTCGAAAACTTAATGGCTTCGTATGGATATGCCATTCAGATTTACTGTGATTTCTCTGGATATTCAGACATGGCAATTGGTATTGCGTTATTGCTTGGATTTAAATTGCCAGTCAACTTTAGAACTCCATACAAATCGACTTCGATTACCGATTTCTGGAGAAGATGGCATATTTCGCTTTCGACTTGGTTAAAAGACTTTTTATACATTTCGATTGGAGGAAACAGAGAAGGTTCTTTCGCAGGATATTTATTCCCAAGTTTATTTTTCTTCGGATTATTGCTTTGGGGAATGTCTTGTTATAATGAAAGTATAATTCCGCTTATCATTGCAGGAGTCAGTATTTTAATTTTCGCTTTGTCATTTTTATTGTCAAGCAAAATAAAACAAACCTTGGTAACCAATTTCAATCTGTTTACCACGATGCTTTTGGGAGGTTTGTGGCACGGAGCAGGAGCACAGTTTATCGTTTGGGGAGCACTTCACGGATTAGCATTGGCAGTTCATAAAATATTTATGGAATTTTTTCCTTCGAAGAAAGACAAAAGTCCAAATTTCTTGTGGAGATTTTTCTCAATCGTAATCACATTCCATTTTGTGGTTTTCTGTTGGATTTTCTTCCGAGCTAGAGATTTCGAAACAGCCTTGCAAGTAATTAATAATATTGGTCAATTAACATTCGAACCAGAACTTTGGAAAACAATTGTATTAGGTTATAAAAATGTTTTCGGATTGATGCTGTTCGGTTATGTTTGGCATTTCTTGCCAGATTCATTCACAAACGGAATGAAATCTGTTTTCGATAAAACGCCATTATTAGTAAAAGCAATAATTCTGGGATTTGTTTATTGGATTGTTTACGCAACCGCAGTAGCTGGTTCGCAGCCATTCATTTACTTCCAGTTCTAAAAAGATATGGCCGCAAAGGCACAAAGGCGCAAAGGTTTTATTCTTTGCGCTTTTTTTTGTTTTTGCCACAGATTAAAGAATTGAAAAGATTTTTTCACGCAGATTCTGCAGATTTTTTAGCAGATTTTATTTTTTAGATTTTATTTTTTAGATTTTAAATAATAATAATCTGCGCGAATCTGCTTAAATCTTTTTAAATCTGCGTGAAAAAACTTTGCGACTTTGCGAGCAAAAAAACATAGCGTTCTTTGCGTAAACCTTCGCGCACTTTGCGTTTAAATTGCGCTTAAATAAAAATTGCCTGAAATATCTAATTAGATTATCTTTGCACTTCATATAAAGAAAATGATATGTTTGATAATTTAAGTGATAAGTTAGATAAAGCGTTCCATATATTAAAAGGACACGGTAAAATTACAGAAGTAAACGTTGCCGATACCTTAAAAGAAGTTCGTCGTGCATTACTTGATGCCGATGTTAACTTTAAAATTGCTAAAGATTTTACCGCTAGAGTAAAAGACAAAGCAATTGGTCAGGATGTATTAACAACATTACAGCCAGGACAACTATTGGTTAAGTTAGTAAAAGACGAACTTACTGAATTAATGGGTGGAGACGTTGCTGGTGTGAACCTTTCAGGAAATCCAACAGTGATTTTGATGTCAGGACTTCAAGGTTCTGGTAAAACGACTTTCTCTGGAAAATTAGCTAACTTCTTAAAAACAAAGAAAAACAAGAAACCACTTCTTGTAGCGTGTGATATCTACCGTCCAGCGGCGATTAATCAGTTGCATGTTGTGGGAGACCAAATAGGTGTTGAGGTTTACTCTGAGCCAGAAAATAAAAATCCTGTAGAAATTGCTCAAAACGCAATTAAACATGCAAAAGCAAACGGATTCAATGTTGTTATTGTCGATACAGCAGGACGTTTAGCCGTAGATCAGGAAATGATGGACGAAATTGCTCGTGTTCACAAAGCAATTCAGCCACAAGAAACATTGTTCGTTGTCGACTCTATGACAGGACAAGATGCTGTAAACACAGCAAAAGCTTTCAACGATATCTTAAACTTTGATGGAGTTATCTTAACGAAATTAGATGGTGATACTCGTGGTGGAGCTGCACTTTCAATCAAATCGATTGTAAACAAACCAATTAAATTTGTTGGTACTGGTGAGAAAATGGAAGCAATTGATGTTTTCTATCCAGAACGTATGGCAGAGCGTATCTTAGGAATGGGAGACGTTGTGTCTCTTGTTGAAAGAGCTCAAGAACAATTTGACGAAGAAGAAGCAAGAAAACTTCAAAAGAAAATCGCTAAAAACGAATTCGGATTTGACGACTTCTTAACGCAGATTCAACAAGTAAAGAAAATGGGTAACATGAAAGACTTGGTTGGAATGATACCAGGTGCTTCAAAAGCCATGAAAGATGTTGAGATCGAAGATGACGCTTTCAAACATATCGAAGCGATCATTTATTCGATGACTCCAGGAGAAAGAAGCAAACCAGCGATTATCGACGTAAAAAGAAAAGCCAGAATCGCAAAAGGTTCGGGAACTAAAGTCGAGCAAGTAAATCAGCTGATGAAACAGTTTGACCAAATGAGCAAGATGATGAAGATGATGCAAGGCCCAGGCGGAAAAAATCTGATGAAAATGATGGGAGGTATGAAAGGGATGCCGGGTGGTATGCCAGGAGGAATGCCGAAATAATAAAAAGAGTTTCAAGTTTAAGGTTTCAAGTTAAGAAACCAAAACTTGAAACTTTTTTAATTCAATAAATAGTAAGTTTCAACAATAACGTGAAACTTGAAACTTGAAACAAAAATTAAAACCTGAAACAACACACAATGCAACTACTAGACGGTAAAAAAACATCTAACGACATTAAAAACGAAATTGCAGCCGAAGTTCAATCAATAAAAGTAGCTGGAGGAAAAGTGCCTCATTTAGCAGCCGTTTTAGTAGGTAATAACGGAGCAAGTTTAACTTACGTAGGAAGTAAAGTAAAATCATGCCAAGAGATTGGTTTCGATTCAACTTTGGTTGCTTTACCAGAAACGATTACAGAAGACGAATTATTGGCTAAAATTAAAGAATTGAACGAAGATGATAATCTTGATGGATACATCGTTCAGTTGCCTTTGCCAAAACATATCGACGAGCAAAAAATTTTATTAGCAATCGATCCAGACAAAGATGTTGACGGATTTCACCCAACTAACTTTGGAAGAATGGCTCTTGAAATGGAAAGTTTTATTCCGGCAACACCATTCGGTATTATGGAATTGCTAGAGCGTTACAAAGTAGAAACGGCAGGAAAACATACAGTCGTAATTGGAAGAAGCCATATCGTAGGACGTCCAATGAGTATTTTAATGAGCCGTAAAGGAAATCCAGGTGATTCTACAGTTACGCTAACTCACAGCCGTACAAAAGACTTAGCAGAATTCACTAAAAACGCCGATATCATTATTACAGCTTTAGGAGTTCCAGAATTCTTAAAAGCCGATATGGTCAAAGAAGGAGTAACCGTTATCGACGTTGGAATTACGCGCGTAGACGATGCATCAAATCCAAAAGGATACGTTATCAAAGGAGATGTTGATTTTGACGGAGTAAGCAAAAAAGCTGCGTTTATTACACCAGTTCCAGGTGGAGTAGGGCCAATGACAATTGCAATGTTGCTTAAAAATACTCTTTTAGCGAGAAAAATAAGAAGCGCAAGAAATAAATAAAAATTGCGTCAAAATATAGTTGCAAAGCCTGTTCGATCGAACGGGCTTTGTCTTTTTAATATATAATTAATAGTTTAAAGTTTTGGTTCTTAAAAATAAAGGATACTTTTGCACCACTTAAAAAACACTTCTCCAAATGGACGATTATTATTCGTTAGTATTTAATTAAAGCAGCTTTTGAAATTTTCAAAATGCTGCGCTAAAAACCTGTATTTTGAAATGAAAGCCTTTTACACAAACAACAACGGATTGGTAGAAATCCAAAAATGGACTTCAAATTGCTGGATTCACATCGAATCTCCAACAGAATCAGATAAAAACTATTTAGTGGATGAACTTCAGGTTCCTGAAGCTTTTTACAATGATATTGAGGATATCGACGAAAGACCCCGTATCGAAATCGAAGACGGCTGGACACTTATCATTATGCGTATTCCAGTTAAAAGTGGCGATATCAAAATTCCTTTTCATACCGTTCCTCTCGGAATCATTTTTAAAGATGATATCTGTGTGACCATCAGCTTTTATAAAACAGAAATCATTGCCGATTTTGTGTCGTATTCACAACGTAAAAACATCGAAATTGAAGACAATTTCAACCTTGTACTAAGATTGCTTTTGTCGTCAAGCGTTTGGTATTTGAAATATCTAAAACAAATCAATCATAAAATAAAACTTGCCGAGGATAACTTAGAGAAATCGATCAAAAATGAAGAATTGCAAGCCTTGCTTCAAATCGAAAAATGTTTTGTATTCTTCATCACTTCCCTAAAAGCAAATGACGTTTTATTTCAAAGAATTAAAAATCTAAAAGCCCACAAAGCCAATTACGACCCAGAATTATTAGAAGATGTCGAAATCGAATTAAATCAGGCCCAAGACACAGCCAATATTTACAACAACATCTTAACAGGAATGATGGATGCCTACGCTTCTGTAATTTCAAACAATATGAATACAATCATGAAACAGATGACTTCCATTTCGATCATCTTAATGATTCCAACCCTAATCGCCAGTTTGTACGGAATGAACGTGCCAAACGGCCTAGAAGAAAGTAAGTACGGAATCTGGATTCTACTTTTAGTCTCTATAATTCTATCTACTTTCGGAGTTCTTCTATTCAAAAGAAGAAGATGGTTTTAATTCAAAATTTCAAAATAGTAAAAGCCTGTTCGTTAAGAATGGGCTTTTTGTTTTTATAATTTGGGCGTGACCCCGACCCGTTGAAAGGGCAAACATACTTTACGCTTATGCGCCCTCTCAACGGGTCGGGGTCGGGCTATCCGCGCTACTTCGGTAGCCAGCTCCTATCCCTCACGCAACTTTACGGAGAGACCTAACAGGTTTTTAAAACCTGTTAGGTCTTACTTAAATAAAAAAATCACTTTTTTTATTTGTCAATTCAAAATAAATAATAACTTTGTAACGCAAAGTACTTTAATTATGAATCAAAAGCACCAAGAAGATTTAGCACATATTCGTTCCATGATGGAGCGCTCTTCACGATTTATATCATTAAGCGGACTATCAGGCGTTTTTGCAGGCTTATCTGCGTTGATTGGTGGTATGTACGTTTATCAGTTATTTAAAGCAAACGGACTAGATTATTTTACGGACGAGCACAGAATGTATTCAGCCAATTTAGTTTCAGAATTATTTTGGATCGGAGTTCTAATTTTAGCTTGCGCATTTGTTTTTGGAATCTTTTTCACCATCAGAAAAAGCCGAAAGTACAATTTACCAATATGGACTTCGGCAACAAAAAAAATGTTATTCAATTTAGCAGTTCCTCTTTTTGTTGGAGGCGTATTTTGTTTAGCATTAATATACCACGGATACTTTGGTTTAGTGGCGCCATCGACATTAATATTTTACGGATTAGCCGTTATAAACGCAGAAAAATATACATTTTCAGATATTAAATATCTAGGTTTTTCGGAACTGATTTTAGGATGTATTGCACTTTTTAATATAGGATATGGTTTGATTTTCTGGATTATCGGATTCGGGATCCTACATATTGTATACGGATTAGTGATGTTCAAAAAATACAAATAAACCAGCCAGATGGGAATCATTGATAAACTAAATAAAGATTTTGAAAGTCGTGTCAGATTAGGTATTATGTCTATTCTGCTGGTCAATGATTGGGTAGATTTTACCGAAATGAAAACTCTTTTAAATATCACCGATGGTAACTTAGCAAGTCACTCGTCTGCACTTGAAAAAGCCGGTTATATCGAAGTTAAGAAAGAATTTGTGGGCAAAAAACCTAGAACATCGTATCAGGTTACCGATTTAGGGCGCGCAGCCTTTAAAGAACACTTATCCTATCTGGAAAAATTAATGAAATCTTAAATAACTCTATTTTTTTATCTAAAAACTTTGAATTACAAAGTACTTTTAAAAATAAATTAACTAAAATTAAAACCTATTAAAAATGAAAAAACATCAAATTATCGTAGCCTGTACAGCGGTTTTTATACTGCTTTTTTACAACGAATCTGTTGGTATTAATCTTTCTATTTTTGGAGTAGCACTCACTCTATTAATTAGTTACTTCTTTCAGGAGAAGCTTGTAGACAGATCGCATTTAGTTCTTGTAATGACGTCGATCTTGTCTTGTTTCGCCTTTGCATGGTACGGAGATGCAGCATCATTTTTTGCTTTAGCTTTATCAATTTTATTTTTACAATTTAAAACACAAGATGGAGAACTTAAAATGATTCAGGTTTTCCCTCTAATAGTCTTAAACGGATTTACTTCTATTGGCAGAATATTCATTTTTAAACAATGGCTTCCAGAACGCAAAATCCACAATGATTTTGCTAAAAAATTAATTGCCTTTGTTCTTATTCCAATTATTTTTCTCGGATTGTTTTTTATCGTGTATTCTTTCGGAAGCGATCATTTCTCTTCATTATTTACAGATTATGAATTAGATATTAATCTTCCGCAATTAATTGCAATGTGCATTTTAGGATTCTATATTTCGTTCAGCTTTTGGAATTACTGGGTTCCTGATGTTTGTTACGAATACAATCCGAAATTAAGTAATGATTTCAGTAATATTTCTGAAATAAAAAATCAAAGTACTTTTTCATTTTTAGATCTTGATTTCGAAAGAAAAAGTGGCGTAATTACTTTGTTTCTTTTAAATATCATGTTGCTAGTTTTTATCGCAACTTACAATTACGAACAGTTTTTTGAAGTAGTTGAAAAAACAAATCTAAGTTCTGATACGCACGAACGCGTAAACGCCGTAATTTTTTCAATCTTAATGGCAGTAGGGGTAATCTTATTTTATTTTAAAGGAGGTTTTAATTTTGATGAAAAAGCATCTTCTTTAAAAACGCTGGCTAAAGTTTGGCTAGGGCTAAACGTGATTTTAATTATAAGCGCGATTATTAAAAACTCAGAGTATGTTTCTTTTTATGGTCTTACTTATAAAAGGTTAGGCGTGTATGCTTTTCTAATTTTAGCCATTATCGGATTAGTAGTTTCATTTCAGAAAATCAGCAAACAGAAAACAAATGCTTTTCTTTTCAATCAAATGCTTTGGTATTTCTACGGAACGATTCTTTTATGCAGTTATATAAACTGGGGCGGTTTAATTACGAATTACAATATTTCTGTAAACAAAGGCGTAGAGCCAATTTTCCTTAGCGGGTTAAATTTTAATGATGAAGCTCGACGAGAATATTTCAAAAAGAACAATTTAGACGGAAAATATGCAGAATCGGTCAGAGAAGAAATGATCTGGAATTATCAAGATGCTAGCTTTTTATCTAAAGCATTATATTATGATTTTTTGAATAAAGAAAAGAAATAGAACAAAATGAAAAATCCCATTCAGTTACTTGAATGGGATTTCTGTTTTATTTATTATCTCCTCTTTTTTTAAATCGAGGATCGTGTTTGGAGATATAATTTTTTCTTCTAGTTGGAGTTGCACTTGAATTCGAAGTTTCAACTTTAGGAAGACTCGCTTCTTCGGTTTTGCTAGAAGGCTCAATCAACTGATTCAATTCTTTTATTTCATCATCGGTTAAATCTCTATATCTTCCAACAGGAACATCCAAAGAAATATTGATGATTCTAATACGTTTTAACGCCGTAACTTCATACCCCAAGTATTCAGACATTCTTCTAATCTGACGGTTTAATCCTTGCGTTAAAATGATCTTAAAAGTGTATTTGCTGATTTGCTCTACTTTACATTTTTTGGTAACCGTATCCAAAATCGGAACACCATTTCCCATTCTCTGAATAAAACGATCTGTAATGGGTCTGTCAACGGTAACGGTATATTCTTTTTCGTGATTGTTTCTGGCACGAAGAATCTTGTTTACGATATCACCATCATTGGTCATAAAAATTAATCCTTCACTGGCTTTATCCAATCTTCCAATTGGGAAAATACGTTTTGGATAATTAATATAATCAACAATGTTATTTTTAACTTCTAAGTTGGTAGTGCATTCAATGCCAACTGGTTTGTTGAAAGCCAGATAAACCAGTTTCTCGTTTTTTTCAACGATTAATTTTCCGTCTATACGTACTTCATCATCTGGCGAAACTTTAGTTCCCATTTCAGCCACAGCGCCATTTATTGTAACGCGTCCTTCTTCGATTAATTTATCGGCTTCACGACGAGAACAATAACCAGTTTCTCCTATAAATTTATTGAGACGTTTCAAATTTTCTTCCATACTGCAAAAGTAGGCAAAAGTTTAGATATCTTAGAATTTTAGAATTTAGACTTTAGATTTTAGATTTTTGAGAAAAAACTTAGAACCTTAGTAGCTTAGAATCTTAGCACCTTTTCTACGAATCATGAAAAACCGAACTATCACTCGGCGTTTCTTTTCGATCAAACATTCCGTAATCACGAACCACAGTCGCAATTCGTAAATGATAATCTTTAAAAACTTCATTTCGACCTTTTGCCTGCGCGTGACGATGCATTTCCAGATTTCTCCATTGCTGAATACTTTCTTCATCTTTCCAAAATGATAAAGACAACACTTTTGAAGGATCGGTAAAACTTTGAAATCGTTCTATAGAAATGAATCCTTCAATATGGTCTAATTCTGGACGCAGACTTGCAGCGATGTCCAGATATTCTTCTTTTTTTCCTTCGTTAGGAATTACTTCAAAAATTACAGCTATCATATTTTTATTTTTTTTATTGTAATGAAATCCAGATATTCTTCGGTAATCTGGCATTTATCATGGGTTCGTATTGAATATTATTTTCTAGAATGGTAACGGTATTGAATTGATTAAATAAAAAACATAAAGCTTCGGTAGTTAAATGAATAGAGAAATGTTTAGCCAGACACATATGACCGCCAATTCCGAAAGTTAGATTTTCAGCATTATTATTTCTTTCAATGTCAAATTTTGATTCATTTTCAAACTTCTTCCAATCTCGATTTGCCGACGCAAGCACAACTAAAATAGGATCATTTTTTTTAATTAGGCTTTTGCCGATGTAAAAATCTTCCGTCGCAACTCGTCTTGTATTGTGAATGGGCGGGTCAAAGCGTAAAGTTTCTATTACCGATTTTTCAATTTCTGTTTTACTAGAAAAAGTTTTATTATTCAGAATCTGCAAGAGAGAATTGCTCAAAATTCCTCTTCCCGCATCAAAACTCTGAATAAACAATCCAATTAAATTGCTAATGCTTATTGTTTTAATTTCGTCAAGCGAAAGAGAATTTGATTCCGAAATTTTGGCTGATAAAGATTCATAAAAGTTTAATTGAAAAAGCTGTTTTTCTACGATTGAAAATATTGTTGCTGAAACTTCATTTATAGATTTTACTTGTTCTTCTGTTTTCTGCGGAAGCATTATTTTAACCATAGATTCTATTTGGTTTGCAATAAACTCACAATCCTTTTCTTCAAAATTAAAACTTTGTAAAACAACTAGAACTGGCAGTTTCTTGCAAACCGAATTTACCCAATCTATTTTATTTTCAGCTAAATTGCTTTTTATTAATTGGGAAATAATTGAATTGATATCTACAGATTTCATTTTTGAAAACAGCAACATTGCGATTTCTTTTGAAATTTCATGCTGTATCCCGTTTGATAATCGTGTCAGATTATTTAAAATTTCTAATGCCTTTTTGTTCAGTTTTTGTTTGTTGTCTGGATTTACAGCCGGAATCTCAGCTTTAGGATTTTTCAAAATAGAAACACAATCTTCATAAGAATATATTGCCCATATTTTATTGGTTTCATCCCAATAAACGGGATTGTTTTGCAACATGTTTTTATAGATCAAATAAGGATCGCTGCTGTCAGATTGAAGGAATAAAGTTGACTTCATGTGGAATGTTTTTAGCAAAGTTATTTAACTTTACAAGGCAATAGTTCATTCTGCACTTAACTGTGAACATCTAAATGGAAGATCAATTTATAAAAACAGCATCCTTAATTGGCGATCCTACGCGCGCTTCAATTTTGTGGACTTTAATGGACGGAAGAGCTTTTACAGCTACAGAACTGGCAGTAAGCGTCAACACATCTCCGCAAAATATTAGTATGCATTTAGGGAAGCTTCTCGATGCCGATTTGCTTTGTGTAGAAAAACAAGGACGTCATAAATATTACCGATTTTCAAATAAAGAAGTCGCATACGCGCTTGAAGCAATGGCAAGTTTAGTTCCGAAACCTGAAGTTGCTTCGAAAGGTAAAGCAGAAACTTATCCTCCAATAAAATTCTGCAGAACTTGCTATGATCATCTAGCGGGAAAGATTGGCGTGGCTTTAACGGATAGTTTATTGGAACAAAAAATAATTGTCAATCAAAATAACACTTTTGAAATAAGTTCAGATGGGAAAAAGTGGTTTTCAGATTTTGGAATTAATTTGGAAGAAGCACAAAAACAAAAACGAATTTTCTTAAAACCGTGCTTAGATTGGAGTGAACGTAGAAATCATATTGCCGGTTCAATTGGAACATTGCTTTTTAATAAAATGTTGAAAGAAGACTGGCTCAGAAAAACTGAAAATTCGAGAGCTATTACTGTTACTGGAAAAGGAGAGAAGGAATTGCTGAAGTATTTTAAGATTGTTGTTTAAAAATTTTAGATTGCAGATTTTAGATTAATAGATTTCACGCAATCTTGTCATTTCGACGAAGGAGAAATCTTCGTGAGAAGCTCGACAAAGATTGGGTTTTCGTTACGGAGTTACTTGCGAAGATTTGCTTCGCCTGTTCGCTATCGCTCGAGTCTCCTTCGTCGAAATGACAATACTGCCTTTTTTTAAGGGAAAAACTTAGTGCCTTAGCGACTTAGTGGCTCAGAACCTTCAGGCGAAAAAAGAAACTCAATCACTTTATCATACAATTCATCATCATGCATTCCGTGGCCTAAACCAGAAGTTTCAATAAACTGACTATTTTTCCAATTGCTTGCTATTTTTTGCCCTTCGGCGAAAGCCACAATTTTATCTGAAGTATCATGAGCAATAAATCCAGGAATAGTAAATTGGGAGGCAAATTTCTGTCCCGAAAAATCTTCCAATTTAAAATTGAAGCGGTCCAAGAATTTACTTTCTAAAAGAGAAAACATTTTGGTATTTAGGCTCAGCATTGAAACGTAATTGTCTATTAAAGTTTTTAACTCTGAAGGAGCTCCTAAAATTACCATTTTGTTGATGCTGGTATTCGGGAATAAATATTGATGGTAAACGCAAGCTGCGCCTCCAATCGAATGTCCGATAATAATTTCTGGCTGGTATTTTTCTACTGCTTTATTGATAAACTCAGCATAAAGCGGCACATTAAATTCTTTTCCGCTGCTTTGTCCATGAGCTGGAGCATCGATGGCAATAATAGTGCTTCCGGATTTTTGAAGGTGAGGTAATGTTTTTTTCCATCGCGCAGCATTGCTTTCCCAACCGTGAACCAATAAAATTTTGGTTTCATTTCCTTTCCAGATGTAGGTTTGAAAATGATGTTCGTTATGATGAAACGTTTCTGTTTCTGTATGTCGCAAAACTTTCGGAAGTTCTTCTTTTTTCAATCGGCCAATTCGCGGTTGGCTGAAAAGCGCATAAGAAAGTTCAACAGCTTTTTGCGGACGCACATAGCTCAAAAAATTAATATAAGATCCAACTGATTTTAATGTAATAAAACGAATGCCTTTTTTAATTCCCAAAACTTAATTTTTTTTTCTAAAGGTAAAAAATGTTTTGCCACAGATTAAAAGGATTAAAAAAAGATTTTATTCAGCATAAGAATAATTTAATCTGCGTTAATCCTTTTAATCTGTGGCAAAAAAAATAAGTAAAAAAAAAGTCCCGATTTAATCGGGACTTGATATTAGAATTTTGCGAACAATTGTTCCATTTTTTCTTTTTCTTCTTCAGCTAATTGAGTATCAACTAAAATTCTTCCAGAGTGCTCATCAGTAATGATTTTCTTTCTTGAAGCAATTTCAACCTGAGTTTGTGGCGGAATTGTAAAGAAAGATCCAGCAGAAGCTCCTCTTTCGATAGAAACTACAGCTAATCCGTTACGAACACTGCTTCTGATTCTGTTGTAAGCTGCTAATAATCTGTCTTCGATTTGTGAAGCAAATTCAGCAGATTTCTCAGTCAAGAAAGTTTCTTCTTTCTGAGTTTCAGCCATGATAGCATCTAACTCAGATTTTTTATGTTTTAAATGAGAGCTTTTAGCATCAAGTTTTTCTTTTAAATTAGAAATAACTTCTTTTTTGTGCTCGATAGAAGCTTTCATTTCTTTGATTTGCTTTTCAGCCAATTGAATTTCTAATTCTTGAAATTCAACTTCTTTTGTCAAAGAATTAAATTCTCTGTTGTTACGTACTGATTCTTGTTGTTTAGTGTACTTCTTGATAACCTCTTTATGCTCCTCAATAGCAATTTTCTTTGCTTTGATTTGCTCCTCAATCACTTCAAGTTCACCTTTCAGTTTTTCTGAACGAGTGCTCAAACCTGCAACTTCATCTTCTAAATCTTCAACCTCTAAAGGAAGTTCTCCTCTAACGTTTCTGATTTCGTCAATTCTAGAGTCAATAAGCTGTAAATCGTATATTGCTCTTAACTTGTCCTCAACACTTAATTCTTTCGTATTCGTCATATTCTATAAGTACTTAACTGGATTTGTATTTTCTTCCGATAAAATGATTGCAAAATTAAGAATTTTTTTTCGAAGATAATCAACAATATAATTTTTTGTATAGCGTTCGCTCTCAAAATGACCAATATCTGCCAAAAGTAGCTTGTTTTCAGCTTCATAAAACTGGTGATACTTCAAATCGGCAGTCAAAAAAGCGTCGGCTCCAGCCTGAATTGCATTTTTTATGGCAAAACTTCCAGATCCTCCCAAAACAGCAACTTTTTTTATTTTTTTACCTAAAAAAGCAGAATGACGAATTCCGTCGGCAATCATTTTTTCTTTTACAGAAACAAGGAAATCTTTTTCATCCATTTCAGTTTCAAACTCACCAATCATTCCTAAACCAATATTTTGGTGAGCATTCTTTAAATCGTAGATCTCATAAGCGACTTCTTCGTAAATATGATTCGCAAAAAGTGCTTTTAAAATTCTGGACTGAAGATGTTTTTCAAAAACCACTTCAATTTTAATTTCTTCTCCTGTATGCAGTTTTCCTTTTTCTCCAATTACAGGATTGCTGTCTTCATTTCCTTGAAAAGTAAAAAAACCTTGCGTGTTGAAACTGCAATTGTCATAGTTTCCAATTGTTCCAGCTCCAGCTTCAAACATGGCATTTCGAACTTTATCTGCATTATCTGGAACAGTGAAAGTGACTAATTTTTGAATGAAATTTTGTTTCGGAATCAAAACCTTAGTATTTGTCAATCCTAATGCATCGCAGAAAATTTTATTTACGCCTTGCGAATGATTGTCAAGTGCGGTATGAACGGCATAAATAGCAATATCGTTTTTGATGGCTTTTAAAATAGCGCGTTCTACATAATTTTTGCCTGTAATTTTTTTAATTCCAGAAAATAATATCGGGTGAAAACAAACGACTAGATTACAGTTTTTAGCAACAGCTTCGTCAATAACACTTTCTAAGGCATCATGACAGACTAAAACTCCCGTAGATTCGGTTTCAGAATCTCCAACTAAAAGTCCAACATTGTCAAAATCTTCGGCATAAGCCAAAGGAGCCATTTCTTCAAGAGCCGATATAATATTTTTGATTTTCATTTTCAGTTTTTTCCAAATTTTTGTTGGTAACAACTATTTATACTAATGGTAATAATAGTTGATACTAAAAGTACAAATTTAGTACATTTGTAATATAAAATTTATAAGTTATGACAACTATAAAAATTAACGAACGCACGAAGACAGGAAAAGCATTTATGGAAATGTTTGAAGCTTTCTTTAAAGGTCTTGATGGTATTGAAATTGTAGAAACGGATAGTTATGGACAGGTTAATGAGGAGCCAAGTATTTATAGTGCAGAATTTATTGAAAAAGTTAAAAAAGCAGAAGAGAATATTAAACAAGGAAAAACGACAAGATTAAATCCAGATGATATATGGGGAAGTATTTTGTAGAATTTGACGATATTGCTCGTAAAGATTTGAAAAGTCACTATAAATCAGGAAATAAAGCTACCATAAAAAAGATCGAAAAAATACTTTTGGAACTAACTGAAACCCCTTTTTTTGGAGAAGGACAACCAGAGGAATTGAAGTATAGTCTTAATGGATATTGGTCTAGAAGAATTAATCAAAAAGATAGAATGATTTATCGGGTAGAAGAAGATATCGTAACCGTTATTATAGTTTCAGCAATGGGACATTATTCAGATAAATAATTCTATGAACTTACTTCGAAAAATACTTTTCCCTTTCGCCATTTTATACGGATTCATTACTTCGATCCGTAATTTTCTTTTTGATAAAGGGATTCTAAAATCCACTTCGTTTGATATTCCAGTAATTGCGGTTGGAAATCTTAGCGTTGGCGGTACTGGTAAAACACCTCAAATAGAATATTTGATTCGTTTATTATCTGATAAATATAAAATTGCCACTTTAAGCCGCGGTTATAAAAGAAAGTCAGAAGGTTTTGTTTTGGCTAATGAAAATTCGAATGCCGAAATTTTGGGAGATGAACCTTTTCAGTTTTATCAAAAATTTCAAAATATAATGGTTGCTGTTGATGCCAATCGTACAAACGGAATTCAGCAATTACTTTCTCAAAACGAACAGCCAGAAATTGTTCTGTTGGATGATGCCTATCAGCATAGAAAAGTAAAAGCTGGTTTTTATATTTTACTGACTTCTTATGGTGATTTATATGCAGACGATTTTATGCTGCCAACGGGGAATTTGCGTGAAAGCAGGAGCGGAGCAGAAAGGGCTAGTATAGTAGTTGTTACAAAATGTCCTAAAATTTTAACAGAAGAAGAACAAACTGAGATTAGATTAAAATTGAAGTTGAAAGGCAGTCAGAAAGTCTTTTTTACTTTTATAGACTACGATATGATCATTTATGGTAAAAACGAAAAAATTGCCGTTAGTGAAATCAAATCAGAACCAAAACTTCTTTTAGCTGGAATTGCAAAACCAAAACCATTTTTTGACTACCTAAAAAATGAAAGTGATGAATGCTTGACTTTTCCAGATCATCATCATTTTTCTGATGCAGATTTAAATTCAATTCGAAATAAAGCAAACGGAAGGAAAATAATCACCACCGAAAAAGATTATGTGAGATTGAAAGACTCAGAGTTAGTAGATCAATTGTATTATTTGCCAATAAAAAGCTCGTTCATCAATCATCAGCAAGATTTTGATGCAACGATTTTAGAGTATGTAAAAGAAAACTCAAAATCTTAGCATCTCAGAAACTTAGTTTCTCAGTTAATCAAAAAACTTAGCAATAGTAGTGTAGAAATCGTCTGGTACAAAAGGTTTGGTAATTACGTCATCCATTCCAAAAGAAAGAAGCATATCTCGGTTTTCGTCAAGCGAAATAGCTGTTAAAGCAATAATTGGAGTCGCTTTATCAAATTCGCGAATCAATTTGGTAGCTGTCGTTCCGTTAATTCCAGGAAGATGAACATCCATTAGAATCATGTCGAAGCGTTTAACTTTTAAAAGTTCGACAGCATCTTCTCCATTGTCAACAATTTCGCAAGTGATATTTTTGTTTTCCAACATTTTGCGAGTGATCATTTGATTGATCTTGTTGTCCTCAATCAATAAAATAGATTTGTTTTTCAATTGTTTGTCATTATAAGGTTTTACTTCTTCGATTACTTCCAATGGTTCATTATTGATTTTGAAGTTTAACTTGAAGGTAAATGTAGAACCTTTACCTACTTCACTTTTTAATTTTATTTCGCCTCCTAAAAGTTCTATTAATTTTTTTACAATTGTAAGACCAAGACCTGTTCCTCCATATTTTCTGTTTACTTCGATAGAACCTTGAGAAAAGCTCTCAAAAACAGATTGAAGTTTGTCTTCAGGAATTCCGATTCCAGTGTCGACAATTTCGAAATAAACCGTTGCATTTTCTTCTTCCTGAGAATACAGTTTTGCGATAACATTTACGTGGCCGTTCTGAGTAAATTTTAAAGCATTGTTGATTAAGTTTAGTATAATTTGAGATAATTTAGTTGGATCTCCAATTAGATTGTCAGGAATGGTTTTGTCTATTTCTAGATTGAAGTAATTCTTATTGGCGGTTGCCAATTCTTTTAGTGAACTTTGAATGTTAAAAAGCAGTTCTTTAAGATTAAAACTGATATTTTCAACTTCGACTTTAGTCGAATCAATTTTGTTGATCTCTAAGATTTCGTTGATAAAAGTGGTCAAATAATTCCCAGAGAATTTTAAAGATTCTAAGTACTTTAATTGTTTTTTCTTCGGTTTGTCTTCCAGTAGAATATGGGTAATTCCGTTAATTGCATTCAAAGGTGTCCGGAGTTCATGGCTTACTGTAGACAAAAATTCAGATCTTGCTTTTGAAGCTTTTTCTGCTTTGTTTTTGGCCAGAATCAGTTCTTTGTTTTTTTCTCGAAGTAATAAATTGTTCTGGTTTCTGATGATGTTGTTTTTGTACAGCGCTAAACTCAAAAGGGATAAAATCGAAATCAAAGCAATTGCCAAAATACTAACCAATTTAGAATAGCGATATGTTTTGAGTTGAAATTTTTCTTCGCTTTCTTTCTTAATTGTGTTGCTTAAAGATTGATTTTTTTTGAATTTTTGGAATTCATCCAAATCAATTTTGGCATTTTTTAGTTTTAGCATATAATTTTCCAGCTGATAATGCTCGTCTAGGTAGGAATATGCCAGATCATAGTTTTTATTTTGTTTGTAGTATTGGCTTATGGCTAAAACGATTTTCGATTTCTTCGGAAAATCATTGATTTTGTCATTGTAATCTAAGGCTTTATTAAAATATATAATTGCCGAATCGTTTCTTTTAAGTTGCCCTTCAATTAAACCAAGCTGATAATAGGTATCTACTTTGGTTTTTATAATTGCATTGTTGTCTGGTTTTTTAGTGATTGCTTTAAAAGTCTTTAGTGCCGATTTAAGATCGTTATTGGTTTTAAATGCTAAAGCTTTCTGATAATTTAATATTTCTGCGTTGTCATTGATGTTCAGATTTTTAAGTAAATCTTTGGCTTTTGTGTAATAAACGTTAGCTGTTTTGTAATCGCCTTTTGCGGTATTTGTTACGCCAATATAATGCAAAGCCAAAACTTTTGTGCAGCTTGGTTTTAAAGTGTCGAATAAAGAAACCGTTTTATGGAAGTTTTTTAAAGCGTCTTCAAATTTTCTCTGGTTGTAATAGATTTTTCCGAGCTTAAAAGTCTGATTGGCCAAATTCTCTTTTTTGCCATTTTCTTCACAGAAATTAATCGACTTTTCGGTGTAATAAACCGCCTGATCAAACTTTTTATTGTTAAGGTTAGAATTAGCCAGCTTGTTATAATAGGTAACACTATCCGTATTCTTTTTAGCTTGAGAATACAAAAATGAGTTTAAAAAACAAACAACAATAAAAAGATAGTATTTCATCATGTATGGCAACGCTATTACAATGAATCTTATTTTTTTCTTATCAGTAAAATTAAATCGATCAATCTTGATGAATAGCCAATTTCGTTATCGTACCAGCCTACAACTTTTACCATTTTATCGATAACCGAAGTTAGCTGTGCATCAAATAAACAAGAATGTGTATTGCCAATTACATCAACCGAAACAATCGGATCTTCGGTGTAATCTAATATTCCTTTTAAATTTGTCTTTGAGGCTTGTTGGAATGCTTTATTTATTTCTTCAATGCTCACGGCACGTTTTACATTGAAGGTTATGTCTGTTAATGAACCGTCTGGAACTGGGACTCTAATACCACAGCCACCCATTTTATTGTGCAATTTAGGAAAAATTTTTGTTAATGCCTTAGCTGCACCTGTAGTTGTTGGAACAATCGACTGGCTGGCACCTCTCGCACGGCGTAAATCCTTATGTGGCTGGTCATGAAGACTTTGGTCTGTCGTGAAAGAATGTATAGTGGTAATGTAAGCTTGCTCAATTCCGCACAATTCTTCGATAATTTTGATCATCGGAGCAGCATTATTCGTTGTACAGCTTGCATTAGAAACTATATCTTCGTTTCCGTCCAAAATATGTTCGTTTACACCAAGAACTACCGTTTTGATTGTGTCAACTTCTGATGGAGCCGAAAGAATTACTTTTTTTGCTCCAGCTTCCAGATGCGCATTTAATTCTTCATGCGTTTTATATTTACCTGTCGACTCAATCACAATATCAATCGAATGCGACTTCCAGTCTATGTTTGAAATGTTTTTTTCATGAAAAAAGAAAAAATGCCTTCCGTCTACAATGATACTATTTTCGTCATGACTTACTTCGGCTTTCAAAACACCGTGAATACTGTCATATTTAATTAAATGCGACATGGTTTTGTTGTCTGCAATGTCATTTATAGCAACGACTTCGATTTCGGGGTGATTTAAAAGTAATCGGAATAAATTTCTTCCAATTCTTCCAAATCCATTAATAGCAATTCTTGTTTTCAATTTTTTATTTATTCGTTTAACTGTTTAATCGTTTAATCGGTTTTACAATTAAACGATTAAACGATTAAACTTTTTTATAAAATATGTTTTTGCGCTTTATAGGAAGAACGAACAAGAGGTCCACTCTCAACATGTCTGAAACCTAAATCAAGACCAAATTTTTCATATCTGGCAAATTGTTCAGGTGTAATGAATTCTTTTACAGGAAGATGTTTTTTACTTGGCTGTAAATACTGTCCAATTGTTACAACATCAACATTTGCATTTCTTAAATCTGTCATAGTCTGGAAAACTTCTTCTTCAGTTTCTCCAAGACCAAGCATAATTCCAGATTTTGTTCTATTGATTCCTTTTTCTTTCAGATAACGAAGTACTTCTAAACTTCTGTCATATTTAGCTTGAATACGAACTTCGCGAGTCAAACGTCGTACAGTTTCCATGTTATGAGAAACAACTTCAGGATTTGCTTCAACGATACGATCAAGGTTTCTTTCAATTCCTTGAAAATCTGGGATCAAAGTTTCAAGAGTAGTTTGAGGGTTCATTCTTCTGATGGCTCTCACGGTTTCCATCCAAATGATAGAACCACCGTCTTTAATATCGTCTCTGTCAACGCTAGTGATTACAGCATGTTTGATATTCATGATTTTAATAGAACGAGCTACTTTTTCAGGCTCATCCCAATCTACCGTTTCTGGTCTGCCTGTTTTTACACCGCAGAAACCGCAAGAACGAGTACAGACATTTCCTAAAATCATAAAAGTTGCCGTTCCTTCACCCCAACATTCGCCCATATTTGGACAGCTTCCAGAAGTACAAATGGTATTTAAACTATATTTATCAACTAAACCTCTAAGCTCAGTATATTTTTGTCCGATAGGTAATTTTACTTTTAACCACTTTGGTTTTGTGGTTTGTATATTTTCAGTGACTGTTTCCATATATCAATGTTCAAAGTACAAAGATACGGAATGTAGTTTATTTTGAGATGTTTATTTGCTTTTCCTTTACACATCATGTTTGCGAGGGATATTGAAGATAATTGCGTTAAAGTGTTAATAGGTTGCTTTTAAATATATTTAACGATTGTTTTTTTAGCTTGTATTTAATATTCAGATGTTCGATTTGATTTTTATCGAATTTAAAAGTTTAGCCTTAATCTGTTACAAATTTGGCTTCTTGAGATCTTGTAAAAATTATGCTGTACTAATTTTGTTGTTATTTTAACAGTTTTAAAAACATGAAAAAAAGAATTATTTTATTAGGGACTTTATTTGCAATTTTGAGTTTTACCAAAACAAATGCGCAAATACTTTCAGATAAAACTATGGGAGCTTTAGGAAAAGGTGTTTCAGGATTTACTTTTAGTGATGCAGATGCAGCAGCTTTAGCCAAACAATCTGTTGCGGAATTGGATGCAAATAATCCAGTTGCCGATTCAAAAGATGGATATTCAATTCGTTTAAATCGTTTGTTTGGGAAGCACATCACAAGTGAAGGAGTTACCTTAAATTATAAGGTATATTTAGTAAAGGATATTAATGCTTTTGCGTGTGCTGACGGAAGTGTTCGTGTGTTTGCAGGTTTAATGGATATTATGGATGATAATCAATTGCTTGCTGTTATTGGTCATGAAATTGGACACGTTGTTAATCATGATACAAGAGATGCGATAAAAGCGGCGTATAAAAAAGAAGCTTTATTGGATGTCGCATCATCGCAGTCAGGAAAAATTGAGACTATGACAAAATCTCAATTGGGACAAATTGGCAGTGCAATGATTGATAGCAAACACAGCAGAAAGCAGGAATCTGAGGCTGATTCATTTTCGTATGATTTTATGAAAAGAAATGGTTATGATGTAAATGCTGTAGAATCAGCTTTTAGAATTCTTCAAAATTTAAGTGAAGGTGCAGAGGCTTCTTTTATGACCAAAATGATGAGTTCACACCCTGACTCTGGTAAAAGAGCAGACGATGCTAAGAAAAAAGCGACAAAAGATGGTTTGTATAAAGCTTATGTACAACAGAAAATTGTAAATACTCCACCAGTAACAACTAGTGCTAAAACAACTACAAAAAAAACAACAACCAAGAAGAAGTAGTGTTTTATAAAATCTCAAAAACCGATAAAATCTTAAAAGAGTTTATCGGTTTTTTGTTGATCCTTATTCTGAATAATAGTTAGAATCTTGTTATTAAGTTAGTTAAAATTTTATACCTTTAATTGTTGAAAAACAAGTCTGATGTGAAATGAAATAGCATATTTGTTATTTACATTTGTTGTTAAATTGTAATTATAAAAAAATATGAAAAAGAAATTTATAATAGTAGGACTTTTATTTACAGCATTTGGTTTAACTAAAATGACTGCACAGATTAATTTTGGAGATAAAGCAATTGGGGCAGTTCAGAAAGGAGTTACGGGTTTTACTTTTAGTAATGCTGATGCGGCAAAATTATCTAAAGAAGCGGTAGATACATTAGATGCCGAGCATGAAATTGCTGGACCAACTGACGGTTACGCTTTAAGATTAAATCGTGTTTTTGGAAAACATGCTTCTGGTGACGGATTTACTTTAAATTATAAAGTATATAAGTTGAAAGAAGTAAATGCTTTTGCAACTGCAGACGGAAGCGTTCGTGTATATTCGGGTTTAATGGATATTATGGATGACAATGAATTAATTGCTGTAATTGGACACGAAATCGGACACGTAGCAAACAATGATTCGAGAGATGCTATTCGCGCGGCTTATCAAAAAGAAGCTTTAATGGATGGGGCAGCTTCTCAGTCTGCTACAGTGGCGACAGTTACAGATAGTCAGCTTGGAAAAATTGGAAGCGCAATTATTGATAGTAAATATAGCCGCAAACAAGAATCTGAGGCAGATTTATTTGCTTACAATTTCATGAAGAAAAATGGTTACGATGTAAATGCTGAAGAATCTGCTTTTAGAATTTTGGCAAAAATGAGCGAAGGGTCACAAGCTTCGTTTATTGATCAAATGATGAGTTCGCATCCAGATTCACAGAAAAGAGCAGATGAAGCTAAAAAAAGAGCAGAAAAAGATGGTTTGTATAAACCTTACGTGCAACAAAAGATTGTAAATACAGTTCCAGCAGCCACTACAACTAAAAAAGCAACAACTACGAAGAAAACTACAACCAAAAAGAAATAAGAGTTGTGTGTAATCATAAAAAATAACCCGGCAAAATGCCGGGTTTATTTTTTTATCCTAATACATGAAAAGCAAGAATCTTTTGCACTTCATAAACATTAACCGATTTATTAAATTGTTTTACAATACTCGGATGTTGTTCGCTTGAAATCCAGATTTTTAATTCGGCATCCAAATCAAAAGTTCCAGCTGTTTCTACACTAAAACGAGTAATGCTTTTATAACCAATAGATTTGTATTCTGTTTTACTTCCTGTAATTCCTTGTACATCAACCAAGATTAATCGTTTGTTGGTGAAAATAAAAGTATCGCGAATAAGTTTAAAACCCATTTCGATTTCTTCATTTGCCGTCAAAAGCTGTCCGTATTTTTTAATTAAATCTTCTTGACTTACTGAACCCGCATTGCCAAGAATTGCTGAAAATATTCCCATTATTCTGTTTTAATTTAGTTAAAATGATTTCCGTTTTGAAGGAGTAAATGTAGTCGATTTTGTTAATTTTTTT
The DNA here is from genome assembly GCF_034044945.1 of Flavobacterium sp. CFBP9031. NCBI lineage: Bacteria > Pseudomonadati > Bacteroidota > Flavobacteriia > Flavobacteriales > Flavobacteriaceae > Flavobacterium > Flavobacterium sp. CFBP9031. Next base: position 226,461 of record NZ_JAXCWF010000004.1, read on the forward strand.
GGTTTGATTTAAATTTAATTATTAACGGAACAACTGTTATGGCCGTTAAGAAGGATGCTATAAAAGTGACAATTAAATTTCCAATATTTAAAGCTTTTGGATCTAATGCAAATCTCATTAATAAAATCGTAACGGTAAATAAAACAACAGCACTCCAATACAGTTTATTAATAGCGGTTTGGGGATAAGAAACTTTTGGAAGTTTAGAGAAAGCATATATTATAACACTAATTCCAAAAAGAGTGCTTGAATGCTGAGCTATTTTCCAAAACGGAATTTCTACTCCAAATATTGATAAGGTGTTTTGAAAAGTATCAAACTGATGAACAAAATAACCATGTTTATGTGTAAAAGCATCCCAGAAAATATGAGAAAATATTCCAACCAATAAAGAGATTAAAACGATAAACCAATTTCTTTTAAAATAAACATTCCAGTCAAAATCTTTAAAAATTAGAATTCTGTTTTTTATAAAAAATGGAAGATTTTGAAACAAGAGATTTTTAGTTAAATTATGAAAGAGAAAAGTTAGTAAAAGAGCAAAAGGTAAATCAAACCAGAAAATACCATTTAGAGTATGGCTGTAATCGCTTTTGACTTTCATGCGGAGAAAATATTCGAAATCAGGAGTAAGGCTTCCGATTACTAATGCTGTTATAGAAAACCATGATTTTGGTAAATATCTTAACGGAAGAATTATTGCAGGATGCGAAAATGTAAAAGGCATTAAAGTTGAATTTTAATTAGATAGGGGTTGATTGATGAATTAAATGTAACAAAAAAGCAGAACCTAAGTTCTGCTTTTTCACTTTTCAAAATATTTATATTATTCGACTTCTGTTTTTATTGTGATTGGAAGATTGTATGCAGTTCTAACTGGTTGTCCGTTTAGAACTCCTGGAGCCCATTTTGTTTTTAATGATTTCAAGACTCTAATGGCTTCTTTTCCTACTCCATAACCAGGATCATTTTTTACCATAATGTCTGTAAGCGATCCGTCTTTTTCAACTACAAACGATACATACACTCTTAATGTTTTTTCTACATCAAGTTCTGGTCTGCGGAAATTGTTTCCAACATACTTGTAAAACTGCGCGATTCCACCTGGGAATTCTGGAAGCTTATCCAGAACTGCAACAGAAACAGGATCGTTTGTTGGCGGTGCAACCGAAGCAACATCTCCATTTCCTCCAGAAGAAGGCATTGTATTAATTGCAGGTCCATTTCCAGTTGTATTGTCTGTAGCAGGTACATTTTCTGTATTTGATGCAATATTTTCAACTGCCTCTTGTGTTCTCGCTACTACAGGATTTGTTAGCTGTACCGCATCTGTTTTTGGTACTGAACTCTGTTCAACCATAGGTGCAGGCGGAGCTGGCGGTGGTGGCACAACAATAGGATCCACGGGGATAACCGTAGGTTTGTAGATTGTTGGTTCTGGCTCAACTTCAACAGTTGAAGACGTAATTTTGCTAATAAGTACAGGTGCACTTCCTAAAGCCGTTATTAACAATAAACCCATAAAGAGAGCTGTAACAGAGTTTTTGGAATTCTCCTGACGTAGCTGATAAGCGCCGTATTCTTTGTTTTTGTTCTCGAAAACAAGATCGGTCCACTTGTTTTCATAAATGCTTAATTTAGACATAATTTTTGGGTTTTAAGGTTAAGTAACTTTAAATCATACGCAGAAAAGGTTTAGGTTTGAGCTAACAACGTAAAAGTTGTAGTTTTAGTATTGTGGAAATCTGTTTATTTTAAGAATAAAACGAGTAATTATTTATTCTTTATTTAAAGATAATAAATTATCTGTTACGTTCGATAATTTCGGCTAATAATTTTTTAGCTCGCAAAAGTTTCACTTTAACGCTGCTTAACGGTTCGTTTATCTTAACGGCAATTTCCTGATAAGACATTTCCTGAAAATAACGAAGCTGAATTACTTCTTGGTAGTGTGGTTTAAGTTCTTTGATGCATAGAAGCAGACGAGAAAGATTCTGTTCTTTAATTAAAGCATCTTCTGCAGATGGAGTAGGGTCGGCAATGTTGTATGCCTGCTGGTCTTCGTTGTCTGTGATTTCTATAAAAAGATTGGTTTTCTTTTTTCGAAGCAAATCAATATAGACATTTTTTGCAATTGCAATAAGCCAGGTGTTAAACTGAAATTCTGAATTATAAGAAGCTATTTTATCAAAAGCTTTAGAGAAGGTTTCTATGGTAATATCTTCTGCGGTGGTTTCGTTTTCGGTTCTTTTGAGCATAAACGAATACACCTCATTCCAATAATGATCTAATAAAAAAGTAAAGGCGATCTGATCGCCTTTTTTTGCTTTTTCTATTTTAGAATTTATTTCCAATATACGGGTTTTGAAAAGATATTAGTTATAAAGATATTAATTTGCGTTAATATAAGCGCTATCTCAACAACTGGAAACCAAATTTTAATATCTTTTTCTTTTAATTTTCCTGCTGAAAATCCAATTACAGTCCATACAACAGTATAGCGTGTTGCTAAAATTGCTAATACGGCAATCCATTGGAATTGAAATGCTAATAATACAATAACTAATAAAAAGAAAAATAATTGTGAAATGAAGAATAGTCCTAACTGCATTTTATCAAAGAACTTGTAATGTTCTGCGGTAGAAATATGTCTTCTTTTCTGAGTAAACCATTCCTTGTAAGTAGTCTTAGGTTTTGAATAGGTAAAACTTTCAGGTGTATAAGAAATAGTTGTGTTTGTTTTATTTGCGGCCTGATTAATGAATAAATCGTCATCGCCAGAGCGAATCTGAATGTGGTCAATAAAACCATTTACATTAAAAAACTCTTCTTTTTTGTAAGCAAGATTTCTGCCGACTCCCATATAAGGAAGTCCCATTTTTGCCCAAGAAAAATATTGTATTGCTGTTAGAACAGTTTCAAAGCGAATAATTTTGTTTAAAAACGAACGCTCTACTTTTTCATAACCTCCATATCCTAAAACGATTGTTTTGTTCATGGTAAAATGAGAAGTCATAGAAGTAATCCAGTCTTTTGAACTTGGGAAACAATCTGCATCTGTAAAAAGTAAATAATCTTTCTTTGCTGCTTTTATTCCAAGCGTTAAAGCGTATTTTTTATTTCCCCAGAAAGCCTCGTTATTTTCGACTTTTACCAAACGGATATTAGAGAATTCTTTTTCAAATTCTTCAAAAACCTCAAGAGTTTCATCGCTAGATGCATCGTCAATTAAGACAATTTCAAAATCTGGATAATCTTGCTGTGCCAAAAGCGGAATGTATTTTTTTACATTCTCTTCTTCGTTTTTAGCGCAAACGATTACAGAAACAGGAAGATTTTTAGGCTTAATTTGCTGTGGCTTAGCAAAAGCAAATTTCCCAAAAACTCCTAAATAATAAAATAATTGAACTACGACAATAGCAATAAAAAAGTAAAATATGTATATAAGCATCTGATTTATTTGGTTCTATTAATTTTCACGTTCTGCGACTGCAAATGTACTTATCAATTCGATAATTTCAATAGCTAAAGCAGATTTACTTTCGGCATTTTGACATTTCTTTTGCAACAGCAATAGACTGAGGGTTTTCGGTTTTTTCTAATTCCGAAATTATGTTTTTGTAATTATGATCGTCGCGGTTTTGGGAGAGTTTTTTTGTGGCTTGAATTTCGTCAATTTCGATTTCAAAACCAAAAATCCCTCTGGCTTCGCGCATTGTTTTTTCAGATAAGTCTTCAACTCGTACTGGATTTTTAGAATTTGCTTCGTATTTATCTACAAGTTTTTTCAGTTGTTCTACTGAAGTTTCGTAATCCACAATCTTGATTCTTCCGTAAACATGTACAGCTATGTAATTCCAAGTTGGCACATTTTCGTGATCGTACCAAGAAGAAGAAATGTAACTGTGTGGACCTGTAAAAATGGTCAAAATCTGATCATTTGCCACAAAACCTTCCGCTTGCGGATTCAGTTTTGAAATATGCCCTTGCAAAATTTCTTTTCCGTCAGCATTCATTTCCAATTCTATCGGAATATGCGTTGCGCATAATTTTCCGTTGGTCTGATTGATCAGGATTCCAAAACTATTTTCTTTCAAAAAAGCTCTAATTTCCTCAGGATTTTCGTTTTTATATAAATCAGGTGTGTACATTATTTGTGGTTTAAGAAAGAGATTTTACAAACAAACTCAAGGTTTAACTCTCAATTGTTGCTTTGTTTAAGTTGAACAATTTTGAATTTGCGCCAAAATAAATAAGGACAAAACCAATAATGGTAAAGATAATTCCTTCTATTAAACATTGTATGGCAAAACTATCTGAAAGTAATACTCTAAGTGGTCGGAAAAGAAGTGAAAATATTTCTTTTCTAAAAAACTTTAATCGTAAAAGAACATATAGGGCAAGTGCCAATAAAATAGTGTTTATAGAAGAAAGTCTGTTTTTCCAGTTCAGGAATCCAACATAAAAAATGCCAACCAGAAGAGCAAAAAAGATCCAGATATAGACACTTGGCCAGAAATTTAAAACATCTTCATTTGTAGGGAATAATCTATTCCAGATTTCAGGTTTCTGAAATTGAAATTGATGCTTCATGCAAATAACTTTATCTGCAACAGTAAATAATCGTAATTGATAAATGCCATCAATTAGGAAAATCATTCCTAAAAAATGAATTATAAGAATCCCTACGTTTAATTTTTTCATTAAAAAGATTTCATTAATGAAGTTTTATTTTCAAATCACATTTACTTCTGCTTCAATTTGAATGCCGAATTTTTCAAAAACGGTTTTCTGAACTTCTTTTGAAACGGCTAAAATTTCTTGTCCAGTTGCATTTCCATAATTCACTAAAACTAAAGCTTGGTTTTTATGTACTCCGGCATCTCCAAAACGTTTCCCTTTAAAACCAGCTTGTTCAATCAGCCAACCTGCAGGAACTTTTACTTCGGTTTCTGAAACTTCGTAAAATTTCATTTCTGGAAATTTTTGGTGGATTTTCTCAAAATCAGATTTCAATAAAATCGGATTTTTGAAGAAACTTCCGCTGTTTCCTAGTTCTTTCGGATCTGGCAATTTACTTTGTCTAATCGCGATTACAGCATTGCTCACATCTTTTAGTGTTGGTTGTGTAATGTTGTTTTTAGCCAATTCAGCCAAAATATCTCCGTACGAAGTGTTGATTTTATGATTGCGTTTGGTCAACTTAAAAATAACCGACGTAATAATATATTGGTCTTTTACTTCATGTTTGAAAATACTTTCGCGGTAGCCAAAATTACATTCTTCATTATCGAAAGTTTTCATTTCTTGAGTTGCAATATTCATGGCTTCGCAAGAAACGAAAGTGTCTTTAATCTCCGTTCCATAAGCTCCAATATTCTGAACTGGCGTTGTGCCGACATTTCCAGGAATAAGCGACATGTTTTCTAATCCGCCAAAATTATTGTCGATTGTCCAAAGGACGAAATCGTGCCAAGTTTCTCCAGCCTGACTTTCAACCCAAACAAAATCGTCGTCTTCTTTAATTGTTTTTTTGCCTTTTAAATCGATATGAATCACCAAAGCGTCAATATCTTTTGTTAAAAGCATATTGCTTCCGCCTCCTAAAATAAATTTTTTCTCGTTTTGGTTTGCTGCTAAAACTGTTTTCAATTCAGCAATAGAATGAACGGCAACAAATTGTTTGGCATTGGCTTCAATGCCGAAAGTATTATATTTTTTTAAAGAAAAATTGGATTGGATTTCCATAAATAAAAGGCTTTTTAATATAGTTCAAAAGTATGAATTATAATTTATTTGTGGCTGTATTTTACCGCAAAGGCACAAAGTTTACGCAAAGTTCGCTAAGCTTTGCGTTCTTGGCGTTTAAATATCATGCAGATTCAGCAATTCATGATACTTCTCCGAAATAACTTTCATATTAATATCATAATTCGCATTTTCCTCGACAAATTTTCTATTTCGAGTAATCGCTTCATTTCGCAATTTAGGATTTTCAAAAGACCAGATTAATTCATTGGCTAACATTTCAATGTCATCAATTGTAATTAATTGACCATTTTCTCGGTGTGTAATCCAGCTTTGGTTTCCAGGAATATCAGAAACAACAGGAAAACAATTGGAAGCCATTGCCTCAAACAAAGAGGCCGAAACGCCTTCGGTAATTGGCATGCTGATATAAATATTCGATTGCTGTAATAATTTTGGAAGCTCTGTATTCGGGATTCTTCCTGTAAAAATCACTTTATTTTCGATTTGCAGCTCTCTCGCCAAATCTTTTAAATATTGCAGTCTTGTTCCATCGCCAACAATCGTCAAAGAAAAATCAATTCCTTTTTGGCTTAAGATTCCGAAAGCTTTTAAAATAGAATCGTGTCGGTATTCTGGCTGAAGCGAGCGCGTAACAATCGCTTCAATTTTGTTTGAATTATTTGTTGATGGAGTAAAAAGTGATAAGTCAATTCCTTTTGGAAGAACTAGAACTTTGTTCATGTCAACTCCAGATGCTTTCATGTGAATTGCCATAACGGGTCCCCAAGCATGAATTAAATGTGCTTTTTTGAAAGCGTATTTTTGGATAAATTTCTTAAAAGGATATAATTTAGATTCTTCTGGCCATAAATCGGTTCGTCCTTGCTGTGCGATTGCAATGGTTTTAGAGCCAGAAATTGCTGCAAGAAAACCATAACTAGTGGTTCTTTCAGCAATTACCATGTCTGGTTTTTCTTTTCTGATTGTTTTTCGAATGGAAAAAGGAGAGAAGAAATACTCTAAAATACGTTTGAATCTATGGTTGTTAGAAGTTTGAAGTTCCCAAGTAATAATTTCAAAATCACCAAATTCTTTCAGGCCTTTCATCCAAGTGATAGCATCAGCGCGATAAGATTCTCCAAGAAAAAGTATTTTCCTTTTCATTATAAAAGTTTTTTCGCCACGAATTCACGAATTAATTTTGAATAATTCGTGAATTCGTGGCGATTTTTTTTATTTCTAAAATTCTTCAGTATCCAAAGCGCGGTTGATGAATTCGTTTAGAGGTTTTAAAGCAATCAATTTTTGGCTCATTTTCTTTACGAAATCTTTTTCCGTCACCTCAGAAACATTATAAACCTGAGTTGCGGTGAAACTTTTCAGTTTTAAAAACTCAATTGCAGGATGATCTTTTTCATAACCGCGAGGCATGCTTTTAAGTGAATTGTTTTCGTTGATGTCTAAATTTCCAAATTCTTTCTTGAAGTTTTTATCGTTTAAAATTTCCTGTAAATCTTCGTAGAAAAAAGCGATTTCTTTACGGACTTTCTTTAAATCTTCCGCTTCAGGCGAATAAAATCCGCCGGCAATAAAACTCGCACCTTTTTCGATATGAACATAATATCCGGCACGATTTGCACCTTTTGCTCCAGCTGACATCCAAACGCCCAAATGTGCTTTATAAGGAGATTTGTCTTTAGAAAAACGAATGTCACGGTTTATTCTGAAAGTGCAGTTTTTAACTTCCAATAATTCCAATGAAGGATCAAGCGGTTTCATGGCATCCAAAAAATCGCTTACCAATTGATGGTAATCTTTCTTGAAAACTTCGTATCGCTTTTTATTTTCCTGAAACCATTCGCGGTTATTGTTCTTTTTTAAATCGTCTAAAAATTGCAATGATTCTTTCGTTAACATAATCCTTATATATTTTATTGCAGTTGTTTTTAAGTTTTTTGTTCAGGCTAATTTACTGATTTCTATTTTGTGATTAATTCTGAAAGTTGATACAAATTGTACCAAATTTCCCGAATTACAAATTGAATATCTTATAAGTCTGATGTGTCGATTTTACAATCGCTTCGGTTCTTTCTGGATGCGTATCCGAAATAAAAAGCTGTCCAAAGGTTTCACTATTTACCATTTCTACAATTTTGGCAACACGCGTTTCGTCCAGTTTATCAAAAATATCATCAAACAAAAGAATAGGTTTTACACCGCTTTGTTTTTTCAAAAACTCGAATTGCGCTAATTTTAAAGCAATTAGAAAAGATTTCTGCTGACCTTGAGATCCGAATTTTTTTATCGGATGCAAATCAATTTCAAAAGACAAATCATCTTTATGGATTCCAACAGAGGTATAATGCAGCGCTCGATCTTTATTGATGTTTTCCTGCAAAAGCGTTAAAAGGTCTTTTTCGAACAAATGACTTTCGTAAACCAATTGCACACTTTCTTCAGATCCCGTTATTGCTTGATGGTGTCTATTAAATATAGGTATAAACTGTTCTAGAAAATCTTTTCGTTTTTCAAAAATCGATTTTCCGTAACCTTGTAACTGTTCGTTATATATAGATAAGGTATCATTGTCAAAAACATGATTCAAAGCAAAATATTTTAAAAGTGCATTTCGCTGTGTGATTACCTTTTGATATTGTATTAATTCGTGTAGATAAGTAGCGTCTAATTGCGAAATCACACTGTCCATAAATTTACGGCGTGTTTCGCTTCCTTCAACGATTAAATCTCTATCTGCAGGAGAAATAATAACTAACGGAATAAAACCAATATGATCGGAGAATTTGTCGTAAGGTTTTCCATTTCGCTTTAGAACTTTTTTCTGTCCTTTTTTTAAACTGCAAACAATCTGCTCGGTTCTCTCATTTTTTTCGAGTTCGGCATCAATCACAAAAAACTCTTCGCCGTGTTTGATGTTTTGAACGGCAAGCGGATTAAAATAACTTTTTCCGTATGCCAAATGATAAATAGCATCGAGCACATTAGTTTTTCCAATGCCATTTTTTCCAACAAAACAGTTTATTTTGATGTCAAAATCAAAACTTGCTTCAGAAAAGTTCTTGTAATTAAATAATGAGATTTTGTTTAAATGCATTTGTAAGGACTCCAAGTGTAATATTTACTGCTTTTGAGCATTAAAAATTTGAGGCTGCAAATTACCGAAAATTATCGATATAATTGGCTTTAGCCCTTTCTTAGGCTTATTTATTTTACCGCTTTTGCGAAAGGATAAGTGAATCATGAAAATATTTCTTTTAAAATAGTGATAAAATTGAAATTTTTTACCTCAGTTTCAATAAAAATTTTATTTTTGCCGTTCACTAAATAAATTTTAAATGGCAACTTACAATAAAAGAGGATATAAGACACCAAAAGAAAAGGAAGTAAAAGAAGTGGTTACTGAAGAGCAACAAGTAGTTATTGATGAAAAAGACAGCACAACAGCTGGAGTTTTCTCAAAATTAGACGAAACAGCTTCAAGAACTGAGGATTGGGTGGCTAAAAATCAAAAAATCATTATTGGTTTAGTTGCTGGTATAGCGGTTGCTACAATTGGATATTTGGCTTACCAAAAATTTATAGCAACTCCGAAACAAGAAGAGGCTGCAAGTGAAATGTTTGTTGCGCAACAAAACTTTGAAAAAGCTGTAAACGGTGTTTCTAGCGATTCATTATTCAAATTATCATTAAACGGTTCAGAAGGTAAATTCGGATTTATTAAAATCGCTGACGAATATTCTGGAACTGATGCTGGAAATTTGGCAAATTACTATGCTGGTATCGCTTACTTAAATACTGGTAAATTTGATGAGGCAATTAAATATTTAGGTGAATTTAAATCAGAAGATGTAGTTTTAAGCGCTTTAGCTAAAGGTGCTACAGGAGATGCTTACTCTCAAAAAAATCAGCAAAAAGAAGCTTTAGATTTTTATGTTAAAGCTGCTGAGTCTAACAAAAACGATTTTACAACACCTCGTTTCTTGTTAAAAGCTGGAAAAACTGCTTTAGCTTTAGGGCAAAAAGAAGATGCTTTGAAATACTTTAATGATATTAAAGATAATTACGATAATACTCCAGAAGCAGCTTCTGTTGATGCTTTGATTGGATTAGCACAATAAAAATTTTAGACTTTAGATTTAAGATTGTAGATTTGTAGTTACGAATCTAAATTCTAAAATAAAAAATCTAAAATATTACAGATGGCTACTGAAAATAAAAATCTATCAGAATACGATAAAAACACAATCCCAAACGCGAAAGACTTTCGGTTTGGGATTGTTGTTTCTGAATGGAATGATACTATAACAGAAGGACTTTATAATGGTGCTTTTGATGCTTTGGTTGATTGCGATGTTCCTGCCCAACAAATTATCCGTTGGAATGTTCCAGGAAGTTTTGAGCTAATCTACGGCGCTAAAAAAATGCTTCAGACACAAAATGTGGATGCCGTTATCGTAATTGGATGTGTAATCCAAGGAGAAACGAAACATTTTGATTTTGTTTGTGAAGGTGTTACACAAGGAATTAAAGATTTGAATGTTCAAACTGATGTTCCGGTTATTTTCTGTGTTTTAACAGATAATAATATGCAACAATCTATTGACAGAAGTGGAGGGGTTCACGGAAACAAAGGAACTGAAGCGGCGATTGCGGCAATAAAAATGGCTTATATTCGTCAGCAGGCTTCAATAGCTCATGTTTATAATCAGCCATTGTTAGCTTCGGGAGCAATTCAAATTGAAGATTCTCCGAAAAAAATAGAAAACGAATAAGCACTTTTGTTTTAAAAAATATTAAAACCTATACTGTTAAAAGTATAGGTTTTTTTATGCTTTTTTTGTGATTGTATTAAGTCGCATCGAATTCGGAATTATATTATATTTGAGTTGATATCAAATTTTGGAATTATGAAAAGACCTTTACTTCTTATTTTATTGTTGTTGTTTTTTGAGGTTATTTTGGCTCAAAATAAAATCAATCAAAGTTTAAAAATAGAATTGGATTCGATTATGAAATCAGATCAGATTCTTAGGGAATATCTCGATTCTGAAACAACAGAAATTAGAAAAAAAGAAATTTTAAAGGAAATCGGTCGGCAGGACGACAATGATTTCAAAAACAATATATGGATGTATATGAATGCGCAGGATTCTGTGAATATGAAGAAGGTTGAAAAAATTATTCTGGATTATGGTTATCCCGGGAAAAGCTTAGTAGGTGAACCAACAAATGAATCTGCATGGTATGTTATTCAGCATAGTAAAAAAATATCTAAATATTTGCCTTTGATTGAAGCTGCTGCTAAAAAAGGAGAAATTGCGTTTACTCGTTTTGCAATGATGGAAGATCGTTATCTGACTCAGCAAGGTAAAGAGCAGATTTATGGAACTCAAGGACAAGGCAAGTTAATTACAAATAAACAGACCGGAAAGAAAGAATTTTTTAATTACGTTTCTCCAATTCAAAATCCAAAAAAAGTTAATAAACTGCGAAAAGAAGCTGGTTTTACTACAACAGTTGAGGAAAATGCAAAGAGAATGGGGATTGAATATAAAGTTTATACACTTGATGAAATTGCAAAAATGAATTAATATAAATTGCAATTCTTCTGTTTTGTAGACTGTTGTAGTTTTTGTTTTTTTTATGATTATTCTTATTCTAAAAGCCAATCAAAATTCACTAAATTTGTACTTCTTGGTTTATAAAAAACCTAATCTAAACTTTAAAATTATTTTTGCTTAATGTCGAGTATTATTCAATTGCTTCCTGATCACGTTGCTAACCAAATTGCTGCTGGAGAAGTGGTTCAAAGACCAGCTTCAGTCGTAAAAGAATTGTTAGAAAATGCTGTTGACGCCAAAGCAACTGATATCAAATTAATTATAAAAGATGCTGGTAAATCGCTAGTTCAGGTAATTGATAATGGTGTTGGAATGACCGTTACAGATGCCCGTTTGTGTTTTGCACGCCATGCTACTTCCAAAATCCGCCAGGCAGAAGACTTGTTTTCGCTTGGAACAAAAGGTTTCCGTGGAGAGGCTTTGGCTTCTATCGCGGCGATTGCGCACATGGAAATGAAAACCAAACAGGATCAGGACGAACTTGGAACGCATATTGTAATTGAGGGAAGTAAATTTGTTTCGCAAGAAGTCGCTGTTTTGCCAAAAGGAACTTCATTTGCGGTTAAAAACTTATTTTTTAATATTCCAGCTCGCCGTAATTTCTTAAAGTCCGATACGGTTGAATTTCGTCACGTAATGGATGAGTTCCAGCGTGTAGCATTGGCACATCCTAATATTCATTTTAGTTTTTATCATAACGGAAGCGAAATGTACAATCTTCCTGCAGCAGGATATCGCCAGCGAATTGTTGGTATTATGGCAGGAAAAACTAATGAAAAATTGGTTCCTGTAAACGAGGATACCGAAATTATAAACGTTCAAGGTTTTGTATGTAAGCCTGAATTTGCTAAGAAAAATAGGGGTGAGCAGTTCTTTTTTGTAAACGATCGATTTATAAAAAGCAGTTTCTTGCATCATGCTGTAATGTCTGCATACGACGGATTACTGAAAGACGGTTCTCAGCCAAGTTATTTCTTGTATCTACAGGTTCCGCCAAATACCATAGATATTAATATACATCCAACTAAAACGGAAATTAAGTTTGATGACGAACAGGCCTTGTATGCTATCTTAAGAGCGTCTATCAAACATAGTTTAGGGCAGTTTAATGTTGCTCCTGTTTTAGATTTTGACAGAGATGCTAATTTAGATACGCCATATCATTATAAAGATATGGAAGTGGGAATTCCAACGATTCAGGTAGATGGAACTTTTAATCCGTTTACTGATGATAAAACCAATCAGCATTATAGTAAAGCTGCTTCGGGATCATCAGGATATAGTTCGGGGTCTTCTTTTTCATCTTCGTCGGGATCATCTTCTTCTGGCGCATCGTATTCGGGTTATTCCAAAAGGGTAGAACCAACCACAAGCTGGGAAAGTTTATATGTTGGTCTAGATGTCGAAAATCCAGAAAGCATAGAAAGTTCGCCATTCACATTTGAAAATGAAGAAGTGACTTCTTCTTTGTTTAATGATGAAGATGTAGAACAAGCTACTCAGAAAACGTATCAAATTCATAAAAAATATATCGTTTCGCCTATAAAATCGGGAATGATTATTGTGGATCAGCAGCGTGCGCATCAGCGAATTTTGTACGAACAATTTTTGCTGAATATGACCGTTAATCAAGCTTCGAGCCAACAGTTGCTTTTTCCTTTAGATTTGTTTTATTCGGCATCTGAAATGGAATTAATAGAAGAATTAAAACCTTCATTGGAAACAACAGGATTTGTTTTTGACGAAAGTAAAACTGATCACGTTGTAATTTCTGGAATTCCTGTAAATATTACAGAAAGTGAAGTCTCACAGGTAATCGAACAATTGTTAAGCGATTTGCAAGATGGAATTCCAGCAAATAGTTACAGTCAGAACGATACAATTGCCAAGTCAATGGCCAAAAGTTTAGCGGTTAAAACAGGATCTTATTTAACCGAAAAAGAACAAGATAATTTGGTAAACGGATTGTTTGCTTGTAAAGATCCGAATATTTCACCTTTTCAAAAACCTACCTTCATTACCATGCGTGTTGAAGATATAGATAAAAAGTTTGCTTTATGATGAATATGACTCCAGTAGTTAAACAACTGCTTATTATTAATATTATATTTTTTATTGGCTCTCAAATAGTACCAGTTTCTTATGACTATTTAATGATGTATTATCCTGAGAGCGATAATTTTAGGGTATGGCAGATTATTACGCATATGTTTATGCATGCGCCATTGCCAAATTTTGCACATATTTTATTTAATATGTTTGCATTGTATAGTTTTGGTTCTGCATTAGAACATTTTTGGGGCGGAAAGAAATTCTTGTTTTTTTATATCTCTTGCGGATTAGGTGCGGCATTGTTGCACACTGGAGTAAACTATTTGCAATTACAGTCCCTTCTAAGTTCTGTTTCTGATTTGAATTTGTCTAAATCAGAATTACATTTGATTTTGAATGCAGACTATTCATCATTATTTGATGCGAGCGGAAAAATGGTGCAAGGTGATATTGCTGCTATTTTAAACAAAGTGCATTGTACTCAAGAACAATTCAATGCACTGGCGCAGTCGAGTGCTATAGTTCAGTCACCTGTTTTAGGTGCTTCTGGGGCAATTTATGGTTTGCTTACAGCTTTTGCATTTATGTTTCCAAATGCACAGCTTGGCCTAATGTTTATTCCTATTCCAATTAAAGCAAAATATTTTGTTCCTGGAATTTTAGCAATCGACTTATTTTTAGGCTTTAAAGGAAGCTCTTTATTTGGAAGCGGCGGTACAGGTATAGCGCATTTTGCCCACGTTGGAGGTGCAATTACTGGTTTTTTAATGATGTGGTACTGGAAAAAAAATCAGTTTAATAACAACCGTTGGAATTAATTTTTAACTTTAAAGTACAAATTCTAAAACAAAAGAGTTTCTATGAATATTTTAGACGATTTAAAATTACAATATAGATTAGGAGGTATTGCCATGCGTGTCATGTACTGGAATATAGCATGTTTTATTGTATCGCTTATTTTCTTCTATAACTATTCAAATGGTTTTTTTAATTTTCCAAGTTGGATTGCTTTGTCTTCAGATCCTCAGGTTTTTATGTTTAAACCATGGACTTTTTTAACGTACGCTTTCTTTCATGATGGATTTTTGCATTTGTTGTTTAATATGATGGTGCTTAATTTTGCCAGCTCTTTGTTTCTCACGTATTTTACTCAAAAACAATATTTAGGATTGTATCTTTTAAGCGCTCTTTTTGCAGGAGTGGCTTTTGCGTTGAGTTTTTATCTGTCTAATATTGGTGGTTCCATTGTTGGAGCATCTGCTGCCATCATGGCAATTTTGGTTGCTACAACAACTTATTCTCCGTTAATGAATGTTCGCTTGTTTCTATTTGGAAATGTAAAGCTTTGGCATATTACGGCTGTTATTATAATTTTAGATTTGATGCAGTTTCGTCTTGGAAACATGGGCGGACATATTTCACATCTAGCCGGTGCCTTCTTCGGATTTGTTTATATTAAATTGCTACAAAACGGTACCGATTTAAGTACTATCGTTTCTAAAACTTTAGATTTCTTTGCGAATCTTTTTAAAAAATCTCCTACGACCCCATTTACAAAAGTTCATAAAAATTACAAAAAACCTACAGAAAAAACCACATCAAGAATTGTTACTAAAGATAAAACGCAGCAACAGATTGATGAAATTTTAGACAAAATAAGCCAGTCGGGATACGACTGTTTGACAAAAGAAGAAAAAGAGTTTTTATTTAAAGCTGGAAAATAAACTTGTAGGAGATAAATATGAAAAACCTTTCTTGGTTTAATAAAATAATGTTCTTTTTGAACATAGTGCTGACTGTGCTTACATTTAGCGTCTATGTTTTGCCTTTTTTAGCACCTAAAAGCTTTCCGCTTTTATCGGTGCTTACTTTGTTTATGCCGGCCTTTTTTGTGGCCAATATATTGTTTTTTATCTATTGGGGAATTCAGTTTAAAAAACGTCTTATTTTGTCTGGTTTGGTTTTGCTAACAGGAATTACATTTATTAGTAAATTTTATAAGTTTTCTGGTAAAGAGTATGTGAAGGACGAAAAGGATTTTTCTGTGATGAGTTATAATGTACGTCTGTTTAATGTCTTTAAGTGGCTGGATCGTGATGATATTCCGTCCAATATTAAATCTTTTATCGACGAAAAAGATCCTGACATTTTGTGTATTCAAGAATATTCAAATTCTGCACATTTAGATTTGAAAGTATATCCGCACCGTTATATTTTTATTGATGGTAAAAAAATTAAAACGGGACAGGCTATTTTTTCTAAATTTCCTATTATAGACGAAGGAAAGATTGTTTTTCCTAAATCAGATAATAATGTTGTTTATGCTGATATTAAGCGAGGAAAAGATATTATTCGTGTCTATAACATGCACTTGCAATCCATTAAGATATCTCCAGATGTAAGTGAGATTTCTGATGATATTGATAATGTAAATCAGAAAAAATCACAGCGTATTTATGCTAGAATCAGTAAAGGGTTCACACAGCAGCAAGAACAGGCTGAAATTTTTAAAGAGCATATTAAGAAATGCAATTATCCGATTATTATTTGTGGCGACATGAATAACAGTCCGTTTTCTTATGTTTATAGAAGTATTAAAGGCAAGCTAAAGGATGCCTTTGAGGAAGCGGGAGAAGGTTTTGGAGCTACTTATAAGTTTAAATATTATCCTGCAAGAATTGACTATATTTTTACAGACAGTAAAATGAAAGTAAAGCAATTTGAAAGTTTCTCTGATTTCGAAAACTCAGATCATTATCCCATAATGACAAGACTTTTGGTGGAATGATTTATTAGCAGAAAGTGAAAAGTGAAAAGTGAAAAGTGAAAAGTGAAAAGTTAAGGCGATATGAGAATTCATAATTCATAACTTATAACCCGTAATTCATATCTTATATAATTTTCTGTGTTTTTAGATAATCCATTGCAAACTTACCTTCATTAAAAAGTAAATCCAAAACACTTAAATTGTTGATGAAGCCATGTTTGTCGTCAAAAACCTGAGTGTATTTTTCGAAAGAATTTGCATCTTTTTTACCATTTGCCAAATATCTGAAATCGGTAAAATCATTTACTTCATGAAAATATTCTGTTGTTTTTCCAAATTCTAATTTCATTCTAAGACATTTCGTAACAATGTCTAAAACTTCGAAGTTTAAATCCATCAAAAATTGGTGTTTTTTCTCAAAAATAGCAGCAATATCGTCTTCAAAGTACTCGAAGAACGGAGAGCTTCTATATGCCGCTTCAAGCGATTTAAAATGCTGTTTCTGCCAATCAAATTCGTTTTCGATCAAAACGTCTTTTGTTTTCTGATGTGTCGCTTTAGAATGCTTAACAGGGATATTTAATAATTGAATTCCATTAGGACTATAGATGTAAGTTCTATTTCTATTAGTTTGTTTCTGAAAATTATCTTCCATTTCAAAAGTGATGCTGTCAGATTGCGCAATTACGGCAAAATGACTGATAGATGGAAAATAAGTTGGAAGTATTAAGGAATTCATTTCGTTTTGTTTCAAGTTTAAAAGTATCAGGTTTCAAGTTGACGTAAAAACGTGAAACTTGAAACCTGATACAAAAATAACTTTTTTTTAATTATGCTTTATTCTCTCTTCTTTTTTTCCAAATAAAATCTCCTACAAAATAGATAGCTAGAAGAATTAAGAAGTATTTGAAGTAAGATTGAGGCTGACCTTCACCATCTACAGTTGTAAATACTCGGCTCCAGCGAACTTTATTGATGCCTTTTCCGTTAGTATCCCAGCTCATCCAAATGAAAACTGGTTTTCCTACGATATGATCTTCTGGAACATAACCCCAGTAACGGCTATCTTCTGAGTTATGACGGTTGTCTCCCATCATCCAGTAATAGTTTTGTTTGAAGGTATATGTTGTTGCAGGTTTTCCATTAATTATGAATTTTGAACCTTGCAGTTCTAATGTATTTCCTTCATAATTGGTGATAATCTCTTTGTAGAAAGGAAGAGACTCATTTGTTAGGGCAACTGTTTTTCCCGCTTCAGGAATGTAAATAGGTCCCATGTTGTCTTGGTTCCATTTGTTGATGTGAGGGAAAATGTCGTTGTTGTCTCCTGTGTCAACTTTTCTAATTACAGCAGTAACTCCTGGAGTGTGTTTAAATCTTTCTGCTCCAGCTTCTGTTAATGCACCTAGATAAAGAGTGTCTCTTTTTTCAGTTCTAAAACCTGCTGGATCTGTAATATCTAATTCTTTGAAGATGCTTTCAAAGTCAATAGATGTTTTTCCGTCTAATGCTACAGCGTATGAGTACTGAGGCTTTGCTCTTTCAGGTAAAACTAGTTTTTTTCCATTAATAAAAACATAACCGTCTTTTATTGATAAGCTGTCTCCAGGAATACCAACACATCTTTTTACATAGTTTGATTTTTTATCAATTGGCTTGATAACACCCGGTCTTCCTTTTGGTTCAAAGAAATAGTGAACTGTATCGACGGGCCAGTTGAAGACGACAATGTCGCATCGGTTTATTTTCTGAATAGCTGGCAATCTAAAATAAGGTAATTGTGGCCAGCTTAAATATGATTTACTTTTTGTTAAAGGAATAGAGTCGTGAACCATTGGTAATGCAACAGTTGTCATTGGAACTCTAGGGCCGTAGTTTAATTTGCTTACAAATAAGAAATCACCAATTAATAAAGATTTTTCTAAAGATGATGTTGGAATTGTGTAAGGCTGTACAACATAAGTATGGACTAAAGTTGCGACTATAATGGCGAATAATAAAGAGCTAACAGTATCTGCTGCTTTATTTTCAGGAGTTAATTTACGCTCTTTATGGTACTCTAATTTTTGAGTGTAATTAACAACATAAATGTAAAAACCGAATGTGAAAAGTCCTAAAATAGTGTCTAAGGTTGATTTTTTACCAAAGGTTCTTAGTGTTTCCACCCAAATAACTGGAAACATAATTAAGTTGATAATCGGGATGAAAAGTAGTAATGTCCACCATGTTGGGCGTCCGATAATCTTCATTAAAACGATAGAATTGTATACCGGAATTGCTGCTTCCCAGCTTTTTCTTCCTGCTGCCTGATACAATTTCCATGTTCCAAGAAAATGAATAATTTGAACGGCTAAGAAAAATACGAACCAAGAGTAAAGTGTCATAATATTGTATTTTAAGTTTCAAATTCAAGTTTTTAATAATCCTGAATTTTGGTCGATTATTGTAAGTTTAGTACATCTTTCATAGAGAAAATTCCCTGTTTTCCTGCTAGCCATTCTGCTGCAACGACAGCGCCAAGGGCAAAACCTTCGCGGTTATGAGCAGTATGTTTAATTTCGATGCTGTCAATAGCAGAATCGTAATTTACAGTGTGTGTTCCGGGTACTTCTCCAATTCTTTTTGCTTCAATATGAATTTCATTCTTTTTTGCTTCATCCATAGTCCAATTTGCGTAGTCGCTGTTTTGGATAACGCCTTGAGCTAAAGAAATAGCTGTTCCGCTAGGAGCATCAAGTTTGTGGATATGGTGAATTTCTTCCATCGAAACTTTATAAGAATCGAATTGCTTCATGATTTTAGCTAAATATTCATTTAGTCCGAAGAAAATATTTACTCCCAAACTGAAGTTTGAACTTGAAATAAATCCTCCTTTTTTCTCATTACAAAGTGCAATCATTTCGTCATAATGTTCTAACCAACCAGTAGTTCCTGATACCACAGGAACATTAGCGTTAAAAGATGCAGAAATGTTGCTCACTGCTGCTGATGGAACGCTGAAATCGATGGCAACATCGGCTGTTGAAAGCCCGTCATAGGTGTTGAATTCATCTTTCCTTAAAACTATTTCATGACCTCTTTCTAAAGCAATTGTTTCGATTACTTTACCCATTTTTCCGTATCCTAAAAGCGCAATTTTCATTATGATTTGTTTTTTGATTTTTTAAATAGAATTCAATCTATTAAAACTTATAATTAAAAGTTAGACCAACGTTTGGTTTGAATGTTACATCGGCAGGATAAATTTCTGGACGCATTGAAAGTCTTTCGTTTACGTTAAATTGTATCAACGCAGCGTCAACATTGGCATCGATTATGTTTAAAACATAGAATCCAACAACGAATAAAGCAGATAAATCTCTATTTCTTTGGTAGAATTTTTGTCCGGCAATAAGTCGGCTATCATCCAGATATTTGTAATTGTCATCGTTATAACCTTCTAATCTTCGTTTGTAGGCGTCACGATAATCATGGTATTTTTTATTGTTGTCTATGTAGAAATACAAACTTGTTCCGATTGCTCCGTAAACCAATGGAATTTTCCAGTATTTTTTGTTGTATGCTTGGCCTAAACCAGGTAGAACTGCAGAGTAAAAAGCTGCTTTTGCTGGTGTAAGCGGGTCTATTTCTTCTAATGATGTGGTGTCTTTTACGACCAAAACCGTGTCTTCTTTTACCTGGGCAAAAAGAGAAACGGTTCCTGTTAGAAAGAACAATAGACCAATGGGGACAATTTTATTCACTATCCGTTTATTAATTTCATAATTCTGTTAAAGTCAGCTTCAGAATTAAATGGAATTGTAATTTTTCCTTTTCCGTTACCAGCGACTTTTATATCAACTTTTGAACCAAAATAATCGTTGAAAGAATTTTTTTGAGTTTCTCTAACTACGAATGCAGCATCTGCTTTTGGCTTTCCATCTGCTTTTGGCTGTAAACCTTCGTGGTAATTTTTAACTAAAGCTTCTGTTTCGCGAACAGATAGATTTTGGCTAACGATTTTTTGGTAAATATCGGTTTGAACATCTAAATCTTCGATATTGATAATTGCTCTACCGTGTCCCATGCTAATAAAACCATCACGAATACCAGTCTGGATAATCGGATCTAATTTTAAAAGACGCAAATAGTTGGCAATTGTCGAACGTTTTTTACCCACTCTTTCACTCATTTGTTCTTGAGTTAATTGAATTTCGTCGATTAAACGTTGGTATGATAAAGCAATCTCAATTGGATCTAAATCATGACGTTGGATGTTTTCAACCAAAGCCATAACCAATGATTCGTTGTCATTTGCAATACGAATATAAGCAGGAACGTGAGTTAAGCCTACTAATTTAGACGCGCGAAGACGACGCTCTCCAGAGATTAACTGGTATTTGTTAAAATCTAATTTACGAACAGTAATAGGTTGAATTACACCAAGTTCTTTAATAGATGTGGCTAATTCACGTAATGATTCTTCATTAAAATTGCTTCTAGGCTGAAACGGATTTATCTCAATCGCACTTATTTCAAGCTCAATGATGTTTCCAACAACTTTGTCAGCATTTTTGTCTTCTACTGATTTGATGTCGTTTTCCGGATCTTTTAATAATGCAGATAATCCTCTTCCTAAGGCTTGTTTTTTAATTACTTTTGTCATAAAAACTATTTGCTGTTTTTCTTTATAATTTCCTGTGCTAAATGAATATAGTTTACGGCACCTTTGCTTGTCGCATCATAATTAATGATACTTTCTCCAAAACTTGGAGCCTCACTTAGTTTTACATTTCGCTGAATTACAGTATCAAAAACCATATCGTTAAAGTGTTTTTGAACTTCTTCTACAACCTGATTTGATAAACGTAATCTTGAATCGTACATTGTTAGTAATAAACCTTCAATGTCAAGATCTGGGTTGTGGATTTTTTGAATACTCTTAATAGTGTTCAATAATTTTCCTAATCCTTCAAGTGCAAAATATTCACATTGAATAGGAATAACTACAGAATCTGCTGCTGTTAAAGCATTCAAGGTTAACAAACCTAAAGAAGGTGCGCAGTCGATAATGATATAATCATATTCTTCTTTTGCTTCTTCCAATGCTTTTTTAAGCATGTATTCGCGGTTTTCTTTGTCAACCAATTCAATTTCGATAGCAACAAGGTCAATGTGAGCAGGGATCACGTCAACGTTTGGAGCTGTACATTTTAAAACGGCTTCTTTTGGTGTTACAGTATGTTCAAGTATTTGGTAAGTTCCGGTTTCAACTGTTTCTACGTCAATTCCAAGACCAGATGTAGCATTGGCCTGTGGATCAGCGTCGATTAATAATACTTTTTTCTCTAAAACACCTAATGAGGCAGCAAGATTTACTGATGTAGTAGTCTTTCCAACGCCTCCTTTTTGATTAGCAATAGCAATGATTTTGCCCATTTATTTTCTGAATTTTGAACCGTAAAAATACAATTATTTATGGTTTCTGAAAATCTATTTTGTTAACATTTGTGAAAGTCTGCCTAATCGGGGTTTCATGGGTGTTTGACACAAAATAATTTTAGTTATAAATAAAATTATTAATAAGTTTTTGGGACAATTTAGTGCTATTCTTACCTCAAAAAGACGAGAATCTAATTTTGGTGTGAGAAAAACTTCTTATTTTAAAATCTCGATAGTGACATAAACTAAGCCACTTTTTTTATTAGATGCAATATCCATAAAAGCTCTTTTGCTGAGATCAATTTCTCTTCCGTTAACAAAAGGTCCTCGATCTGTAATTTCTACGATCGTGAATTTATTGTTAGCCTCGTTTGTTATTTTTAGTATTGTGCCAAAAGGGAATTTTTTATGTGCAGCAGTTAGCTCATTGTTGTTGAATCTTTTTCCACTTGCTGTTTTTCTTCCATTAAATTTATCATGATAATAAGAAGCGTGGGCATTTTTCTTATATAAGACACTTTCTTTTGCTAATGAACACGAATCTATTGAAATGATGTTTTTTTCTTGCGCAATTATAGCAGTAGAAAAAACTAAAGCAATAAATAATAGAATCTTTTTCATTTTGTTTTCTTTTTCTATTTGGGGCAAAAAAAAACTATTAAAGAAAAAGAGATGTCTTGGATAAGGCATATTTATGTTAGAAAAAGACAAAATTTAGAGATTTTGTAGTGTTTTTGATAAGAAAATTGAGATCAAAAGCGGACTCGAAGGTTGAAGATTATTGCTATTTTGGGCTTTCTTAAAATTATAATTATTACAATCTATCAAACCACAAAATGAACATTCTTATGAGTAAAAAAGCAATTTCATTATTTACAGCATTTGCATTTATACTGCTTTTATGCAGTTTTACTTCGTCGTTTTTGAATAACGAAAAAGTAGAAGGGAATAAAAAAATTGAACGCAAAATTGTTTACAGCAAAAAGAAACATAGTATTACATTATCATGGTCGGCTTTTGGTTCTTCTGGAAATTATATAATTACGAGAGGGGGCAGTCGTTTGGCATCTGATTTTGTTTCAGTAGGATCAACTTCTAAATTGATATTTACCGATAATAAGCCGAATGCAGCTAAATATGAGAATTATTATAAAGTAACTCGAAACGATGTTACCATTATAATTTCACTCGAAAATCAGATTTTTGGAGATCATATGTATTTCTACGATAGAAAACATGAAAAAGCTGAAACAGCCCGAAATGAAATTAACGCACAATTTGGCAGTATTGGTTTAGGCGGTGCAAATGGAGAGTGGACAACAAAACGTCAGGCTTATTATTTTAAACCAAATCTTAAGGGACAAACCTACGATTTGGGCGGATCGGGTTCTGCATCGTCTGCAGCATCTAATGCCATAGAATTAGGGTTTTATTCTCATATTGGAGGTTTAGGAAAAGTGCCTTCAGATGTTAAATTGGGAGCAATATTTACAAGGCCTCATCTTTCTGGTGGAGCAAATGCGACTTGTACATTTTGGCGTTCTGTTGAAAATGTAGAAGTAATGCGTGATTTTTCATGGACGGTTTCTCAGTCAACTAGCGCCAGAAGATTGCTGATTGAAAATACTTCAAAGTATATTTCGGATATTGGAGATACTAACTTCTGGGGCAGCGGCGGTTTTATTGCAGATACTCATTATACATCTGCAAGACCGAACTGGGGTGGACAGCAACAATGGTATACTAGAAATTCTGTTTTTCCTTCCGGTTCTGAGGCTATGGGAGGATCGTATAATATGGTTTGGCAGGGATGTGTAAATCCTCCTCAGGCAGATGATGCCAATTCTCCAATTCCGACAACTCCTATTATACGAGAAAAACCTTTTCTTTTTATCGATAATGACGGAGAATATAAAATTTTTGTTCCGGCTTGGCAAAAGGATAGAGTTGGAGTTTCATGGTCGGCAACAGATATAGGGAAAGGTGAAATTCAAGATTTGATTGCAAACTGGTATGTGGCTAAAGAAGGAGATACTGATGTAGAAATTAATGCTGCATTGAAAGCGGGGAAAAATATATTTTTCACTCCAGGGCACTATGCTTTAAATGCTCCGATTCAGGTAAACAGAAAAGATGTCATACTTCTGGGGGCTGGTATTGCTTCTGTGACGCTAGAGCCAACAGAAAAAAATACTTGGGGTTGTATTTATGCCGATGATAAAGACGGAATTATCATTGCTGGACTTTTAATGGATTCATCGAATAGTACGATCTATCAAGTTAGAATTGGTAATGAAGGAGCAAATACAGATCATAGTGCAGATCCTATTTTGCTTAGCGATATTACTTGCCGAGTGGGTGGAGTTCAGTCAAAAAATATTCAGATTCAGGCTTCTATGCAAATGAATAGCAATAATGTTGTAGGAGATCATTTCTGGTTGTGGCGTGCCGATCATGGTTCGCAGAAAGGTGGCGACGCACGTTGGAAAAGAGATAGATGTAAAAACGGACTTATTGTAGCGGGAAATGATGTGACGCTTTATGCCTTGTTTGTAGAGCATTATCAGGAATATGAAGTATTATGGTTAGGAGAACGTGGTCGAACTTTCTTCTTTCAAAACGAACCACCATACGATGCGCCAAATCAGGAAAGCTGGAGCAGTCAGGGAGGTAGAGTTAATGGTTATGCTGCATTTAAAGTAGCAAATTCGGTAAAAGAACATCATACTATCGGGATGGGGTCTTATGCAGTTTTTACAGGAACGGATGGGAATGTGAATAAGAAAAATGGTTTTGAAGCGCCTAATAATCCAAATGTGAAATTGGAAAAAATGTGTATTACCCGTTTTGCAGGTTCAGGAAATATTCAGAATGTTATTAATGGTACTGGCGGAAGCACGGCAACTGGTGTAAAACGTGTGGCATCATATAATAATGGAGAAGGCGTACAGCCTTTTGATGAAGAATTTATTTTGCCTAGTAAAGAATCTTATCCTGTTTATATAAGTATGGAGAAATAAAATTAGTAATAAGTTTATTAAAGATAGCCTCTAAAGAAAGATTGTTTTTTTAGAGGCTATTTTTTTAGATAGTGTAAAAACAAAAAAGCCGAACAGAAATGTTCGGCTTTTGTCGGGGTGGCAGGATTCGAACCTGCGGCCTTCCCGCTTGAAGGCGGGACGCGATAACCGGGCTACGCTACAAATGATATATGAAATCTATGTCTTGTAGGTATCTTTTTGCACCACGTTTTTTTATTTTAGTTTCTAAAATCATCGCTTCAGATCTTGAGTCAAGTTGAATTGTATAAATGATTTTCCAAGGGACGCCGTTTTTTGTAGACAAGGATTGTCCATTATTGTGTCTATTAAGTCTGTCTTCCATATCATTAGTTTGACCAATGTAGAACTTTTCTTTTTTAGCGCTGTAAAGAATATAAACGTAAAACATAAAGTGTAAAATTTTAAGAAAAACAAAAAAGCCGAACATTTCTGTTCGGCTTTTGTCGGGGTGGCAGGATTCGAACCTGCGGCCTCCTGCTCCCAAAGCAGGCGCGATAACCGGGCTACGCTACACCCCGAAGATGTAATTTTGTTGTAGTGCCCGAAAGCGGATGCAAAGATATAAATAAATTTGATTTGTAAAAGAAAAAAATGAAAATAAATAAAACTTATTTCCACATAGCTATTTCAGATTTATTTTAGACGTTATTTTTTATAATAAAGTTTACATTTGCAACTCAAAAATACTATTACTATGTCAAATACAATTGAAAAAATTAAATGCCTTATTATAGGTTCTGGTCCTGCAGGTTATACTGCGGCTATTTATGCGGCTAGAGCTAACATGAATCCAGTATTATATCAAGGAATGCAACCGGGTGGTCAATTGACAACTACTAATGAGGTTGAAAACTTTCCTGGCTATGTTGATGGAGTAACAGGACCTGAAATGATGATTCAGTTACAAGATCAAGCAAAACGTTTTGGTGCAGACATTCGTGACGGATGGGCAACAAAAGTTGATTTTTCTGGAGATATTCATAAAGTTTGGATTAACGATACAATCGAATTACACTGTGAAACTGTAATTATTTCTACAGGTGCTTCGGCTAAATATTTAGGATTGCCATCAGAACAGCACTATTTAAATATGGGAGGTGGAGTTTCTGCTTGTGCAGTTTGTGACGGATTCTTCTACAGAAACCAAGATGTTGTTATTGTTGGAGCAGGAGATTCTGCTTGCGAAGAAGCACATTACTTATCTAAACTTTGTAAAAAAGTAACGATGTTGGTTAGAAGCGAAAAATTTAGAGCTTCTAAAATCATGGAAGAGCGTGTTCGTAAAACTGAAAATATTGAGATTTTAATGAATCATGATACAGTTGAAGTTTTAGGAGACAACAATGTTGTTCATGCTATTAAAGCTTTAAACAAAACAACTGGCGAAACAATCGAAATTCCTGCAACTGGTTTCTTTGTGGCAATTGGTCACAAACCTAATACAGATATTTTTAAAGATTATATCACTCTTGACGAAACTGGTTATATCGTAAATACACCAGGAACATCTAAAACAAATGTAGATGGTGTTTTCGTAGCTGGTGATGCTGCAGATAATGTATACCGTCAGGCAATTACGGCTGCGGGTACAGGTTGTATGGCGGCTTTGGATGCTGAAAGATATTTGGCTTCAAAGGAGTAAGTTAAAAAGTTTCAAGTTTCAGGTTTCAAGTTGTTGGAACTTTGAAATCTTTGTAATAAAAAATCCCAGTCTAAAATTTTTAGACTGGGATTTTTCTTTTTCGGTATATTGATTTTTAAACTTTAAAAAGTTTACAATGTCGTTGTTTTTGCTTTTGTTGCACCTGGCTTTTTAATTAGTTTTGCTTCTTCGCTAAAGCGTGTAAGGTCTATTTTTGGATCGCCATACAATGAAATTTCAGACTTGTCTCCAGCTGCTATTGCAATGGTGGTATCTGCTAAAATAGTAGCAACGGCAGAACCTTCAGCGGTAACATTTGCATCTTTCAAAGTAAATTTTGTTCCTGTAAAAACAGAATTATTGTCTAATCTAATAGTTGCTTTTTCGGCAATGCCTTCAATTGCAGCAGTTGCTTTTTGATACAAATCACATTTGAATTTTACAGCAGAAACCAATGTTTTAACCACGGCATTTTTACTCAATTGTAAATTTCCGTCTTCGGCTTTCAAGTTTAATTCTGTTCTAGATTTATCATCGGCAATTAAAGTAAATCTCTTTGCATTTACATTCAGATACAATTTAGAATAATCAACGCAATTCATCGTAATATCATCTAATTGCAATTCCTGAATAGCATAAACAATAGCTTCATTTTTAGTGATTACTTTATTTAATGATTTAGTATAAGTAACCTTAACAGATAATTTCTTGAATATAGAAGATTCTTTATTGGTATATAATCGAAGTGTTTTTTCTCTTAAATCCATTCCAATGATATCGTGAAGATTGTCATCGGCTTCAATTTTAATTTCGTTTTTTTCTCCTTGTTCCAAATAAACTTCAATATTATCATCGACTTCAAGGGCATCAAAACTTCCAACTTCTTTTATTGAGGTTGTCACAATTTTAGAGCCTTTAATTTTTTCTCTTTTTTGAGCGAAAGTAAGAGTCGTAACACATAATAATAGGAGCAGGGCTGTACTTTTTTTCATTAATTCTAGATTTGATTTTGACAAATATAAAAAAATCATCCACTTTTGATGAATGATTTCGTTTATATTTAACAGTTGCGTTTTTAGCTTTTATTTACGCTTCCTCCAGATGTTGCCGATTTTTCAATTGTTTTTGGAGTACCGCCATAGTTAATATTTCCTCCGCTAGAAGCGTCTGCTTTTAA
The DNA here is from genome assembly GCF_034044945.1 of Flavobacterium sp. CFBP9031. NCBI lineage: Bacteria > Pseudomonadati > Bacteroidota > Flavobacteriia > Flavobacteriales > Flavobacteriaceae > Flavobacterium > Flavobacterium sp. CFBP9031. The sequence goes on from NZ_JAXCWF010000004.1 coordinate 253,972, forward strand.
GCTTAAGATTGGTCGTACAGAAACTGTTCCTCCGCTTGAAGCATCTGCCTGAACGTCATTGGCCATTAATTTTTCGGCATCAATACTTCCTCCGCTAGATACAGAAGTAGTAAGACTTAATGCTTTACCTTCAATATCTATAGATCCGCCACTTCCAGCATCTATTGCGATTCTGTCAGATTCAATTTTAACATCCATCGAAGCTGCACTAGAAGCTTCTAAAGTAATATCGTCACCCTGAACAAGTCCGTCAGTTTCAACAGTCGAAGCACTTGAAGCTTCTATTTTATGCACTACAGGCATTTTTACCGTTACCGTTTTTGATGTAATATTGCGGAAAGAGCTGTATTTGCATTCTATAATAAGTGTTCCGTTTTCTACTTTAGTAACGATTTCTTTTTGAAGATTGTCATCAGCTTCAACGGTAATTTCTGTAACATCAGACTGTACAATAACCAAATCGATAGCATTGCTTACCGAGATGTTTTTAAACTCTCCTTGAACGGTTCTTTTTTCTGTTGTAACATTGCCGCTTCCTTCAATTGCATTCATGTTAAAATTACATGAAGCAAACAATAAAGCAGTTATAGTTATGATTATAAATTTCGTAATATGAATGATTATTTTTATCATGGTTTAGTTAATTTTGATTATTACTCCGTTTTTATCAGTGGTTAGTCTTCCTTTAGTTTTCTTTCCGTTTATAACTTCTTTTCCGTTAATTTTAACCGAAACTTCTCTTACCGTATCATTGGCTTCAATTTGAGCATCATTAATGGCATTATTAACTTCTTCGTTTATATTCTCGTAGTCAGTTTCATCGTTGTCACTATCTTCATCAGCAGGACAGTTTAAACATTTTACTTTAGACCCGATAACTTTGTAATTGTAATCTCCGTTGTAATTTAATTCAAAGAAATTGTCATCTGAATTATAGTAATCTCTTACAGAAGAATCTGGTTTAACTAATTGCCCTTCTGGTAAGTAAAGATAGATGTCAACTTCTTGGCCTCTAAATTTGTTTTTTACATCTGTCAGAAAATAGTTATCCAAAATTAAATGATTTCCGTTAACTTGAAACTTATAATCGATTTTTTCTGCTCTTTTTTTAGCATTTGTAAAAGAGTTTCCTCTTGCACTTTTTTCAATCTGCATAAATGGAGTCGATTCGTCTGTGCGTAATACGTGTATACGTACATCATTAGAATAAATCAGTTCTTTGTTTGCAGAATCTTGTACAAACTCAAATTCTCTATAGTGGTTCAAGCTTTTTGTGTAATAATCATTGTACTTGAACTTAATGTATAAAGTATCGGTAGGTTTGATTGCCAGAACTTTTTTCTCTACTACTTTATTATCGTATGAAATTTCAGTTGCCTGTTTGATTCCGATACTAGTAAGAATTGCGATAGAAATAATCCAAAGAGCTAAAAGAGTGTATTTTGTTATGTTTCCGATTGATTTTAAATTTGGAGATAACAGTTTAAATCCTAAAAGAGTTAAGAAGAAAAACGGTATTCCAACAGCAAAGAACATTAACAATCCGAACGACCAAAGCGGGTATTCTGTAAAGTTTCCAGCTTCAACAAAATTCTGCCAAGGGAAATCAATAAAAATATTAGTTCCTAAAGTAAATACGCCAATCAATAACATGATTAAGGTAGAAATCCCTGAGATAATTAAAATTACGCCTAAAAATTTAGCAAAGATTTTAAAAACCGTCATGACAAAGTCTCCAAATGAACTACTTATTCTCCCAGCTCCCGACTTTACTTGGTTTCCCATTTTGTCATAATCCGCATTTTTGAATTTCTCAGAAAGCGAATCAATTTCTTCTCTAACTTTTTTTTCGATGTTAGAAATGGTTACTGGTTCTCCTGTCATTTCCAATTTTTCAGAAGTTGTAACAGCTTCAGGAGTTACAATCCAAAGAACGAAGTAAGCTAAGATTCCTGTTCCAAAACCTGCAAAAACAAAGATTAAGAATATGATTTTAATCCAAACGGCGTCAATTCCGAAATAATGTCCTAAACCTGTCGCTACACCGCCAATCATACCATTTTCTTTGTCACGATATAATTTTTTGTGTTTTCTTGCGCTGTAGTTATTGAAAGATTGATTTGCATTTTCTTCGTCTTCAATTCTATAATCTTCTGGTTGACCCATTACAGCAATCACTTCGTCAACATCTTTCAGTCCAACAACATGTTTTTCGCTTTTTTGTTTTTCTGTCAACAATTCAGAAACACGCATTTCGATATCTTTAATAATTTCATCTTGTCCAGATGAGTTGTTAAGTGATCGTTTTATAGCGTCAAAGTAGCGTGTCAATTTTAAGTATGCATCTTCATCGATGTGAAAAAACATCCCGCCTAAGTTAATATTTACTGTTTTGTTCATGACTTATTGATTTTGATTGGTGATTAGATTTACAGCGTCGGATAATTCTGTCCAAGTGCCGCTAAGTTCGTTTAAAAATGTTTGTCCTATTTCGGTTAGCCCATAATATTTTCGTGGAGGCCCAGAGGTCGATTCTTCCCAGCGATAATTAAGTAAACCGTCATTTTTTAATCTCGTTAACAACGGGTAAACGGTTCCTTCTACAACTAGTAATTTTGCGTTTTTTAAAGTGTCTAATATTTCAGATGTATATGCGTCTTTTTCTTTTAATACAGATAAGATGCAAAACTCAAGAACACCTTTGCGCATCTGTGCTTTTGTGTTTTCAATGTTCATAATTTCATTTTGTTTTTTTTTGATTGAACAATTCGTTTTTTGATTGATGATGATTTGATTGATGATTGATTTCGAAACTTATTTGATTTGATTGATGTTTCGACTATAACTTTTAATTTTTCGTATTACTTTATAAAAGGAATCGTAATTGGATATTTGTATAATTCTCCGTTTGAAGCTTTTATAGAAGCATAAATCACTAAAAAGAACTCAACAAATTTTAGAACTCCAAAAAGAATAACGGCTGTTATACCTACGCTTAAAATACCAATGTTTGCCTGAAAGTTAAAGTTTCTAATTACAAAATCATCGTCATTAAAAACAGCTTCGATTGGAAGATTCTGCAAGAAAACCGTAATAAAAATCGGTATTGCAATAAGTGCTAAAATCAATGAATAAAGCAAAATGCTTAATTGAAAGTTCAAAGCCTGTTTTCCGTGATGATCTGCAAATTCAGACTTGTCTTTATAATTTGTCCAAATGATTAGTGGAAAAATATAGTTTCCAAACGGAATTATATATTGGGTTAAAGTACTCAAATGAGTAAAGGCTGCTGTATTCTTTTCTGATGTTTTTTCCATGATGAGTGGTGTTGTTGTTTCCATGATTAAAAGTATATAGTAATTTCTTATGCAAATATATGTCTAAAAAACAGTATCTTGTTTTACATAGTACTGATTATTAACAAAAAATTAACAAATCTAAAGCTATGAAATAACGATTAAATTGCTGAAAATCATTTGAAACCCTTGTGTTTATTGGCTTCCTTTTGATATATTAATAATATATTGTGCGTGCATAGTTTTTTTGTATTTTTACATAAAAAAATAAATCACATGGCACTTTCGGTATCAAAACTTAATAAGTTTGTCTTCTTTAAACTTCCTTCAGCATACTTTTGCGGAGTTCGAGTAAAGGATATAAATGAGAATAGCTGTACAGTAACAGTAAAACACAGATGGATCAATCAGAATCCGTTTAATTCTATGTATTTTGCAGTTCAGGCAATGGCAGCCGAGCTGACAACAGGAGCCTTAGTTATTTCGCAGATTCAGCAAAGTGGTAAAAAAATTTCTATGTTAGTAGCCAACAACAAAGGGAACTTCACTAAAAAAGCAACGGGTCGAATTACATTTGTCTGCAAAGACGGACATTTAATTGCCGATGCAATCAAAAAGACAATCGAAACTGGAGAAGGGCAGACATTTTGGATGAAATCGATCGGAACAAACGAAGAAGGTGTTCAAGTTTCTGAAATGGATTTTGAATGGAGTATTCGAGTGAAATAGTTTTTTTGCCACGAATTCACGAATTACGATTTAAGAACTTTGTCAAAGTTTTGCAACACTATAAAAAAAGGCCTCAATTATTTGAGGCCTTTTTTGTTGAAATCAATTTCAATTATTTTTTAACACAGCAAGATTTTGTGTCTTTTTTGTCTGTTATCTTTTTACAGCAAGATTCTTTTTTGGTTTTGTCTTTTGTTGCTGGTTTTGTGTCCTGAGCCATTACGCCAATAGAAAAGAAAGCAACTGTTACTACGGTGATTACTTTTGTCATTTTGTTTAAATGTTTTTTGTGTTAGAGATTATAATTGGTAAATCAAATATAATTCGAATTCTTATAGCTGATTCTTACAAATTGTTAATGTTTTTGTAAAACTGAAGTATTACTAATCAATAAATCATCATCAATTTTTATTGTTATTGAGGTTTTAAAAAAAACTCCTTTTTGGTTTTCGAATAGTAAATCTTTTATTTCATTAGGTGATTTGTAAATAATTTTAGCTTCTTTATTTTCGATTTCAATACTTTTTATGGATTTAGAAATTTCATTTATCCTATAATCGCTCAAAAAACCTCTTGCAAAAGGAATTTCAGCTTTGTTTTCTTTGTTTCCGTTTGATTTCAAATCTAGAATAATTGAATCTCCTTTTCTTAATTCATCTAAATATGAATTCTCAATATTTGAATTTAGAACTATCTTTATATTAGTATTACTATCAAGATTGTTTATGAAATCAATTCTATGAATAGGGTCACAACTTGTTAGGAACAAAGCTATAAGAACTAATAATAGAATTTTAATGTTTTTCATATTCGAAATAAGATTTAATTTAAAGTGAATTTTTGATGATTTTGGTCATTTCAAAATTAATGCCATTATATAATCCATGCTTTTTTAAATTGTAATAAATCAGTTTGCGCACAATTTTAATATGAACTTATATCACTTATATGGTTCAAAAAGCAATCAATAATTCAAATTAACCCCAAATCCAACTCCCATATCACTATCATAGTGCGTTGTAATTCCGAAGTTTCTGGCAACGATATATTTCAATCCCGCCATATATTCTTTATCAGTATTCCACATTAAATTCATTCGAAGTCTTTGCGAAAGCGGAATATCTTTTCGTTCAAATTGTAAACGAACATTTCCGTCTGTATACACCTCAACTTGTGCTTTTATGAGCATTGGTAAAGTATATTCGACACCGGCACTAAAAACCGAACGATTGTCTTTGGTGTTTTTTTGACCAAAAAGATTTTGTTCCTGTTCGTCCATTCCCATTTTTCGATAACGCCAGTCAAAACCAATGAATGGCATTAACCATTGATTTTTTCCGATATATCTTCCAATGTGTGTTTCGGTTTCGTAACCATGTTTATCGTTATAACCCAATCTCCATTCCGTTCCGATACTCCAACGTGTGTTGCTGAACATGGCTTCACCATCATTTCCGTTGGTTGCAAAATCATTTTCAGCCATAAAATGAAACATACGGTCATCCATTTTCAACATTTTAAAAGCCATTTCTGGATGATGAATCAACGGATTTGGCGCTGAATTTTCATAACTAAAAATCCTTCCCATTCCGGCCATCATGTGGTATAAAATATGACAATGAAAAAACCAGTCGCCATCAGCATTTGCCTGAAATTCGATGGTATCGGTTTCCATTGGCATAATATCAATGACATTTTTCAGTGGAGAATAATCGCCATGTTCGTTCAGAATTCTAAAATCATGTCCATGTAAGTGCATCGGGTGGCGCATCATCGAACCATTATATAAAACAATACGAACGTTTTCTCCTTTTTTAATTAAAATCTTATCAGTTTCAGAAACTACTTTATTGTCCAGACTCCAAACATAACGATTCATATTTCCAGAAAGCGTAAAACGCAATTCTTTTACAGGCGCATCTTTCGGAAGATTGGTTTTAAAAGGAGATTTCAGCATTCCGTAATTCAAAGTCACAATTTCTGAAGTTTCAGTACTATCGCTTTCCATTTTCATGCCTTCCATATTATGATTTGAATGATCCATAGCAGGTTTTGCATTCTCATCTTCACCCGAAATTTCAGGATACATTACGGCATTCATGTCCATTTTGTTCAAAGACATATTCATGCCCATGTCGTTCATGTCGCCGTTCATTTTCATCATATCGTTCATCATTTTCATGCCTTCAAAATATTTTAGTTTTGAAAGATGATGAACAGGCTGTTTTTCTCCATTTCCTAAAAATAAAGATGCTGATCCCGTTCTGTCTTCGGCTGTAGCCAAAAAAGCAAAAGATTTATTATTTTCTGGAATTGTCACTACAACATCGTAAGTTTCAGAAACCGCAATAATCAAACGATCGACTTCTACAGGTTCAACATCATTTCCGTCACTAGCTACAACGGTGATTTTTCCTCCACCATAAGTCAGCCAGAAATAACTGGAAGCGCCTCCGTTTGCAATTCGCAATCGGACTTTTGAACCTGGTTTAAGATCAGAAAACTGTTGTTCATTTTGACCATTAATGAGAAACTTTTCATAATATACATCGCTGACATCCATCGCGTTCATTCTTTTCCATTCGTTGGTCACTTTGGTAGAAAAATGTCCTTGTTTTACAGCTTCGGCATAACTTTGCGTTGTTCCTTTTTTAATTGCGAACCAATCGTTGGCATTGTGCAGCATTCGCTGAATATTCTCTGGTTTCAAATCCGACCATTCGCTTAAAATAACTGGGATTGTCGGTAAATCGTCAATTCCCTTTCTGATCGTTGAATCGTCTTTTTTCTTATTGATGATAAAAAGGCCGTATAAACCAATTTGTTCCTGTAAACCAGAATGACTGTGATACCAATACGTTCCGTTCTGAATAATCGGAAAGGTATATTTATGAGTAGTTCTAGGTTCAATCGGCATTTGAGTTAAATACGGAACGCCATCTTCTTTATTAGGTAAAAACAATCCGTGCCAATGCATCGAAGTTGTTTCCTTTTTTAATTCGTTATGTACGTAAATTTCTGCAATATCCCCTTCGGTAAAAGTTAGAGTCGGCATCGGAATTTGTCCATTTACTGCAATCGCTCGTTTTTCTTTACCCGAAAAATTGACAATGGTATCACGAACATGCAAATCATAACGCACTACTTTTTGAGCCCTTAGCTGAAAAGCGATTAAAGAAAGTATTAGGATATATTTGATATTAATCATAAATTATAATTTTAGATTTCTCAATCGTAAAGCGTTTACAATTACTGAGACTGAACTCAAACTCATGGCAACAGCAGCCAACATCGGCGAAAGTAAGATCTCTAAAAACGGATATAAAATCCCCGCTGCAATTGGCACGCCTAAAGTATTGTAGATAAAAGCAAAAAATAAATTCTGTTTGATATTTGACATTACGGCATGGCTGAGGTTTTTAGCTTTTACGATTCCGTTTAAATCGCCTTTTACCAAAGTAATTTTAGCACTTTCTATCGCAACATCAGTTCCTGTTCCCATTGCAATTCCGATATTCGATTGCGCTAAAGCTGGCGCATCATTAATTCCATCTCCCGCCATGGCTACAATTTTTCCTTGTGCTTGAAGACGTTCGATTTCTTTTAGTTTATCTTCTGGAAGACAATCTGCTTTAAAGGAACTCAGATGCAAATGTTCAGCAACAGCTTTTGCGGTATTATGATTATCGCCCGTCATCATGATAACCTCAACACCTTGAGCGATTAATTCTTTAATGGCTTTTGCACTGTTTTCTTTGATAGCATCAGTAATGGCAACATAGCCTAAAACAATAGTGTCAATTGCGATATATGAAATAGTTTTTCCTAAATTTTGTTCGGCAATAACTTTTTGTTCTAAATCATCAGAAACAGAAGCGCCTATTTCTTCCATTAATTTTTTATTTCCTAGAGCAACTTTTTTGCTTTCAATGTTTCCTAAAACACCTTTTCCAGCTATGGTTTCAAAACCTTGAACTTCTTTAAATTTAGTGTTTTTTGCTTTCGCGAAATTGACTACAGCTTGCGCCAAAGGATGTTCGCTATGCTGATTTAAAGAGGCAATGTTTTGAAGCAGAAAATCTTCCTCATTATTAATTGAATATATTTTTTCTACAGATGGTTTTCCTTCGGTAATTGTTCCTGTTTTATCGGTTATCAAAACATCAATTTTATTCATGTTTTCTAATGCTTCGGCATTTTTAATCAGGATTCCGTTTTGAGCGCCTTTTCCCACTCCAACCATTACAGACATTGGCGTTGCTAATCCGAGTGCGCAAGGGCAAGCAATAATTAAAACGGCAATCGCATTAATTAATCCGTAAACGTAAGCGGGTTCTGGACCAAATTTTGCCCAAAGAAAGAATGTTAAAATCGAAATGATCACAACTGTCGGCACAAAATATTTAGAAACGCGATCGGCTAATTTCTGAATTGGAGCGCGAGATCTGCTGGCATCATTTACCATTTGAATAATTTGCGATAACATGGTTTCTGATCCTACTTTTTCAGCAATCATCACAAATGATTTGGTACCGTTTATAGTCCCGGAAATGACGGCATCGTCCATTTTTTTATCAACCGGAATTGGTTCTCCCGTAATCATAGATTCGTCGATGCTGCTTTCGCCAGAAGTTATTTTTCCGTCAACCGGAATTTTCTCTCCTGGTTTTACACGAAGTAAATCGCCTTTTTTAATAGTATGAATAGAGATTACTTTATCTACTCCGTTTTCAACTAAAGTCGCTTCAGTTGGCGCTAATTTTAATAATTCTTTTATGGCTCCGTTTGTTTGTCCATGAGCTTTGGCTTCCAATAATTGTCCTAATAAAACTAAAGTGATAATTACGGTCGCAGCTTCAAAATACAAATGAATTGTTTCGTGATGTGATTTGAATTCCGATGGAAAAATATCTGGGAAAAACATTCCGACAATACTAAATAGGAACGCAACACTGGTTCCTATTCCAATTAAAGTAAACATATTTAAATTCCAAGTCACAATAGATTTGTAAGCGCGAACGAAAAACATCCATCCTGCATAAAACAAAACGGGAATAGAGAATAAAAGCTGAACCCAATTCCACTTTTCGATAGACATTATATTATAGAGTGGATTATTCGGAATCATTTCTGACATTGAGATAATGAAAATAGGAAGTGTAAACAAAATCGCAATTTTCATCTTCTTCAATAAATCAGAATAGGTTTTGTTTTCTTCACTTTCTGAAGCTTGCATTGGAACTAAATCCATTCCGCAGATCGGACAATCGCCAGGTTCGTTTGAAATGATTTCTGGATGCATTGGACAAGTAAATTGCGTTGCAGTTATGGCAATTTGCGGAACTAAATCCATTCCGCAGACTGGGCAATCTCCGGGTTTATTGTATGTTTTGTCGCCTTCGCAATGCATGGGGCAGTAATAAACGCCATTTGCACTGTGCTGATGTATTTTTTTAGTTTCTGTTTTATGATGATCGTGGTTCTCTTTTTTATGGACAGAACAGCAAGATTTAGCAGCTTCGCCATGATTTTTAGGAGAATCCATTTCGATAGTATAATTTCCTGCAGCAGACAAAACTTCTTGAAATTTTTCTGTTGGAACATGTTTGTCCATTGTAATCGTAGCCGTTGGCGGATTCAAGGTTACTTCTGCCTGAACGCCTTCTACTTCGTTTAGAGTTTTTTCAACTTTGGTTCGGCATCCGTTGCAAGACATTCCTGAAATTATATATTGATGAGTCATTTTATTGGTTTTTAAGTATTACAATGCAAATTTCCGAAGTATCTGTGAGTTCGGTTTGTACAATTTTGGGAATGATTTGTAAGATTTACAAAATTTTATTTAACCGCAAAGGACGCAAGGATTTTTTGCTATGCAGGGTTTTATATAAAAACGCAAAGTTCGCAAAGCTTTGTCTTAAAACATCTTTGCGAACCTTGTGTAAATTCTTTGCGTCCTTTGCGGTTAAATCAACTATATATTCTCGATCTGAATACGCATTTTATCTTTTGATTGTTTGAACGAAGTAGGGGTAAAGCCGGTAATTTTCTTGAATTGATTGCTCAAATGTGCCACATTGCTGTAGTTGAGAATATCTGCAATTTCGCTTAACGAAAGCTCATTATAAATCAATAATTCTTTTACTTTTTCAATTTTCTGACTGATGAAATACTTTTCAATCGTGGTATTTTCAATTTCGGAAAATAAGTTGCTTAACGAATTATAATCCTGATTTAAGTTTTCTGCCAAATAATCAGATAAGTTAATTTTAAGTTCGTTGTTTTTATGATGCACTAAATCGACAATCAGATTTTTTATTCTTTCGACGGTTTTTGTTTTTTTATCGTCAATTAAATCAAAACCTAAAACTTGAAGGTTTTCTAATAGAACTTCTTTTTGCTCGTCGCTGATTTCTTTTTCCAGTTCGACTTCACCCAATTCAACAGAAATAGTAGGAAGTCCGAGTTTTTCGAACTCAGACTTCACTACCATTTTGCATCGGCTGCACACCATATTTTTGATGTAAAGCTTCATATTATTTAATCGTTTCTACCACATTTCCACAAGTCAACATAGAAGAACCGTAATACGGATTTTTAACTGCTTTTTCTTTGCTCAACCAATCAGCATCTGCCATTGGGCAATATTGTTTGTAGATTGGCTGTTCTGGACTTGAAACTTTTATTAAATCATAAGTGTTTTTAGATAAAGATTTAAAAGTCTCGCGTTGTTTTTTAAGATCTGTTGTTGTTGAAATACTTTTAGCATCGGCAGTTAGTTTTTTAACCACTTTCATCCAAACCGTATGTTCGTTGCTTTTTAGTTTGTCCATTTTTACCGCAGTAATCGCTGTCAGTAAGTCTTTGGCTTTCGCCGAAGTCAATTTGCTGTCACTTTTAATAAGTGCATCTTTTACAGTAAAATAAGCATCATAAACAGATTGAAGCTGACTCGCATCAACGATTTCTGTTGTTCCCGATTCTAATTTTGTTGTATTTGCCTGAATGTTATTTGCACTTAATAATACGGTAAGTACTGTTGCTAAAGCTATGATTGATTTTTTCATTGTATATAATATTTAGGTAAAGGATTTTATTTCCTTTAAAATTAATTAAAAATTTCGTTTTAAAAAAGACCCAATATGGGCTGTCATAAATACGATAATTATATTTTCGGCTTCAGCCAAATAGAAGTAAATCCAGAAGAAATTGTAGAATTACTGTAAGATGAAATAGTGTTTTTTAAAGAAAAATTGAAAACATCATTTTGTAACTCAAGATCATTTGAAGTTAAAATAACAAATTGCAATGCAGAAGTTGTACAGCCAGAATGACGACATTTTCCGTCACAATTGTGTTTTTCCTTTTTTGAAGTTTTCTTTTCGCAGCATTTTTTAGAACAGCTGTTTTCTTCTTTAGAAGCAATTTCTTTATGATGCACCATATTGCATGCGTAGGTATAACTCGGATTCAAAAAGAAACTGAGTGTTATAAAAAGCAGCATTATATGGATTTTCTTTTTCAAAGAAATTGTTTTTAGAAGTACAAATTTAGTTAAAAATGTGTGCAGAAATTACTTTTTAAGATTTCAATAACTACAGTTTCTTAAAATCGGTTGGTTTCATGTTTTTTCGCTTTTTGAAATAATTCGTCAAATGACTTTCATCTGTAAAACCAAATTCGTAGGCAATCTGTTTAATTGGCAATTGATTGTTATGAAATCTTTTTTCGATTAAAGTCGTTCTTAAATTATGAATGTATTCGCGATAACTGATGCTGAAAGTTCTTTTGAAATAAGCACTAAAATAGGTTTGAGCAATATTAAAATGATCTGCAATCACTTTTACCTGAACCAGTTTGGGCTGATAAATATTCTGATGAATGTAATTCGCAATTTGTTCGCTATCCAAATGAGTCGATTTCATCTGTAAATTCATGCCTCGAATTGTTTCTTTAATTAAACCAAAGAGAGAAAGAATTTGATAGAAAACAATGGGAGATGAGGTAACATCTATATAATGTCCGTAGGTTACAATGTTTTCAACCGTGTTTTTTAAAATCGTTTTGCAAGGTTCGTCAAACTTCAAAACCGTTTCTTTTAGGATCTTATCACGCATGAAGCTTTCGGGAGTATTTACTAAAAATTCATCGCAAGTAAGATTCTGTTTGGAGTTGAAATAATTATCTGTGAATTTGATAAAAATGAATCGGGTACTTTTCTTTATATCAAAATAATGTTCGTCGTCTGGCGAAATAACAAATAGATCTCCAGCCTTATACGGAAGCAGATTGTTATTGAGGTGATGAATTCCGCTTCCTTTCTTTATATAGATGATTTCATAATACGTATGCGTATGCGGAGGGAGATGAAACTTCTCTTCTTCAAATTCATCAAGAACAAGCGTTTTAAACTGATTTAATTTAGGCATAACTTAAATATACAATTTTATGTCACAAATTTACAATTTTTTTTAAGGCTAACGGTGTTAATTTTGCCTCGTAGAAATCTATTCCTTTCTACAATAAATCAAAATGAAAAAAAGTCTTATTGCGCTCTCTTTAGGAGGGTTAACTATTGGTATTACAGAATTTGTAATGATGGGATTGCTCCCAGATATTGCTTCAGATATGAAAGTTTCAATCCCAGTTGCCGGATATTTAATTTCATCTTATGCACTTGGAGTTGTTATTGGAGCGCCTTTGTTAGTAATCGCAGGAAGAAATTATGCACCTAAAAAAATGCTTTTAATTTTAGCTTTAATGTTGGCCGTTTTTAACGCATTGTCAATTATTGCTCCCGATTATAATATTTTATTTGCATCTAGATTTTTATCTGGATTGCCGCATGGAGCATTCTTTGGAGTGGGAGCGGTAGTCGCAAGCCGTTTGGCAGATAAAGGAAAAGAAGCGCAGGCAATCTCTATAATGTTTGCTGGTTTAACTATTGCCAACTTAATAGGTGTGCCAATTGGAACTTATATAGGTCATCATTTTATTTGGCGTTATACTTTCGTATTAATTGCTATTGTTGGATTATTGACTTTCTTGGCCATTTATCTATGGATGCCAAATCTTGAAAAAGGAGAAAGTGTAAATATGAAAACACAACTTCAGTTCTTTAAGAAGACAGAAGCTTGGTTGATTATCGGAATTACCGCAATTGGTTTTGGTGGGCTTTTTGCCTGGATCAGTTATATTGCTCCTTTATTAATTAATGTGTCTAAATTTTCACCAGAAGATGTTTCTTCTATCTTGATTTTAGCAGGACTAGGAATGGTAGTGGGGAATTTTGTTGGAGGTAAATTGGCAGATCGTTTTTCGCCAGCGCCAACGACATTAGCTTTATTATTAGTAATGTCTTTAGATTTAATTCTAGTTTACTTTTTCTCATTCAATCAATATGTATCGCTGTTTCTTACTTTTTTGACCGGAGCTATTTCATTCTCGGTTATTGCGCCAATTCAAATGCTTATGATTCGTACAGCAAAAGGAGCAGAAATGATTGCTTCGGCATCACTTCAAGGGAGTTTTAATATTGGTAATGCTTTAGGTGCTTTCCTTGGCGGATTACCTTTGGCTGCGGGTTTCAGTTATTCGTCTCCAAACCTTATTGGAGTTGTGATGTCGGTAATCGGAATGATTATTACATTCATATTGATGAGGTTACATCAAAAACAAGTTCAGATGCAGCCTGCATAAACTTTAATATATTATCTTTTTAAGCCCTTAACGTTTGTTTAAGGGCTTTTTTTGTGCTTTTAAAAAAGTAAACTTATAGTCAAAATTACTTTTTCCTTCAACTTGCCGACTTCATTTATAGGTAAAATCATTGTAAATTTTAAAATATAAATAAAATCTCTCTAATTTTTTTAGCTTGATTTTAACTTTTTAAGTGTAAAATTAACACCTAATAATTTCGTAATAGTTATTCATGTAATCGATTGTTTTTTTTATAAAAATCGAATCAAATGCGCGAATAATAAAAATATATTTAATATTTTATATCGAGATAAATTATATATGTCATAGAAAAAACCAATATATTTTTTAATATCTAATTTTTTTTATGAAATTTTTGGGAAATATTATTTTTCGTTTAAAAAAAATATCTATGTTTGTGTAATCGATTACAACTTTGTTTTTAATCTTCGAAATCGATTAAGTTATAGGATGGAAAACAGAGCAGGAATAAAGCTTTGGGGGAGGAGTAAATAAATTACTGTTAAATAAAAACCACAAATATTAACTATAAAATGAATTGAAAGTAACCACAAAAAACCACTTAAACCAAAAAGAAAAAACTTTTAATAACTTAAACAATCAACCATGAACTTTAAAGAACTATTAAACAAAGGAGCAAATTTTTGCTTTAAACTTGTTTTCTTACTGTGCTTATTGATCGGTAGTCAAGTACACGCGCAGGGCACAACGATAGAGGGAACCGTGAAGGATGCTGCGGGACTTTCTCTTCCTGGGGTAAACGTCTTAGAAAAAGGAACTAAGAACGGAACTTCTACCGATTTTGACGGGCATTACAAAATAAAACTAACCAATCCGAAAGCAGTATTGAGTTTTTCTTTTATAGGATTCAAAAACATTGACATTTCTGCCGAGGGAAAAACGAAGGTTAACGCAACGATGTCTGAAGATTCTAACAACTTAAATGAAGTTGTTGTAATCGGATACGGAACTGCTAAGAAATCTGATTTAACCGGTGCAGTTTCTACTATTTCAGGTGCTGATTTGAAAAAAGTACCGGTGGCCAATGTCGCTGAAGCTTTAACGGGTAGAATTGCCGGTGTGCAGGTAACTGCCGCAGAGGGTTCTCCAGATGCTGATATTAAAATTAGAGTTCGTGGAGGAGGTTCACTTACTCAAGACGCTTCGCCTTTAATTATTGTGGATGGATTTCCAATCAATAATATGAATGATATTTCTTCATCTGATATTGAAACAATGACAGTTTTAAAAGATGCTGCTTCAACTGCAATCTACGGATCACGTGGTGCAAATGGAGTAATTCTTATTACAACAAAAAGCGGAAAAGATGGAAAAATGGCCGTAAACTTTAATATGTTTTACGGTATGAAAAAGATGGCGAATAAAATTGATGTTTTATCTCCAGAGGATTATACGAAATGGCAATATGAATATGCTTTGCTTTCGCAAAGTGGAACTAAAGTAGCTTCTAATCCAGATAGCTATACAAAGTATTTTGGAAATTGGCAAGATCACGATCTGTACCAAGGTCTTAAAGGTGATGATTGGCAAGAGCAAATTTTTGGACACACAGGTGAAGTTCAAAGCCGTGATTTAGGAATTAGAGGAGGAACGGATAAGCTTAATTATAACTTTAATTATGCTCATTACGATGAAAAAGCTATCATGGTAGGCTCAAACTACAAAAGAAATAACTTAGCATTAGCTTTAAAAAGCAAATTAAGCAATAAGATAGATGTTGGTTTTACAGTGCGTTATTCAGATACTGAAATTGACGGTGGTGGTGTAAATGAGCAAAATGAGAAATCTTCATCAGATTCACGTATGCGTACTATTGTGGGGTATGCACCACTTCCAGTTGCAGGTTTAACTTCAGAAGATGTGAATGGGGATGGGACAGATATGTTGATAAATCCTTTTACTTCTATTTCGGATAATAATCGTCAGCAGTTTCGTAAAAACTTTAATATGTTAGGAAGTTTTGGATGGGAAATTGTAGATAATTTAAAATTGAAAGTAGATTTAGGTCTGGATAATTTTAATAATCAAGATTATCGTTTTTACGGTCTTACTACTTATTATGTGGCTAATGCGCCGTTGGCTACGTTACAGAATATGCCTGCAATGATTATGTCAGATAGTAAGGAGAGACGTTTCAGAAATGCTAATACGTTGAATTATGATTTCAAAAAAATAATGGGAGAAGATCATCATTTGACGGCTCTTGTTGGAGAAGAAAGCATTAATTATACAACAAATACGCTTACATCGACAATTCATGGATATCCTACTTTTTTTGATTTTGAAAAAGCAAAAACATTAACAACACAAGGAACTCCACAATCAGTAGATAATTACTACAGCCCTGATGATAGATTATTATCTTTCTTCGGACGTGCAAATTACGATTACAAAAACCGTTATATTTTCACAGCTACATTTCGTGCAGATGGATCTAGTAAATTCCAAGAGCAAAATCGTTGGGGATATTTTCCAGCATTTGCTGCAGGATGGAAACTTTCTGAAGAGAATTTCTTGAAAAATAAAAGCTGGTTAAGTCTTTTAAAATTAAGAGCAAGTTATGGAGAAGCAGGAAACAATAATATTCCTGTTGGACAGCAAGTACAAATTTTCCAATCTACAGCAACTACCTGGATTAACGGTGTTACTAGTGTTTGGGCGCCTTCTAAAACAATGCCTAACCCAGATTTGAAATGGGAAACAACAGTGACTCAGAACTTTGGTTTAGATTTCGCGTTTTTCAAAAATCGCTTAAGTGGTAATTTTGATGTTTATAAAAATGTTACAAGTGACTTATTAATCAATTTTCCAGTTTCAGGAGTTGGATATGATTTCCAATATCGTAACATGGGAGAAACGCAAAATACAGGTTTTGAGGCTACTATAAATGTTGTTGCGATTGAAAAAGCAAAATACGGATTGAACTTTTCATTCAATATGGGAATAAACAAAAATCGTATTAACTCGTTAGGGGTTATGAGTGATTTTGGACAAGCAACAGGATGGGCTTCTTCACAAATTGGAGATGATTATTTAGTGGCAGTGGGTTCTTCTTTAGGTAGTATGTATGGCTATAGAAATGATGGTAGATATGAAGTTTCTGACTTTGATTTTGTTGGAGGAAAATATGTTTTGAAAAGCGGAGTGGTTAATACTTCTACTTCTCTAGTAGGAGACGGAAGCGGTCTTAAGCCTGGAGATATGAAATTAAAAGACATTAATGGAGATGGTAAAGTAGATGTAAATGATAAAACCGTTATTGGTAATGTTAACCCTAAAAGCACAGGAGGTTTTGTGATTAATGGAAATGCTTATGGTTTCGATTTAATGGCAGCTTTTAACTGGAGTATTGGTAATGAGGTATACAATGCCGATAAAATTGAATTTTCTACAGCTACGGCTTCAGGAAGATATAAAAATTTAAATTCTACTATGGCTGATGGACAAAGATGGACTAATTTAGATCCAGCAACAGGACAATTAGTAACAGATAATCCTGAAGCGTTAGCAGCTCTTAATGCTAATACAACGATGTGGTCTCCTTATATGAGATCGGCTATTTTTACTGATTGGGCAGTTGAAGATGCATCTTTTTTAAGATTGAATACTTTAACATTAGGGTATACTACACCTGAAATGTTTACATCTAAACTAGGAATTTCAAAATTGAGATTTTATTTAACGGCTAGCAATGTTTTTGTTTGGACTGACTTTAGTGGTTCTGACCCTGAAGTTTCAACAAAAAGAAAAAATCCACTTACACCAGGGGTAGATTCAAGTCCTTATCCAAGAAGCAGACAGATGATTTTTGGAATGAATCTTAATTTCTAATTTTAAACGATCACAAAATGAAACATAAAATAATAATAGCGGGATTGATTATTGCGGCTTTATTTAGTTCTTGCCAGCAATTTGAAGACGATTATTTAGATACAGAAGCGCCGTCAACATTAGAACCATCTTTGATATTTTCTGAAGTTGCACTTGCAAAAGGAGCTATTGATGGAATAAAAGTGCCATTCGCAGAGACCAATTCTTATAGAGGAAGATTTTTACCATATTATGGATTAAATACAGACACAGAATGGTACAATACTTCGCAAACAGCAGGAGATAAAGCAGATTTGTGTGTGTATGATGCGAAGCCAACTAATACTGAAATGAATACAAGTAATAACGCATATTCAATGATGTATTCAGGTATTGAGCGTGCGAATATTTGTATTAAGGGGCTACGTCAATATGGGAATCCTACGTCAGGATCAGAAATGGGACAGCTACTAGGAGAAGCTTTAACATTAAGAGCGATCTATTATGCCGATTTGCTTAAGTCTTGGGGTGATGTTCCAGCTCGTTTTGAGCCTATCACTACTGCGACATTATATTTGCCTAAAGCGAGTAGAGATGTTATTTACAAACAATTAATTGCAGATTTAGGTGAGGCATCAACATTAGTGGCATGGCCTAACGAAACTTCTTATACAAGTACGGTAGAACATGTAAATAAAGCTTTTGTAAAAGCATTTAGAGCACGTTTGGCCTTGGCGGCAAGTGGTTATCAGCAATATCCTGATGGAGTAAGAAGAAGTAGCGATCCAGAACTTTCAGTTGCCAACATGTATGCATTGGCATTAAAAGAATCTCGTGAAGTGATCCAAAGTGGTTCTGCTCGTTTAGAATCTACTTTTGAAGGATTATGGAGAAAATACAATGAAGAAAATACTGCTGCGGGAGGAGAATCGCTTTGGGAGCTTCCTTTTTCTGATGGGCGTGGTAGAATGTTATTCACTTTTGCGGTAAAACACACTGCAGCTGCTGATCAATTTCAAGCTAATGGAGCTAACCGTGGAGGTGTAGCAGGACCATTGCCATTTGTTTTCTATGACTATGATCAAGCAGATACACGTAGAAATGTTACTTGTGTACCTTACAAATATGGTGCAGCAGTAAATGGTATTGCAAAACAAGAATTGGGTACTCTAGATACATGGTATTTTGGTAAATATCGTTACGAATGGATGAAACGTTATGTAACTTCTACAAATGATGACGGGGTTAATAAAATGTACATGCGTTATGCTGAGGTGCTTTTAATAGCTGCTGAAACAGCAAACGAATTAGAAGGTCCAAGTGCAGCAATGCCTTATCTGAAAGAAATTCGTAGAAGATCATTTTCTACAGCAGATCAAGCAACTAAAGTTGAATCTTATGTAAATGGCTTAGCTAGCAAAGAAGCAATGTTTAATGCTCTTGTTGAAGAAAATAAATATGAGTTTACAGGAGAGATGGAACGTAAACAAGCGCTTATCCGTTGGAATTTGCTTAAAGCAAACTTAGATAAAGCAAAACAAAAAATGGCAGAATTATCTACTCGTACAGGACAATATGCAGATGTACCAGCGACTTTATACTATAAATATCAGGCAGATAATGTAAGTTTAGATATCTATGGACTTAATCGTGGAGAAACTACAAATCCAGGAGCATTGTATTCTTCTACTGCTTGGACATGGACAGGAACTGCTGCAGATGCTAAGATAGCATCATTGTATAAAGCAGGAGTGAACCCTGATGAGAGACAATTCTGGCCAATATGGCAAGTATTTCTTGATGCAAGTAATGGTCAGTTAAAAAATGATTACGGTTATTAAAATCTTTCAAAAAACTAATAATAAATTATAAGTTATTATGATGAAAACAATAAATATATTTAAAGGATTAATAACCGTATTATTTCTTTCAGTTGCAGTTTCTAGCTGTGAAAGTTATAATGAAGCGTTATTAGACGGTATAGGAAATACAAGAGAATTTTCTCCCATCGGACTTAAAGCTACTATCAGAAACTCGACCACGGTTGAGTTAGATTGGACGGTTAAAGCAGATGAAAATGCAGATCATTATGTAGTTGAATTTAGTGCCGATGATCCAAGCTTCGCTACAATTTATAAAACAATAAATGTTGCGCCTACAGAACTTCCTATAAAAGTAGCACTAGAAGGAGAAACGGTTTATTCTATTAGAGTAAAAGCAGTTACTTTTGGTTTAGCAGATTCTAAATGGTCGGTTATAACAGCTACAACATTATCAGAGCAGATCATGTTCCCTGTTCAAGATGCAGATATTCAGGCAACTCAAGTTACATTGAGATGGACTCCAAATAGCGCTGTAACACAAATTACTGCTATGCCTGGAAATATTGCGCACACCATTACGGCAGCTGAAAAAACAGCCGGGGTAGCTACACTTACAGGGTTAACACCAGAAACGGCTTACACTGCAATTTTATTAAACGGAACAAAGAAAAGGGGTAATGCAACTTTTACTACCGGAATAGACATTGGAACTGGAATATTAATTAAAGAGGGAGATGATTTCCTTCAAAAAATTATTGATGCGCCTTCTGGATCTGTTTTAGTATTCATGCCAGGTAATTACACGGCTCAAACAGGAACAATTGCGGTAAATAAAACTTTAACGCTTAGAGGTCTAAGACCAGAAAACAAACCAAAGCTAAAAGTTAATTTCACGTTGGCTAATAATCCGGCTAATTCAAGTGAAGTAGTTAACCTTTCTTTAATCGATTTAGATTTAAACGGAACTGGTACAACTGGCGGAGCAATAGCAATTGCTACAGCAGCTACTACAGGTTTAGGAGATGTTTTAATAAGCGGATGTTACGTTCATGATTATCCTTCTCAATTAATCTACGGAAATGCATCAGCAAAATTGAAATCATTCTCTGTGGATAATAGTATTATTGAAAATGTAAACGTTAATGCAGGTGCTGATTTTATTGACTTCAGAACTACTTATGTGGCAAGTATTTCTTTAACAAAAAGTACATTTGACACTTGTTCATCACGTGATTTCATCCGTTTAGATGCTGCTTCAGGATTAACAGGGACAGGATTAACAAGTAATGTGTTAATCGATGGATGTACTATCTATGCACCGACATTACCAGCAGCAAGTAGAATTTTGTACATACGTTTTGTTTCTAATTTATCAACAGTACGTAATACATTATTAGCAGTTGGATCTGCAGTGTACACCAATTCAACAGCAACGGCTGTTCCAGGATTTGCAAATAATAATAATTTCAATTCGCCTAATTTACAGATAACAACAGGTAACAATAGACCAGATGCTTCTGCAACTGTATTAGATCCTCAATTTACGAATGCAGTAAATGGCGATTTTACAGTTAAAAATCAAACATTAATTGATAGAAAAGTGGGAGATCCACGTTGGATAAAATAAAAATCGTGGTTGATTAAATAGAGAAAGCGGGATACAATTTAGTTTGTAGTCCCGCTTTTTTAGTTTTCAATCTCAGTTTTCAGTCACGGTTTTCAGTTACTGAAAACTGTGACTGCGACTGAAAACTAAAAATCATTCTATGGATAAATCAAATTT
This sequence comes from Flavobacterium sp. CFBP9031, assembly GCF_034044945.1. Taxonomy (NCBI): domain Bacteria; kingdom Pseudomonadati; phylum Bacteroidota; class Flavobacteriia; order Flavobacteriales; family Flavobacteriaceae; genus Flavobacterium; species Flavobacterium sp. CFBP9031. The sequence continues at coordinate 275,154 of NZ_JAXCWF010000004.1, forward strand.
TTGAAGCAAACCCGCAAGTGCCGTATGGGAAACCTTTGTTCCTTTAATTTTATTTTCGGATGGATCAAAAGCATAATTTTTGGAAGTTCTGAAATCGGTTTTCTCCAAAATGCTTTCCACAAAAGTGGCCCCCGAAAGATCACAGTTTTTAAAAACAGCCAAAGATAAATCGGTATTAGAAAAATCAGTTTCTTTTAAAAGGCAATCTGTAAAATTGGTTTTCTTCAGTTTTTTATAAATGAAAGTAGAATAGTCTAAAACACAATCTTGAAAATTCATCGAAAATAAAAAACTATTGCAAGCGCTAAAATCCAACCCCATTAATTTACAGCCTATAAAATTGATGTTTTTTAATCCCGTATTTCTCAAAGTAGCCAAAGAAAGATTGCAGTTTTTAAAAGTGCAATCTAGAAAGTCGTTATGACTTAAGTCACTTTTAGAAAAGTTGCAATTAATGAATTCGCAGTTTACAAATTCGACATGGGCTAAACTCTGATCCGAATAATCAATCGTTTCAAAAGTTCGGTTTTGGTATAATTTTGATTCCATATAAATTTAAAAGGCTTGTAAAGTTTTATTCTAATTCGATACAATCGAAAATACTATTGTTTTGAAGTAATGCGGTTACATTCAGCTCGCTGTCAACTCTCAGAATGTTGTCGCAATCTTCAAGGTCAAAATTCCACAAAGAATTAGGCAATAATTCATTTAGGAGTACAGAGGCCGATTCAAATTTGGATGGGCTGTCAACAGAAGTTTTAAAAACATAAATCATAATTTGCATTTTTGAGGAAGCAAATTTCTGAAAAACACCCGCATATTTGTTAGGATTCTATAATCAATAATTAGGACTTATCAATCATTTTTCGATACCGAATAGGAGAGATTCCTTCTGCTTTTTTAAAAAATCGACTAAAGTAAGATTGATCTTCAAAGCCTACTTGCGTTGCGATTTCACCTACAGAAAGTGTGGTTTGAAACAATAAATATTTAGCCTCTAGCAATATGTTTTCGTCAATCCATTTTACAGCAGATTTTCCTGTTACATTTTTGACACATTTGTTTAAATGATTGGGAGTAACATTTAGCATCGAGGAATAGTAATTGACCTGATGTTGGGTTTTAATATGGTCATGAATCAATTCTTTAAATTTCCCCGTAATTGCTTCTGCCGCCGAAATACTTTTAGAAGTCTTCACCGCATTTTTATTCATTTCATAAAACAAAGTAATGAGATACGATTGAACAATATTTAAATCTGTAATCGTTTTTTCAGAATATTCCTTTTTCAATCGTTCCAAAATATTGGTAATTGGGGCAATATCTTCGGGAGCAAGTTTAATTTTGGGATCTCCTGAAATTTTTAGAAAGTCAAAATCATTGAGCAGTTCACGGCTGCCATATTTCCGAATCAATATATCGGGATGAAACTGGCAGATATAACCTTTATGAATGTTGTTAACATTATCAAGCGAAAAAATCTGACCGGCAGGAACCATAATCATTTCGTTATCGGTCGTGACATATTCTTGATAACCCAATTTCATAACATGCTGACCTGAAGAAATAAAAATCAAAGTATGGCAAGAATGTTTCGAAGGCGGAACAGGATGCTGCATCTGCATCATTTCTTCGATTTCCAAACAGAAAAAATGATCAGAATTCGATTTAAAAAGTAAATGAATAGGATTGTCTTCTCCTAAAAACTTTTCTCGAAATCCTTTTGGATTATAGGTTTTTATTTTCTCCGCCTGCTTTTTCATTCTAATAATATAATCTAAAATCAAGCAGTTTGCAGAGATTGTAATGTTTAGCATATAGATCTTCAACCACTTCAATTATATTGTCGTTTTCCTGATACAAGCTAAAAAAAGCTTTGTCAATCGTGCTACAACTGGCAATTTTATTGTAGGTAGAACCGTAGCCAGAAATGGCTCTTGCTCCAGTTATGTCTAAGAAATATTGCGCTTCTTCTTCGTTTAAATCTAAAACCTTAAGATTGGCAAAATGAATAATTTTACCTTTCATTTTTCCTTCAAACAATTCGGCAATTTCTTCAATGCTGTAATAATAATCGTGAAGGCAGATATTATTTTCCTGCCCAGGCATGGCTAAATAAATGATTTCATAATCTTTGAAATTATGATCTTCGTAAAGCAGAATATTCAGACTTTCTTCTAAACCTTCGATCGTATCGCAAGTTTTATGAATGCTCGAAATGCCTTGGTCTATGGCCAATTCTTCCAAACATTTTACCACATTGGTTTGGGTATGATCGTCTATATCTTTAACGCCTTCAAGGCAGAAAATAAATTTTTCACTATCCATGCAGTTATTCTTTCTGGTTTTAAATTTTTTACTGGTTCTCGCAAATGTATTTTTTATATCATAAAATCCAATAGCGAAAACAGACTTTAACGTCTTTTTTGGATTTTAAATTTAGGTTAGAGCATCGTAAATTTTTAAACGTATTTTTGTAAACCGAAAATAAATTACACATGATACAAATTAACCAAACGGCATCATTTGCTATTGAAGATATATTATTCTGTTTTGCGCTCGAATCTGAAGCAGCAGAAGTTTTTAAAGATCACAATGTCTTAATTACCGGAATCGGAAAAGTAAATGCAGCTTACGAATTGACAAAAGCCATTCAAAAGAAAAGGCCCTCTGTAATCATAAATCTAGGTTCGGCGGGAAGTAGCTGTTTTCAAAAAGGAGATGTAATTTGCTGTACCAAATTTGTACAAAGAGATATGGACGTTCGCGGTTTGGGTTTTGCTTTATACGAAACGCCACTTTCTGGTTTGCCGCCACTTTTAGAATATGGTTTGTTAATGGATAATCTTCAAGAAGGCATCTGCGGAACTGGAGATAATTTTGAAATGGGACATTGTTCAGACGCTTACAATGTGGTTGATATGGAAGCCTACGCCTTAGCTATGATTGCGATGAAAGAAAATATTCCATTTTTAAGTCTAAAATATATTTCTGATGGAGCCGATGATAATGCTGCAGAAGATTGGACGATTCAAGTTCATAAAGCAGCTATTGCTTACGGGAAAATTTTAGGATTGATAAAAGAATCAGAAGCCATTTCTTAGTTGAAATGGCTTTTTTGTTTATGCATAATTTTTTAAGTTAAATAATGCTTTTAATCATTTCCTTTATCATCTTTAAAGCTTCAGTTGACGTTTTACGAATAATTATTTTATTCTTTTTATCTTTTATCAAAGCCGTAAACTGATTGTCTTCTATATTAATATCGACGATAGTTCCGCCATATTTTAAAGTGGTTTCTGCAATTGCAACTGGTAAGTTTGTTGCTCCAGAAGTTCCTAGAATAAAAAGTATTCCAGAATTTTTGGCAATTTTCAAAGAACTGAATTTTTTATTTGTTTGTTCGTCATAATATTCGTCAAACCACAGAATATTTGGTCTCATCCAACTTCCACAACTTTTACATTTTAAAAGCTCTATTTCTCTTTCGGTTAAATCTTCATCAATCTCTTTTCCTTTTATTTCTTCAGGTAAATTTATAATTTCTCTGCAACCGTTTGAACACTTTATTTGTCTGTTATTTCCATGAATTTCGAAAATTCTTTCTGTTCCGCTTAACCTGTGTAGGTTGTCTATATTTTGAGTAATTAGATGAAATCTGTCTTTTAAAATGTTTTCAATTTCGACCAATTCGTAATGGCTTGCATTCGGCTTTGCATTTTCGAACATTTTTTTTCTAAATAATGAATATTGCCAAACTTCTTCAGGATTTTCTTTGAAGTATTTAAACGTTCCAAACTCTTCAGGTTTATGAAATTTTGTTCCCTTGATCCAAATACCATCAACACCTCTATAAGTCGGAATTCCACTTTCAGAAGAAATTCCGGCGCCCGTTAAAAAGGTAAAAAGGTTTCTTTTATTTTTAGTGGAAACTTGTTTTATTATGTCTTCTAATTGTTCCATGTTTAATGAAAAAGGGATGTTTTTTTGATTAAATATAGACTAAAATTTAATATCTAGAAATTCTGATTCTTTTATAAATTGTTCTTGCTTTTGAAATTTTCTTGCCTGTGGCAGATGTTTTTATTTTTATGAGTATTAATGTATTAATATAGGTATTGATTAGCTCCATCGGTTACAATTCCGTTAAAATATTTCCTTACCATCGCCTCTCCAAAACCTGAGCCTTAAAGATAATTATCAGTTGCTTTTTCAAAACGATTAACTAAAACAGCAGAGAAGCTAATTAACCTAATTCATTATCGTTGTTATCTGCAATAATTTCCGGATCACTGGCACCATTTATAGCGGAAGTTAACTGGACGTCTCTTTTTCTATTCAATAATTAAAATTTTATATTCTCTTTCAATTAGTTAAGTGGATATATTATAAAAACACCTAAATCTGTAACAATACTATTTATAAATGCAGAAAACCCCGCCAAGCGGCGAGGTTTTCTTTATGTTTTTTGTCGAGTTTCTTTACCTTCACGAGCAAGATGCTCGCCAGCAAGGGGCATTATAAGAAAAACTTACATATAATCTATCAGGAGTCATTAGTCTATTTGTCATCTTTATTGTCCACTAGCAACGAGTAAATTAAATACTCCTAATGAAGTAGCATTAATAAAACAAATCTACTTTCAATCAAACTTATTATTTGTATCCGAAAGAAAAATACATGGTTGTATCTTTTTTATGAATTGCAAAAGTATCTTCTCCTAGCTTTTTGACTATTGTATCTCCAATCTCAAAATCTTCATAATGCCAAGCAAATAAAGTATTCTCCTCACGATAAATTTCATTTTTATTATTTTTAATATTTTTTATTTTTAAATTCACTTCTCTACCATGATTTAGAGGCTTTTTTTCTAGAATAATAAAATTTAAATCCATATTTTGATAATAAGATGCTGATTTATTACTATCATATCTCTCGCAGGATAATTGAATTAGTAGAGCTAGTATAAATAGATTTTTTATTTTCATTTTTTCATATTATTATAAATTTCTGTAAAAGTCCACGATCTTGACATACCTTTTTGTGCGTTTATTCCCAAGCCTAATCCTATGCTTTTTGTTTCAACGCCGTAATTGGACTTTTCCGTCGCTCTTTCATTTGAAGAATATGAATATCCTCCTGTTAATCCAAGACCACGGCTATATGTTTTACTAGTCCCTCCTAAATTTTGAAGTAGACCACCAGGGATCGAATTCGAAAGAACTGAATTATCATTTTCAATATAACTGTCATGAAGATTTATACTTAGTCCAAAACTTATTTTAGGAATACCAAAACTTCCAATATCTCCAAATCCACCAACATATCCTTCCATATTGTTATGAATATCAATTACCCGATAAATTCTCCTACGGAAGTAAATCCAAAGGATTAATCTTTTTTAATTTTTAAATTCAAGATATGTTTGCTTTAATCGATAGTACTTTTTTTATAAAATAGATATTTCCCATTTCCTTTCCTGTAAATTCTAAAAATAGGAGTATTTGATTTTTTTGAAATAGAATCTCCTATTTTTAGGTCAAAATTATTCTTAAATGTAGAGTCAATTCTCAATCCATTTTGCAAATAAAATTCAGTCGTTCTTAATTGCCAATTATTTCGCTTTACAATAATGCTGTTAACCTCTAATCTTATAAATTTTTTATTCAATTGATTATTATATATAAGAAATACGGTCACTGCAGAAATGACAATGAGTAGTGGTAAAATTCTAAAAAGATTTATTTTTTTCATACTTATTTTTAATGGGAAAATTGGCTTAATACAGCAATATATTGATAATCTGCTTGAATATTTAGTAGTGATTTTTGGTTAAGGTTGGCAAATTTAATTCCAAATATATTAGTATTTTTCATAGAATAAAGATCAAACAAATCTGGTTTTAAAATTAGAAAAGCTTATAAATGCTAAATTGATAAGTATTTGATGGGTTATTTTTCAGTAATTTGGAATGTTTGTTAACTAATGAATTTGAGAAACTTTTTAACTTTATAATCTTCATATTTTACTAACTAAAGACTCTCAAAACCAAAATGATTTTAACTATGAAAAAGATAATAATGCTGTGTTGTACTTTTCTGTTAATGGGAAAAACAATAGCACAGGAAATTCCGTTGGTATCTAACATTTCATCTCGAAACAATATTACATTAAACGGAAAATGGAGATATATTGTAGATCCTCTCGAAAACGGATATTATAATTATCGTTTAGAGCCTTTTAAAGACAATGGCTTTTTCGAAAATAAAAAATGGAATACTACAGAGTTGAGCGAATATAATTTCGCAACCTCATCAGTTATGGATATTCCGTCTGATTGGAATTCGAAAGATCAAAGATTGTTTTTTTATGAAGGAACGGTTTGGTTTCAAAAAGATTTCAATTATAAAAAAGATGCCAAGACCAAAGGAATTCTTCATTTTGGAGCTGTCAATTATGATGCGAAAGTTTACGTAAACGGAAAACTGGCAGGAACACATATTGGCGGTTATACTCCTTTCAATTTTGATGTTACCAATTTATTAGTCGACGGAAACAATTTCGTAGTAGTAAAAGTCGATAACAAACGCCATAAAGACAATGTTCCAACGGTAAATATGGATTGGTGGAATTACGGCGGAATCACAAGAGACGTAACTCTGGCTCAAGTTCCGAATACGTATATCGAAGATTATCTAGTTCAATTGGATAAAAAAGAAAAAGGAAAAATTTCGGGTTGGATAAAACTAAACAGCGAATCAGCAAATCAAACGGTTTCTATTTCCATTCCAGAATTGAAAATTAAAAAAAGCGTTACGACCGACGCTAAGGGAATTGCCTCTTTTGAAGTCAAAGCTAATCCTGTTTTATGGACGCCTGAAAAACCAAAATTATATGATGTAACCATTTCTAAAGCAGATGAAAATATCGCGGATCAAATTGGGTTTAGAACTATTGAAACGAAAGGCAAGGAAATTCTCTTAAATGGAAAAAAAGTCTTTTTACGCGGAATTAGCATTCACGAAGAAGCGCCTTTTAGATCTGGAAGAGCTTGGTCTCAAGACGATGCCATTACGTTATTGACTTGGGCAAAAGAATTAGGCTGTAATTATGTTCGTTTGGCGCATTATCCGCACAATGAAAATATGGTTAAAGAAGCCGAAAAGATGGGATTAATGATTTGGTCTGAAGTTCCGGTTTATTGGACCATTTCTTGGACAAATCCTGATACCTATGCCAATGCCGAACGCCAGTTGCACGATATGATTTACAGAGATAAAAACCGTTGCGGCATCGTGATTTGGTCAATTGCAAATGAAACTCCGCATGGCGATGATCGAGATGTTTTCTTAAGCAAATTGGCAAAATATGCGCGTACGCAAGATAATTCTCGATTAATTAGTATGGCGATGGAAGTTACTTCGAGCTCCAATAATATCAATACGCTTCATGATAATATGAACGAATATGTAGATATTGTAAGTTTCAATCAATATTTAGGCTGGTATAGAGGAACCAATGAATCTTGTAAAGACATGCAATGGGTAATTCCGTACAACAAACCCGTTATTGTCAGTGAATTTGGAGGCGAAGCTTTGCAAGGTTTACACGGCGACAAAAAAGAACGCTGGAACGAAGAATATCAGGAAGAATTATACATTCAAAACACACAAATGTTTAATCGAATTGAAGGTTTAGCAGGAGTTTCGCCTTGGATCCTAGTTGACTTTAGATCGCCAAGAAGACAATTGCCCAATATTCAGGATTTCTTTAACCGTAAAGGTTTAGTTTCCGATCAAGGAATTAAAAAGAAAGCTTTTTATGTTATGAAAGATTGGTACGCAAAGAAAGAACAAGAATATAAGTAAGTTAAAAATTTAGATAAAGTGAAAAACCTTCAAAGTTTAATTTTGAAGGTTTTTTTGTAATTTTATTTGAAAAAATATAAAGCTTAAATGGAAGTAGAAATTATCATAAGATTGCTTTTAGCCGCATTTTGGGGAGCTTTAATTGGAGCTGAAAGAGAATATAGAGGAAAAGCTGCTGGACTTCGCACCACAATAATGATTTCTGTCGGAGCTTGTTTCTTTACCTTAATGTCCCAATGGATCGGAGGAGATGGAAATCCAGATCGTATCGCTTCTAATATTGTTACCGGTTTAGGTTTTCTGTGTGCGGGAGTAATCTTTAGATCAGACAATCATGTTTCGGGCATTACAACGGCAGCGACAATATGGTCGGTTGCGGCGGTTAGTATGGGAGTAGGAGCGGGATATTACTTTGCATCGGCTTGTGCGGCACTTATGATTCTTATAATTCTAACGATGCTAACTTTTCTTCAAGATAAAATTGACCTAATCAACGAACATAAAACGCTTCGAATAACCTTTAAGCGCTCAGATGCTGGTCATGCAAGATGTAAAGAGCTTTTTTCTACTTATGGTATAAAAGCTAAACTGTTAGTGCAACACCGTACTGTAGATCATATTATTTTAGAATGGCAGATACATGGTTCTAAACATGCTATAGAATCTTTGTATGGTTCGTTTTTGCAAGATCCAATTTTTGAGGAATTAGTTTTATAAAAATAAGAATAATGAATTTTAATTTACAACCTGTTTTAGAAAATGATCTTTGTATTCTATCTCCTTTAGAAGAAAAAGATTTTGATGTATTATACAAAGTAGCTTCCGATCCTAAAATTTGGGAACAGCATCCTAATAAAGACAGATGGAAAAAAGAAGTCTTCGAAAACTTTTTTGAAGGAGCGATTAAAAGTAAAGGCGCTTTTAAAATTATAAATAAAGAAACCGGAGAAGTTATCGGAAGTACACGATTTTACGATTTTGATCAAGAAGGCGAGAGCATTTTTATCGGCTATACTTTTTATGCTGTTTCGTGCTGGGGAAAAGGCGTAAATCAAAGTGTAAAAAAGACCATGCTGGATTATCTTTTTCAATATGTTTCAAAAGTAAAATTCCATATTGGTGCCGAGAATATTCGTTCGCAAATTGCGATTTCAAGAATAGGAGCCGAAAAAATAGCAGAGGAAGTAGTAGCTTATTTTGGAGAAAAACCGAAATTGAATTTCATTTATGAAATTGAGAAGCCAAATTAGAAATGAAATATTTTATTTTTTGTATCCAAACTTGAAATATAGTATGGTGTCTTTTTTATGAATTGTAAAAAAATCTTCGTTTTGTTTTTTGACTATTGTGTCACCAATTTCAAAGTCTTTGTAATGCCAAGCGAATAAAGTATTCTCTTCACAATAAATCTCAATCGTATTATTTTTGTTGTTTTTTATTTTTAAATTAACTTCTCTCCCATGGTTTAGCGGTTTCTTTTCTAAAATGACAAAATCTAAATCTATCCCTTCAAAATATGCTTCTGATTTGCTTCTGTTATACTTTTTACAGGAGGAGACTAAAACGAGACAAGATAATATAAACAGAGCTTTTTTTATTTTCATTTTTAAGAAATGATGCAGAGATTAGTGGCTAGACCATCAAGTCAACAATAAAGAAACTTTGATGTGTTCTTAATTAATTTGTACTAAAATATAGAAAAAAGTTGTTTCACTCAAATTTTAGAATAAATAAAAAACCACCTCTTTTGAAAGGTGGTTTTTTACTTCTTATTGCACCAAATAATCAATTTGATCGGCTTCGCACAATCTAAAATAGCCAAAGGCGAAATTATTAGTATCAGAAGTATTTATAATATTTCCTCTAATATTTCCTGGAGGTACAGAAAAAGGATTTGAACTGGAAGCTTCTAAAATTAATTTCCAGTAATTGAAGAAGTTTTTAGAAACGCCTCTATGTGTAATTGTAACCGTATTTCCAGATTTCATTTTGTCTTCATGAGAATATCTTGTACTGATTTCGTTTCCGTTATAAAATTCATCATTTGTAATTTCATATTCAGGATAAATCAAAAATGAAGCTTGATAATCGGTTACATAATAATTGATCTGATCTGCTGGGTCGTTGTAATAAAAAGTCAATTCAATGATATCTGTTCCGTCAAAATCAGGAACAATTTTTTGTTCAATTTTATTAATCGGAGTTACAGAAGTTAGTTTTTCAACTGCCGTAAAACTTTGCCCTTCAGCATTGATAAATAATTTATAATCGGCATCGATTACAGGAATAAAATTGGTGCATTTGTAAACTCCAGCCTCGGTTTCGTTAAAGGTAAAAACATCTCCGCTACTGTTTTCTACTCGTACTTGCGCACCAGAAACTTTTGGCGTAGAATTGTTGTAATAAGGAGCCGTTTTACTAATTTTTATAGTTTGTTCCTTTCCGTCAGTTCCTTTTTTCCACATTATTTCGGCATCGATAACCAGTTTCGTTTCGCCAGTTTCCAGATCCAGATTGACTACATCTTCGCAAGAAGCAAAAGAAAAAACAAAAAGAAGACTTATTAATGCCAATGCTCTGTTCATTATCGTATATTTTTTCAATTTATTCATAGCATTAAAATTTAAAATTATAAGAAACTCCAGGAACAATTCCGAAAATAGAAAGCCTTCTGGTTTCATTTGCTCCTGTATCTTCATTGGTTGTAAAACTCATAGAAGCCGCATTTTTTCTGTTGTAAATATTATAAAGGCTGAATACCCAATAGCTCTGCCATCCTTTCTTTTTGTCTGGTTTTGGCGTGTATGTAGCCGCAACATCTAAGTGATGGAAAAGCGGTAATCTATTTTCGTTTCTCAAAGAATAATTCGGAATATGAATGCCTCCCATTTCATAATACCCATTGGCATACGTTACCGGCTGTCCAGACTGTAACGTGAAATTTCCATTAAATGACCATTTTGGGTTCAATTCATAACTTCCCACAATACTCAAATTATGCAGTTTGTCGTAACCAGATAAATACCAGTCGCCATTTGCAATTCCTGGTTCTTCGGGAGTTCTCCCTGGCGTTTTTTGTTCTGCTCTAGATAAAGTATAAGAGACCCATCCAGTGAAAACGCCTGTATTTTTTCTGAATAACAATTCTAAACCATAAGATCTGGCTTTTCCGTTTAGAATAACTTGCTCAATATTGTTGTTAGCCAAAACATCAGCGCCGTCAATATAGTCAATACGATTTTGAACATTTTTATAGAATAATTCGGTTTCTAAAGAGTAATCTCCGTCTTTGAAATTTCTGAAATACCCCATCGCATATTGGTCCAAAAGCTGAGGTTTTGTAAAAGGTCCGCTTGGTGTCCAGATGCTCATTGGTAAAGGAGACTGTGTGTTTGATAAAATATGGATGTATTGTGCCATTCTGTTGTAACTTGCTTTTACAGAAGTTTCGTCGTTAAAAGCATAAGACAATGCAGCTCTCGGTTCAAAATTATTGAAAGTGCTGATTTTTTTTCCTTTTCCATAAGAAATGCTTCCGTTTGGAGTTCCTTCCTCATAAATATTGTATAAAGGATTATAGACAACAGCCTGACCGTTTTCGTAAGTGCTGATGGTTTCATCTCCTAAACGGTAAAACATGCTGTAACGAAGTCCATAGCGGAAAGTCAGTTTTTCTGTAATCTGATTTTCAAAATCGACAAAAGCAGAAGTTTCTAAAGCATATTTTTTATCCAACTGCATGTAATTAAACTGCGAATCTAAAGAAGTCGGTTTTACAACACCAGGATTAAAATTATAATACAAACCATCAATTCCATAATTGATTTTAAACTTCTCCGATTGTTGGAAATTCCAATTGTATTTCAATCCGTAACTCGCAATATTGCTGTCCCATTTAAAACTTTCAATTGGAATTTCTAGATTGAATCTGTAATCACTATAAAAAACGGATAAATTGCTGTTTAAACGATCAGTAAATTTATGTTTCCAATTTAAAATTCCCATTGTGCTTCCGTACGTACTTGCAAAACGATCGTTAATATCGAATAAATCATTTCCGAAATAACCCGAAAACGAAAGCGTATTCTTGGCATTAAAACGATAATTTAATTTAGCATTCAAATCATAAAACATCGCTGAGTTATTATTATCTGCCAATTTCAAAAATAAATGCGCATAAGAAGCACGCCCAGAAACAATAAATGAACCTTTTTCTTTTTCTAACGGACCTTGAACTAAAAGACGGCTGGAGATAATTCCAATTCCTCCATTTACTTTATATTCTTCAAAATCTCCAGTTTGCTGCGTTACATCTAAAACAGAAGAAACACGTCCTCCAAATTTGGAAGGAATCCCTCCTTTATATAAATCTAAACCGTTAATCATATCGGCATTAAAAATAGAGAAGAAACCAAACATATGCGAATCGGCATAAACCGGAGCGCCATCCAAAAGAATCAAATTCTGATCGGCAGCACCACCTCTTACATTAAAACCCGAAGAAGCTTCTCCCGCATTGGTAACTCCAGGAAGAGTCAAAATTGATTTTAATGGATCTGGCTCACCCATAGCAACAGGAATTTTTTTAATTTCCTGCATCGAAAGCTTATTAACACTCATTTGAGTTGCTTTAATATCGGCAGCTTTATTGTTCATTACAATAACTTCTCCCAATTGCTGGCTATCTGGATCTATGTTGAAATTGACTTTATTGTCATCTGTAACAGAAACTCGTTTTTCTTCATTTTTAAATCCAACATAACTTACTTGAACCGTGTAATTTCCGTCAGGAACTTCAATGCTATAATTTCCATTAACATCTGTTACAACACCTGTTTCCAATTCTTTAATAAAAACATTGGCGCCAATAACGGGTTGTCTTTCATCGTCAAAAATGCGACCTGTCAGCTTATTTTTTTTTTTAGCTGTTTTTTGAGTTTGAGATTTCTGTTTGACAAAAATATTATTGCCCGAAATAGAAAACTGTACAATCGAAGTTTGATTTAATTCAGAAATAATCTTCTCAATTTCGATAGTCTTAAAAGTGCTTTTTTTCGTAAAATATTTTTTATTCGTATCAATTTGATCTGTAAAAGCAAATTTAAAATCGGTTTGATTTTCAATCTGCTTGAAGAACTCTTTTAATGTCGTATTTTGATCTACAGTTATGGTAACGCTCTGAGCGGACATACATAAACTGAATAAAAAAAAGCATGCTGAAATTATATGCTTCATGAAATTTTGTATTTTTGAATATTATTAAATGGAATAACCTCGTGTTATCCTGAATATTAGGAGGATGTGGAGTTTCGCGGCTTACATCCTTTCTTGTTTTTTATTGAAAAGTGATCTGTTTTAAATCTTCATTTATTTCAAAATTTAGGTTATACATTTCTGATATTAATTGTAAAATTGTTTTTAAATCCTCTTTTTTATTGATTCGGATTGTAATTTTCTGATCAAGATTTTCTTTCGGAATATTGACTTTATAGCCATAGTTTTCTTCAATGTATTGACTGATAATCGACAGTTTTTCGTTATCAAAATCTATAAATCTGCTAAATTCTGTTACTGAAGCCGTTTGGTTTCCGTAGGTAAATTTATCACCAGGTTTCAAAATCCATTTTTGATTTTGGCCTTTTACATTCATTTGAACGCTTCCTTCAAAAAGTTCAACGGTCACTTCTTCATTTTCAGATTCTTTAACCGTAAAAGAAGTTCCTAAAACGGTAGTTGTCGTTTCATCGCAGAAAACCTGAAAAGGATGCTGTTTGTCTTTTTTAACTTTAAAATAAGCCTCACCATCAATTTGAATTTTTCTGTTCAAGGCAAAATTCTGCCCAAAAGAAATTTTAGAATTCGGACCTAATTCTACTTTTGAACTATCTGGCAAAACAACATACTTTATGGCTGAGGTAGTATTTTCGATTACATTTTCGGCAAGAACTATATTTTCAGCAGCAGTTTCCTGGTTGAAATAAATTCCAGTTCCAATAAGTGTAAAAAGTAAAACAGAAGCCGCCGCATAAAGATGCCAAGGTTTAAATTTCCTTTTCTTCTCAGAAAATGTTTTAGCATGGAATTGTTCCCACGAAGCTTGTTTTTCGCTGTCCGAATGAGAAAGGGGAGACTCTTCCCATAACTTTTTAAATTCCTCGTCAAATTTTTCCTGATCCATTTTTTTAGGTGTAAATGATTTGACAATGAAATCCTTGTTTGTTAAAAACACCGTAAACCATTTCTTTAATGTCTCGATTAGTTTCGATTTTAAGGATATTTTCTTGTCCTTGACGATCAAAATTTATGATACAATCAGAAATAATAAACTGTAAATAAGCTACAAGTAAACTTGCATCTTTCTTTGTTTTTACATTAGTTTTATACGCTTCGATATGCATTTTTAGTTCTTGTTTTTTAGTATAACAAACGAGAACTAAAAAGTTCCTAATGGTTTTCGATTTTTTTTCGAATAAATTTACTGGCGAGATAAATATGATTGGCAATGGTCTTTTCAGAAAGATCCGTTATTTCTGCAATCTCCTTATAGCTAAGGTTTTCCAGTTTGTGTAAAGTGAATATTTTTTGCTGCTGCTCGGGCAGCTGATTTATGAAATTTTGTAGTTTTTCTTGTCTTTCTTCAAAAATTCCAGTGTCAGTTTCTTCATCTAGCATTTCAACTTGAGAAGGATCAAGCTGTATTATTTTATTTTCTCTATTAACATGATTGATAATGATGTTCTTGCAGATAGTAAAGATCTGTTTATCGAACAGTACCTCTTCGTTAAGCAGTTCTCTTTTATTGTATAATCTTATGAAGGTTTCCTGAACAAAATCTTCGGGAGTAAGTACAGAAGAATGGAATCGTTTGGCAATATTTATAAGTTTATCGTAATAGTTGAAGTAGACTTCTTTGAAAGCTGCTTCATTACCTTTTTTTAAACTTAAAATAAATTTTTTATTGTCCATAACGAAAATATCGTGACTAGCTTCCTAGTTCTAAACTCATTGGAGTCAATATTATTGTATTCAGAAATTGAGTTGTCCCAAGTGAGAATGTAATAAGTTACAAAGAACCGTAATTTAATTTAAGATTTGACGCTTTTGCATAATAAATGTTACAATTTATACGCTTCTTTTTTTATGTATAAAAACAAATTAGCAAAGGAAAAGCAATGTTAGTATTGGTGTTTTTCGAGCCATTACTGCGATAAACCGATTTTTATCCTTAAATTGTTGGTTACAAAAATTAACTGCTATGACTTTGCAAAGACTTTTAGTTTTAATCCTTATTCCTTTTTTGATTTCCTGTGATAATAAAAAAGAACAAGAACTCACACAAAGAGAAAACGCGCTTCTGGAACGCGAACAGAAATTTGCCGACAAAGAAGCCGAATATGAATTATTGTTGAAGATGAAAGACAGTCTTCAATTGGCTGTACAGATAAAAGATTCGGTGCCCAAGATTCAGACTTGGCCAGATAGCCTAAAGATTAAATGGAACAGTAAAATGATTTGCCGAGAATCCAATTGCAGTAATTATGTTATTGGAGATCAGCGTACAGAAGTCTGGGAATTTGCATCAGATTCTACAGGAATGTACGCGAATGTATTGAGCAATAATCAGATTAAGAGAGTTTTTAGAGGACAATATTTAGTCAATAAAATAGTACTCGATTCAGCCAAAGAGAGTTCTGCTAAAAGCAATATAAAAATTAATGTTGTATTGGACGATATCAAAAAAAATGTCATTAAAGGAACGCAGACCATAACTGGACAAGACAATTGCACTACAAAATTCTCGGTCGAACTTACGCCATCTAAAAAATAATTTATGTTTTTGAGTATACATCATATAACTCTCCCAATAGAAGATCCGCTTTTAAAATTTCTTATCGAAATTATCATCATCTTGTGCATTCCTCTTTTATTGAATAAAATTAAGGTGCCACATTTGCTTGGGCTTATCATTGCTGGAGCTGTTGTTGGTCCTAACGGTTTTGGATTGCTTTCAAGAGACAGCAGCGTTGTGGTGACGGGTACAACAGGATTGTTGTATATTATGTTTTTGGCTGGATTGGAAATTG
Organism: Flavobacterium sp. CFBP9031; assembly: GCF_034044945.1. Lineage (NCBI taxonomy): Bacteria > Pseudomonadati > Bacteroidota > Flavobacteriia > Flavobacteriales > Flavobacteriaceae > Flavobacterium > Flavobacterium sp. CFBP9031. The sequence continues at coordinate 291,106 of NZ_JAXCWF010000004.1, forward strand.
ATATGGCCGATTTCAAAAAAAATAAATGGAAGAGCATCACCTTTTCTCTTTACACTTTTGCCGTTCCTTTTATTTTAGGACTTGTTGGTGGTTATTATATTTTAGGTTTTTCGTTACTGACTTCGGTGCTTTTTGCCAGTTTGTTTTCATCGCATACTTTAATTGTATATCCAATGATCAGCAGTTTAGGAATTGCTAAAAATCTTGCGGTCAATGTAACGGTAGGCGGAACCATGATAACAGATGTTCTTTCTCTTCTTGTTTTGGCTGTTGTAGTCGGAATGTCGCAAGGAGAAGTTGGAACAGCGTTTTGGCTGAAACTTTCCATTTCGATGGTTCTATTCACTTTGATTGTTTTATTAGTGTTTCCCATAATTGCCCGATGGTTTTTTAAGAATGTAGAAGATAAAATTTCGCAGTATCTTTTTGTTATTGTAATGATTTACCTTGCCGCGCTTCTAGCTGAACTTGCTGGAATTGAATCGATAATTGGAGCATTTTTTGCCGGATTGGCGTTAAACAGACTGATTCCGCATACTTCCTCTTTAATGAATAGGGTAGAATTTGTAGGGAATGCCATTTTTATTCCTTTCTTCTTGATAAGTGTGGGAATGCTTATTGATTTTAGTGCTTTTATACAAAGTTGGGAAACCTTGTGGGTAGCTGCAATTATGCTGATTGCTTCAATTGGCGGAAAATATTTTGCAGCAATCTTAACTCAGAAAACATTTAAATTGACCAATGATGAAGGTAAACTGATTTTTGGAATGAGTTCGGCTTCTGCTGCGGCAACTTTAGCATCAGTGATGGTTGGGTACAATATCATTATTGGAGAAAATGATGCAGGCGAACCAATAAGACTTTTAAACGATCATGTTTTAAATGGCAGCATACTTCTGATTTTGATTTCCTGTACTGTATCTTCTTTCGTTTCTATGGCAACTGCCCAGCGTATAGCAGATGCAGATAAAGACAATAAAGTATCGGGAAATAGTGAAGAAAAAGAAAATATACTTTTGGCGCTTAACCATGAAGATACCGTAGATAAAATGGTCAATCTGGGACTTATGGTAAAAACTTCGACCAACACAGATCGAATTTTTGCTGTAAATGTTATTAATGAAGAAGAAAATGAATCGTCGGTGAAAAATGCAGAAAAAATTCTAGAATCGGCAGTTAAGGCGGCTTCGGCGGCCGATGTTAAACTAAATCCCATTACGCGCCATGATAATGATACCGCCAGCGGAATAAGTAATGTTGTTAAAGAAAAAGAAATTACCGATCTTATTGTAGGACTGCAGGGCGGAAAAGGTTTTTCGGCTTCTTTTGTATACAATTTGTACAACGGATACCTTCGAAATAAAAATATAAATCTCATGGTGTATCATGCAGTTCAGCCGGTATCGACAATTAAAAAATATGCTGTGCTGATACCTGAAAATGCAGAAATGGATGCTGGATTTTTTCATTCGATGTTAAGGATCTGGAATATCGGACGTAATTCTGGTGCGAAAATGAGTTTCTACGGAAAAGACAAAACCATGCTCATTTTAAAAAGAATTGTAAAAAAAGCATCAATTGAAGCTACATTTGAAACCATTGGTTCTTGGCAAGAAGCTCAAGAAATTGCTTTCGATTTAGGACAAGACGTTGGATTGATAATTATGATGGCCGATAAAGGAATGCGTTCTTATGTTCCGCATATGAAGGATGTGCCAGATCTGCTTAATAGTAGAGCGAGCAATAATAATTATATACTCATTTATCCTTTTAGCAAAACAGAAATAAATACTACAGAAAAAAGAGCTGTAAGCAGTCACGACGATTTTGTGGAGATTGGTAAAGTCATTCGAAATATTTTTAAATAAGGATAAAAATAAAACCCCTTAAACACAGATAGATTTAAGGGGTTTTGTTTTTTTGGGATATTTAAGAATTCAGCGTAAGCATCATTTGAATATCTACTCTGTCGTAAGATGACGAAATGCCTGTTATTTCTTTAAAACCTAGTTTTTCATACAATTTAATAGCGGGTTTCAGTTTGGTGTTGCTTTCCAGATAGATTTTAGAAGCGCCTTGTTCTATAGCCCATTTTATTGCCGATTCAGCCAATAATAGTCCAACACCTTTTCCTTGCGCTTTCGGACTTACAGCCATTTTGGCCAATTCGTAATCATACTCTTTTCCATCACTTTTGATTAAGGAGCAAACGCCCAAAACTTCATCATTTAAAATGGCAGAAAATATTTCTCCGCCTTTATTTATAATATATTCTTCGGCATGATCTAGTGCTTTTACGTCATTAGGTTCAACTACAAAATAAGTCGAAATCCACTCTATGTTTAAATCCTTAAAACTTTTTTGATACTTCGGGTTATAAGTAACTATTTCTACATGGTCTTTATTCTTCATAATGCTATTAAATACTGTTTTTTATTATTCTGCCCAATTTTTCCAAATCAGAATCGACGCGTTCATTCCATTCTAAAACATACGTTAATCTCATGCAGTTGTTGTATTGATTGTACTGCGAAAAAATTCTTCCCGGCGCAAAGACGATTTTTTGGGTTAGGGCAGTGTTGTATAATTCTGTTGTAGAAATTCTTTCATCTAATTCTAGCCATAACATAAAACCTCCTTTTGGTTGTGCTATTTTAGTGTTGTCCGGGAAATAAGATTCTACAGCTCGGTTAATCTGGAGATAATTAGCATAAAGCTTATTTCTAAATGTTCTAAGATGATGATCGTAACGTCCGTGTTCTAAGAAATCTGCAATAACATCTGAGTATAAAGAGGAATTACAAACTGTTTGAACCAGCTTTTGACGTATAATTTTGTCTTTAAATTTTCCAGGAGCAATCCAACCAACACGATAACCAGGCGCAAGAGTTTTAGAAACAGATCCGATCCACAAAACCAAACCAGCTTCATCATAAAATTTACAAGGTTTCGGGCGCTCTGAACCAAAGTAAAGATTACCGTAAATATCATCTTCAATTAACGGAATGTTGTATTGAGTAATTAGCCTTACCAATTCCCGTTTGTTTTCATCAGGCATTTGAAATCCCATTGGATTATTGAAATTGGTAACAAAACAACAAGCCTTAATCTCAGGCAGTACTTTTTTCAAGGCATCAAGATCTAATCCATACAAAGGATGGGTTGGAATTTCAACAGCTTTAAGGCCTAATGCCTTAATTGCTTGAAGTATTCCAAAATAGGCTGGACTTTCTACCGCAACGCTATCTCCAGGAGATGTAACGGCCATAAGGGCATTGTACATTGCGTGCATGGCGCCAGAAGTAATTACAAGATCATCTTCCGTAATTTTTCCTTCCATAACCAATGCCCATTTTGCAATGGCTCGTCGAAGTTCTTCAGATCCCTGAACAGGTTCGTAGGCGGTTCCTGCATCGCCTCTATTACGAACAGCATTGATGATTCCTTTATTAAGTTTAGCAACTGGAAGAAAATTCTTTCCGGGTAATCCGAGTGCAAATTGTGTTACATCGGTTTGATTGATGGTGCCGAAAACTTTATCAATAAGATCTTCAGGGGTGTTTTTTGTTTCGTGATTGTTTATACTCGCAATTGTGGGAAGTGCCGTCGTTCGCTGCGAACTTTTACTCACATAATATCCTGTTTTTGGGCGAGATTCTATAAGCGAACGGCTCTCCAATTCCAAATACGCTTGCTTAATGGTGTTTAAACTAACATTATACAGCTTTTGTGCACTTCTAACAGAAGGCAGTTTGTCGCCAAGCGAAAGAGTCTCATTGTGAATTTGATCCTCAATAATTTTGGCAATTTTAAAATATAATGTTTCGTGATTTTTCATTTTTTCTTTTCCGTTAAGCGTCTAAAAGCTCAGGCAGTGAACAAAATGTTCTGTGCTTTGCCTTAATTGTTCGGCGTTATTGAAATTTGCATTCCTCTTTTTCTTTAAAAAATTCAGAATGTATTCATTAAATATTATTCTGTCTTCATTAGTCAGACTTCCGTCATCATATATTTGAAATATGATTTCGTTCTTTTCATCCAATATTAAACTAGCAAACGAATTAATTTTATTGTCTTTTTCGCAAAGAAGAAAAGGAATTCCAAAAAGCATTTTATCTTCAGCTTTCACATTACTATTTTTATTGAAGATGTTTTGTAAAATCTCCATGTCAAATATATATACCTCTCTAAAAGTTATTTTTTTCTGTGTAGCTGCTTTAGATTCCATATCTTTTTTTAGCAAAATTATTGCTCTTAAAGATTTGGGTACAGATACAGAAAAATATTTTTTTAAGGGTACAGATAAAATTACTGTTTTTATTCGAGTCGGTACAAACTGTTTGCAGACTTTTTACAGTAGGAGGAATTAATTGGGAATTACAGTTGGATTTGAAGTTATTTTATCCATCCTGTTTTTCTTCTCCATTCAAGTGCTTCTTGTTTTCGTTTTTCGAAATCTTCGGGAGGTAATTGATTTTCTTGTATTATTCGATTTCGAATAATTTCGGTTTGTTCTTCTAGAGAGTTGAGTCCGATAGATTGTCTTCTTTGATTTACCATTTGTAAGTCATCGAATAAATTTGGACTTAAATTTCCTTTTTCATCCCAATCAAATTGAGTTCCGTAAAGTTGTGGATTTACTTCCAAGGTGGCTATTCTATCTGTTAAATAGGCAAGATTAATAGGGTCTGCTTGATTTTCTTTGACTGCATTTTGCAATTGCTCCGCACATCGTTTCATAAAATCTGGAGATCCAATAGAATGCTGTATGATTAGCCAAGCAGCTTCGCTGGCTTCTTTCCCAACTTTATCAATCGTCGGATAACCGATTGTGTTTATGATTTCATTTAAGATTATTGCATTTTGTTTATGCAGCTTTTCCATTTCTTCATCATATCCTTCAAAAAGTTTTTTGTTTTCAATAAGCTTGTTCCTCAATTTGAGATCAGCATTTTTTAACTCAATTATTCTTTCGGAAATGATTTTGTTATCCATTTGATATTGGTTAAAAGGATTAACTGGGAATGGTTTTTAATTTGAAAAAAGGGTCTCCGAATAAAATTAATTATCCTCCATTTCCAAATCTGCTGCAGAAATCTGATCTAATATATTGGTTTGATTTGGCGAAATGTAGTTTTTGTTTTCGCTAATTTGCTCTTTCTTAAAAAGAAGATCTAATGCATTGTAAAGTTTTAATAAAACATCTTTGTCTTCTTTGGCAATATCTAAAGCAGTATTGAAATTAAAAACATAATTATTAGAATTACGTACTTCTACTTTTATAGTTTTAGATGTGATCTTAAATTTTACTATGTCCATATGTTATAAATTACCTCTGCAAAATAACTATTTTAATGGCAGTTTTTATGGTTATTTTTTGATTTTTTAATTACAAAGAATTTTTATTTTCTTCTTTCAATTTCAGAAGTACATCCATTGCTTTCAGAGCGTCATTTTCGTCAACAAATATGTGGTCGTGTAAGTATGCTGCGACAACATTGCAACTAATATTGGAATTTCCTAGTGCCTGAGAAAACACAGCGGTCAAACCCACAGCGGCTAAAGAAGAATGAACTTCTAAAGTAATCCAAGAAGCAATATAAGAGAAATGAAGATTAAGCTCTTCTGCAAAATGTTTTTCTAATACTACAGTAATGCATTCTTTTTCTTTAAATAGAAATAAAATTTTTGAAAAAGGAACCTGTTCTAGAGAATCTACTTTTGTAAAAACATATTTTCCTTCATTAAGAACAGGATTAAGATTCTCCAAAATAGTATTTAAATTTATTTCGCCTTCCATAAAATGAGGAGTGTTTTTTATTTAAAGATAATGAAAAAAAAACCTTAAATGTTTCTGTCTAAAGGTTTTACCTTTTAGTAGCGAGGACGGGAGTTGAACCCGTGTCCGCGTTGGCGGATAAGAATCCTGCTGTAGTTGTTGCTGAATCAATTTTTTTATGAACTCTCTTCCCATCCCAGTTTTTAGAAATTTCTCTCTTTTCATCGCATCATTCTTTGAATTGAAAAACTCAACATAGATTATTTCCCAAGGTCTAAACTTGATAGTGTAACCTTTTTTTGCCAAAAGATTGTGAGATTTAAATCTCTCTATCAAGTTGGAAGTGAATCCAGTATAGTTCTTTCCGAATTTTTTAGAATAAAGTATGTAAACTACAAATTCTTCCATAACTTTTAAGATGGTAATGGTAAAAAAAAACACCACTTCGAAAAATGGTGTTTACCTGTAGCGAGGACGGGAGTTGAACCCGTGACCTCAGGGTTATGAATCCTGCGCTCTAACCAACTGAGCTACCTCGCCTGGACTGCTATCATGAATTCCTGATTGCGGGTGCAAAGATATAAATATTATTAAAGCATACAAGCATAAAATGAAGAAAAAAAAATATTTTTAAAAATGCATTGTTTTTGGACATATATTCTTATATTTCGAAAAAAATTAAAGTAGCACATGGATTCAAAAATACGTTACGAAATAGAGTTTCCGATCAATTCTTCGCCGCAATTATTGTATCAATATATATCAACTCCGTCAGGTTTACAAGAATGGTTTGCTGACAATGTTAATTCAAGAGGTGAATTTTTTACATTTATGTGGAATGATTCACAAGAAAAAGCGCGTCTAGCATCAAAAAAATCTGGAGAAAAAGTAAAATTCAAATGGGTTGATGATAGCAGTAAAGATACTGAGTACTTTTTTGAACTTCATATTTTAGTCGATGAGTTGACTAAAGATGTATCGCTAATGGTAGTCGATTTTGCCGATAAAGATGAATTAGGCGAAGCTAAACAATTGTGGGAGAATCAGATCTCAGATCTAAAACATCTTATAGGATCTGTTTAGCAAAAGTCTATTTTATACCTTATATTTGCCCTGAACAAAATTCAGGGTTTTTTTATGATTAATTTTAACGGAAATATAGCGCAGGAAGACAATATGTTAACTCTAAATCGCGCTTTTTTGTATGGTGACGGAATATTCGAAACAGTAAAAATTGTCAATGGGAAAATCTTGTTCCTTGAAGATCATTATTTTAGATTAATGGCTTCAATGCGTGTGGTTAGAATGATGATTCCGATGGATTTTACAATGGAGTATTTTGAAGAACAGATTCTTAGTTTGGTAAAAGAACAGGGAATTGAGGCTTCAGCACGAGCAAGAATTACAGTTTTTAGAAACGATGGCGGTTTATATCTTCCAAAAAGCAATGATATTTCATTCTTAATCAACGCCATTTCTCTTGGAAATAAATCCTATAGCGTAAATGCAAACGAATACGAAGTAGATTTGTATAAAGACTTCTACGTGACAAAACAATTATTATCGTCTCTTAAAACGACCAATAAGATAATTAATATTACAGGAAGTATTTACGCGAGTGAAAATGATTTGGCAAATTGTATCTTACTGAATGATAGTAAAAATGTTGTAGAAGCCCTTCAGGGAAATATTTTTATGGTAATGGGTAACAAGCTTATTACGCCTCCGGTTTCAGAAGGTGCTTTAAACGGAATTATGCGTAAACAGATTTTAGCTCTAGCTAAAAAAATAGAAGGTATAGAGGTGTCAGAAGAAATAATTTCGCCGTTTGATCTTCAAAAAGCAGACGAATTATTTCTAACTAATGTAATCATGGGAATACAGCCGATAACTAAATATCGAAAAAAGGAGTTTACAACAAATCTGGCTCATTTATTAGTGCAGCGACTAAATGAATCCATCTCTGAAAATTAATTCAGATATGGATTTTCAGGTGCGTTAGACCAAATAAGATAATCGCCGCCAAGCTCAATAATCTGCTCTTTCCAAAAATGGGTAGTAGATTTTCCGATAATTTTATTTTTGTAATTATTATCAGCAATAATCCAAGAGTTTCCCTGCATTTCATTCTCAAGCTGATTTTCTTCCCAACCAGTGTAACCTAAGAAAAAACGAATATTATTTTTGCTAATAGATCCGTTGTTTATTAAGTCCTTGGTTGACTCAAAATCGCCACCCCAATAAATCCCGTTTGAAATCTCAACACTATTTGGGATTAACTCAGGAATATTGTGAATAAAATAAAGGTTGTCTTGTTCTACAGGGCCGCCGTTATATATCTTAAAGTTAGCATCAATCTCGGGTATTAAGTCATTAATAGTATATTTTAATGGCTTATTAATTATAAAACCTATTGATCCTTCTTTGTTATGGTCTGCTAATAAAATTACCGATCTATTAAAAGATAAATCTCCAATTATTGAAGGCTCGGCAATAAGCAGGTGTCCTTTTTTTAATTTTTCTGAAATCATACGGTTACAATTTTTATTAAATTTAATCATAAAAAAATTAAAATCACAAAAAAAATCGTTAAACCGCATAAAAAAACCTTCCAGAAGGAAGGTTTTAATTATATTATAAGTTTAGAGAACTTTCTTACTTAGTTCACTGCACCTTCTAATTCAGCACCAGCTTTAAATTTTACAACGTTTTTAGCTGCGATTTTGATAGTTTTTCCTGTTTGAGGGTTTCTACCGTCTCTAGCAGCTCTTGAAGACACTGACCATGATCCGAAACCTACTAATGAAACTCTTCCACCTTTTTTCAAAGTAGTTCCTACATTACCTAAAAAAGACTCTAAAGCTAATTTCGCCGCAGCTTTTGTAATTCCTGCATCAGCAGCGATAGCATCGATTAATTCTGATTTGTTCATAATAATTAGTTATTAATTGTTGGTTAAAAAAAATTGTTAATACACAAATTTAGTAGGAAATCCGTTGCGTGCAAGTGTTTTCTTTATTTTTAGCAAAAATTGTTAATAACTTGCTTTTTTTGTTCATAAAGAGTGTTGTTCATCGATGAAAAACAGGTACAAACCCCTGTTTTACTGACCTTAATACACTTTTGCAGCTTCTGAAAAACTCACCCCATTTAATAATTCTGAAGCAAGCATTCTCTTTTTTCCTGGAAATTGTAGACTTAATAACTGAATAAAGCCTTCTTTTATTGCAATCTTGATTTCTTTTTTAGTGCTAATTAGCTTTCCAATCTCATAAGAGTGTGATTCTGAGACTAGTTTGGCTTCGTAAATTTTGATGTTTAATTCTTCATTTTGATCTTTTAAAAAACACCAAGATGCAGGATACGGACTTAATCCTCGAATTAGGTTATTAATCTCTGCACCAGATTTTGTCCAGTCGATTTTGCAGTTTTCTTTATTTAATTTATAAGCGGTTTTAATATCGTCGTTGTCTTCTTGGATTGTTGTGGTAACATTTCCGCTTTCAATAACTTTTAAAGTGTCAATTACAGTAGTGCTTCCTAATTCCATTAAACGATCGTGCAATTGACCTGCCGTTTCTTCTGGCTCAATATTGATCTCCGAATTTAAAATCATGGCACCGGTATCAATTTTATCATCAATAAAGAAAGTCGTAACTCCAGTTTTAGTTTCGCCATTAATAATAGCCCAGTTAATAGGAGCGGCCCCACGATAATTTGGCAATAAAGAAGCATGAAGATTAAAAGTTCCTAAACTCGGCATTTCCCAAACTACTTTTGGCAGCATTCTAAAAGCAACTACAATTTGTAAATTGGCATTTAAAGCTTTTAGTTCGGCTAAGAAACTTTCGTCTTTTAAATTGGTTGGCTGTAACAAAGTAAGATTGTTAGCGAGTGCATATTCTTTTACAGCCGAATATTTTATTTTTTGTCCGCGTCCTGCTGGTTTATCTGCAGCAGTAATTACGCCAACAACATCATAGTTATTTTTAATAATGGTATCCAAAATGCCAACGGCAAATTCTGGCGTTCCCATAAATATAATTCTCAATTTCTCCATTATGATTTTAAAGTGTATTTATTATTCGCTTGTATAATGATATGATTGTTTTCGAGCAATTCCTGAAGAACCGATAAAATGTCTTTTGTGTCCATTTTTATCTGATTTTCTATTTCTCTAGAAGTCAGAGAAGCGGTTCTGAGTAAAGATAAAATCTTATCTGCAATGGAATCGGCCTCGGTAATTTTTCCTTTTAGTGTAATGCAGTACGAACAGATGCCACAGTTTTCTTTTGTTTCTTCTCCAAAATAATCCAAAACCAATCTGTTTTTGCAGGTTTTATTGTCTTTTATATAATGAAGAACCGATAAAAGCTGTTCTTTTTTAACTTCATTCTGTTTTTCTAAATATTTCGAAACTCTATTTATAGTATGGTCATCTTCACGGACTTCATTAAACAAAATTGTAGCGTCGTTATTTTTAGATTTATATTCAATAATTTCTTTTTCTTTTAATTTTTCTAAAACAGCAAGAACCTGTTCTTCAGAACGATTTGATTTTTTAGCAATCAATCCCAGGTTTAAGTTAGATTTTACCTCATAAACTCCCGGGTAAGTTCTTAGAATGGCCAAAATGATTTCTTCGTCATTTGGGTTTAAACTCATGTATCGAATGACTTCTTTAGATTCGATCAAAAACTGAATATTGATTTTTTCTGAAAACTCCTGAGACATGGTAATAATTCCCTGCTGATTCAGAAACTGTAAAGCATTATAGGTTTTAAGAGTAGGGAAGTCGTATTTGTTGCAAAAATGATTCAGTTTGAAAGAAAAAGTTTCGTCTAAACCTTCTCCGTAAGCAATCTGAAAGTAGTTGCAAAGTTTGTTGTACATCGTTTTCAGAAACTTTTTGTCTGGCAAAATATTTAAAAATTGCTGCTCGGTCTGAATAGAATCTGAATTGTTATACAAAAGAACCGAAAAAGCTTTTGCGCCATTTCGTCCTGCGCGCCCAGATTCTTGATAATAATTTTCTAAGTTTTCTGGAAGTTGTGTATGAATAACGGTTTTTACATTGTCTTTGTCAATTCCCATTCCAAACGCATTCGTGGCAACAATAACTTGCGCCTGCTCAGACATCCACAACTGCATGTTTTTGTCTTTTTCTTTAGATGAAAGTCCGCCGTGATAGTAAGTTGATGTAAAACCTAACGATTGCAATTGCGAAGACATGTTTAAACACCCTTTGCGATTTCGCACATATATAATAGAAGGCTGCGGATTTTTTTTAAGAATCTGTTCGGTGCGGTATAATTTATCTTCCACTTCAAAAACCATGTAAGCGATATTTTTTCGCTCAAACGACTGCTGAAAGTGTCTTGGATTTTTTAATTCTAACTGCGTTCTAATATCTTCAATAACTCTCGGAGTTGCTGTAGCGGTCAAAGCTAAAAACGGAATTTTCGGAAAGAACTTTTTCAATTCCGAAATTTTAAGATACGCAGGCCTAAAATCATGACCCCACTGCGAAACACAATGCGCTTCGTCAATAGCAATTAAATTGATAGGCAGGTTTTTAATACGTTCCAGAATCCAATCCGATTGCAAACGCTCTGGCGATAAGTAGAGGAATTTATAATTTCCGTACTGGCAATTATCCAAAAGATCAATCAATTCTTCGGTATGAATTCCGCCCGTAAGCGCAATTGCTTTGATGTCTCTTTTCTGCAGATTCATCACCTGGTCTTTCATTAAGGCAATCAAAGGCGAAATAACGAGACAGATTCCTTCTTGCATCATGGCCGGAACCTGAAAACAAATTGATTTTCCGCCGCCCGTAGGAAGTACGGCAAAAGTATCCTGTCCTTCCAGAACCGAATCGATAATTTCTTTTTGCAACGGTCTAAAACTGTCGTGTTTCCAGTATTTTAGAAGAATATCCTGTGCTCCGAGCATTGCTTTGGTTTTAAAGTTAAAAATTTAGAAAACAGTTTCTAGTTTTGCAACTTTAAACCATACCGCTAAATTTTGTCTAAGATATAAAGAATTCTGTTTTCAACTGTATCTTTAGGAACTTCAATCAGTTCGTAACCATATTTTTTGTAAGTTTCAACAAGGTGCTCTTGGATTTTTACTGCCTGATCAAAATTTTCATAACGTTCAGAATCACTTTGGTAAATTTCTTCCCAAGGCGGTAAAATAAAAGTTTTAGAATATTTATAATCTTCGCATGCTTTAACGAAACTTTCCGGATATTCATCGCCAATATAATCCATATAAGCTACCACATCTGGAATTCCTCTGTCAATAAAAACCACATTATCAGGTTCTTCAAGAGCATTTTTATATTGATCGATACGACCTTCCAATAGCATTTCGCTAAACAAAAGAGGCTGTTCTAGAAACAACTGCTCAATGCCTTGTTCTTGCGCTTTCATGGTAACCTGTCTAGAGATTTCTGGATAGCAGCAAAAGCCACGAGCTACCAATTCGTTAATAAGTGTTGATTTTCCAGTACCAGGTCCGCCAAGCAAGACTATAATTTCTTTTTGCACTATTCTAAAAATAAAGCGCAAATTTACCTAAACTTATTTATAATTAAAAAGAATATTTGCTTGAAGCGAAAGATTTGGCATTTTTTCTAGTCATGGGTTCCTGCTGTACGCTGCAATCTTTTGCTTTTTAAAGGAAAAAGCAAAAGGATTTCCGCTTCCATCAGGGCTAAAAAGGAGAGATGGTTTTGTTTTTGGAATTATTTTGTGTTTTTTTCTCTTGCAAGGTTTTTAAAACCTTGTAGGTTTCTAAATATGACTTATTAATAGGTGAAAAGAGAAAAATAATACCTACAAGGTTTTGAAAACCTTGCAGGAAATCAAGAAAAAATTTGCATTACAAATATAAAACTTCAGCGGAGCGACAAACTTTTAGTAATTTATATGTCGCTCCTCCGGAGCTTTTTGATATGTGGTAAAAATTGTATTTTCAATAAATATTTTGCTCCGTTGGAGCAATTTTTATTTGAATTGCCGTGGGTTTTAACCAACGGGTTGAATGATTTGTAGATCTTGGCTTTAGCCAAATATCTGTATCTATTTCTTTCTTATTGTTTTGGGATGTCTTCTAATAATTTTCCATCAAAATCAAGAATATATCTATTAGATTCAAAATCTACTAAAAGTATAACATTATCTTTAATAGTAAGCTCTTCACTGCCTTCAGGATTTACCCAAATATCTCTTCCTCCAAAACTCCAAATAATCTCTCCATTTTTTGTTATTCTGAAAATTTCCAATTCTCCATGAATAAGGAAATCTTCTTCAAGTTTGTAAAGACAAAAGTTGGTGAATTGATCAAACTCTTTTTGCCATATAATTTCTAATGAAGGAATCTTTAAACAGTAAATTTTATTGGAAACTAGAATCCATATTTTATCATCTTCAATAATGCATGAGTTTTCATGTATTCCTGTTGCGCCCTCAGTTTCACAAATTATCGCACTTGAAATCTCGATTCCATGTTCTTTAATAATGACAGCGTGCTTACTACTAGAGCGAAATTCATTTTCTTCACAATAAACTTTTTGATATTGATGTAAATTATTGCTTGAATTTAAAATATAATTTTTATCGTCAATAACTTCAATTTCAAAATTTTTATAAGAAACATTCATTGTCTTTATTTTTAGAATTACTCACAAAACAAATACTTCTCAGAACTTTTTCCATTTTTAGAAGGCATAATCAAATGTGATTGGAATTTTTTGCCCTTCAGAACGTCATTCACAAAATCTAAAACATATTGTTGTCCTTCGTGAAAAAGATAGCCGGAAAATTCATGTCCGCCACCGCAGAAAGTAATCAGTTCGATGTCTTTATGCAAATCGTTCATTTGATTATAAACGGCATAAGAACCAAAAAGAATCAACCAGCCAGAAGCATTTGTTGGACAAGAGCGATGTGAACCTGCAGCGTATGGAACCGTATCATCATTGCTTCCGTGCGCCAATAACATCGGAATTGCTTTTTCTTTTGTAATCAAATTAATATCCTGAATCGCTCCCGAACCTCCAATGAAACCTTTGTATTTAAAGTTATCAGGCAGATTGCTTTTGTATAGATTCATTAATTTATAATCCCAGAACGAAGCGTGAAAACCAATTTCTGCCCCAGCGCTAATTCCAGAAATAAAGATTTTTGAAGTGTCAAGATTATATTTGTCAGCATTCTCAACTAAGAAAGCTGTCGCCTGCCACATGTCGCTCACACCAATTTGTATTGCTTTTATTTTTTCGATTAAAGTTCCTTTGCATCCAAAATCTTTTCCTTTCATATATAAACTGTACGAAATACTGGCAACGGCATAACCGTTTTGAGCCATAAATTTTCCGAATTCTTTTTCGCTTGTTCGTTCTCCGCCAGAAAATCCACCACCGAAAGCGAACATGATCAACGGAATTTTTTCGCCAGCTTTTTTCTTAGGCAGATATAGATCTAAATCCAGTTTTAAAGTGTCATTTTGGAAATAGGTTAAGGTTTTGACTTCTTGTGCTTGAATTGAATTTATTGTTAAAGCGATAAAAAGTAAAAGGAGTTTTTTCATTGTAGTATTTTTTAATCTCGCAAAGTCGCAGAGACGCAAAGTAATTTCTTAAAAGCTTAATTAGTAAAAAAAAACTTTGCGACTCTGCGACTTTGCGAGAGATTTCTGTGGATTATTTTCTCAAATATAAGCGTAAATTTTACAAAGAAATAATCTTCGAATACTTTTTTCTATGCACCTTTGAGCCTTTGTAACTTTGTCCCTTTAAAACAAAGTTTTAACCCCGAAAAAATTCTAAAATCTAAACTCAGAAATCTAAAATCAAAAACCGTATATTTGCGTTTATTTTTAATTACAAATGGAGAACGATAAAGAAAAAAATACAGCCGAATTTTACGAAAGATTAAAAGTGGAGCTTGATAACGCAAACACTTGGCCGGCAGAATATTTGTACAAATTTATTGTACCTTCTGTAGCAGATAATGTAGAGCGTGTTGAAAAAGCTTTCGATAGAATGGGAGCGGTGATTAAAACAACAAAATCAAAAACTGGTAAATTTACCAGCGTTTCTGTAGATGTTACTATGCACAGCTCAGATGATGTAATCAGTAAATACAAAGAAGTTTCTACAATAGAAGGTATAGTTTCATTATAAACTTATGATCGAAAAATATAAAAGAGAAGCCGCAAGTGACGTTGTTTTCAATTTAGAATACAATTCTGAAAGACAGCGTTTAATTATTCCGGAGTACGGTCGTCATTTGCAAAAATTGATTGATCAGGCAACTGCAATCGAAGATGATGAAACGCGCAATAAAGCCGCAAAATACATCATTCAGGTTATGGGAAGTCTGAATCCGCATTTGCGTGATGTTCCAGATTTTCAGCATAAACTTTGGGATCAGCTTTTTATTATGTCTGATTTTAAACTTAATGTAGAATCACCATACCCGATTCCGTCAAGAGAAGTTTTGGAGCTAAAACCAGATGCTTTGCAGTATCCGCAGAACTTTCCAAAATATAGATTTTATGGTAATAATATCAAATATATGATTGATGTTGCCAATAAATGGGAAGAAGGCGAAATGAAAAATGCACTGATCATGGTAATCGCCAACCACATGAAAAAATCGTTTTTGAGCTGGAACAAAGACACCGTAAAAGACGATGTAATTTTTGAACATTTATATGAATTATCGGGAGGCAAAATCAATTTATTGCACAGTACTGAAGAACTGTTAAACACTACAGATTTAATGCGTACCAATAAACGCATGTCTAATAAAACAGCTTCTGGTATACAGCCGAAAACTCAGAATAACAAAAACAATAATAAAGGCGGTCAAAAAAAGACATTTCAAAAAAATAATAATCAAAAGTAAAAAAAGGTGCTAAGAGGCTAAGCCCCTAAGTTGCTAAGTTTTTTTACTTAGATGCTTAAAAAATAAACAAAAACAAAAATATAAAAAAAGCTGCTAAGCTACTAAGCTACTAAGTTGCTGAGTTTTTTTACTTAGAATCTTAGAATCTCAGAATCTTAGAAACTTTGAAAGAACCTAAACAAGATCTATGGGAATTTTTAAAATCGAAGGAGGAACTCCTTTAAAAGGAGAAATCACTCCGCAAGGAGCAAAAAATGAGGCATTACAAATTTTATGTGCCGTGCTTCTAACAGGAGAGAAAGTAAAAATTAATAACATTCCTGACATTATAGACATCAATAAATTAATCACTTTGTTGGGTAATTTAGGGGTAAAAATTCAACGTAACGAACCAGGTTCGATCACTTTTCAAGCTGACGAAGTTAATGTTGGATATTTAGAAACTGAAGCTTTTAAAAAAGAAGGAGGAGCGCTTCGTGGTTCTATTATGATTGTTGGTCCGCTTTTGGCTCGTTTCGGAAAAGGATATATTCCAAAACCAGGAGGAGATAAAATCGGTCGTCGTAGATTAGATACACACTTTGAAGGTTTTATTAACCTTGGAGCAAAATTTAGATATAACAGAGAAGATCATTTTTACGGAGTAGAATCTCCAAAAGAGGGATTAACTGGAACAGATATGCTTTTAGACGAAGCTTCTGTAACTGGAACTGCAAATATTGTAATGGCAGCAGTTTTAGCAAAAGGAACAACTACAGTTTACAACGCTGCTTGTGAGCCATATTTACAGCAATTGTGTAAAATGCTAAACTCTATGGGAGCAAAAATCACTGGAGTAGGATCTAACTTATTGACTATCGAAGGTGTTGAAAGCCTTGGAGGTTGCGAGCACAGAATTTTACCAGATATGATCGAAATTGGTTCTTGGATTGGTCTTGCAGCTATGACAAAAAGCGAAATCACAATCAAAAATGTAAGCTGGGAAAATTTAGGTTTGATTCCGAATACTTTCAGAAAATTGGGTATCACAATCGAAAAACGTAACGACGATATTTACATTCCTGCTCACAAAGATGGATATGAAGTGAAAACAGATATCGACGGTTCTATCTTAACTATTGCTGATGCTCCATGGCCAGGATTTACACCTGACTTATTAAGTATCGTTTTAGTCGTGGCAACGCAAGCAAAAGGAGACGTTTTAATTCACCAAAAAATGTTCGAAAGCCGTTTGTTCTTCGTGGATAAATTAATCGATATGGGAGCAAAAATTATGTTATGTGATCCGCACAGAGCTGTGGTTATGGGGCATAATTTCGAATCTCAATTGAAAGCAACTACAATGTCTTCTCCTGATATTCGTGCAGGAATCTCATTATTGATTGCGGCGCTTTCTGCAAAAGGAACAAGCACGATCCAGAATATCGAACAAATCGACCGTGGATACGAGCGTATCGACGAGCGTTTGAGAGCAATCGGCGCAAAAATCGTGAGAGCTTAAAAAGTTGATAGCCTTGAATTCACAAATTTTTATTTTCAAAGATTATAAAAAATAATTCGAGAATTCGTGGCGAAAAAAAAATAGTCTAAATGACAAACGAACAAAAAGCTATAAAAGCTACTATCTTTAGTATAGTTGGAAACACCTGCTTGGCCCTTGTAAAAGGTCTTGCAGGTTTTTTTGGCAATTCTTATGCCTTGATTGCAGATGCGATTGAATCGACGACAGATATATTTGCGTCCTTCTTGGTGCTGTTTGGAATCAAATATTCGAATAAACCGGCAGACGAAAATCATCCTTATGGTCATGGTCGCGCAGAACCTCTTATTACGTTTTTGGTTGTTGGATTTTTAATTACTTCAGCAACAATTATTGGCTACGAAAGTATTGCCAATATTGGGACTTCGCACGATTTACCGAAATCCTGGACTCTATATGTTTTAGGCGCAATTATTATCTGGAAAGAGTATTCTTTTCGTTTGGTAATGAAAAGAAGTAAGCAAACAAATAGTTCGTCTTTAGCAGCCGATGCTTGGCATCATAGAAGTGATGCCATTACTTCTGTGGCTGCTTTTATCGGAATTTCAATTGCCTTAATTATGGGCAAAGGTTACGAATCTGCAGATGATTGGGCTGCGCTTTTTGCCGCTTTTTTTATCTTATATAACAGTTATAAAATTTTCAGACCAGCGCTTGGCGAAATCATGGATGAAAATCTAAATGACGATTTAGTAGAAGAAATTCGTGTTGTCGCTTTAACTGTTCAAGGAATTCTTGGAACCGAAAAATGTTTTATTCGTAAAGCAGGAATGCGTTATCATGTTGATCTTCACGCCATAGTTTCGGCAAAAATTTCAGTAAAAGAAGGACATGATTTGTCTCATAAATTGCAAGATACTTTAAAAGAACAAATTCCGCAGTTAGGAAATGTTTTGATTCATATTGAACCAGATGATTATCATTGTTAAAGATGCTAAGGTTCTGAGATGCTAAGATGCTAAGTTTTTTTCTTTGTCAAAGTTTTAAACTTTGACAAAGATTAATTTATAAATCTGCTTAATTTACAATCTAGTTAAAACAAGATTATAAATTAAGCAGATTTTTTTTAAGATTGAAAATCTTTGCGCGGGCTTCGACTTCGCTTAGCCTGACAAAATTAATATTAAGTACTAAAAGAAAACTTAGAATCTTAGCATCTCAGAACCTTAGAACCTTAGAATCTTTTTTTTAATCTAACGCATTCAAAATCTTCAACCCAAAGACAACACCATTTTGCCGAATTCCTCCTTGATAAGAATGCACATAATCTACTCTGAATAATTTAAATTTTCCGAAACCTAAATTGTCTAAACCAACAGTGAATTCAGAATATGGTTTTTTGTCTGGAATCGCTAAAGCATGAAAACCAATATTCATAGTCGATTTTAAAAGATTCAATAACGGAATTTTATTCATGATAAAACCAGTGTCATTGTATTCAGTATGCATTTCAAAATAACTGTCATTTGTACTGTTTGAATAGTATGGCATCATATTAAAAACATTCAAATAACGTTCGCTTGTTCCTATATGGGTTTGGTTTCCGTTGAAATGTCTGTAATCGATAAACGAAATATTTTTTGCATTAAAGAACTTGCCTCCTCTAAAATTGGTTCCTAAAAGACCTTTATTTCCAAGAGATAAATCATATTGAATAGAAGCACCTATTCTTTCGTATTCGTACTTTTTTTCGCTTGTCGCGAATGCTTTTTCGAATGCTAAATAAACGGTCGGATATTTATCATCTTTAAAATTAAATCTGCCGTCTGGTCTTGAAATGTATTTGTTGCCAAAGTTGATTCTCGTTGTCACAAGCGCTTTAAACAAGTGATGCTGATCAAAAGCGGGAGTTGTAAAATCGTCTGGAGCCAACGGATTATTGGAAGAATAAAGATCCTCTTTTTTAAAGAACGAATAATCGGTGGTGTTAAAAAGTGGTTTGCGTTGTTCGTAGCCAATTTTTCCGGTAAGATTTACTCCATTCGCAATATCTTGACCGTAATTGATTTCAACAAATTCTAAGTTGTACAGCTTCATATAGTTGTCTTTAAAAAACAAAGAACTTATAGAGTTGATCAAATTAGAAATAGGTTGTGCGCTATTAAATTGCGCTGTTTTTGTTCCGCCTGAACCCCAAATTGTAGAGTAATTGATCGTGTTGAATCGATGGCTGAATTCGCCAATGGCACGAAAACGTTCATCCGAAAAGCCGTAATTAAAAGTGGTGCTTATTGAAGTGTTTGTTCCTTTTTCCTCATCCCATTTTTTAAAAGAGAAACCAGAATCGAGATTGAAACCCTGAACCGTATTAAAACTTAAAGAAGAAATATTTAGCAAACCTTTATAATCAAAAGAATATTTCTTGAAGGTGTTTTTATAATCATAACCCATTAAAACATCCCAAACTTTAAATTTATTGTTTTTTGCGTCTAGAGAATCGGTATGTTTTTTTGATTTTCTAATGGTTTGCAAACTGTCTTTTTTGGTGTAATCATTGCTTTCTTCCATAGTTAACGGAATCGGACGAATTTCATTCCAGAAAGCATCATCTTTTTTATTCGCATTGAGGTCAAAAGCCACCAGTTCGTTTCCGAAAGTTTTCTTTTCAAACGATGCTGGAAATTCATAATTCGAATAAACATAATTGAAATTTCCAGAAAACTTTACGCCAAAAATACCCGCATTAAAAGAAAGTGTCTGTGCATTTTTGGACCATATTTTATTTTTGGAGTTATAACTGAAACTCTGTTTTAGATTCATTATTTCAGTAAATTCATTTTTCATTCTATACCCTTTGATATCTAAATCGATGGCATAAATGGCAAAACTATCGTCTACAATATAAATGTAACCTTCAAAAACGGGTTCTTTATCGCGTTTCGGAATGACTTTAATTTTATTAATCTGCTGATTGTTATCGTCGTAAAAAGTGCTTTCTAATTTGTATTTGTAGTAATTAAAAGCATTGTCTGCGATAGGAGAGATGAGTTTAACATCAAAATCTAAAGCATTATCATAAAAATCATAATTGGATAATGCTGCTGTATTGTAACTGTAGCCACGGTTATTTCCAGAAATTTTAGAAGCTATAATGTTTTCTTTAAACTTGTTTGGTTTTTCAAGACTAACTTTAGATATTGTTTCAGATAAATATAAAATTCCTGCTCCTGTCGAATCTAAATTAGCACCCATATCGCTGCCCAATTCTACTTTTTTGCCTAGAATTTTTTTAGGAAGATCTTTGACTTTAAGCATTCCTTTCGAATAAAAGTCGGCGGTATATCTTCCTGTTTTATCTGAGTTTTCTTTTTTATTGGCAATGGCACTTTTTATAATTGCATTTGCGGGATTATTTTTAGGATCAATCACAACTTCATTTAATGCGAAGCTTTCTTCTTGGAGCTGAACATCCAAAATGACTGTTGTTGTTGCTGCGAGAACAATTTTCTTTTGAGTTTTATAGCCTAAATATTGAAAAATTATTGTGCTTCCCGCAATTTCTTTTACGTTAAGCTGATATTTTCCTTGTTCGTTAGAAGTGGTGCCGTGATAGGTGCCTTCTTGAAAAATAGAAACAAATGGAAGCGGATTTCCCTTTTCATCGGTTACAGTTCCTTTGATTTGAGCGAAATTAGAAATAGAAAATAATAAAAAAGCGAGTAAAGTATAGTTTCTCATGAAAGTGGTTTCTCTCACAAAAATAAAAGAAGTTGAAAATGAGGTTACTAATAATTTGTTAAATTCGATAAGAAACTACTGACTTGTTTGTCAGGCTGAGCCAAGTCGAAGCCTCATCTGGTTTCCATTAGCTTTCGACTTCGCTTAGGATGACATTTGTTTAAAAAAATTACAAAAATGACTGAATCGCTAATTCGTAACTTTTTAAACCAAATCCTAGAATAACACCTTTGGCATTTCCGGATAAATACGACTGATGTCTAAAACTTTCTCTAGCGTAAGTATTAGAAATATGAACTTCTATTACAGGAGTTGTAACGGATTTCATCGCATCTCCCAAACCAATAGAAGTATGCGTGTATGCGCCTGCATTTAGAATAATTCCATCATAACTAAAACCGCATTCTTGAATTTTACCAATTAATTCGCCTTCAATATTACTTTGATAATACGAAAGTTCGATGTTTGGGAATTTTTGTTTCAACGTTTCAAAATAATCTTCAAAAGTTTGGCTTCCGTAAACGTCTGGTTCACGTTTTCCTAAAAGATTCAAGTTGGGTCCGTTGATAATGCAGATTTTCATATGTGTATGTTTTGTTTTGAGATATTGACATTGCTATTGATTTTTGCAATTGTCATTGAGCTGTGTAAAAATAAAAAAACCGCACTAATAAATAGAGCGGTTTTTGTAAAAGTATGTGATATATTTTTTAGAACATGAATCCAGCAGAAATCTGGAATACAGAGTTTTTGATATCTGCATTTTTAGAAGCCTCTGTCAAACCTAAACCATAACGACCTTGTAAAAAGATGTTTTCAGTAAGTTTAACGCCTAAACCTGCATTTACACCGAATTCGAATGTTTCACCATTTTTAACATCGAAATCATTTCTTTCACTTACTAAGAAAGAAGCTTGCGGACCAACTTCTAAGCTGAAAGTGTTGTTTAAGTAAAATTTAGCCATTACAGGAATAGCGATATAACCTAGTTCATTTTTAACATCTTCACTCACATCGCTAAATTTATAAGATGCACCTGTAGTAGAGTACAATAGCTCTGGTTGAATAGAAAACTTGTCTAATAATTTTACTTCTGCAACTAAACCAGCGTGGTAGCTAGTGATTCCTTCTTTATCGATTTGATCTGGAAAATCTCCAGTTTGGCTTGCAAAGTTAACCCCTGCTTTTACTCCTAATTTTAGTAATTGTGCTTGTACTGCTGCTGATGTTGCTAGAAACAAAACAGCTGCTAAAAGTATTTTCTTCATAAAAAGGTTTTTAAAAATTGGTATTTTAAAATGTTATTTAAAGTTCAAAACTACATATTTAGCATTTTATTGCATTATAATTTTGATTAAATAATTACTAAAATTCCCACTCAAACTGTTTTTTCAATTTAGAAAAACTTCTTTTCTTCTTTCAAAGCTTTGATTTTCAATTGGTCTATATCGATTTTATTTTTGTCTTATTCTAATACTTTTTAAACTTATCGCGGAGCATTTTTTGTAAGTCTAATCTTAGTTTTGTCGAATATTAATCAAATAATATTTTAAAAATTATGAAAAAAATTGTTTTGGCTGCTATTGCAGTAATGACTTTCGGATGGGCAAATGCTCAAGAACAAACAGCAAAAGGAAAATGGTTAATTGAAACTAATACTTCTTTTGGAGCTACCAATGTAGGTAATACAGGATTCTCATTATCGAGTGTTGATGGAGAAACTACTTGGGGATTAGGAGCAGAAGGAGGATATTTTGTAGCTGATAATCTAGCAGTTAAAGTTGGTCTTGGCTATAATGATTTTGGACACAGTGACAATGCATTTTCTTATAAAGTAGGGGCAAAGTATTATTTATTAAATAAATTTCCTTTAGAGGCTTCTTATACTGGAGCTAGTATAAAAGGTTATGATGAAAACCCTTCTTTTGTTGGTTTACAAGGTGGCTATGCTTGGTTTCTTGGAAAAAATGTTTCTGTTGAACCAGGTCTACGTTACAATATTGGTTTGAATGACTATAAAGATGTTTTCCAATTCAACGTTGGTTTCGCTTTACACTTCTAAGTATTTAGTTAATCAAGTGTTTTTTAAAAGCCTCTTCGCTAAAATGAAGAGGCTTTTTGTATTATGGAAATTCTAATTTTTAAATTGGCTTAATTCAAAATTAACAATTACTCTAATATTTACTATTTTATTTGTTAAAAACCTAATATAGATTTATGAAGAATATTTTTATATTTGATGTGATTAATTTAACCCAAAACAAATTAAAATGAAAAAAATTATTTTATCTGCCATTGCAATTATGGCTTTTGCATTCTCAAATGCTCAGGAAACAAGATTTGGAATAAAAGGAGGTCTTAATATAACAAGTTTTGCTGGTGGTAACTATTATGATGCGAACTCTTTAGTTGGTTTTCAAATAGGAGGTTTTGCTGAAATTAAAGTTATCGAGAGATTGTCTATTCAGCCAGAGCTTTTGTTTTCTACTCAAGGTGCTAAACTTGAATTTGGCAATAGAGATTTTGATACTAAATTAAACTATATTAATGTTCCTGTTTTAGCTAAATTTTACGTTACTAAACAATTTACCGTTGAAGCTGGACCACAATTAGGATTTTTAGTTTCTGCGAAAAGCGAAGGAGAAGATGTTAAAGATGGTTTTAAATCTGTTGATACTGGGTTTAATTTTGGAGTTGGATATAA
Source organism: Flavobacterium sp. CFBP9031 (assembly GCF_034044945.1). NCBI lineage: Bacteria > Pseudomonadati > Bacteroidota > Flavobacteriia > Flavobacteriales > Flavobacteriaceae > Flavobacterium > Flavobacterium sp. CFBP9031. The sequence goes on from NZ_JAXCWF010000004.1 coordinate 314,727, forward strand.
CTTTACAGATAATTTTTCAGTTGGCGCTCGTTATACTGTGGGGTTATCTAATATTGCAGATAATGATGCTGACACTTGGGATGAGTATTATGATAGCCCAAAAAACAGTGTTTTAGCTATAACTGCTGCTTATAAATTCTAATCTGAATTTCAAAATATTTCAAAAGCCTTCCTTAAACAGGAAGGTTTTTTTATGCCAAAAAATTACTTACTTTGTAAATATGAATTGGAGCAGATACATAAAAGATTATCAGTCGTATTTGAGGATTGAGAGAGGTTTGTCTAAAAATACGATTGAGAACTACGGCTTTGATATCGAACGTTTGTGCCTTTTTTTAGAAACCAATCAAATAGATGTTTCGCCAATAAAAATTTCAGATGAAACATTACAGCAATTTATTTATTCGGTCGCTAAAGAAGTAAATCCGAGATCGCAGGCAAGGATAATTTCTGGACTCAAAAGTTTCTTCAATTATCTGGTTTTTGAAGATTATCGAAATGATAATCCTTTAGAATTAATTGAAGCCCCAAAAACAGGCCGTAAATTACCCGATACTTTATCGCTTCAGGAAATTGACGCTTTGATTGAAAACATCGATTTAAGCACCAACGAAGGCGAGCGAAACCGCGCCATGCTGGAAACTCTTTATGGCTGTGGACTTCGTGTTTCTGAGTTGATTTCGCTAAAAATATCAGATCTGTTTTTTGATGAAGGTTTTATTAAAATTACGGGTAAAGGAAACAAGGAAAGGTTTGTTCCGATAGGATCATTAACTCAGAAATATATTGATATTTATAGAAATGCAATTCGTTGTAATCTCAATATAAAAAAAGGAGCAGAAGATACTTTATTTTTGAATAGAAGAGGAAATCAGTTAACACGTGCGATGGTCTTTACTATCATTAAAGATCTTGCACAAAAAATGGGGTTGAAGAAGAATATAAGTCCGCATACATTACGCCATTCTTTTGCTACACATCTGCTTGAAAATGGTGCAGATTTGAGATCAATTCAATTAATGTTAGGGCATGAATCTATTACAACAACAGAAATTTATGTTCATCTGGATCGCAGTTTTTTAAAAGAGGTTATGCATAGTTTTCATCCGAGAAAATAATTTTTTATCGTATTGTGCGTTTTTTGTTTTGAAAATTTATATATTGTGTTAAAAATTTGCGTTAAAAGGAATTAAATATAGCAAAATATGATGTTTTGTTTTGCTTCTCTCGCATAAGTTCTCAATATCTTATTTACATAAAAAAGTAGTATATGGTTTTTGATTTATATGGAAATGACGATTGCTTGGAGGTAAATAATTTTTATAAAAAATTGTTGGCCGAAATGCCCGACCTGCTTTTTCAGTTTGTTAGTGATGCTGATAATAATTACACCTTTCCACTTGTAAGTAAATCGGCCGATGAAATATTTGAACTTTCAGCAGTGGATTTTAATAATGACATGAAGTTTATAGTTTACGATCGAATTCTACCACAGGATCGCGAGCTTTTTTTTCAGTCTTTAGTCAAAGCTAGAAAAGAAATAAAACCTTGGGAAATTGAGTTTAGAGCTGTTCTTCCAAAAAAAGGAATGCGTTGGTTTAGGGTTTCTTCTAAAACAGAATCTTCTGCAAATGGAAATGTAATTTTCTATGGACATGTTTCGGATATTACGGAATTGAAAGATAAAGAAGAGAAACTTAAGATTTCTGAAGAACGTTTTCAATTTGCTCTGGATGCTTCTACGGTTGGAATTTGGGACTGGGATATGGTTACTAATAGTGTTTTTTATTCCTCCTTGTCTCTTAAAATTTTAGAACTGGAATCTACCGATATTTTTGATGATCCAGAACGTTGGGATAAAATCGTTCATCCTGATGATCTACCAAAATATTACTCCGATATTCATGAACATTTTGATAATAAGATTCCGTTTTATGAAAATTATCATCGTGTAATGACTTCCAGTGGAAATTACAAATGGATTTTGGATCGGGGAAAAGTGATTAAACGGGATGAAAATGGAAAGCCTCTACGTGTAATTGGAACCCATACAGATGTGTCGGCGCAAAAAGAAAAAGAGCTGGAACTTTTAAAAACGATGAAATTGTATAGCGATCAAAACAGTCGTTTATTGAATTTTTCGCATATTGTTTCGCACAATTTAAATACACAGGCCGGGAACATAAAATCGATTTTAGATCTTATCGATGCTGATGTTAGTAAGCAAACTGTAGCTGAAATGCTGGAATACTTGCGAGCTGTTTCCAACGATCTCAATGAGACTATTTCAAATCTTACCCAAATTGTAAAAACGCAAAGCAATATTAATATTGCAGTAGTTCCGTTAAAGCTTTGTGAGTATATCGAGAAGACAATTTCGACTATTAAAGGTTATGATAAACAACGAAAAGTAACGATAATAAACAACGTTCCGAAGTATCTTACGATAAATTTTAATCCGGCGTATATGGAAAGTGTTTTGCTGAATTTTACAACAAATGCAATTAAATATGCACATCCGGATCGTGATCCGATAATTACTTTTGATTTTGCAATAGAGCCAGAAGGCTTTAAATCGCTTAAGATTTCAGATAATGGTCTAGGAATCGATTTAAAGGTTTATGGCGATTTAATATTCGGAATGTATAAAACCTTTCATAAACACGAAGAAGCTCGAGGTATCGGGTTGTATATTACAAGAAATCAAATTGAGGCTATGAAAGGAACGGTTGAAGTAGAAAGTGAAGTAGGAGTGGGTACCAGTTTTAAAATCGTTTTTAATGATATGTAAAACTTAAATAGAGATATAAAAATAAAGGCTGTCAATTGACAGCCTTTATTTTTTATATATGTTCCTAAGATTATTTAGCAATATTTACAGCTCTTGTTTCCCTAATAACTGTAACTTTTACTTGTCCAGGATATGTCATTTCTGTTTGAATTTTTTGTGAAATTTCAAAAGATAAGTTTGCTGCATTGTCGTCAGAAACTTTTTCACTTTCTACAATTACACGAAGTTCTCTACCAGCTTGAATTGCATAAGCATTTTTAACACCGCTGAATCCGTAAGCTACATCTTCAAGATCTTTAAGACGCTGGATGTAAGAATCAAGAACCTGACGTCTTGCACCTGGTCTAGCTCCAGAAATGGCATCACAAACTTGAATAATTGGAGATAACAAAGATTTCATTTCAATCTCATCGTGGTGAGCTCCGATTGCATTGCAAACCTCTTCCTTCTCACCATATTTCTCAGCCCATTGCATACCTAAAAGGGCGTGTGGTAAATCACTTTCTGTATCTGGCACTTTTCCGATATCGTGTAATAAACCAGCTCTTTTAGCTAGTTTTACGTTTAATCCTAATTCTGCAGCCATGATACCGCAAAGTTTAGAAACCTCTCTTGAGTGTTGTAATAAGTTTTGTCCGTAAGAAGAACGGTATTTCATTCTACCCACCACTTTAATTAATTCTGGGTGTAAACCGTGAATTCCTAAGTCGATTACGGTACGTTTTCCAACTTCAATAATTTCGTCATCAATTTGTTTGGCTGTTTTAGCTACAACTTCTTCGATACGTGCTGGGTGAATACGTCCGTCAGTTACCAATTTGTGTAAAGATAAACGAGCAATTTCTCTACGAACAGGATCAAAACAAGAAAGAATGATAGCTTCTGGTGTATCATCAACAATGATTTCAACTCCAGTTGCAGCTTCAAGAGCTCTAATGTTACGTCCTTCACGACCAATAATACGTCCTTTTACATCGTCAGATTCAATGTTGAAAACAGAAACACAGTTTTCAACTGCTTCTTCAGTTCCCACTCTTTGAATAGTGTTGATGATGATTTTTTTAGCTTCTTGCTGTGCAGTTAATTTTGCCTCTTCAATAGTTTCTTGAATATGAGACATTGCTTTCGTTTTAGCTTCAGCTTTTAAACCTTCTACCAATTGCTCTTTTGCTTCTTCAGCAGAAAGACCAGAAATTACTTCTAATTGCTGTAATTGACTTTTATGAAGTTTGTCAACTTCAGCTTGTTTTTTGTCTAAAACCTCAATTTTGTTGTTGTATTCGGCAGTTTTAGCCTCAAAGTCGTCGTTAACTTTTTTAGCTTTAGAAAGTTCGTTAGAAACTTGAGATTCTTTATCGCGTACACGTTTTTCTACTTCAGCAACTTTTTTGTCTCTTGCTAAAATAACTTGTTCGTGTTCTGATTTCAATTCGATAAAACGTTCTTTTGCTTGAAGAATTTTATCTTTTTTGATATTTTCAGCTTCCAAATTAGCGTCTTTTAAGATTGAAGCTGCTTCTTTTTTAGCGTTTTTAATTAGGTTTGAAATATTACTTTTCTCGATAATTTTAGCTATTGCAAAACCTGCTGCAATACCTACAATACCAATGATGATCGTTATGATGTCCATGTTTGTTAGGGTTTATATATAAAAAAAGCCTACATTAATTGCTTGTATAAACTCGTAAAGACAAGTTTTGAGCTAACTCACTGTTCAAGTTTCCCAGCCAAATGGAGGGCATACTATAGTAGCGACGATTTGCTCATTCTAAATTGTTAGTGTTGAGTTTACCAATTGTGAACTAATGTAGGCAGTATCTTAGTTTCTGTAAAGAACGTTTATTTTTCGAGATATTGATCTAAAAGCGAATTTAATCTTTTAATTCTTTCGATAGTCTCTTCTCCATCGATTGCGTTGTCAATTTGTTTTTGTTCTACTTGCGATGCAAATTGTAATGCACACATGGCTAGAACATCTTGTTTGTCACGAACCGCGTAATTTTCTTCGAACTGCTTTATCATAGCATCAATTTTTTTAGAAGCACTTCTAAGTCCTTCTTCCTGACTAGGCTCAACCGTAAGCGGATAAACGCGGTCTGCAATTGATATTTTAATTCTAAGCTTTCCGTCCATATTATTAATCTGATAGTTGTGCTATACAGTAATCAATTTCGCGAATTAATGAATTTATTTTAAGCTTTGTCTCTCTCTTGTTATTGTCGCTGCCAAGTAACGAATTGGCTATTTTAAGTGTTTCATTTTGCTTTTTCAAAGCTTCCATTTCCTCAGATTGTTTCTGGATAATTTGCGCAGCTTTGGCTAATTCTAATCGTAATACTTGATTGTTTTGCTCCAAACCTTTTGATTTCTCAAAAAGCTTTTGGGCTTTATATTCAAGAGTATCAATTATTTCTGCAATTACACTCATTATACATCCTATTCATTACTTAATCCTACAAAGTTAATATTCCTTTTTATTAATGCAATTTTTTATCGATTTTTTTACATTAAAATAGATAAATATATGTAATTCAATTAATTGTATAATTATAAGTTTTTTCTTGCTTTTATTGGTCTATTTTTCTTTATCTTAGCAAAAATGTTGCTTATGAGATTTTCTGCCTTTACCCTTTTGATTTGTAATTTTATATTTGCTCAAACGCAATATCCTAAAGACTATTTTCGTCCTCCATTAGATATTCCGATGCAACTTTCGGGTAATTTTGGAGAGTTAAGGCCTAATCATTTTCATGCTGGTTTTGATTTGAAAACCAATCAGAGAGAAGGGTTAACTGTGCATGCTATTGCTGATGGATATGTTTCGAGAATCAAAATTTCGACTTTTGGAAATGGAAAATGCATTTACATCACGCATCCAAATGGTTATACTTCTGTTTATGGACATTTGCAAACACCAACTGGTGCCATTTTGGATTATGTAAAAAAAACACATTACAAAGAAAAGGCGTATGAAATTGAAATGTTTCCAAAGCCAGGTGAACTTCCTGTTGCAAAAGGAGATATAATTGGCCTTTCTGGAAATACAGGTTCGTCTGAAGGTCCGCATCTTCATTTTGAAATAAGAGATACTAAAACGGAGTTTGTCATCAATCCGATATTCTTTGGTTTTGATCAAAATTTAAAAGATACCAAAAAGCCTACTTTGTCAAGTTTATATGCTTATCCTTTGGATAATGGTACTGTAAATCTTTCAAAACAGCCTTTGTTGGTTAATATGGTGCTTCAAAAAGATGGAACTTATTTAGCTTCTAAAGTAAAAGCTAACGGAAAAATAGGTTTCGGAATTAATGCGGTAGATACAGATGATGTCTCGCATAACAAAAATGGCGTTTTTAATGTTTCAACTTTTTTAAACGGAAATCAGAATTATAATTATCAATTTAATACCTATTCTTTTGATGAAATGCGTTACATCAATGCTCTGATAGATTATTCTCGTTATAAAAAATCTGGACAGCGTGTGCAAAAGCTTTTTATGAAAACGCCTTTTGCTTTAAGTATTATAAAAACAGATTCTCTTCGTGGTATTGTAAAAGCAGAACCTAATTTAACTTCAAATTACAAAATCGAAGTTTCTGATTATTTTGGAAACATGAATTCGGTGACCGTTCCAATTGAGTTTGATGCTGCAACACCACTTGTAGAAGCGGAGCCGGTTAACGGAAAATATTTTATTAAGTATAACAGAGATGCCAACTTTGAGAAAGATAATATGTCGGTTTTCTTTCCAGCTGGAACTTTCTATGATGATTTTAATATGAATTTTGATGTTAGAAATAACAAAGTTTTTATTCATGACGATACGGTTCCGGTGCATTCTAATTTTACAATTACTATAAAAGACGATACTTATCCAGAATCATTGCGAGACAAGCTGTATATTGGTAAAGGAACAAGTTATAATGGAACCATTAGAAAAGGAGACGTTTTTACTGCCAAGGCAAAAATATTAGGTGCATATGGTTTGGTTTTGGATACAATTGGGCCAGTGATAAAAATTGCAAAACCAGTTGAAGGAAAATGGATTAGCGATCAAAAGAAAATTGACTTTACAATAGGCGATGCTTTGTCGGGAATTAAGTCTTATAATGGATATTTAAACGGAAGTTGGGTTTTGTTTGAATACGAAAATAAAGCCAGAAGAATTACTCATACTTTTGATGATCAGTATTTGGCAGAAGGAGAAAACGTTTTAAAAATTGAGGTAGTTGATAATGTAGGAAATACTACTATCTTTGAAACTCGTTTTTTCAGAAGTCAAAAAAAATAAAACCCCAAATCTTTGAGTCAAAATAGGTTTACATTCGCTTTTCTCTTTTTATTTTTCAGCTGTATTGCATTAGCTCAAAACGCCCATATTAAAGGGCTGATTTTAGATGCAGAGAAACATCCTGTTTCGGGTGTGAATGTCTCTTGGCAGAATACTTTTGTTCATTCAGATTCGAATGGGTTTTATGAAATCATAATTCCTTCAAACAAAAAAGTTTCTTTGATTTTTACTCACGTTTCGTTAAAAATGATGAGTTTAACTGTTAGTTTGAAAACAAATGAAGTTTTTGTTTTTAATCCGATTATGAATAATTCTGAGGAGCAAATGGGAGAGGTTTTTGTTTCTTCTGGAAATAGAAAGCGAGTTCAAGGGATTACCTCTGTTGATACGGAAACCATAAAGAAAATTCCAGGCGCAAATGCCGGAATCGAAAATATTTTGAAAACGCTTCCGGGTGTTAATTCAAACAATGAGTTAAGTTCGCAATATATGGTGCGAGGCGGGAATTATGATGAAAATCTAGTTTATGTGAATGAAGTAGAAGTTTATCGTCCGTTTTTAATTCGTTCGGGACAGCAAGAAGGTTTGAGTTTTACGAATACAGATTTGGTTCAGAATGTTGAATTTTCTGCTGGCGGATTTCAGGCGAAGTTTGGAGATAAATTGTCTTCGGTTTTAGATATTACTTATCGCAAGCCAACTGAATTTGGTGCTGCTTTTGAAGCCAGTTTTCTAGGAGGAGGTGCCGCAGTCGATTTAGTATCTAAAAACAAAAAATGGTCAGCGGTAACTGGAGTGCGTTATAGAAATAATAGCCTTTTAGTAAATAGCCAAGATACAGAGACGAATTACAAACCGACTTTTGCTGACATTCAAACGAATATCAATTATGATATTTCTGAAAAATGGCAAATGAGCTTTTTAGGAAATATTTCTCAAAATAAATATTCATATGAACCTTTGGTGCGCCAAACTAATTTTGGTACAGCAGACCAGCCAATGGCACTTTCAGTATATTATGACGGGCAAGAAAAAGATCAATACGATACTTATTTTGGGGCTCTGAAAACTACTTACAAAGCATCTTCTACACTTACTTTAAAATTAATTGGTTCTTTATTTCATACTACAGAAAAGGAGCATTTTGATATTTTAGCGCAATATCGTTTAGGAAGTGTGAACGCTGAAGATCCAGAAAATGCTTCAGCTGTTGATTTTACGCGCGGAATTGGTTCTCAGCTAAATCATGCCCGTAACGATTTGGATGCCTTAATTGCAAATATTGAATTGAAAGGAATTCAGAACTGGAAAGAAAGCCAGTTAGAATTTGGTTTAAAATATACTAGAGAATCTATTCGAGATCGAGTAGTAGAATGGGAGGTAATCGATTCTGCTGGATTTTCTATAAATCCGCCTTTGCTTATTCTTCCAAAAAATAATCAACCCTATACTCCTTATACTGGGCCGCTTTTGCCGTATCAAGATATTCGTGCTACAAATTTTAATACCATAAATAGATTTTCTGGTTATGCGCAGTGGAACAAACAATCAGAAATTGGTTCAAGTCAGATTTGGTATCATTTAGGAGCGCGTTTTCAAGGATGGAATGTTTTGGGAGCAATAGAAGAAGGAAAAACACAATTTGTAGTAAGTCCGCGTGCGCAATTTGCAATAAAACCAGATTGGGATCGCGATATGGTTTTTAGAATTTCTGGAGGATTGTATCATCAGCCGCCATTTTATAGAGAACTTCGAGATCTGGAAGGAGTTGTAAACCCAAATGTAAAAGCGCAAAAAGCGATTCATGTTGTTTTGGGTAACGACTATAATTTTAAAATGTGGAATCGCCCCTTTAAATGGGTAACGGAACTTTATTATAAATCACTTTCAGATGTAAACGTATATTCTATTGATAATGTTCGTATTCGTTATGTTGCCAATAACAATGCAAAAGCATATGCGCAAGGTTTAGATTTTAGATTAAACGGCGAATTTGTACCAGGAACCGAATCTTGGATGAGTTTTGGATACATGAAAACGGAAGAAAATTATGAAAACAAAGGATATATTGCCCGTCCGACGGATCAGAGATTAAAGCTTGCGATGTTGTTTCAGGATTATATGCCCAACATTCCAAGTGTGAAAGTATATTTAAATTTAGTCTACAATACAGGCTTGCCAGGTGGTGCGCCAGCTTACACAGATCCATACTTGTATCAAAATAGATTGAATGATTATAGAAGAGCAGATATTGGTTTTGCAAAAGTTTTTGTAGACAGCAGTACGCAGAACACAAAAACGGGCTGGCTAAAAAACTTTAAAGAATTGTCTTTGGGGTTAGAAATTTTTAATCTCTTTAATAATCAAAATGCTATTACAAATACTTGGGTTCGTGATGTGTATTCGAAAAATCAATATGCAATTCCAAATTATATGACTTCGAGGGTTTTTAACGTTAAAATTAATGCGAGGCTTTAATCTAGCTTCGTGATCGGTTATAAAATTCAATAAAACTCAAAAATACAATCAAAAATAGTATATTTGATAATCGTATATAATCATTGTAGATGAAAAAGTATTTTAAATATATCGCCCTTATACTTATCGGAACAGTCATAAGCTGCCGAGAAGAAGTTCAAAAACCAAAAGTAAGTTACGGTGCTTCAAATAAAGTGAGCATTACTAAAACCGATACAACCCAGATTGAAATCGCCGATTTGCCAATTCAATTGGAAGGAACCAATTATTTAATTCATCCAGTTGGAGATTTAAGAGTTTTTGAAAGAGGATCTAAGGCAAGATTTGGTTCTTCGAGCGTTAATGATGTAAGTTTTACGATTTCTAATTTAGGAGAATATGAAATTACAGGATATCTTCAGAATTTAAAATTCCAAAAAGTAGATTCAGATTCTATCCGACCTTTATCAGATAAACCAGTTCTAATTTTAACAGCTACTTTTCTGAAAACCGTTGCAGATAAAACGCATAATAATGTTATGGTTTATACATTAACAGATTCAGATACTAATAAAGACGGAAAAATTGATACAAGCGATATTAAAACTTTGTACTTAAGTGATATCAGTGGAGAAAATTTTACAAAAGTTTCAGCAGATCTTCAAGAGTTGGTAGATTGGAGTTTAATTGAATCTAAAAACCGTTTGTACTTTAGAACAATCGAAGACACGAACCAAAACGGACAGTTTGATAAAAATGATGTTCTGCACTACAATTATATAGATTTGGCTTCTAAAAAATGGGAAGTGAAGAGTTATAAGCCTATCTAAGGTGCTAAGGTTCTGAGATGCTAAGATTCTAAGTTTTTTTGCCACAGATTAAAGGATTAAAAAGATTTATAAAAAGAGAGGCTGTTTCAATAAGTTGAAACAGCCTCTCTTTTTTAAATTGCTTTTATTAATGAAAACAGCGTTTTTTATTTTGATACATCAAGCCGTCATTCCGTAGGAATGTCTGGTCGGTAGAAAAAAAATGATGACAAATCGATTTACGTTCCGTAGGAACGTTTGATGCGTTGCATTGTTTTAAAAAAAAATATACCAAAAATCAAACGTTCCTACGGAACGTAATTAACCAAAACAATATAATTTTTTCTACCGATGAAATATTCCTACGGAACATAATCAAATCAGAAACGGGGAAAAAATCTTTGTAATCCTTTAATCTGTGGCAAGAAAAAAACTTAGAATCTTAGCATCTCAGCACCTTAGCATCTTTAAATCAATATATCGCTTTCAAGATCTGATTTTTCGATTTCGAAACCAAATCCTAAACGTTCAACCAATTCTATTACCAGTTTTTTGTACCAGTTTTCAGATTTTGGGTGAATGTAGATTTTTTCGATCAATTGATTAATGTCGACGTTGATCTTTAAGCCGTCGTTTAATTTAATATCGCTTTTGGAAGTATCACTCAGAATTCGGACTTCCCTCTCGTATTGAAAACTTTTTCTTTTAAATAAAAACGGAAAGAATAAATCATCAAACGGAATATATTCTTTTTTATAATCGATGTAATTTACTTCGCCAATAAACTGGTCGAAATTGTTTTCTGGTTTTACTGCTTTTTGCAACCTTCCAATTGTAGATTGAATAGCTAAGCCTTCGTTGTTTTTGGTAAAAATCTGCCACATGGCAAAAGATTCATATTCATTGATGTGCCAGCTGCTTATGGCTACTTTTTCGCGATGTGTTTTGTAGTAATTTAAAAATTCAGGGTTATCTGCCGCTAGCTTTTTAATTTCTTCGTAAGTCGGTTCGCTAAAAGTGCCTTCGTACTGATCTTCAAACTTGTCAGAGCGCGACATGAATAGTTTTTTAGAAAGTAAAAGGTCTAGAAATTTAGATAAATCAAGATATTTCCACACAATAGTATCAGAGTCATCTGGAAGTTTTATGTTGGGGTTTTTAAGATACATTTTTGGTAGAGTTACAAGATTTGTTCTTAATCAACCTAAAGTTATAAAAATAAACACAGATTAAAGAAATTAAACTGAGTTTTAATATTTCCTTAATCTGTGTAAATTAATCTGGTGTTTGATGTGTTCTTACGATTCGAAAGACTGCATGGTTACCAGTTTATTGTAAGTTCCGTTGTGGGCAATTAATTCTTCATGAGTTCCTTGTTCAACGATTTTTCCTTTTTGCATTACGACAATCACATCTGCTTTCTGAATAGTCGAAAGTCGGTGTGCAATTACAATCGACGTTCTGTTCTGCATCATGTTTTCTAATGCTACCTGAACAAATTTTTCGCTTTCTGTATCCAAAGCCGATGTTGCTTCATCCAGAATCATAATCGGAGGGTTTTTCAATACGGCACGAGCAATAGATAAACGCTGTTTTTGACCTCCAGAAAGCTTGTTTCCGCTGTCGCCTATATTTGTGTAGATTCCTTGCGGAAGATCCTTTACAAACTCAAAAGCATTCGCAATTTTAAGCGCTTCGATAATCTCGTCATCAGTAGCGTCCAATTTTCCTAAAGCGATATTTGCTTTAATGGTATCATTGAATAAGATACTGTCTTGTGTTACCAATCCCATTAAGCTACGAAGTGATTGCAGGTTCATGTCTTTAATGTTGATGCCGTCAATAGAAATCGAACCATCGTTAACATCGTAAAAGCGAGTCAATAAATTTGCAATTGTACTTTTTCCGCTTCCAGATTGTCCTACAAGAGCAACAGTTTGTCCCTTTTTTATTTGAAGAGAAAAATCTTTTAAAACTGTTTCTTCTTCGTATTTGAAGTTTACATTTTGAACAGTGATATTATCATCAAAAGAAGTTTTTTCAACAGCATTTTCTTTAGAAACGATAGTATTTTCTTGTTCTAAAATTTCAAGTACACGTTCTGCTGCGGCATTTCCTCTTTTTACTCCATAAGAAGCTTTAGAAATTGCTTTTGCAGGAGTTAGAATGTTGTAAGCTAATCCCATGTAAGCAATAAACGCAGCGCCTTCTAGTGTTTTGTCAATCAAAACCATCTGACCGCCGTACCAAAGTAAAATAGCAATTACGGTAATTCCCATAAATTCACTTGCTGGAGAAGCTAAGTTTTGGCGGTTTCCAATACTATTTGATAAAGTGAAAAAACGCTCTGTCGAGTTTTGAAAAACTTTATTAAAGTAATTTTCAGAATTATATCCTTTTACAACTTTCAATCCGCCAATTGTTTCTTCGATCGTAGAAAGGAATCTTCCTTGCTCTTCTTGGGCTTTGGTTGATTGTTTTTTAAGCTGTTTTCCAATCAATGAAATAATATATCCAGAAACAGGAATAAAAATGAAAACAAACAAAGTTAGCTTAGCGCTAATGATAAGCATTGTGGTTATGGTAAAGATAATCGTTAAAGGTTCTTTTACAATAAGTTCCAAGATGGCTAAGAAAGAGTTTTGAACCTCGTTTACGTCAGCTGAAATTCTAGAAATTACGTCTCCTTTTCTTTTTTCAGAATAAAAGGCCAAAGGGAGTTCTAGTGTTTTTTTGTACAAAGCATTTCGCATATCCTTTAATACTCCATTTCTAAGGAAATTAATAAAAAACATCGCCAAATAATCGGCTAAGTTTTTAAGTAAAAAGATCGAAATGATAATAGCGACCATTACCGATAAAACATAACCAGGTTCATGGTTTTTTTGTGCGGTGGTAATGTAGTAAGCCAGGTAATCTTCGGCATATTCTTTTATTTTAAAAATGCCTTCGTAAACTGGCTCTATTTCTACTCTTTTTCCTTTTTCAAATAAAACCTGAAGCATTGGTATTAAAGCAACAAACGAAAGTGTGCTGAAAAGCGCATACAAAACATTGAAAAAGATATTTAAGAATGCGTATTTTTTATACGGATATATAAAAGGAACTATTTTTTTGAAATTACTCATTTATTTTTCTTGATGTTATTTTCTTTTGGTTGGTCAGCTCTTTTGGGTTTTAGTATTTATTTTGAGCATGTAATTTTCAATGCACAAAATTAATCCAATTGAGGTGTTTTCAATTTCTTTTTAGTTTTTTTTATAAAAAAAACTCTGATTTACTTTCAAGATTGTAAACCAGAGTTCAAAGATATCGAACTTGTTAATTCTGCATGCAATTTGCAAAATTGTGTAATTGAGAAATGCAGGTTTAGTTTAACTGCATGTCTGCAATGATATTTTGTATTTTGCTATCTAAGAATTTCTCTGCTTCATCAAAATCAGAAACCGATGCGATTTCAGCATTTACACTAATGTAGAATTTAATTTTAGGTTCCGTTCCACTAGGTCTAGCGCAAATTTTTGATCCGTCTTCTGTATAATAAATCAATACATTCGATTTTGGGATTTCCATTGTCGATTCTGAACCGTCTAATAAATTTAAAGCAATAGACGATTGGTAATCCTCAACCATAATAACTCTTTGTCCGTTGATTTCTTTCAAAGGATTCTCGCGTAAATCAATCATCATTTGGTTGATTTCTTGTAAACCTTCCATTCCTTTTTTAGTCAGCGAAACTAAGAATTCTTTGTAGAAACCATTTTCAACATAAAGCTGTAAAAGTTCTTTATAAACAGAGCTTCCTGCAGCTTTAGCTTGAGCAGCAACTTCGCATATTAATAAGGTAGCAGCAACAGCATCTTTGTCTCTAACGGCATCGCCAACCATAAATCCGAAACTTTCTTCACCACCACCGATAAATTCAAGCTCAGGAAAATCTTTGATCATTTTTGCGATCCATTTAAAACCAGTCAATCCTACTTTGCATTCAACACCATAACTTGTTGCCAATTCCATCATCATTGGAGTAGAAACGATTGTTGAACCTACGAATTGTTTTCCGTTTAGTTTACCTGCTTTTTTCCATTGTTTCAATAAGAAAGAAGTCATTAAAACCATAGTCTGATTTCCGTTCAATAAAATCATTTTACCATCGTTGTTGCGAACAGCAACTCCCAAACGGTCGCAGTCAGGATCTGTACCCACTACAATGTCAGAATTTGTTTTATCTGCTAGAGCCAAAGCCATTGTTAACGCTTCTGGTTCTTCTGGGTTCGGAGATTTTACTGTTGGAAAATTTCCATCTGGAATAGCCTGTTCAGGAACAATATGAACATTTTTGTATCCAGCTTGCGATAAAGTATCTGGAATTGATTTTATAGAAGTTCCGTGCAATGAAGTAAAAACGATATGAAGGTTGTCTTTAGCTTCAGCTGGAGTATTAAAACTTGCATTTTCAATAGACGATTTTATAAATGCTTTGTCTATTTCAGTATCAATGTATTCAATCAAATCTTCGTTTGCATTGAATTTGATTTTATCGTAACCCAAACTTTCAATTACATTGACAATTTCTTTGTCTTGAGGCGGAACAATTTGCCCACCATCTTGCCAGTAAACTTTGTAGCCGTTATATTCTGGTGGATTGTGAGAAGCTGTTAAAACAATTCCGCACTGGCATTTTAAATATTTAAGTGCAAAAGATAATTCTGGAGTTGGCCTTAAATCAGAAAACAAATACACTTGAATTCCGTTTGCCGAGAAAACATCAGCTACCACTTTTGCCAAAGTGTTGCTATTATGGCGACAGTCGTAAGCAATAGCTACTTTTAAAGGTTCGTTTGGAAAAACTTGATGCATGTAATCAGATAATCCCTGAGTATTTTTTCCAAGCGTATATTTATTGATTCGGTTATTTCCGATTCCCATAACACCGCGCATTCCTCCAGTTCCAAACTCTAGGTTCTTGTAAAAACTTTCTTCAAGTTCTTTAGGAGAAGTTGTCATTAATTCCTTAACAGCAGCTTGCGTTTCTTGATCGAATGTTGGTGTCAACCATTCGTTTACAGCGTTTAATATATTTGGTGCAATGTTCATATGTTTTTTTTAAGTTTTAATTAAAGATAAGGCCTTTTTCAGGAGCTAATCCTGCTGTCCACTATATCTTTTGTGGTGAACCCCACCACAAAAGGATGCCGTTCCCATCAGGGCTAGGGCGCTTCGTTAAAAATTAACCTCTCGGGCTACTTTGTAACGTGCTTCATTGCTTTTAGTTCTTAAGATAATTTCGCCTAAGAAACCTGCTAAAAATAATTGAGTACCAAGAATCATAGTGGTTAAAGCAATGTAAAACCACGGATTGTTGGTAACCAAAGTATATTTCATTCCAGTATACATGTGGTATAGTTTGGAAACACCAATGTATCCGGCAGATAAAAATCCGATAATAAACATTAGAGAACCCATTGCGCCAAATAAGTGCATAGGTCTTTTTCCGAATCTTGATAAAAACCAAATCGTAATCAAATCCAAGAAACCGTTTATAAAACGTTCCATTCCGAATTTTGTTTCACCATATTTTCTAGCTTGGTGAATGACTACTTTTTCGCCAATTTTTCCAAATCCAGCATTTTTAGCCAAAACAGGAATATAGCGGTGCATTTCGCCAGAAACTTCAATGTTTTTTACCACGACATTTTTGTAGGCTTTCAATCCGCAGTTAAAATCGTTTAGCTCAACGCCAGAAGTTTTTCTAGCCGCCCAGTTAAATAATTTTGAAGGAAGATTTTTGGCCACAACAGAATCGTAACGTTTCTTTTTCCATCCAGAAACCAAATCGTATTTCTGATTTATAATCATTTCATACAATTCAGGAATTTCGTCTGGGCTGTCTTGCAAGTCAGCATCCATGGTAATAATAACATCACCTTTTGCTTTTGCAAAACCAGCATGTAAAGCCTGAGATTTTCCAAAGTTTTTCATGAAACGAATCCCTTTTACACTAGGGTTTTCGTTAGAGAAACTTTCAATAATCTGCCAAGAATTATCTGTACTACCATCATCTACAAAAATGATTTCATAAGAGTAATTGTTAGACTGCATCACTTTAATGATCCATGTGTAGAGTTCTTTAAGTGATTCCTCCTCGTTTAGAAGCGGTATAAGTATAGATAAATTCATTTATATTTTTATTCTTGTGTAGATTTGCTTTTAAAAAATGCTGCTAAAATTAATCCTAAGATTGAATAGCCAATAATGCTGAAAATAAGAGCTTTTAATTGTTCAACAGTTGAGAAAGGATTATTTTCTTTCATTTTAGCTAATGCTTCGTTTATTTTAGCGGCTGGAGTTCCAAATTTCTGTAATGTTTCAGCCATGTATTTAACCAATAATTCGCTTATAGTTGTTTTTGCTTCAGGATCAATTACATTAAATAATAGGATGCTGAACAAAGTAGAAATTGCAAGAGCAATTATTGTAGTTATAAAGAAGGTTGTAAAAGCGTCTTTGAAAGAGAAAAAACCATTGATGTCTTTTTTTGTTTTAGTAAGTAATACGATTCCAATTACTACATAAATAACAAAAGTTAAACCGCCAATCCAGCCTGAAACAAATAATTTTAAATCTACGGCATAGATAGTTGCTGTAATTAATGCCAGAATAATTCCTAAGATGATTCCGTAAGTAACGCCGTTCTTTTTTATAACTTCATTAATCATATTTTAATAGGTTTAAAATTAATCCACAAATATAGTAATTCCCACTATAATCGGATATAAAAAAAGCTTTTCGAAATAAACTAAAAAAAAGTAAGCTAACTGTTTGTTTATTAAAAAAGAATTGTAAATTTGCACACTCAAAAATAATTAAATTTTTAAACAAAAAAGAGTATTGTTTGTTTATACCTTTTTCTAACCATGAAAAAGCTTCAAAATGAAGATGCTCTATTAACAATAAATAAAAAGACAAGATGAAAAAAGGAGTTCACCCAGAAAATTACAGATTAGTTGCATTTAAAGACATGTCTAATGATGACGTTTTTATCACTAAATCTACTGCAGATACAAAAGAAACAATTGAAGTTGACGGAGTTGAGTATCCAGTTGTAAAAATGGAGATTTCTAGAACATCTCACCCTTTTTATACTGGTAAATCTAAACTTATCGATACTGCAGGACGTATTGATAAATTCAAAACTAAATACGCTAAACACGCTAAAAAATAATAGCTGTTTTATATTATACAAAAGCCTTCCAATTCTGGAAGGCTTTTTTTATGCGTTAAATATTACTTTTCGTTAAAATGGTTTTTTACTAAACCGGTAAAATATTTGTAACTTTGGTGCCAGGTAACCAAATCAAATTTTAACAAACACTCAATTATTTATGAACTACATTCTTTTCGACGGTCCCGTTCGGAATGCTTTATTACCCTTTACTTTTACACGTCCAGTAGCTGATATTTTGGTAGGAATCATGACAATACGCCAGAAATGGGAAAAATATCTTGGTTCGACAATCACGACTATAACAGAGGAATATTTATCAGAGAAATTCCCAATGGTTGAAATGGAGGAAAATGTAATAATCAATGCAGCGTATTTGCCAAATGATACTCTTGCAGAGATGGTTTCTAATTTAACAGAAAACCAAGCAATCTTTAAAGGTGAAGATGTAATTGCATTTTTTGCAAACGAAAACCAAGAAGAAGTCGATTTTGATTCTTATGAAATTATTCAGTACAATGAAGATTGTATTACGATAGAGCATACTTGGGATATTTTCTCAAAAAACGATGCAGCGATTCGTCAAGATTTTAAATACTTGACAGAGGATCGTACTTCGCAACCCATTCCTAAAAGCGTTAATGTAATTGCTCCAGAAAATATTTTTATTGAAGAAGGTGCAAAACTAGAGTTTGTAACTTTAAACGCTTCAAACGGCCCTATATATATAGGTAAGAATACCGAAATTATGGAAGGCACGGTTATTCGCGGACCTTTTGCTTTATGTGAAAATGCAATGGTAAAAATGTCGGCGAAGGTTTATGGTGCAACGACTGTTGGGCCAGGATCGAGAATAGGCGGAGAAGTTAAAAACTCAGTTCTTTTTGCCAATTCAAATAAAGGGCATGAAGGATTTTTAGGAGATTCTGTTCTAGGGGAATGGTGTAACATTGGAGCAGATTCTAATAACTCAAACCTAAAAAACAATTACGAAGAAGTAAAATTATGGAGCTATGAAACAGAAGGTTTTGCTAAAACCGGACTTCAGTTTTGTGGTTTAATGATGGGAGATCATAGTAAATGCGGAATCAATACGATGTTTAATACAGGAACTGTTGTTGGTGTAAGCGCTAATATTTTTGGTTCTGGATTTCCTCGTAATTTTGTTCCTAGTTTTTCTTGGGGAGGAGCAGCTGGTTTTACAACTTACGTAACTAAAAAAGCTTTTGAAACAGCGAGGTTAGTGATGAGCCGAAGAAATATAGAATTCGATGCAACGGAAGTTGCAATTATGGAGCACATTTTTGAAGAAACAAAAAAATGGAGAAAAGACTAATTTAATTAGATAATTATAGCAAACCCGACAGGTTTTTAAAACCTGTCGGGTTTTGTTATTTTAAGGTTTTAGAGAATTTTCTAATTTCCTAATTGACATATTTTCTAATTTTACTTATTTATCAATCTTAGTAAAATCCCCTTTTAAGTTGAATTTTAATTCTAAACCATTGGTTAATTTTGTTTCATATCCAGAAGAACCAATTTCTATTTTGGTTACGTCTTCTTTAGGGAAATTTGCTTTTATGTAAGAAGCAATTTTTTTTGGGATAATAGATTTTGGAACTTTTCCAGTTTTAGCATCCACTTCTTTCCAGTTTCCTTTTTTGTCAAATTCAATTTCTGTTTGATTGCTAAATTGAACTTTGTATTCTGTAGATAGAATTTCTTTGTCTTCTAATATATAGCTAGGTTTCTTAGATCCAAAATGTGTTTTTAAGAATGTTTGTGCGTTTCCCGGTAAAGCCTCTTTTTTAATTACAGTTTTTTGTGCATTTGTAGTAAGTCCAAATAGTAATCCCGTAATTAAGCAGATTGTCAGTTTTAATTTCGTTCTCATATTTTGCTGATTTTTAAAATTATAGTACAAGTTAAGACTAAAATTTTGAAATATTAAAAAATGATTGGGGTTTCGTTCTTTGCGATTAAGACATTATTTTATTTGTAAATTATCTGGACAACACATTTTCATAATTATCTAATTTTCAAATTGCCTAATTATCTAATTAATCTATCTTTGCAGCACGAAAAAAAATGGGTAGTCAGATAAACGATTAACCGATTAAACAAATTAACAAACACAAATGATTACAGTTAACGATATTTCGGTTCAGTTTGGTGGAACTACACTTTTTAGCGATGTTTCTTTTGCTATTAATGAAAATGACAAAATTGCCCTTATGGGTAAAAATGGTGCGGGAAAATCTACACTTTTAAAGATAATTGCAGGTGCAAACAAACCTTCAACCGGAAGTATTTCTGCTCCAAAAGAAGCTGTAATCGCTTACTTGCCACAGCATTTGCTTACCGAAGATGGTGCAACGGTTATGGAAGAAGCATCAAAAGCTTTCAGTGAGATTTTTACAATGAAAGCCGAAATCGATGATATTAATGAGCAATTGACAGTTCGTACAGATTATGAAAGTGACGAATACATGAAATTGATCGAAAGAGTTTCTGACTTAAGTGAAAAATTTTATGCAATTGAAGAAGTAAACTACGAAGCTGAAGTTGAAAAAATTTTGGTTGGTTTAGGTTTTGAACGTGAAGATTTTGGACGTCAAACTTCTGAATTTTCAGGAGGATGGAGAATGCGTATTGAATTGGCTAAAATCCTATTGAGAAAACCTGATTTGATTTTGCTAGATGAGCCAACGAATCATATGGATATTGAAAGTATTCAGTGGTTAGAGGAATTTTTGCTAAACCAAGCTAAAGCCGTAGTGGTAATCTCGCACGATAGAGCTTTTGTTGATAATATCACCAATCGTACTATTGAGGTTACAATGGGAAGGATTTATGATTATAAAGCAAAATATACTCATTATTTAGAATTAAGAAAAGATCGTAGAATCCACCAGCAAAAAGCATATGATGAGCAGCAAAAAATGATTGCAGAAAACCGTGCTTTTATTGACCGTTTCAAAGGAACATTCTCTAAAACAGATGCCGTTCAGTCTCGTGTAAAAATGCTTGAAAAATTGGAAATTGTTCAGGTTGATGAAGTAGACACATCGGCTTTACGATTAAAATTCCCGCCAGCAGCACGTTCTGGGCAATATCCTGTTATTGTAAAAGAAATGTCTAAAGCTTACGGAGATCACGTAGTATTTAAAGATGCAAATATTGTAATCGAGCGCGGACAAAAAGTGGCTTTTGTTGGAAAAAATGGTGAAGGAAAATCGACAATGATTAAAGCCATTATGAAAGAAATCGGCGTTGATTCTGGAAGCGTAGAAATTGGTCATAATGCACAAATCGGATATTTTGCTCAAAATCAAGCGGCTTTATTAGATGAAAATGCTACCATTTTTGAAACAATCGATAGTATTGCCGTTGGTGATATCAGAACGCAAATCAAAAATATTTTAGGAGCTTTTATGTTTCAAGGTGACGATATTACTAAAAAAGTAAAAGTGCTTTCTGGAGGAGAGAAAACTCGTTTGGCAATGATTAAATTATTGTTGGAGCCAGTTAACTTGTTAATTCTAGATGAGCCTTCGAATCACTTGGATATGAAAACCAAAGACATTATTAAAGATGCTTTACGCGATTTCGACGGAACTTTGATTCTGGTTTCTCACGACCGTGATTTCCTTGACGGATTAGCGACGAAAGTTTTTGAATTTGGAAATAAAAGAGTGAAGGAACACTTTGAAGATGTGGCTGGTTTCTTAGCGCATAAGAAAATGGATTCTATGAGAGAGATAGAGAAATAATATTTTTTCAATATAATTTTTAAAGGGCATAAGTTTATTCTTATGCCCTTTTTCTTTGTTGCAATATTCGTAACAGTATTTTAATGCAATTTTTTTTACATAAAATATCTTTTTTTGTTACTTTAGTATTCCTATTTCGTGTTGACTATAAGTAATTAAGTTTTTTGATCAAGAATAGAACGCTGATTTTTAAATCACTATATAAGCATTGCTGTTTCATTTAATTTAAGCCTATGAGTAAAAGTCTACTATCGCCATTTTTTTTCCTTTTTTTTATAACGCCATTTTTTTTCTACGCCCAAGGAGATGTGAATCAAGGAGCTGATAAAAAAGAGAGTGAAGAAGTAAAATATCCGCAATTTCAATTAAAAGGGCTTCTTCAAGCAAGATATCTAGAGAGTTTTGGAGATAATGTAGACGTTTTAGGAACTCATCATTCAACGGGAGATGCAGTTCAAAGTTCTTTTGATATAAAAAGAATGCGTATGGGTTTAAATACAAAGTTAAGCGAGACTACAGAAATTGTAATTCTGGTCAATTTAGCCGATTTTAAATCTGATCCAAAGGGAAAAGTTCTTGAAAATGCCTACGGGAAATATACTTTTAATAAATATATAGCTTTAACAGGAGGGCAATTTCGTCCAGCATTTGGTCTAGAGGAGCTTGTTCCGGTAGATATTATTAAATCTTTTGATTTTTCGAATCAGTATTATGAATTTGGAAAAAATGGATGGACAAGTTTTCAAATTGGAGCATCAGCGACAGGAGGTTTTGATATTGGAAAAATTCCGGTGAATTATGCGGTTTCTATTTTAAACGGAAATGGGAAAAATGTAGAAATGGATAAAGATAACGGAAAACAATATTCGTCAAGATGGGTTTTTGGTTTGTCAAAAGAGCATAAAATTAATCTGGGTTTAAACGGAGGTTTTGGAAAAGTCTTTAAGGAAGATGTTTTTGCATTAGGAGCAGATATTACCAGTGATTTTAAAATAACCGATAAACTAAGTTTCGATTTGCAGATAGAATATAAGCAAGGAACAAACCATAATTTATATTATTCTTTGCCAATTGCTAGCCGTACAGATAATGTTGCAGATTATCAAATGCGCGGAATCTATTTTCTGCCGAATTTTAGATATGAAGTAGATTATAAAAAACTCACCGCATTTGAAATTTCTTGTCGCTACGAAACTTTTGATCCGAGCTACAAAATCGATTCAAATGTGCGCACCACTTACACTCCAATGGTTAGTTTGGAATTCGGAAAATCGTATACAGGACGTATCGAGATGGGATTTGAAATTGACAGATTTGATAAGAGTATTTCAGATACGTCAACCTACAACGATAATTTATTTTTAATTCAGTTACAGCTCAGAATTTAATTCACTTAATCTTTGTTTTTATGAAAGAAGTAAAAATTCCACAGACCCTAATTACGCTGGCAGTTTTGGTTGCCATTTGGTTTGTTCCGGCTCCAGAAGGAGTTGTAACAGAAGCTTGGCATTTATTTGCCATTTTCGTAGCTACTATTTTAGGAATTATCTTAAAAGCGGCTCCGATGGGAACAATGTGTATGATTGCAATTGCTTTAACGGCGATGTCTCAGGTTTTGGCTCCAGGAGATCCTGGAAAATCAATCACATTAGCGCTAAAAGGATTTGGTGATAAAGTAATCTGGCTGATCGGAATTTCATTTTTTATAGCAAGAGGATTTATAAAAACAGGTCTGGGAAACAGAATTGCTTTTTTATTTATAAAAATATTCGGAAAAAGTTCTTTAGGACTCGCGTATGGTTTAGGATTGGCAGATTTGGTTTTAGCGCCAGCTGTTCCAAGTAATACGGCTAGAGGAGGAGGAATTGTTTATCCGATCATGAAATCAATGTCGATGAGTTTTGGTTCAATGCCTGACAAACCTGAAACGCATAGGAAATTAGGGGCTTATTTAACTTTAAATAGTTATAATATGAACCTGATTGCTTCTTCGATGTTTTTAACAGGAACAGCGAGTAATCCGATGTGTCAGAAGTTTGCACTTAATTTAGGAATAAAAATTAGCTGGATGTCTTGGGCGGCGGCGGCAATTGTTCCGGGGTTATGTGCTTTTATTGTAATTCCGTTCGTTCTTTATAAAATTTATCCTCCAGAATTAAAAAAGACTGGGGATGCACCGCAGATTGCAACACAGAAATTGAAAGAAATGGGGGCAATAACTAGAGATGAATGGATGATGTTGCTGACCTTTTTTATTCTGCTTTTTCTTTGGATGACAGGAGATCTGCTTTCTATCGATGCAACAACAACAGCTTTTATCGGATTGGTAATTTTACTTTTAACTTCAGTTTTGACTTGGGATGATGTAAAAGCCGAAAAAGGAGCTTGGGATACCATTGTGTGGTTTTCTGTTCTAGTAATGATGGCCAGTTCGCTTAATGAATTAGGTTTTATCGCGTGGTTTAGCGATTTAGTAAAAGCAGAAATTGGCGGATTAAGCTGGCAGATGGCTTTTCCAATTATTATATTGGTATACTTCTTTAGTCATTATCTTTTTGCAAGTGCAACTGCGCACGTTGCAGCAATGTACGCAGCCTTGCTTGGTGTTGGTGTTTCGCTCGGAATTCCGGGATTATTGCTAGCATTTATGCTTGGTTTTGTCGGATCTCTTTACGGAACTTTAACGCACTATGGTCATGGTCCGGCACCCGTATTTTTCGGGAGCGGTTACGTTGACCTAAAGAGTTGGTGGGTCAAAGGGCTTATAACTGGTTTGGTTATGCTCTTTATCTATATGGTAATAGGAGGATTGTGGCTCCGAGTAATTGGATATTTTTAGATTCTAATTCCTGGAGGAAGCAATTCTTTATATCTAGGATTTTTTTTGAAAAACGAAACAATCTTTGGGTGAATAGGAACTACTCTGTAATTTTTTTCAGAACTTAAATCTAATATATTTTTAAGCAGCATATTGATCGTTTCTTCGTTCTCGTATGAATCTGGTTTATTGATCTTGGTTAAAAAGATTTTTTTTTCTTGAAATGAATACTCAACTGCTAACATTCCTTCGGGGATGACAGTTTCAAATTGGCGTGCAAAAGTGTTGTCTTTGATTTCCATAGTTACAGAAGATTCCATAGTAATTTCTTGTTAGGTTATTGGTAAATAGTGAATTTGGGACTCGAAATTTTATTGAAAGAAAATTCTTTATAAGTTTTAAATTCAAGAAATATTTCGAATTGCAAAGGTAATCATTTGATTTTCAATATTAAATTATTTTTTGCAGCTATAAACTTTAAGTTTTTGTTTTGAACTTGGATTTTTTTTGAATTGCTATAAAATAGGTCTGAAATTTGATTATCATGACATTAAAAAAAGTAACTTTATTTTTTAGAATAAAGGTTTTAATGGTAATTTCATTTTAATATTATGAGTAAAATTCCAGTTTATTTTATGCCAGGTTTGGCTGCGAGTTCATCTATTTTTGAAAGAATAAAATTGGATGAAGATACTTTTGAAATGCATCTTTTGGAATGGGAAATTCCAAATCCGAAAGAATCTTTATCAGATTATGCACTTCGAATTAGTAAAAATATAAAACACGAAAATCCTGTGTTAGTCGGAGTTTCTTTTGGAGGAATCCTAGTTCAGGAAATTTCGAAACATATAAAAGCACGAAAAGTTATTATTATATCGAGTGTAAGAAGCAATTTGGAGTTCCCGAGAAGAATGAAAATAGGGAAGAGGACAAAAGCTTACAAACTAATTCCGATGCAGTTAATTCTGAATGTTGAGAAATTGGCTAAATTTTCATTTGGCGAAAAAGTCAATAAGCGAATTAAATTGTATGAGAAATTTTTATCTGTCCGTGATTTAGGATATCTGCAATGGGCGGTAGAAAGTGTAATTTTATGGGAGCGAGATAAAATTGATGAAAATGTAGTGCATATCCACGGAGATAAAGATGATGTTTTTCCGATTAAATATATTGATAAATGTATTTTAGTCAAAGGAGGAACTCATATTATGATCTTGAATAAGTATAAATGGCTGAATGAGAATTTGCCTTCTATTATACTTGAGTGAAATTCCAATTTTAAAAATTCCAAATTCCAATACTTTGAGGATTTTTAATCTTTGTCAAAGTTTTAAACTTTGACAAAGATGCATTTAAGAAAATTTGCACGCAATCTTGTCATTTCGACCTTAGGGAGAAATCTTCGCAAGTAACTCCATAAAGTAATTCAAGAAAAAAAGTGAGAATCAGTATAATCGTTTTGGTGTTAATTTTAGTAGGATGTAAATCCTCAAAGAGAGACTGCGATTTTACATTTTTTAAATGGAATATCCATGAATCTTATTATTTGAAGTTTAATTCTTCTGATACGCTCTATTGTATAGATACTTATGGATTTAAAAAAGAAACGACTTTTACAATTTTAAATAAAGACGAGAAAGAAAGGATTCAAAATATATTAGATACTATTACTTTTCCTAAAAATGAAACTTTTGAAAATAATGATATGGATGATGGAACAACTTACGGTTTCATTCTACAAGATCAAAAGCGGTCAAAGAAACTTAAAATTCATGGAAATGCTGGTCCTCAACAATTTTGGTATTTTGGTGAAGTTCTAGAAAAAATTAAACTGAATCTTCAGTTTGCTAAAACAAATAAGAAGATAGATTTGAAAGAAATTAATAAAATGGTCATATTTGAAATACCGCCTACATTTACCATTGATACTGTAGGATTAGAAAAATAAATTTTACTGGTTTTTTCTTTGTCAAAGAAACACACAAAGAAACACACAAAGAATTACTCACAACCTTGTCATTCTGAGGAACGAAGGATCGCGCTCGTAACTCTACAAAGATTGGCGATTCTCTGTATGGATTTTCTAGTGTGATCCTTCGTTCCTCAGGATGACAAACTAAAGAAAGTCTTTAGTAGAAAATCTAAAATCTAAACTCAACAATCTAAAATAAAAAAATCCCAAACTCTTTTGGAATTTGGGATTTATAATATTGTAATTTAGAAAATTAGATTTTCTTCATTTGTTCTTTCATCATAGAGATTTGCTCTTTCAGCATTCCCTGTTTGTCTAATTTTTTAGCTTCGTTTAATAAATTAGTCGCTTCCAATTTTCTTCTGCGAGACATCGCAACTCCAGCAAGGTTTAATTTAGCTACAGCCAAATCCATATCCATTGATAATCCAAGTTCGATTGCTTTTTTGAAATGTTTCTCCGCTTGGTTGATATTGGTTTGAGATAACATAATACCTTGTAAGTAATTTAAGTATCCTTGTTGTTTTCTTACTAATGCACCTTCTGGATTTTTGATATATGATAACCATTTATTAGCACCTTCGAAGTCTTGTTTTCTTAATTTAAGGAAGGCTAAAAGGATAAATTCGTTTTTAAAATAAAGAAAAATTGGAATTGCAGTCAATAAGATAAGGAATATACCATTCCCGATATTACTTTCTGTAAATTGCCAAATGCCCGCCACTACAAGAAGTCCGGCCAAAATAAGTTTAATATTCTTGTGAAACATAATTATTGTAAATTTGTGATTGCAAAGATAGTAAAAGGAATTAAAAATATTTTTATAAAAGTACTTGCCAGAAAAAAAAGTCTTTGTATATTTGCACTCGGTTTTTGAACAACGATATCCAAAACCAAATAAACGAGTTAATAGATACCATTTTTAAAGATACAAAGCAATGAGCAAAAGAACGTTTCAACCATCGAAAAGAAAAAGAAGAAATAAGCACGGATTTATGGACAGAATGGCTTCTGCGAATGGAAGAAAAGTTCTAGCGCGTAGAAGAGCAAAAGGAAGACATAAATTAACTGTTTCTAGCGAGCCTAGACACAAAAAATAATGTTTGTATAAACATACATAAGGCGATTACTTTTTTAGTATCGCCTTTTTTTATACCTTGTCGGTAAAAAATCTCTCAACTTTCTAGTTTATAGTGCACTAGAAAAGTTTTTTTAAATCGTAAATAACTACACAATACATACAAAATGCCTAAAGACACATCAATAAAATCAGTTTTAATAATAGGTTCAGGACCTATTGTTATTGGCCAAGCTTGCGAATTCGATTATGCGGGATCTCAATCTGCGCGCTCGATTCGTGAAGAAGGAATTGAGGTTATCTTGATTAACTCGAATCCAGCGACGATTATGACCGACCCATCTATGGCCGATCATATTTATTTGAAACCTTTAACGACAAAATCGATTATTGAAATTCTTAAGGAACATCCACAAATTGATGCTGTTTTACCAACAATGGGAGGGCAAACAGCCTTAAACTTGTGTTTGGAAGCTGAAGAAAAAGGAATCTGGCAAGATTTCGGAGTGAGATTAATCGGTGTTGATGTAAATGCTATTAATATTACAGAAGACAGAGAGCAGTTTAAGCAGCTTTTAGAAAGAATTAATGTACCAACTGCACCTGCAAAAACAGCCACTTCTTACCTTGAAGGAAAAGAAATCGCTCAGGAATTTGGTTTCCCGCTTGTAATTCGTCCTTCGTTTACACTAGGAGGAACTGGAGCAGCTGTGGTTTACAAAAAAGAAGATTTTGATGAGCTTTTAACTCGCGGACTTGAAGCTTCTCCAATTCACGAAGTTTTAATTGATAAAGCTTTAATGGGATGGAAAGAATATGAGTTAGAGCTTTTAAGAGATAAAAATGACAATGTTGTAATTATCTGTTCTATCGAAAATATGGATCCAATGGGAATCCATACGGGAGATTCGATTACAGTGGCGCCAGCGATGACATTATCTGATACCACTTTTCAAAAATTACGTGATTACGCTATCTTAATGATGAGAAGTATCGGAAATTTTGCTGGAGGATGTAACGTACAATTTGCAGTTTCACCAGACGAAAAAGAAGATATCGTAGCAATCGAGATCAATCCTCGTGTATCTCGTTCTTCTGCTTTAGCATCAAAAGCAACTGGATATCCAATTGCAAAAATTGCTTCTAAATTAGCTTTAGGATACAACTTAGATGAGTTGCAAAACCAGATTACAAAATCTACTTCGGCTCTTTTTGAACCAACTTTAGATTATGTAATCGTAAAAATACCACGTTGGAACTTCGATAAATTTGAAGGTTCAGACAGAACTTTAGGTCTTCAGATGAAATCTGTAGGTGAGGTTATGGGAATTGGACGTTCTTTCCAAGAAGCACTTCACAAAGCGACTCAATCTTTAGAGATTAAGAGAAATGGCTTAGGAGCAGACGGAAAAGGATATAAAGATTACGAATTGATTATCGATAAACTGACTCACGCAAGCTGGGACAGAGTTTTCGTAATTTACGATGCAATTGCAATGGGAATTCCGTTGAGTACAATTCACGAAATTACAAGAATCGATATGTGGTTCTTAAAACAATACGAAGAGCTTTATACTTTAGAAAAAGAAATCTCAAACTACAAAGTTTCTGATCTTCCTAAAGAATTATTGCTTGAAGCAAAGCAAAAAGGTTTTGCTGACAGACAATTGGCTCACATGATGAACTGTTTGGAAAGTGAAGTGCATACTTTGCGTATGGAGAAAAACATCAACCGTGTGTTCAAATTGGTTGATACTTGTGCAGCTGAATTTAAAGCTAAAACACCTTATTACTACTCAACTTTTGAGGCAGAAATCGAAAAAGCAAATGGAGAGCGTTATGTAGATAACGAAAGTGTTCTTACAGATAAAAAGAAAGTAATCGTTCTTGGTTCTGGACCAAACAGAATTGGTCAGGGAATCGAATTTGATTACTCTTGTGTACACGGAGTTTTAGCAGCTAAAGAATGTGGTTACGAAACGATCATGATTAACTGTAACCCTGAAACGGTTTCTACAGATTTTGATACTGCTGATAAATTATACTTCGAACCAGTTTTCTGGGAGCACATTTATGACATTATCCAACACGAAAAACCAGAAGGTGTAATTGTGCAGTTGGGAGGTCAGACAGCTCTTAAATTAGCAGATAAATTGTCTAAATACGGAGTAAAAATCATCGGAACTAGTTTTGATGCACTTGACTTAGCAGAAGACAGAGGAAGATTCTCAGATTTATTGACTGAATTGCATATTCCTTTCCCAAGATTCGGAATCGCTGAAACGGCTGACGAAGCTTCAAAATTGGCAGATACTTTAGATTTCCCACTTTTAATTCGTCCTTCTTATGTATTAGGAGGTCAGGGAATGAAGATTGTAATCAACAAAAAAGAGTTGGAAGAGCACGTTATCGATTTGTTGAAAGCAATTCCAGGAAACAAATTACTTTTAGATCATTACTTAGCAGGAGCAATCGAAGCTGAGGCTGATGCAATTTGTGATGCTGATGGAAATGTTTACATCATCGGAATTATGGAGCACATTGAGCCTTGTGGAGTTCACTCTGGAGATAGTAACGCAACATTGCCTCCTTTCAACTTAGGAGAATTTGTAATGCAGCAAATTAAAGATCATACGCATAAAATTGCGAGAGCTTTAAAAACTGTTGGTTTAATCAACATTCAGTTTGCAATTAAAGATGATACAGTTTACATCATCGAGGCAAATCCTAGAGCTTCAAGAACGGTTCCGTTTATTGCAAAAGCTTATGGGGAACCTTATGTAAACTACGCTACAAAAGTAATGTTAGGTCACAATAAAGTAACTGACTTTGATTTCAATCCGCAATTAAAAGGATACGCAATCAAACAACCGGTTTTCTCTTTCAGTAAATTCCCGAATGTAAATAAAGCGTTAGGGCCAGAAATGAAATCGACAGGAGAAAGCATCTTGTTTATTGATGACTTAAAAGACGATCAATTTTACGAATTGTACTCTAGAAGAAAAATGTATTTGAGTAAATAATCTCAGATTCTATTATAAAAGAAAAAGCTCCAATGAAGATTGGAGCTTTTTCTTTTATAATGTCAAGATACTGAAAGTTAGCCTCTGTTTTTAGTGTATTCTTTTTTAGCATGATTATAATTAAAGTATCTGTTTTCGTTTGCTATCCATGAAGAATTTAAGCCAATGAGATTATTGTATTTTTCGCGATTATTAGAATTTCCAATATATTTTTCATCTTCAAGTACAATAGAATCTCTTTTTATTTCTCCATTTACTATTGCAATATAGAAATCATCATCGGGGATATCTGCCCATTCTGTATAATATCGAATTGAAAAAGTCTTTAATTCATATGTTTCAATAATGTCAACTATTGATTTGATATTATGTTCATAATCGGATGAGTTTGCTTGAGTTTCATAAATTGGAAGTGTTTTTAAATATTGTAAGTACTCTTTTATAGTATTAAAACTGTCAGCTTCCTTAATGAAATATTCTATTGTACTTCCGTTCAAATCTAAAGGTATAATTACTATGCTCTCTTCAAAAAAATGAACTAAATCTTTATTGTATTGACTTTTTTCATTAGTTAAAATTGCGCAAATTTTTTGTCCCATGATTTTATTACTTATTGAATTAAGTATTGGTTTTGTTATTAAAAAAAAGCTCCAACGTAAATTGGAGCTTTTTGTTTTAGAATGTTTTATTACTTCACAATAATCTTCTTAGTCGTATTGTTTATTTTTAGAATATAATTTCCTGGAACTACATTCGATACAGAAATAACATTGTCTTTTACATCTGCAGATTTGTAGCTTTTAACGTTTCTTCCTGTCACATCATACAAATCAATAGTTTCGATTGTAACATCACTGCCATTTTCAATGTGTACCAAATCTGTTGCTGGGTTTGGATATATTGCAAGACCTTTTTCAGTTTTTTTGATATCACCTAATCCTAAAGTTGGAGATGTGATTTTAATAACTTTTTTAGTGCTAGAGCTTGTACTAACATAAAGAGCTCCATCATAAATTGCCATTTGAGCTGCATTGTCGTTGATACTCAATTTGATAAATAGTTCTTCGTCTCCGTCTACTCCTCCAGCAGGGAAACGGTAAATATTTCTTAGTGAACCTGTAGAAATATACAAATCGCCATTTCCTGCGACAATTAAGTTCGTCGGGTTACTAATTCCTGAAATTAATGTACTTACGACACCTGCTGGTGTGATTTTTTTAACTACACCATCTAGTTTGTCAGCAACAAGTAAATTACCTGATTTGTCAAATGCTAAACCATTAGGCTGGGAAAAATCTGTAGCAAAAGTTGAAGTTACTCCTGCAGCAGTTCTTTTTTTGATGTTTCCTGAATTTGATTCAGAGTAAAATACATTGTCGTCTGCATCGATGGCAATTCCGTAAGGGCTTCCACTTGCTGGATACGCGGTAACTACTCCTGATGGCGTAATTTTTTCTATTTCCTGAATGAAACCAGATCCTGCCATCCAAAGATTTCCACTCTTGTCAAAAGCAATTTGTTGTGGTGTACCATTTACTGTTGCAAAATTGCTTTGTACTAATTGAGGTGTAACTTTTGTTACTTTGTAAGTGTAGAAATCAGCAACAAATAAATTTCCAGAAGCATCAAAAGCAATTCCGGTTGGAGTGTTAAATCCTGTAGTTACGTAATCGGTTGGAGTTTGTGCATTTGCGCCAAATGCTGATAATAATGTAAGGAGTAAAATTTTTTTCATATAGTATATTTAGGGTTTGGTCAAAGATATAATTTTAAGTGAATAAATTATTTCTTTTGTAAGAAAATATATTTTGAAGATTGTATTTTTAATTTACTATACTATTGAGACACTTTTGTTTAGTTAAAAAGAAGTCTGATTTTAATGCTAACAATTGAAATTTCGCACAAAAAAAGCCTCATTTTTTTAAATGAAGCTTAGTGCTGTTTTTTATTGATTTAAACTTTACTCAACCTGATTAAAGCTCATATTATCTCGAGTATTTTTTTGAACTGAAATAGCACCGAACAATGCTAGTAAAAAAGCAAAAGCATAGAAACCTTTTTCGCTAGGAAGAATTGTTGCATTCCATAATCCAACAACCAAAAGAACGATTGAAAGCAATGTTCCGAACCAGCAAATTCCGTAATAAATATCTGTCACAGGAAGTTTCTCAAGTCTGTCTCTTACGCTTTTTTGCAAAGAAACTACGGCAAAAAGACCGAACATTAGAACGGTAAAATAGTATCCTTTTTCATTTAATAACATTTCAGCTCTTGCTAGTCCAACGATAAAACCGACAGTTCCAGCTCCAAGAGCTACCCAAGATGCCGCAATAAAGGCATTTGATGTTTTTTGTATCATATTAATTCTGGTTAAATTAGATTTTTGAGATTTGTTTTTTTGGTAATCTCAGTTCGTAAATGTAATTAAATTTGATTAATGGCAAAATGAAAACGCAAACAAATTAATAAGTATAATCTTAGCAGATGTTATAAAAAAAGCTCCAATATATTGGAGCTTTCTTAATTTTAAAAAGTAAGATTGTATTATTTTTTAAGCAATTGTTCTAAAGGTTTTAACTGTTCCATATCTATTTTAGATTTCTGTAAAACAGACATTAAAGTCATAATGTTGTTTGGATTCATATTTTCGCCTAAAACCCTAACTACGGCAAACCCATTTTCTTTTCTATTGGCAAAAATGATAAACTCTTTAATATTA
Organism: Flavobacterium sp. CFBP9031; assembly: GCF_034044945.1. Taxonomy (NCBI): domain Bacteria; kingdom Pseudomonadati; phylum Bacteroidota; class Flavobacteriia; order Flavobacteriales; family Flavobacteriaceae; genus Flavobacterium; species Flavobacterium sp. CFBP9031. The sequence goes on from NZ_JAXCWF010000004.1 coordinate 347,683, forward strand.
TCATCACTACCAACATAGCTAACAGAAGCACCGTCTTTGCCAGAACCAATTTTCATTAACTCTTGATATTTCGGATCTTTTAATATGGCTTTTACTTTGTTTCGTTCTGTCTCAAACTGTGCCTGATTGTTTTGATCAGCTTTGAAAGCTAGAATATTCATTTTGTCAAACGAATTTAAAGCTTCGTTTTGTTCTGCTGATAGATTTGTTTTATCCACATTCAGGATGTTTGGTGAAACATCTAATGCTATGAAATCTTTTTTCTCCGAATTTTCAACAAAATACTTTTGTAATGTTGGTTCAGAATTACAGCTTCCTAAAGTTAGAAGAGCCGTAAGTGCTAAGATGAAAATATTTGTTCTCATTGTTATTTTTTGCCTTTAGAAGCTTTCTTTAAGTCTGTACCGCCAGGAAGTTGCATCTTATCTGTTAATACTGAGATTTCGTTTAGATCAAAATTACCAGTTAAAGATAATAAAACAGTTTCGTCGTTTTTTGCACCATCCACATACATTAATAATTCTTTTATTTGAGTATCTGTAGCACCAGATTTCACCATTATTCTAACATTTTTTCCGCCATCATTTACACGCATTAATTCTTCTAGACCGGCAGTTTTTACGTATTTGTCGGCAGTAGCTTTCATGTCTGCTTCGATTTTTGGATTTTTAGTGGTAAACACTTTTAAGTAATCCAGTTTTTTAATTAGAGCAATATACTGCTGTGTTTCTTTATCAGAAGCGTCAACTTTTACTTTGCTCATTAAATCGAACATTTTTTTGTTTACAATTACAGAGGTTACTTCATCCTGACCATCAAATTTGTCAAAAGCGCCTTGTGCGTAGAATGTTGTGGTAACAAATGCGAATACTAAAGTTATAATGAAATTTTTACTCATACTTAGTTTATTGCTTTTTTGGTATTCGTGAATCGTTGATTTCATGACTATTTTTGTGTTTAATTACTGTTTAAAAATTTTGTTTTTTGATTGTTCGAATTCATTAATGTACTGTACACTTTCAATACCTACATTAACATTGTTTGATAATAAAGCCAAAGCCTTTTGAGTTGCTTTTAAAGCTTCTTCGGGATTATCGTAAGTTCCTAATTCTGTTTGCGATGCCACTGCAGTTGCTTCTTTTTGCTCGCTCATAAAAAAGTAGGTTCCAATTCCCAGCAAAACAACAGCTGATGCCGCAATCGATAACCACGCTACGTTACGTTTCTTAGATTGTAGTGGAATTTCATACGTTGATTTCTGTTCTTTTGCTTGAGAGAAATAGCCAAACATAGGTTTGTATTGCTCCAAATGCTGCGCAACATTTGGTGAAGAGAAATATTCTTTTAATTGATTTTCCTCAGCAATAGAAGTTTCTCCCTGAAAGTATTTTTCTAATATATCTTCTATTTTATTTAGTTCCATAAAGGTGTGTATTTGTCATTGATTCTCTAATTTTTTTTCTCGCTCTCGAAAGCGCCACTCGTATTGCCGTTTCATTCATATTTACGATTTTGGCTATTTCTTCAAATTCATATTGCTCCACATCTCGTAGCTGAATTAATAATTGCATTTGTTCAGGCATCTCATTTATAATTTTTTCAACCCATTCTAAACTGTCTTGATCTTCCAGTTTTTTATCCAATTGCGGCTGCCGATCGGTAAAGTTGTTGTGAACAATTTGCAGATTGCTAGCCCTTTTAGATTTTAGCTGATCGAGACAATAATTTTTGGTCATAGTCATCGCCAATGCTTCTACGCTATTATAGCTTTGCAGATTGTCTTTTTTGTTCCATAATTTTACCATTACTTCCTGAGTTGCATCTTCTGCTTCTTCGGTGCTAGTAAGCAATCTTTTTGCCAGACGAAAAACTTTGTCTTTAAAAGGATTTATTAATTCTATAAATACAACTTGGTTCATTAATCTGATGGTTAATCGTTAGCTTATATATTCAAGACGAGACACAATTATATTTGTTACAACAAAAAAGAAAATATTTTTTTATGTAAAAAAAATACTGCTTTTAAGATAAAGCTAAAACTAAAGATACTATTTTTACGTTTATTCAGAATATATAACCTACACGATATGAAAACAAATTTAAAGAGTGTTCTTCTTCTCTTTTTATTCGCATTTTCTTTACAGTCTTGTGAAGATCAGGATGATGTTGCAGCTCCAGCAGACTTGCAGATTAATAATTTTATTTGGAGAGGACTAAATGAAGTCTACTTATGGCAGGCTGATGTGCCCAATCTAGCAGATGGCCGTAATTTGCAGCCCAATTTTAATCAGTTTTTAAGAGGATATTCTCATTCAGAGGATTTGTTTGAAGATTTATTGAACAGGCCTGTGAGTAAATATCCAAATGGCGATGCCATTGACCGTTTCAGTTGGATTGTTGAAGATTACACTGTTTTAGAACAGGAGTTAAGCGGTGTTACAAAAAATAATGGGGTCGATTTTAGATTGAGCCGCGTATCTTCAGGATCGAATGATGTGGTAGGTTTTGTACGATATATTATTCCAAATTCTGATGCTTCTACTAAAGCCATTAAGCGTGGTGATTTATTTACGAGTGTAAATGGTGTGAAACTTACGGTTTCAAATTATCAGGAATTATTATTGAATAAGGATAGTTATACGCTAAACTTGGCAGATTATAACGGAAGCACTTATGTTTTGAATGGAAAATCGGTTGACTTGACGAAAACTGTTTTAGAAGAAAATCCTATTTTAATCAGTAAAGTGATTCCTTCTGGAAGCCATAAAATTGGTTATTTAATGTATAATGGTTTTTATCCAGGATATGATGATAAATTGAATCAGGCTTTTGGCGAATTCAAATCGCAAGGAATAACAGACCTAGTTTTAGATCTTCGATATAATGGAGGAGGATCTGTTACATCTTCTATTAGACTTTCTAGTATGATTACAGGACAGTTTGACAACCAGATTTTTGCTAAAACGCAGTTTAATACAAAGTGGATGAAAGATATGACTGCTGATGATTTAGAAAGTTTGAATTACAGATTTGTAAATAATATTGATGGAAAAGCGCTAAATAGCTTAAACTTAAATACAGTTTATATCATTACAACGGCTAGTACGGCATCTGCCAGCGAATTGGTTGTTAACGGATTAACGCCTTATATTAATGTCGTTCAGATTGGAGAAACTACGACAGGTAAAAATGTGGGTTCGTATACGATATATGATTCAGAAACTTTATTTACTAAAAAAGGAATTAATCCAAATCATAAATATGCAATGCAACCTTTAGTGTTTAAGATTTCAAATTCTGCAGGTTTTGGAGATTATACTCAAGGTTTGCAGCCTACTTATGTACAAAGAGAATATTTGGATACCTATGGTATTTTAGGTGAAACGTCTGAGCCTTTGCTTAATCTAGCTATTTCAAAAATTACAGGTGTTTCTGCTAGAAGAGTTCTAAACGATTCTGAACCGGAACATCCTTATTTGACCGATTCAAAAATTATAAATGGATTAAGACACGGAATGTATTTTCAAAATGCTCCAAAGAATTTTTAAAAAATCATGTAATAAATAGAAAAGGCTTTCATCACTGAAAGCCTTTTCCATAAAAAAACAAAAACTAATTCTAAAGGTAAAATTAATCGTTAAAGTAGAATCCGTTTGGACCTAAACCAACAGTTAATTCTTTTAATAAGCTTCCGCTTAAGTTATAAATATAAGCTTTACTGCTTGAAGCAAAATCACCACCATCTGCAATAAAAATTCTATCATCTTTTACAGCAAAACCATACATTTTTCCGTACTCAGAAGTTGAACTGTATTCGAAAATTGGAGTTGTAGAAGCTGATGTTGCTGTGTAATCCATAGCGTAAACTGCCGTTTCTAGAGTATAGTATATTTTATTGTTGTAAATGTCTAGGTTTTTAACTCCATCAAGAGCTTCTGGAAAAGTAATTTTACTGATAGAATTATCAGATAATTTTACTTTTACAATTTCACTTCTTTCTCCGTATGAGCTTCTAATAGTGTATAAAACACCATCTTTAATTTCCATTGTATCTGCTCCTTGACCAAGAGTTAGAGAAGTTTCAAGTTTGTTTGTTGCATTATTTACTATAAGTAATTTGTCATTGTTGTATGGTTCTGTTACATAGAGTTTATTGTTGTAAACTTCGATATGATTAGCCGTTGCGTTTAAAGCAATTGTAGATTCTACTTTGTTTGTAGCTAAATTGATAACAGCTATAAAATCATCTGTATTACCAGCTGGGTTTGTGTTCGACGCATAAGTATTGGCATTAGTTACATAAGCTTTTCCGTCTTTTACAACACCGTATCTTGGAGTAATTAAGCCAGTCTCAATCTTTGCTTCAAGTTTAAATGTATAACGATTTACTACATTTATAACATTAGAACCGCCAGCAATGATGTATGCTTTATCTCCATCAAAAAAGATATTCTGAAGATATTTTCCAACAAAATCAGAACCATTTACAGTATTGTATACATCTTTTGTGAAAGTATTTAAATCGTCGCTAACGAAAGAAACAGAACCTCCATCAGTAAAATTTCCCTCATTTAAGATGAAAATTCCATCATCATAAACTCCTTTTGGATCATTGGAGTCATCGTCATTAGAACAAGAAACAAAAAGCGAAACGCTAAGTGCTACTAAAAATAATCTAGTTAGTTTCATTATATTAAAATTTAAGGTTTAAGTACAAATTAAAATTCCTTCCTGGCATTGGTCTATATTCTAAACTTTGATAAAATGTATTCCAAAGATTTAAAACCTGAAATCCTACTTTAAAAGAAGACAAAAGTTTAAAATCGTAGTCAATTCCAATATTTGATACATTGTAGGCATCAACAATTTTATCAGGATCGTTGTCAGATTGTGTATAGACAAAGCCATTGTAAAGAAATTGATAATAGGCAGAAATGTTTTTTCTTGAATAAGCAACAGAAGCAGTGACTTTATTAAAAGGGACAAAAAACAATTGTTTTTTGGTTTCAACATTTTCTGAAACTGTATAAGCGTAAGTTGCATTTGCAGTCAGGTTGTTTTTGCCAAAACTTTTTTTCCAGCCAAACAATGTTTCTGCTCCATAGCTATCTACTTTGTCTGTATTTTGTGGCATCCAAATACCATTTGTTCCAGGAACCCATCTTAGCAAATCTTTTATTTTCATATAATAAAAGGTCTGAGTTATACTAAAATTTTGAAAAGTAAAAACATTGCCAATTTCTGCCTGATAAGAACTTTCGGGTTTTAAGTCTGGATTTCCGCCTTCTTCCCAATACAAATCATTGAAGGTTGGAATTCTGAAATTTCGTGATGCATTTAATTTCAAATTATATAATTTCCCAAACTGATAAGAAGAACCAACTGAAAATAGGACAGGAGATTGGTAGTTGTCTGTGAATTCTTTTCGAATGCCAAATTCGTTTTTCCAATTAACTGAAGCATCTTGTTTAAGAAGCAAAGCTGCGGAACTTATTTCTCTTACATTGTCGCCAAAACCACTGCCATATCCTTTTGTTCGATTATATTCTAGGATTCCATTGGCTTGTAATGATTTGAATATTTGATACCCCAGATCTGCTTTTGTGATTAAGCTTTCTGTTTTTCCGTACGTATAAATATTACTCGAATTATCGGCATAATATTGATAGTTCTCGAAAATATAAGCAGTTTTTAAATTGGTAGTAAACTTCCCAAAGTTACCATCGTATTCTAGTAAATTTCTATTAAAGCCATTAACATATTTACTCTTCATTTCAGATTCAGAGACCAAAGACGTATTTCTATCTGTGTTTGAGGTTTGGGTGTATAGTTTTAGAGTGTTTTTGGCATCAATTTTATAGCCAGCATTAGCACTTAAAGTAATAACGTCATATTGGCCATTTTGGTTCCAGCGCTGTTCGCCTTTCCAGTTGTACTGGTTCAGATATTTATAATCGTTTGTCGAGCTATTTTTAGAAAATCCGATTTGAGCACTCCATTTTTTGTTAGAAATAGAAGTTTTATAATTAATCCCAATCGTATTAAAACTACCGTAATCTAGTCTTAAATTATTCTCAAACCGATTAAAAAACAACAGATCGTTATTTAAATGTACGGTTCCTCCAACAGCACCGCTTCCGTAAATAACACTTCCACCACCCGCTTTTACGCTTATCGAATTATAATCGGAACCCGAAATGGTATTAAAATCGGTGCTTCCGTTCATTTGGGAATTAATGTTAATTCCGTTCCAGATTACTGCGGTCTGAGAAGAGGTAGTTCCTCTAAAAGCTACGGTAGATAACATTCCGCGACCGTATTCTTTAAAGTAAATCGTAGAATTAAAGTTTAATAAATCGGTTAGAAGAGCTTCGTTTTTGCCAATGACAGAATCGTTTAATTTTAAAACAGATTGTGAAACTGAATATTTTTTTAAATTTTTGTCTGAAACCAATACTTCTTTAAGACTAGTAATAGAATCGCTCTGCGCCGAAATAATTTGGCACATTACAAATAAATAAAAAGCAAGAAGTCGTTTTAAAGTCATAATTCCTTCACTCTTTTTCCCGAGAGCTCGATAAATTGTTACAAAGGCAGGTCTCCTGGCTTGCGTCTTGCTGTTTACCTTCCCATCACGCAGGGCGTGACAGTGGTGATGTAGTTACAGCAAGCATTCATTTTTGTGAACTTAGCTTACAGTTGCGGGTACAGCTCAAGAAATTACTTGATTCCCTTTTAATGTGTTTTTGAATTAAAAACACAACCTTAATTTGCTGCAAAGATAAAGTTAAAAATACTGATTATTCAAATTTCTTTTACGTTTCATGGAAAATTATAAATTATTTGCATTAAAAATCGATTTTTATAACTTCTCCGAAATCAACTTTATTATTGAAAGCTTCTTTTAATGGCAGTGAACTCTGATGGCATAAAATACTTCTAATGATTCCGGCGTGGGCTACAATAACAATTGGCTGGTTTATTTTTGAAATGGTATCAGATAAAAAAATGCCAACTCTTTCATGTAATTCAACAAAAGATTCTCCGTTTGAAACTTTGATATTTACAAAATCTTCCATCCACGGATTGAGTTCTTCAGACGGAATTTCGTTCCAGCTTTTCAATTCCCAATCGCCAAAATTCATTTCCTTTAAACGTTCGTCTTCGTAATAAGAAATGGTTTTAATATTTTCTTGAATATGTTTTGCTAAAATGACACAGCGCTTTAACGGACTAGAGAAGATTATTGCCTCCGAAGGAAGTTCAGAAATAATTCTGCCGAAAATTTCATCAAATGGAACTGCAATATCAACATCTGATTGTCCGTAACAGATTCCTTTTTCGCAGATGGTTTCGGTATGGCGAACTAGATAAATTTCCATAAAAATAAAATGCTTAAGTAAAATATCACTTCGCAAACTTGTTGTGTTGCGCCAAGACAATCTCCTGTATAACCGTCAATCCATTTCTGAAAATATCGAGCTAAAAAGTATCGAGTTATAAAAACGGGAATTATAGCCAGAAGAAATTTTAAATCAAAATAAGAAAATACAATCAACGGAATTAAACCAAAAAAGAATGATCCAAAAACTTCTTTCCAAGTGTATTGTTTCGCAATTGGTTTGCTTTTGCTAGAAGCATCTTCGCGCGAATATTCGTGTGTAAAAATAATGCTTATTGCTGCCAGACGACTTAGTGAATGAGCAGAAATGAACAAGAGGTAAATTTTTAAAACGGCTATAGAATCATAATCGTTGAATAATAAAATAGATTCTGAAAGCAGTTTGAATTTTAGTAGAAAAAGTAAAACCAATCCGATTGCTCCATAAGCGCCAATAGCGCTGTCTTTCATAATCATTAGGATTTTTTCTTTGGTCCAACCTCCGCCAAAACCATCACAAACATCGGCAAATCCGTCTTCATGAAAGGCACCGGTAGTTAAGATAGAAGCAATAATTGCCAATATAACAGCAATTTCCGTTGAAAGAAAAAATGAAAAAAGATAAAAAGCCAGAAAGGAAATACTCCCAACAATCCAACCAATAAATGGGAAATATCTTGTGGCTTTATTTAAATAATCTGGATGATGTGTAATGTTTTTTGGACACGGAATTCTGGTGTAAAACATTAAACAGGTGAAGAAAATATGTAGTTCTTTTTTCATTTATATAATTAGTTTTCCATTTAGTATGTCATTTCGACGAAGGAGAAATCTCCACGAGAAGCTCGACAAAGCTTGGCGTCTGTTTGGACGGAGTTACTTGCTGAGATTTCTCCTTCGTCGAAATGACAAAAATGAGAATAAATCACCATGAAACATAATTGTTTTTTAGAAATACAAAACTATTTGCGACTTATCCCCGCACTTTCAAAACTCGCCATTTCATTCAAAAAAGCTTCAGCCGATTTTAAAATAGGAAACGCGACAGCACAGCCTGTTCCTTCTCCCAAACGTAAATCGAGATTTAAAATAGGTTTAGCTTCTAAATAATTTAGCAATTCCGAATGCGCTTTTTCAGCAGAGCAATGGCAAAAAACAGCATTTTGTTTGATGTTCGGATTTATTTTAAAAGCAATTAAATAGGCCACAGTACAAATGAAACCATCAACGAGAATTAGCATTTTATGATCAAAAGCAGCGATCATTCCGCCAGCCATTTGAAGAATCTCAAAACCGCCAAAATAGGAAAGTTGCGAGATTAATTCGGCTTGACCAGAATAATTATCTAATGCTTTTTGGAGTAAATTTTGTTTTAGAAGCAGTTTTTCGTTTTCAACTCCAGTTCCTTTTCCGATACATTCTTGAATAGGGAAGCCGGTTAAAAGGCTCATTAAAACAGAAGCGGTTGAAGTGTTTCCAATTCCCATTTCGCCAAAACCAATGCAGTTTGAACCAGATTTTGCAATATTTTCAACAATCGATTTTCCTTTCTCAAAACAGAAATGAACTTCCGATTCGCTCATTGCGGGAACATGGAGGAAAGACTGCGTTCCCTTTGCAATTTTAGCATCGATTAATTTGGCATTAGTTGGAAAATCATAGTTGACGCCTGAATCTACAATAGACAACTCAATATTGTTTTGTTTGCAGAAAACGTTTATTGCTGCACCGCCATCGAGAAAATTATTGACCATTTGTCTTGTAACATCCTGCGGATAATCACTTACGCCATGATTTGCAATTCCGTGATCTGCTGCAAAAACGACAATATTTGGTTTTACGATTTTCGGATTTAAAGTTTCAAAAACCGTTGCCATTTGAAAGGCCAGAGATTCTAAAGTGCCTAAAGAACCTACAGGTTTTGTTTTTGAATCTATTTTTTCTTGTAAAAGTGTATTGAAATCAGATTTGTTTCCGATTTCGTTTTCTGATTTCAAATCAAAATCTGGAACATTTATTTGATGAATTTCTTTGATTTCAGTGCAAATAGGCGCTTCCGATTTTTGTTTCCAATGCAATTGCTGCAGCATTGGCTGATTGTTGTAATTGGTGGCTGGTTTTCCGATGCAGAAATATCCCAGAGGTTCTATATTTTCGGGTAAATCAAGGATTTTTTTAAACTGATAATAATTGAGAATCGAAACCCAGCCCATTCCATAACCTTGTTCTGTCAGCGAAAGCCAAATGTTTTGCGCGGCACAAACCGAGCTGAATTTTACTGCTTCGTTACTGCCAATTGTTCCAATCGTAAACTGATTGAGAACCGAACGGTCGTAAGCAATGACGAGCCCGATGGGTGCTTCTTCGATTGCTTCGAGTTTTAGTGATCTGTAAAGTTCTTTCTGTTCAGGATTATCGGTAAGTTCTTCGGCTTTTTTATTATAGTCTAAAAAAAGTTTTTTAATAGACGTTTTAACCTCGTCTGACTTAATCAGAAAATATCTTGTAGCATCGGTCAATCCGACAGAAGGTGCCCAATGCCCAGCTTGTAAAGCTTTCTCAATTACTTCATCTGGAACTTTATCGGCTGTAAAATGTCGTGTGTCTCGGCGGGATTTTAATATATCGTCTAAATTACTCATAATTTTCAATTTCAAATATCAATATCAATATCAATATCAATTTACTCTTTATGTAAAGATACTTCACGATATTGGAATTTGAAGTTTAAAAATTCAGAATTTGTTTTATTGATTTTTGAAATTGACATTGAATTTTGCCATTGTTACCCTTTTATTTTAACTGGAATTCCCGAAAGCATCAGCACAACTTGATCGGCATTTGCAGCAAGAAATTGATTCATCCAACCCTGAAGTTCAACAAATTTCCTCCCTATGTGAGTTTCTGCATGAACGCCCATTCCGATTTCGTTTGTTACAATAATGATATTGGCATTTTCATGTTTGGCAATGGCAAGAAATTCTTTTTTTGCTTCTTCCAAACTAAGCTCCACATCGTTTTTAGTATCAATAAAAAAATTAGTCAACCAAAGCGTTACACAGTCAATTAAGGCCGTTTTTCCAGAAAAATCAATTTCGCTTAAGTATTTCTCTTTTTCAATATTGGTCCAATGTTCGTCTCTTTCCTGCTGATGACGATCAATTCGGTTTTGAAAATCTGCATCCCACTTTCGAGCAGTCGCTACATATAAAGGAGAGTCGGAAAGTTCTAAAGCTAATTTCTGAGCATACCCGCTTTTTCCAGAACGCTCGCCGCCAGTTATTAAGTAAAGCATTTTTATATAATGGTTAATTATTAATTGTTAGTTGTTAATTTTTTTATGTTTAATTGACTTTTGGAAGTTTTAAGTATGCTAGTAATTAACTTTAATATAGCAATCGCATCATTAGAAATGTTTTGAAATTCCTTTTCGTTAAGATAATCAGTTGCTTTTAATAATTCCAGCCAATAGACAGTTTCATTAGCTTCTTTTTGAGCAATTGCAAATTTATGAATAAAATCGCTTTTACTTTCGGCGTGTTCTGCTTCTCGAATCATTGCACCAACACTCGTTCCAGATCTTAAAAGTTGCTTTGCTAGAATAAATTCTTTTTTATCATTATTTAAATATTGATATAGTTTGACAATTCTTACAGCGAAATCAAAACTTTTATTTCGAACAATATTATTTTTCATAATTTACAATTAACAATTTATAATTAACAATTAAAACGGGCAATGTCGGCAGTTGTTTCCGCAGCAAGTTCCTCTTTTTAAATGAAACCAAGCTTTAAAAACGTAATTGCCATTTTCGATATAATAGTCAATTCCTTCAATTAAATTGTCGTTTTTCGGCAATAGCATTGCCTTATTATTAAGAGCCTTTTTTGGAGTTACGGTTTCGACATAAGCATCAATTTTATCTTCGCAGGCTTCCTTAAAGCACACAGGACAAAGGCAATCGCCTCCTTCAGAAAGATTGAAAATGGGTGGGTAATCATTACACCAACACTTGTTTTCGGGTGAAGTGTCTCCGCATGAAAAAGCGGTTTCACAACTGGAGCAGATTTTTGTTTTTGGTGCATTCATCAAATAAAAGGCTATTTGTTTAAATTTGTACGAATAAAGGTAAACAAAAAAAATAGAAATTAATTTACCTTTGTGGCTACACAAAACATAAAATATGAAATATTTTTTCCATAAATTACCTGTCGTTTTTGTACTACTTATCCTAATCGGGTGTAAAAAAAATGAAGCGCAAGATGTTGTAAAATCTGCTACTGCCAAAGAAAGTATCGAATTTGCTTCTGGACTTTCGATTGTGAAAAACGAAGGCTATTCGATTGTAAATGTGAGTAATCCATGGCCAAATGCTAAGACGAAATTTACTTACATTTTAAAAGAAAAAGACGTACAAATTCCAGATAGTTTAAATAAATATATTGCTATAAAAGTTCCTCTAGAAAGTGTTGTTGTAACTTCAACTACAAATATTCCTTTTTTAGAAATGTTAGAAGTTGAGAATAAATTGGTCGGATTTCCACATACTGATTATATTTCTTCGGAAAAAACAAGAGCGTTAATTGACAAAGGTTCTGTAAAAAACGTTGGACAAAATGAAAAACTGAATATCGAACAATTAATAGAATTATCCCCAGATTTGATTGTTACGTTTGGTGTAGATAACAATAACCCGATGCTGGATAATCTTAAGAAAAGCGGTTTAAATGTTTTGATTCAAGGTGATTGGATGGAACAATCTCCGCTAGGAAAAGCAGAATGGATTAAACTTTACGGCGCTTTATTCGGAAAAGAAGAAAAAGCAAAAGAATTGTTTGATAAAATTGTAGAAAGCTACAATCAGGCGAAAAAATTAGTTAGCGATAAACCAGCAACTTCAAAAGTGCTATACGGTTCTATGTACGAAGATGTTTGGTATGTTGCCAAAGGGAATAGTTGGGTGGCAGAGTTTATGAAAGATGCAAAAGCCAATTATTTATGGGCTGATTTGAAAGGAACTGGAAGCGAAGGTTTGTCTTTTGAAAAAGTTTTGGACAAAGCAAAAGATGCGAATGTTTGGATTGCTTCTGGATCTTTTAAAAGTATGGATGAATTGCAAAAAGCAAATCCGCATTATGCTGAATTTGATGCTTTTAAAAATAAAAGTGTTTATAATTTTGAAGGTAAAATGGGAGCAACAGGCGGAACGGTTTATTACGAATTAGCGCCAAGCCGCCCAGATTTGGTTTTGAAAGACTACATTAAGATCTTTCATCCCGATTTACTGGCGAGCTACGAGTTTACTTTTGCTTCTAAACTGAATTAGTTTTGGTGAGTAAAACACGAAATACCATTTTATTTGTCGTTCTGGCTTTAGGTCTATTATTAATGTTTTTTGCTAGCATTAGTTTAGGATCGGTTACAATTCCGTTGAAAGATGTTTTTGCCAGTTTAACAGGTGGTCATGCTGCAAAATCAACTTGGGAATATATTATCATTAATTATCGTTTGCCAAAAGCGATTACGGCAGTTTTAGTTGGAACGGGACTTTCAATAAGCGGACTTTTAATGCAGACTTTGTTCCGAAATCCGCTTGCTGGACCTTATGTTTTAGGATTAAGTTCTGGTGCAAGTCTTGGTGTGGCTTTTGTAATTTTAGGAGCAGGGTTTCTGCCTTCTTTTTTAAGTGTAATTGCATTGTCTTCTTACGGAATTGTTTTGGCATCTACTTTAGGAAGTACTTTGGTTCTTTTTTTAGTTTTAGTTGTTTCGCAACGATTACGAGATACAATGGCAATCTTGATTGTGGGTTTAATGTTTGGAAGTTTTACCACAGCAATCGTAAGTGTCTTAACTTATTTTAGTACGGCAGAACAACTTCAGAAATTTACTTTTTGGTCAATGGGAAATCTTGGAAACCTTTCTTGGACAACCATTACAATTTTAACTTTCTGTGTTGGAATTGGATTGGTTTTAAGCGCCAAAAGTATCAAACCATTAAACGCCTTGCTTCTTGGAGAAAATTATGCAAAAAGCATGGGATTGAATTTTAAGCAGGCCAGATTAGTTATCATTTTTGCAACGAGTATTTTGTCTGGAGCGATTACAGCATTTGCAGGACCAATTGCTTTTGTGGGTTTAGCAGTTCCTCATATTGCAAAACTGACTTTTCAGACCAGTAATCATACTATTTTGTTTTGGAGCACTTTATTTTTTGGTTCGATAATAATGCTATTTTGTGATATTGTTTCGCAAATGCCAGGCTTTGACGTTACACTTCCAATAAATGCCGTTACGTCTATAATTGGTGCACCTGTTGTTATTTGGCTTTTAGTTAGAAAAAGAAATTTTTAATACTATTTAGCCACAGATTAAAAGGATTTTGTTTTTAGAAAAAAAAACTTAGAACCTCAGCATCTTAGTAACTTAGAATCTCAAAAATGAAAAATATCTTAAAAACATCGGATTTAAACATTGGATACAAATCCAAGAAAGGAGTGACGACTATTGCTGAGAATCTTAATCTTAATCTTGAAGCGGGTAAATTAATCACTTTGATAGGGGCAAACGGAATTGGAAAATCAACTTTACTCCGAACGATTACTGGAATTCAAAAGCCTTTATCGGGAAATGTTTATTTGAACGAAAGAAATATTTCAGACTATCAGCCTTTAGAATTGGCACAAAATCTTAGTTTGGTTTTAACCGAAAAGCTACCGCCAAGTAATCTTTCTGTTTTTGAATTAGTTGCTTTGGGGCGCCAGCCTTATACCAATTGGGTTGATAAATTGTCTAACGAAGATATTCTAAAAGTTCAGGAAGCAATGCAATTGACACAAATCGAACATTTGGCTTCAAAAAAACATTTTCAAATTAGCGACGGACAATTACAAAAAGTTTTAATTGCACGAGCATTGGCACAAGATACGCCGTTAATTATTCTAGACGAACCTACAACACATCTTGATTTACTGCATAAAGTTTCCTTGTTTAAGTTATTAAAGAAACTAACAAAAGAAACGCAAAAATGTATTTTGTTTTCGACACATGATATCGATTTGGCCATTCAGTTAAGCGATGAAATGATTATGATGACGCCAGAAAATATAGTGCAAGATCAGCCGTGTAATTTAATTTCAAACGGAAGTTTCAGCAATTTGTTCAAAGATGAAAATATTGTTTTTGATGCTGAAAAAGGGAAGTTTATTGTGAGTTAATATTTCGGCTGTCCTGCAAGGTTTTCAAAACCTTGTAGGTCTCAACTTCAGATCTTAACTAAAAATATAAATACCTACAAGGTTTTGAAAACCTTGCAGGAAATCGAGATTATTTCTTCAGCCGAATCTGTCTCTTCGCTTCACCAACTACAAAAGCAACCGAATTAGCAATATTAAAACTGCGAATAAGCGGTGACATCGGAATCGTTAAATGATTTTCGAATCTCGCCATAAATGCTGCGCTTAAACCAACGCTTTCTTTTCCGAAAACTAACCAGTCACCATCTTGAAATTCGTTTTCTAAATAAGATTTATCAGAATGCGAACTCATTAAAAATACTCGAGAATGATCTGGAATCTGTGAAATCCATTCTTCTACATTTTGATATTCGGTAACATCAAGATGAACCCAATAATCCAATCCCGAACGTTTTAGATTCTTGTCGTTTATTACAAATCCGAAAGGATGAATTAAATGAAGACGACTTTCTGTGCCCACACACAAGCGGCCGATATTTCCAGTATTATTTGGTATTTCTGGTTCTACAAGAACAACGTTTAACATCTTTTTTGAGTTATGAATTATGAGTTATGAGTTTTTTAGAATTATCTAATTGTCACATTGTCTAATTATCTAATTCTCTAATTGAAAATCGGAAACTTCCAAAACTTCACCTGCTTTTAGGTTTTGCAAATATACGTTTCCTATTCGAACGCGAACCAGACGAAGCGTTGGAAAACCAACTGCAGCAGTCATTTTTCGAACCTGACGAAACTTTCCTTCCTTTACAGTAATAGAAGCCCAAGAAGTGGGGCCATGTCGTTCGTCTCTAATTTTTTTGGCTCTTGGTCCAAAATCTGGAATTTCAGTAACGATAAAAGCAGAGCAGGGTTTTGTTTTGTATTTTCCGCCATCAAGACCAATTTCGACACCTTTTTGCAATTGCTCGATAGCTTCGGCAGTAATGACGCCGTCAACTTGAACGTAGTATTCTTTGTCTACTTTTTTGCTTCTTACTTGTTCGCTTACCATTCCATCAGTTGTCAATAAAAGTAGACCTTCAGAATCTTCGTCCAATCTTCCAATTGCCATTGTTCCTTCGGGAAAATCATGCAATTCGCCCAAAAGCTTTTTCTTTCTTTTTAATTCATAAATAAATTGGCTTAAGTAGCCGTAAGGTTTAAAAAGAATGAAGTGTTGGTGCATTTTTAATTTTTTGCAAAGATAGTTCCTTTCTTAAAATTAAAACCGATTACGGCTTTTGAGATTTCATTTTTTTCAGCCATTGGTACACAAACCAAATTACGGTTGTAGCAAAAATGACAATTAAAATAGGATAGTAGTTTTTAAAAAATTCATGAAAATAACTTCCGACTAAAATATAAACAGAAGCCATGCAAAGTTTAATCAAGATAAATTCGGAATTGGACCAGCTGGTTTTGATTTTGAAGAAATTCATAATATGAAGTCTTAAGTTGCTTTGAATAAAGGTAATAAATAAAAAATGAGATGGCAATTATAAAAGATATGCAATCTTAAGTCGTAATTTTTTTGGAGTTAGAATTCGTAATATTATCATTTAAATCTAAAAATGATATTGTTATGGAAACGAATAATTTAGGAACAAAAAAGATAAACGGAACGCAAAAGGATATTGATGAATCTAAAGGAAAAAACGTTTCGCACGATAAAGAACTAAAAGATGCCAAATTGAATAAGGAGTTGGTAACCGATACCGATGGGGATAAAAAAATTGTGGAAAGAGCCCGAAACGAAAATGAAAATATTAATGAAACGCTTCATCAAGTAAATCCTGATAATGCAAATGCAAATCGTGGAGTGGAAACAGAGGATGAGGCCAAAAAAACGGTGGAGAATAAAGACCGCAATTCTGATATAACACCCAATCGATATCCAAACTCACATCCAGATAATCATAAAGATCGTGGAAATATGAAATTGGATGAAGAGGAATAAGACAATACGAAATTTTAAGCAAAAAGGAGTCAAATTAATGTCAAATAACATAAGATTAGCGGTTCGCGTTAATGTTATTGTAAACTCTTTTTAAAACTTCGGTATCGGTTGAGATCTTCGTAAATTAGAGGTATCAATTTAAAAACATATTTAAAATGGCACTTTTAGAAAATAAAGTAGCTTTTGTATCTGGCGGAGGATCAGGAATCGGACGCGCGGTAGCAGAAGCCTACGCTCGAGAAGGAGCAAAAGTAGTAGTATCGGATATAAATGTAGAACACGGTGAAGAAACCGTAAATAATATAAAAGAAAAGGGTGGAGAAGCTTTTTTCGTAAAAGGAGACTCGTCGAGTGCAGCTGATAATAAACATATGGTTGAGGTGACAGTTTCTAAATATGGTCGTCTGGATATCGCGTGTAATAATGCAGGTATGGGAGGACCAGCCAAACTAACAGGAGAATATGATCCGGAGGCTTGGGATAAGGTAATAGGATTAAATTTAAATGGTGTTTTTTATGCCTGTCGTTACCAATTAGAACAAATGGAGAAAAATGGAGGAGGAAGCATCGTTAATATCGCTTCAATTCACGGGCAAGTTGCGGCTCCACTTAGTCCAGCTTACACCGCTTCTAAACATGCCGTGGTTGGATTAACAAAGAATATAGCAGTAGAATATGCACAAAAAAATATTCGATGCAATGCTGTTGGACCAGGTTATATTGAAACAGCTCTTTTAAAAGACAATTTAAATAAAGAAATGATGCAGGCCGTTGCGGCAAAATCTGCAATGAATCGTTTAGGAACAGCAGAAGAAATTGCCGAATTGGTAACTTTTTTAAGTTCTGAAAAATCTTCTTTCACAACAGGAAGTTATATTATAGCCGATGGTGGTTATACAGCTGTCTAATTATTTTTTAGAGTAAATAACAAGACAATTGAAAAAAGCAGTAAGCGAAAGTTTACTGCTTTTTTTGTTTAAAATAAGCTGAATTTGTAGGAAAGACGGGCGTTTGTGAGGTTTTTTGATGTAACTGATGTTTTGAATAATGTTTTGTGTTAGGTGTTTTTTATTGATTTTATTTTATTATCTTTAAGATTGTGTTAAGTTTTATTGAATTATATTGATAAATGACCAAACATTAAGTTTATGGTTTTGTAACATTAGCTTAATTTTAAAGACAATAAATTTGAACTCTAAAAACTCTATTCTTTAACGTATGAAAAACAATTACTCTTTTCGTCATGTAATGACTTTTTTAAGTTTTTTCTACTGTCTGGTGCTAAGTGCACAGACAATGCCAGATAAACGTTCAATACCTTACACGCAAAATTTTGAGGAATTAGTAGCTGGAACTACTACAGTATACCCTGTGGGTTTTCAGGGATGGACAGTTACGGGGCAACCAGGAGCCAATTTTAAAACTATTGCGCCTGTAGCCAATGCAGTTTTGGCAGCTGTTGCATCTAATTTGCCAGCGTCTGCTGCATCCGGTACGGGGAATGTTTATAATTATGATGGTAAACTAGGCTTTTTAAACACTGGAAGTGTTGATTATACTATTGGTTTTGCCTTTTCAACTTCTGGAGTAACAAATGTGAGGGTTAAATATGATGCAATGACTATTCGTAATCCATATGGGCTTCCTGGAAATCCAGTTTCAAGCCGAATAAATGAAATGGTATTGCAATATCGTATTGGAACAACTGGAGAGTTTACATCTTTGTTAGGGACAGTTTATACTAATAATACAGTTTTGCAGACTGGAAATACTACCGAACCGCAAAATCTTCAGACTATAAAAGTAACTTTACCAGCAGCATGTAATAATCAGGAGGAAATTCAAATTAGATGGATTTCAAGACAAATTTCAGGTGCGGGTTCTCGTCCATCTTTTGCAATTGATAATATAGATATTGAAAAAGATCTTTTTGCTCCAGTTAATATTACAGGCTATCCAAAGGCAACTAATGTTTTAGGTGATAGTTTCAATTTTATTGATAAAATAGATGAAATCGGAAAGACATATTATGTACTATTGCCTGGTGGCAGTACAGAACCAACAATTGCACAAATAAAAGCAGGACAGGATTCAAACGGAACCGCAGCACTGCGATCTGGTTTTTTTGATATAACAAATCCGGCTCAGGAATATGTAAAAAGTTTTACAGGATTAAATTTAAATACTGCTTATAGTGTTTTCTCTATTTCTGAGGATCCTTATGATAATTTACAAAATTCAGTTAGTAAAACAGATGTTACAACACTGAGCGTGATGCCTCCTGCGATTTCTCCATCTGTTGCTGTATTGAATTTAGGAGGTACTGAACCAAATTTTGATCCTTTAACAAAAAGCTACCAAATAGGAGCTTCTGATCTTACTGCGAATGTAGTAGTTACTGCATCAGGAAGTTTTACTATTTCAAAGGATAATACTACATTCTCAACATCTTTATCATTTGTTCCTGCCGATTTTGATTCTAATGCAACACCAACGGTTTATGTAAAATTTACTCCAACTTCTGTTGGCAGTTTCACAGGTTCTATAACTCATGAAACAACAGGCGGTACAACTAAAACAGTTAATTTGACTGCTTTTGGAGTAAATCCTTATGTACAAAATTTTGACGATCCAAATGTTTTTGTAAACAGTAAATGGTCACAATACAATGAAGCAGGACCTATAAACCAATGGACTCACACTACACAATCTCGAAATGTTAATTCTGGAACTGGAGCGGTTTTAATGAATGGATATTCAGACAGTGGAGCAAGTAAAGATTGGTTAATTTCTCCAAGATTACGTTTAGATGGCTTTACTCAAATTCCGTTATTATCTTTTTATTCTCGTCAATTTTATGATGGACCATCTTTAAAATTAATGGTTTCAATCAATTATGATGGAGTTAGCGACCCAAACACAGCAATTTGGATACCACTAAATGGTAAATTTCCGGAAACTACAGGAAGTTATGCAAAATCTGAGTTTATAAATTTAGCCGCTTATAAAACAGATCATACGTATTTGGCTTGGGTTTACGAAACTACTTCTGGCGGACTTGATAATGCTGCAGAATGGTCTTTTGATGACTTTGCTATTATGGACGAATCGAAATATGTAGATTCTAACCCGCGTTTAGATTTTGCAGATGTAAGCCCGAATTCAGTTTCTGCTAGTCAGTCTTTTGTTTTTAATGCGGCAGGTTATGGTGATATTACTATTGCTGCTCCAGCTTCGTATGAATTATCGGGAGATAATATCTCATTTGCGTCAAGCATTATTGTTTCTTCTGCAGATGCCTTAATAGGAAAAACAGTTTATGCGAGATTTGCACCAACAACAAAAGAACCAACTATTTCTGGTGTTTTAACTATTACAGGAACCTCTCTAAATAAAGAAATTGGTTCATTTACGGGATCTTCTATATTAAAGGAAGATACTTATGATGTGGTGTCTTATAATTTAGAGTTTTTTGGAACTGATGTTAAAGATAAAACGGGTAAAGAATTTGGACCAACAAATGATGCGTTGCAAATAGAAAACGTGGCTAAAGTAATGAACAAATTAAATGCTGACGTTTATGTAGTTCAAGAAGTTTCAGATGAACCGGCACTAGATGTTTTAATTCAAAAAATTAGTGTTAACGGAAAAACATTCGATAAAACAATTTCAACTTCTTGGTCTTACTCATTCCAAGCTTTAGATCCGTATTTCCCACCTCAAAAATTGGTTGTAATTTACAATACGCAAACGACTACTGTAAAAAGCACAAAAGTTTTGTTCAAAGATTTATACGATCAAGTTCGTTTTAACACGGTAGTTTTACCAGGTTATCCAGGAACAGATACTCCAGAAAAAAACGATGATAGTTTTTTCTCATCAGGACGTCTTCCTTATTTGGTTCAGGTTGAAGCTAATGTTGGCGGAGTTAAAAAAGAAATTAACTTGATTGATCTTCACGCACGTGCAAACAGCGGAACTGATATTTCAAAATACAATCAGCGTAAGTATGATATTGACTATCTAAAAGATGCATTAGATGCTGAATATCCAGATGCAAATTTAATTCTTTTAGGAGATTTTAATGACGATGTAAAAGCGTGGGTTGGAAATGCAAATACAGCTTCGTCTTATAAGAAATTTGTAGATGATACTACTAATTACAATGCATTAACATTAGGTATTAGTCAGGCTGGAGCATATAGTTTCTTAAGTTCGCAAGGATTTTTAGATCATATCTTAATTTCAAACGAATTGAATGAAGATTATATCGCCAACTCAATTGCAGTTTACGATCCAAGAAATGATATCGCAAATTATACGACAACAACTTCAGATCACGGACCAGTAATTGCTCGTTTCGAATTGAAAAAAGACGTGCTTTCTACACCTGATTTTGGGAAAAATAAATATTTCGTAAAAGCATATCCAAATCCTGCAACAGATGTTTTGAATTTTGATATCAAAACAACTTTAGGGAGAGATTTGAAAATTAGATTATACGATTTTAATGGTCGTGCGATTGGAAATCCAATTAGCGTTAAAAATGAATCTGAAGTTAGTACAGCAGTTGTTGCAGTTGGTAATCTAGTTTCTGGAGTTTATTTCTACACAGTTACAGAAAATAATAAAGTAATTTTCAAAGATAAAATCATCAAGAAATAATTGATTTTCAAGAAAAGAAAAAAGCTGTCTCAAAGGGACAGCTTTTTTTGTTGAACGAAAGATTCTTTCTCTCTAAAACCCCAGCGGGGTAAAATATTTATAGAGCTAAAACAACACAAATAAAAAAAGCTCCGGAGGAGTGACATGTTTTTTCTGCAACATAAACATGTCACTCCTCCGGAGCTTTCTGTTGTAAACATTTATACTTTACTATAAATATTTCGCTTCTCCGAAGCTTACAAAAAAAGCTGTCCTTTTGAGACAGCTTGCTTTTTATGCAAATATTTTTCTGATTTCATTTAAATCAATTTGATCTCGATCGGTAAAAGAAAAGAAATAATCCAATTGCCATTTTTGAGTTTTTTGTGCTTGTTTGCTCGTAGTTTCATCCCAAGGCGGGTAAACTCTTGTCGCTCTAATTCCTTCTTTATTTTGGGTAGAAAAAATATCTTTTTCAAGTAGCGTTTTCTTCGGAAAAATAAATTGACCCCAATTCTGATCTTTTCGAACATTGACAATTACAAAATCAATAGCATCAGAATAATCAAAAGGTTCTATCGTTCCAGTTTGATTTCGTTTCCATAGAGTAACAAACTGACCTGTTTTGGTTGGAGTTATTTTGGCCTCGCGATAACAAATGTTTTTATTGTTTAGCAGAAAACGATAGGCGCTGTATTCGTCGCTTTCGCTTTCTTTTTCAACAGAAGTTATTAATAATTCAGCCTTATCATAAACGATTTCTTTGCTTAATGATAAATCAGCAGGAGCTGTAGTAAAATTCATAAAATTCAATTCTCAAGTATTCTTGAAATTTACTGCAAATTTGTTTTAGAAAGAAACATTCAAACCAAAATTTAATCCCCATTGGAATTGGTTGAAAGACTGACTGTTTAACGGATTGATATAATAATTCATAGCAGGCTCAACAAAAACATTGGTTTTTTTATACACACGATATTGAACCGTACTGCTCAAAGTAGAACCATAAACATAATCATTCGCATTCATGTTTTCTCCTATAGAATGCCCATCCAAATTCACACTATTAGAAATTAATTTACCCACAAAACCACCTGTATTTAAATTAATGCTGGCTTTGTTTTTATTAAAAATAGAATAAGAAACCTCAAGAGGCATTTCTACATATCTTAAATTTTGATCCAGTTTACCTGTTTGCACATTTTCACTTTTTAGAGCTTCTTTTGTACTATTTGAAATCAAAAGATAATCTTGGGCTGGTGCATTAGACGAAGCGACCGGATAACTATCAGGGGCAAAAAAAGCATTGCTTTTGGCAGATAGATAAGATACATTGGCAACACTTTGTCCTAATTCGCTAATTTTCAAACCAGAACCAACAGCCCATTTTTTGTTAATGCTGTATTTTGTTTTTACACCATAAGAATTAGATTGTTTAGAATCGTTTACGTTACCCAATGTTTTTTCGTTCTTGGTGTTTTCAGAACTTGCAACACCAGCAAAAACGGCAACAGCCCATCTTTCTTTTTTATTGATAAGATTGTCTTTTTTCTCTTTTTCTTCTTTTTTCTTTTCTGGACTTAAAATTCCTTTTTCTAAATTCTGAAGTTCAGCCAACTGCATAGAATCGGTTTTGCTCAAACTGTTGGTGATTTTTACATCTTCTTTTATAATAACAGCTTTGTCATTGCGTTTATTCTCATTTTTACTAGAAACCCCATTATTTGAATTATATGCATTGCTGTTTGTAAAAGAGTTATTATTTGCAGAATAGCGCTGATTATTGAAAGCAAGATTTTTATTGTTTTTTGGAGCAATCTGTTCTTCAAAAATCGAATTGGAAAGCTGTTTTTTTGCTGTCGAATTAAATTTGTTTTGTTTGCCAAATGCAACTCTTTCTTCAGAAATTCCTTTATTAGAAGATTTTGCATTGTTTTCTAAAATAGATTTTTTAGAAGATTTCAAAATAGATTTATTTTCTGCTAAACCTGAGTTTTGATAGGCAACAGATTGGTTCGGAGTATTTGCTGGAACTCCTGTACTAGATTTTTTAGAAGATTTTGCAATTGCTTTTTCTTCTGATGAACCCGAGTTTTGATAAGCGACAGATTGATTCGGAACATTGGCAGGAGTTGGTGTGCTATATTTAGAATCTTTATTATTGGTTTCGTTTTTAGAATTTGTTTCCGCTACAGAAGTTTCTTGAACTGGAATTCCTGATTCTGTATTGAATTGATTTTTCCTTGTCGAATTGTGGTTTAAAGAATCTGCTGTTTTGCCAAGATTTTTATTTTGATCTAAATTTCTGTTGTTAGAATTATCGTTTGTTTTTTTATCCAAAACAACACTATTGTTGCTGTTTTCTAAACCGCCATTGTTGATTTTTATATTTTCAGGCGAAGCAGTAAAATGTAATATTGAAGGCAGAAGCAACCCTAATAATAAGCATGCAGCAGCCGACCACCAAAGAACAACTCGCTTCTTCTTTTTAGGTTTGTCTAGTTTTTCTTCAATCTGACTCCATAACTCTGGAGGCGGAACACTCGAAAAGTCTTCCATTGATGAAAAAATATCTTCTATTTTGTGCTTCTTCATGCTGTTTTAAAATTTTTTATGCTCAAAATTCGCTTTTGTAATATATGCTTGGCGCGATTTAAATTTGATTTTGATGTCCCTTCGGAGATTTTTAAGAGTTCGGCGATTTCTCTGTGTTTCATTTTTTCAAATACATACAAGTTAAAAACCGTCCGATATTGATCTGGTAAATCCCGAATGTATTCCAGCAGTTTTTCCTGTTCTATCGGAATAGCTTCCAGTTCCTCTTCTTCTACAAAATCGGTATCGGGATCAAAAACATCCAAAAAGAAACTCTCTTTTTTCTTTTTGTTTAAAGTCTCGATAAGCTTGTTTATAAAAATCCGTTTCAGCCAGCCTTCAAAACTTCCTTCAAATTTATATTGGCCTATTTTCTGAAACGCAATTACAAAGGCCTCCTGAAAAACATCTTTCGCGTCATCTTCGTTCTTCATATATTTCAAACAGATACCATACAAAACAGGAGAGAACAACTGATAAATTTTCAGTTGTCCCTCCCTGTCATTTTTCATGCACAGTTTGATATATTTTTCTAACTCGTCTTTCAAGAAATGGTTCAAATTTGATTTTGCAAAAATAGTTTTAAATAGCTTACAAAACTATCTTTTAAAAATAGTTCGAGTACCGTCTTGACTGTTGCTTACAATTGTTAGGTTTTGATTGTCAAGGTTTTCTATTACGTAAGTTTTGCCTTCAAACGTAATTAGATCATGTTCCGACTGGTCAAAATACCCTTTTCCTTTCTCTATCTGATAAGCGCTGTTTCTTATCTCCACATTGTCTTTATAAGTAATAACCCTTCCATCTTGAGTAAAGATGATTTTTTTGTTAAACCCAATTGATTTTGGGGTCGCCACATAAGGATTGTTAGAACCTCCTATAGATTTTTCCCAAATCCAAGTATTTATTATTGATCCTGCCGCTTCTTCTCTAGAAGCATTTACAGAAATCATTGATGTAAAAAGAAAACAGACAATAAAAGATAAAAAGAGTTTCTTCATGATTGTATTATTTTAAGCTTGTAATTTTTTCTTGAATCGTTTTTTTGAAAATTTTTATTTCGGCACTTTGGTCTGCAGTGTCGTTGTTGTCAATATAAACCTTAGTAAGGCTTGCTCCTTGACGCAATTCAAAATAAATTCCGCCTTGATCTCCAGCATCAGGAGTACCATATGTTTTAGTTTGTCCTTTTAAAGCCAAAATCTCTGCAGGAACATCTTTTAATAATAGAGTATATTCGCCTCTTTTGATTGTTGGAGTATATCTGTATTGCCCAAAATCATATTGTTTTGCTCCAACATTTAAGAATTTTAAAGTGTTGTAATCATTAATCTGATAGAATTTTTGACAGTCCGAGCTTAAACATTGGTTATTGAAGCTTCCAATAATAATATTATCTGCATTTTCTGTAGTTTTATTGAAGATCATTCCTTTTGATGTTTTCGGAATCAAAACAAAATCAGTTGGGTATGTAGGAGCTTGAGTTACGTTTTCGCCCACAGCAGGAGTTCTTTCGTAATAGTTTACCACGATTTCACAATTGTTTTCTACAATAGAGCTAATTACAATTTCGTAACCGCTTGTAGGTTTAGCACCAGCAAAAATTCCAACTAAATATTCTTTTGTAAAATCAATATTTGGGTCACTTGCAACAGGACAGCTGTTCGCATGTTTTGTGAAATACTCATTCATTTTTTCTTGAGATCCCACAACAATTGCTGCTGGATTATTTTGTAATGTTTTTTCAGTATAATTACAAGAGAAAGGAAAACCAGTAAAATTTACAACTGTATTTGTACCGCAATCTACATAGTTATTTCCGTCATTGAGAGAACAGGCGCTGAATCCGAAGGCTACAAATAAGCCAAGCATTAATTTTTTCATAATTATTTTAATAGGTTTATATTTTAGTAGATAGGGGTTTCAAAAAAAGGTTGCGTTGAGGTGAATTTTTTTTTTGAAATAAAATGTTGGTTTAGTTTGGATTGGGAATGAATTAGTGAAATTTCTATTTTAAAAACTAAGCACTACGTATTATTGCGTACTTTTACGTAAAATAGACTTAGTTATGACCGATTATATACCGTTTTTATTAGGATTTGTTGTTACGCTATTTATAGGGATATACTTAGGCAGGATGCTTTCTGCGTCAAAATTTCAGTCAGAAAAAGCTATTTCTGAGGAAAGATTAAATGCTATAAATGGTCAATTGCAAATGCAGAAAGAGCAGTTTGAAAACGAAAAAAATAATTTGCAGAAACAATTGCAGCTGAGTATTGCTGAGAAAGAAAACATTCGAACAGAAAAAGATAGTTTGGCCATTCAGCTTTCTAAAAAAGAAGTAGATTTTGAAAATTTATGGGAACGCCATAAAGAGCAAAAAAGTGAAATCAACGAACTTCAAGAAAAATTCACCAAAGAATTTGAAAACCTTGCCAACAAAATTTTAGAAGAAAAATCGGCAAAGTTTACAGAACAAAATACCGTGAACATGAAAAATATCCTGACGCCTTTGCAGGATAAGATTCTGGTTTTTGAGCAAAAAGTAGAGCAGACCCATAAAGAAAGTATCGACTATCATGCAGCGCTTCGTCAGCAGATTATTGGTTTGAGCGAGATGAACGCGCAAATGAGCAAGGAAACTTTAAACCTTACCAAAGCATTAAAAGGCGACAGCAAAATGCAGGGAAATTGGGGCGAATTGGTTCTAGAACGCGTTTTAGAGAAATCTGGATTAGAGAAAGGAAGGGAATACGAAGTGCAGCAGAGTTTTACCAATGCAGAAGGAAATCGCGTTTTGCCAGATGTTGTCATTAATCTTCCAGACGGTAAAAAAATGATTGTCGATTCTAAAGTTTCGCTTTCCGCTTACGAAAAATGGGTTAACGAAGAATCTGAACTTTTAAAAATAGAATTTCTTAAAGAACACGTAATCTCTATAAAAAGACATGTGGAACAGTTGGGCAGTAAAAACTATCACGATTTGTACCATATGGAAAGCCCAGATTTTGTACTGCTGTTCATTCCGATGGAACCTGCTTTTGCAATTGCTTTAAACGAAGATCCTTCTTTATACACAAAAGCATTTGACCGGAATATTGTAATTGTAACGCCAAGTACACTTTTGGCAACGTTAAGAACAATTGACAGCATGTGGACCAATCAAAAACAGCAGGAAAACGCCTTGGAGATTGCAAGACAAGCCGGAGCGTTGTATGATAAATTTGAAGGTTTTGTTTCTGATTTAGTCCGAATTGGAAATAAAATTAAAGATACCAAAACAGAATATGAAAGCGCCATGAATAAATTGGTGGACGGAAAAGGAAATCTTATCTCAAGCGTAGAAAGATTAAAGAAAATGGGAGCAAAGGCAAAAAAAGCGCTTCCAGAAAATATTATTGCAAGAGCAATCAATTCAGATGAAAATGAATTATTGAATTAGAAAAGAGCTAAGAAGCAAGAGAAAAGAATATAGAATATAGAATATAGAATATAGAATATAGAATATAGAATATAGAATATAGAATATAGAATATAGAATATAGAATATAGAATACAACTAATCAACAATACCAAAAACAAAAACATGAGTACAGATTTTAAGCCCGTTTCATCATCAAAAGTTAGTATATCAGAATTAATGTTGCCTTCGCATACTAATTTTAGCGGAAAAATTCACGGGGGATATATTTTACAATTATTAGATCAAATTGCCTTTGCATCGGCATCAAAATTTAGTGGAAATTATTGTGTAACCGCTTCAGTAGATACCGTAAACTTTCTGAAACCAATTGAAGTTGGAGAATTGGTTACCATGAAGGCTTCTGTCAATTATGTCGGAAGAAGTTCTATGGTCGTAGGAATTCGTGTAGAAGCAGAAAATATTCAGACAGGAGTTATTAAACATTGTAATTCGTCTTATTTTACAATGGTTGCCAAAGATAAAGAAGGAAAAAGCGTTCAGGTTCCAGGATTGATTCTGTCTAATTTGCAAGAAGTGCGTCGTTTTAGAAAAGCAATAAAACATATTGAAGTTCGAAAAGAAGTTGAAGAACACGAAAAATTAGCCAATATAAATTCTATCGAAGATCTAGCAAGCCTAGAAAAATATAATGTTCTATTAGAAATCAGCTAAATTTTCTTATATTTAGGAGTTATACATTAAATACTAGAAAATATGATCAAGTTTGGATATACAATTTTATACGTTGAAAATGTCGAAGAATCTATTGCATTTTATGAAAACGCATTTGGATTTTCGAGAAAATTTGTCTCGCCAGATGGCGATTATGGCGAATTAATTACAGGAGAAACAACACTTTCATTTGCTTCAAAAAAACTAGCTTCAAAGAATTTACCTGATGGTTTTATCGAAAGCAGTTTAGAAGACAAACCTTTTGCAATAGAAATTGGTTTTATAGTAGAGAATGTACCTGAAGTTTTACAGAAAGCCACTTCTTTTGGAGCAGTTATGGTTTCAGAACCTGTAGAAAAACCATGGGGACAAGTTGTAGCGTACGCAAGAGATTTAAATGGCTTTTTAATCGAGATTTGTACAGAAGTAAAAGGTTAATGTAAAAGTCTTTTTTTGAAAATGAATTACATACAGAACAAACCTTATTTTGTGTTTTTAGGATTAATAGTAGTTCTTTTACTATATGGCTTTTATAAAGGGAATGAAACCATTGTTCTCAATATTCATGCGACTTATTTTGTAATCTCTTGGAAACACTTAATGATTCTTGTTTCATTTTTTTGTGGAATATTGTCTTTGGGTTATTTTGGTATGCTGAAACTAAATTTTGTTTTAATAAATTGGATGACAGTTTCTCACGTTTTAATAAGCCTAATAGGTTTGTTTATAGTTTTTATTTTGCCTAAATTTTTTAGAGAAATTGTTCCGGGAGATATATTGTCAGTTATAAATGACTCAAATTTTAATCAAAGAATAGAATCAGGAATCTTGATTTTGATTTGTGTATTATTAGGAACTCAACTTCTGTTCTTTGCAAATGTAACTTTTGCTTTAATAAAAGGAAGATCTTAAACATTTTGCCTTTCACGGTTCTCATTTTACAACAAAAAACATTCACAAATATTTAGCATAAGTACCAAAACTTTGCATGCATAAATTCCGTAACTTTAAGTATAATTATTGGGTTACGGAATTTTTTCACTGAGTATTGCCGTTCGATTTTTCAGATTATTAAGAATCTGATTTTTTATTTTCTCTTAGTCCAGATAAATTGAATGACATAATTGTTTAAATGCAGACGATTATGAAAACAACTACTTTATTATTTTTATTTTTTACGGCCTTTTCAGTCATTGCCCAAGACAAATTTTTTACTAATACGGGAACAATAAACTTTGAGGCGTCTGTTCCTCTGTTTGAAGAAGTGAGAGCTGTAAATAGACAAGTTGCTATACTTTTAGAACCTAAAACAAGTACTTTTATTTGTACTGTTATCATCAAAGATTTTCGTTTCAAATTGGACTTAATGCAAGAGCATTTCAATGAAAATTACATGCAAAGCAATCGCTATCCGAAAGCGGTGTTTAAAGGCAAGATTGAAAAATTTGATTTGAAAAATATTAATGAAGTAGAAAAAGAATATCAGATAAAAGGGAAACTGAACCTACGCGGAAAATCGAAGGAGATTATTGTAAAAGCTTTGATTAAAAGAGTTCCAGAGGGAATTCAGATAATTTCAGATTTTCCAATCGCAGTATCCGATTTTAATATTAATATTCCAACTCCTATAGCATCGAAAATTGCAAAAACAGCCAATACCGAACTAACGGGTATTATTCGTAGTGATGAGACCATGCTGACTTTGAAATAAGAATTACTTGATACAATTAATAAGAGTCTTTTCTAAATCTGTAAATTGAAACTCAAAACCTGTTTTCTGAATTTTTTCTGAAGAAACGCGCTGTCCTGTTAAGATGGCCTCACTCATTTGTCCCAGTAGAATTTTTAATACAAATGCCGGAACTTTAGGAATCCAGATACTGTAATCGTAAAGTTTGGCCATAGTTTTAGAAAATCTAGAATTTGTGGTATTGTCGGTTACACATGCATTGTAGGCACCTTCGAGTTTGGTGTCTTCAATGCTTTTTAAATAGATCTGGCACAAATCTTCAATATGAATCCAAGGAAGATATTGTTTGCCAGAACCCAAAACAGCACCAAATCCAGATTTAAATGTGGGAACCATTTTTTTTAAGAAACCTTCGTTTTTACCAAAAACAATTCCAGTTCTAATTTTGACTGTTCGAATATTTAAAGAACCAATTTTATCGGCGGCATTTTCCCATTTCTGACAAGTAATGCCAAGGAAATCATCGGCTGGAGGGGTGTTTTCAGTACAGATTTTATGACTAGTAATGGCGCCATAAATTCCGATGCCTGAAGCAGAAATAAAGGCTTCCAATTTTTTATTGTTCATTTCCAAAATAGAATAGATCATTTCAACCGGTCTTACGCGACTTTCAATAATGGCTTTTTTGCGTCTTTTGGTCCACCTTTTTTCTACAATTCCTTCGCCAGCAAGATGAATAATGTAATTGGCATTTAGAACTGCATTTTTGTCAATGTAGTTTTTCTTTAGATCCCATTTGTAATATGTGACTCTTCCGTTGTTTTCTCTATCAGAACGACTCAAAATGGATACAGAAAAACCTGCTTCGATCAGAACATCTGTCAAATATTTACCGACGAAACCAGTTCCGCCTGTTAATAGAACATTTTGAGCCATAATAGTTTATAATATTTTTAACAGTGTATCGTGTTTAATGATTAGTAAAGGTACTTAAACAATGTTTACCTTTATGGCAAATTCTAAATTTTAATAAAATGGCGACTAAAAAAAAGGTAATTACCAAAGATGATATCGTTTCAAAATATATGGAAGAAGTTTTAGAAAAAGGTCAAAAACCAAAATCGGTTTATCATTTTACCAAAGAAAATGATTTTACTGAAGCTGAGTTTTATACTTTCTTCGGAACATTAGAAGGTTTAGAAAAAGAAATATTTCGATTGTTTTTTGAAAACACGGTTAATCTTCTTCACAAGAATGAAGAATATCAGGGATATGATATGAAGAATAAAATGCTGAGTTTTTATTTTACTTTCTTCGAAATCCTGACAGCCAACAGAAGTTATGTTTTGCAATCCCTTAAAATAGATCGAAACCCAATCAAAAATTTAGTTCAGTTAACAACACTTCGAAATAGTTTCAAAGACTATGTTGCTGAGATTTTAACAGATGATTACAGATTAGAGCAAGAAAGATTCCAGAAATTTCAAGAAAAAGCCATTCAAGAATCTTCTTGGTTACAATTGATGATGACCATTAAATTTTGGATGGAAGATGAATCTCCTGCTTTTGAGAAAACGGATATTTTTATTGAAAAATCGGTTAACGCTTCATTTGAGTTAATGAATGTTGCACCAATGAATCATCTGATTGATTTTGGAAAATTTTTGTTTAAAGAAAAAGTACACAGCAGATAATGAAAACAATTGATTATATCCCAACTTCTAAAATTGAACGAGCGGGAAAATTGGTTCAGACTGGTGCTAAGATTGGTGTAAACTATGTAAAGCATTATGCCGAAAAAATGGTAAACCCAGATTTAACCCGCGATAAGCTAAATGAGAACAATGCAGAAGATATTTATGACGGACTAAAAAGCTTAAAAGGAAGCGCTTTAAAAGTAGCTCAGATGCTGAGTATGGATAAGAACTTTCTGCCTCAAGCTTATGTAGAAAAATTTTCTTTATCTCAATTTTCTGTTCCGCCACTTTCTGCTCCTTTGGTTTTAAAAACGTTCAAAAGCAATTTTGGAAAAACACCTTACGAAATTTTTGACGAGTTCAATCCGAATTCTGTAAATGCGGCAAGTATTGGTCAGGTGCATTTGGCAAAGAAAAACGATAAAAAACTGGCGGTTAAAATTCAATATCCTGGAGTTGCCAATAGTATTTCGTCAGATTTAGCTTTGGTAAAACCAATTGCGATTAGAATGTTTAATCTTCAAGGAAAAGATTCTGATAAATACTTTAAAGAAGTTGAAGACAAACTAATTGAAGAAACCAACTATTTTTTAGAATTACAACAAAGTCAGGAAGTTGTTGATGCTTGCAGTAAAATTGAAAACATTACTTTTCCGAAGTACTATCCAGAATTTTCATCAGAGAAAATTATAACAATGGATTGGATGACGGGAATTCATCTTTCTGAATTTACGGCCCTAAATAAAGATCAAGAAGCGGGTGATAAATTGGGTCAGGCGCTTTGGGATTTTTACATGTATCAGATTCATGTTTTACGAAAAGTACATGCAGATCCGCATCCAGGGAATTTTTTGGTTGACGATCAAAACAAATTAATCGCTTTAGATTTTGGTTGTATGAAACAAATCCCAGAAGATTTTTATACGCCCTATTTCGAATTGATCAATAAAAATGTAATTACAGACCAAAAGCTTTTCAATGAGAAATTATTCGAATTAGAAATTCTGCGCAAAGATGACACGCCTGCAGAAGTGGAATATTTCACCGAAATGTTTCATGATTTATTGTCGCTTTTTACAAAACCTTTTCAAAACGAAACTTTCGATTTTGCCGATGAAAAATTCTTTAATGCAATTGCCGAATTAGGAAAACGTTTCTCAGAAGATACAAACTTGAAAAAAATGAACGGAAATCGAGGTTCTAAGCACTTTATTTACATGAACCGTACTTTCTTTGGTTTATACAATTTAATGTTTGATTTGAAAGCTAAAATTGTGGTGAACGACTATTTGAAATATTAAGTTTTTTTGTTTCAGGTTTCAAGTTTCAGGTTGGCTGAACTTTATGTATAGAACTTTGTCAAAGTTTAAAACTTTGACAAAGTTTTTTTTATTTAGTTGTCATCCTGAGCAACGAAGGATCACACTCGTAACTCTACAAGATTATCGATTCTGATTGCAGAGTTTCTAGTGTGATCCTTCGTTCCTCGGGATGACAAGATTGTGTATAATTGGAATTTGGATTTTTTATATTGGAATTTTACTTAAGTATTCCCTTCTTATAAGTCGCAATCGCTCGATCTCTCGCAAAAGCATGATCAACCATAGGTTCTGCGTAACCAAAATCAAACTCGGGAATCCATTTTCTAATATATTTCCCTTTTTCGTCAAATTTCTTTTGTTGAATTTCGGGATTAAAAACTCTGAAATAAGGAGCAGCGTCACAGCCTGTTCCTGCTGCCCATTGCCAATTTCCTACATTTGAAGCCAATTCAAAATCTAAAAGTTTTTCTGCGAAATATGCTTCGCCCCACTGCCAGTTAATCAGTAAATGTTTGCAAAGAAAACTAGCTACGACCATACGCACGCGATTGTGCATATAGCCTGTTTCGTTTAATTGTCGCATTCCAGCATCGACCATCGGATATCCTGTTGTTCCAGAACACCAACGTTTGAAATCCTCTTCGTTATTTCGCCATTGAATTCCGTCGTAATTGGACTTAAAATTATGATTAACACAATTTGGAAAACTAAATAGAATCTGAATAAAGAATTCTCTCCAGATTAATTCGCTCAAAAAAGTTTGATTTTTTCGGTTTGCCCAGTTTACTAATTTTCGGATGCTTACTGTTCCAAAGCGTAAATGCGGCGAAAGATAAGAAGTGCTGTCCAAGGCAGGAAAATCTCGGGTTTCTTTATATTGGGCAATTTGCGTTAAGTTGTGCGGAAGAACTTTTATAGAGCTTCTTTCAAAACCTATTTCAGCCAAATCTGGAAACTTGAATTTGTTTTTCGAAAAATTAGATTGATATGGCGTCGAATCATATTCTGGAGCAGATCCAGAAAGATTGTATTTCTCCAACCATTTGTTTTTGTAAGGTGTGTAAACGGTATAAGGAAGTCCGTCTGCTTTGGTTATTTCTTTTTCTTCAAAGATTACGTGATCTTTAAAAGAAAGCGATTGAATGTTATTTTCTTTTAATAAAGATGAAATCAAGCTGTCGCGTTTAATGGCAAATGGCTCGTAATCTTTATTGAAGAAAACTTCTTGAATGTCAAATTCCTCAATTAAAGATTTCCAAACGGCATTTGTTTTTCCTTTTTTGATTAAAATGGAAGAATCAAATGAGTTTAATTCTGAGTTTATTTTTTCTAATGAATCATAAATGAAAGTTACTCTCGCATCGTTTTTTGGAAGATGCTCTAAAATATCATCATCAAAAATAAAAAGAGGTACAACAGGAAAATCGGATTGTAAAGCATGAAATAATCCTGTGTTATCTTCTAAACGCAAATCACGTCTAAACCAGAATAAAGTAACTTTTTGTTTTGTCATTTTTTTTTATTTTTTGCCACAGATTAATGGATTTCAAATGATTTTTTATTCTCTGGGCTATTTTTCTCAACACATAGAAACATAGATTTTACTTTTCTTTTAAAAAGAGTTTAGAAAGAAACTAGTTTCTAACACATAGCTATGTGTATTTATGCAAGTGAAACGCCTTTTTTTGTAAATCTAAAATCTATGATTCTATGTGTTTAAATTTTTTAAGCTTTTTTAGAATTAAATAATTCTTCAATTTTATTAAATCTGTAATCGAAAATACTTTTCAGTTTGTTTTTTACGACTAAGCTATTCATGATTCGGCCTAAGATTCCGAATGGAAGAGCATAATGAACAATGTCGGTCATTTTGGTTCCTCCGTCTGGTGTTGGTTCAAAGAAATGCTTGTGATGCCAAAGTTTATAAGGTCCAAATTGCTGAATGTCTACAAAATATTCGTTTTCTTGGCAAGCCGTAATTTCGGTAACCCAAGAGGTTTTAATTCCGAAAAGAGGTCTTAAGGTGTATGCAATTATTTGCCCGTGATACATGCGCTTGCCGTCGTAATCCTGAATTTGAAAATTCATATTATCGAGGGTAATGGTCTGCAGATTTTTCGGACTTGAGAAAAAATCCCAGCAATCTTCTACACTTGCATTTATATGTTGTACGGTAACTATCTTATATAATTTCATAATCACAAATTTTTCTTGTATCAAGGGCAGACACAAAAGAAAAGGTAACGCCCCAAATAATGCTACATTTTATAATATTTGAATGGTACGAACAACATTCCGAAACATTCTCCTTTTTCTTTTTGTAAATGTTTGTGGTGTATTTTATGGGCTTTTCGTAATCCGATGAGGTATTTGTTTTTGGTGTTTTTAAACCATTTAAAACGCTGGTGAATCAAGACATCGTGAATTAGAAAATAACAAACGCCGTAAAGTGTGATTCCGCAGGCAATGAAAAACAAATAGTTAAATCCGCTTTGAACGCCAAAGTAGAATAAAATAATACTTGGAGTGGCAAAAATGACGAAGAAAATATCGTTACGCTCAAAGGTATTTTCGTATTTCGGCTGATGATGATCAGCATGAAAATACCACATAAACCCGTGCATTATGTATTTATGCGTGAGCCACGTAACACATTCCATGAAAAGAAAAACGCCTAAAAAGATTAAAAAAGAAATCATTTTATAAATGTTGAGGTTTTAAAATTATCGTTTTATTGATTTTGAGTTTAGCTTTGGATTATAAAATATTGACTCAAAAGGTTTTGGTTTATATTTTTAAACACATAGAGACATAGATTTTTGTTTTCTTGAAAAGATTGTTGAAAGAAACTAGTTTCTAACACATAGCTATGTTTTTTATGCAAGTGAAACGTCTTTTATAGGTCTAGCATTCTATGTTTCTATGTGTTTAAATCTAAACCAACTTCAATTTATAAGTCACAAAAGACTGCGCCAAAAGTCCCGCTTTGGTATAATTAGAAACACGAATTCTCGAATTTCCAATCTCGTAGTATGGCGTGTGTTTAAGCTTTTGAAGTAGTTTTTTGTAATAAACATAAGCGGTGTAAACGCCAAATTTGGCTTCGATTGGTAATTTTACAATTCCTTGATAGGCAATTCTAAAATCTTCTTCGATTTCTTTGATGATTTGATTTTTTGAATCTTCGTTGAAATTATTCAGATTTACGCCTGGAAAATAAGTGCGATTCAAGATCGTATTATCGTCTTTTAAATCTCTTAGGAAATTGACTTTCTGAAAAGCAGAACCTAAACGCATAGCTTCATTTTTCAGCTGTTCGTATTTATGTTCTTTTCCAGATACAAAAACTTTCAAACACATTAATCCGACAACATCTGCAGAGCCGTAAATGTAATCTATGTATTCGGTTTGCGTTTGGTAATTTGACTTTATAAGATCCATTTTCATGCTTTTTAGAAAAGCCTGAACTAAATCATCGCTAATGTTGTATTCTTTTACAGTCTGTTGAAATGAATTCAAAATCGGATTTAAACTGATGCCCAATTGCATTGCTTTGTAATATTCTTTTTCGAAATCTTCAATAAGATATTCTTTTTCATAATCGTGAAATGAATCCACAATTTCGTCAGCAAAACGAACAAATCCGTAAATACTGTAAATGGCATCTCGAATGCTTGGCGAAAGCATTTTTACGGCTAAAGAAAATGAAGTACTGTAATTTTTGGTTACCAGTTTGCTACATTTGAAAGAAACGGCGTCGAATAGTGATTTCATTTTTTAAGATCTAAAAGATTTTTGAATTAATTCAGCTGCGAGTTTTCCTGAAATTAAAGCAGGCGGAACACCTGGGCCAGGAACGGTTAATTGTCCTGTGAAATATAGATTCTTGACTTTTTTACTTTTTAATTTTGGCCTTAAAAAAGCGGTTTGTAAGAGGGTATTGGCCATTCCGTAAGCATTTCCTTTGTAGGCGTTGTAATCGCTTACAAAGTCGTTTTTACAAAATGATCTCTTAAAGATAATGCTATTTTTTATTTTTTGTTGCGTAAGTTCTTCAAAACGAGTGATTATCTTTTCGAAATATTCTTCGCGTAACGCTTCGTTATCTTCGATTCCGGGAGCCAGCGGAATTAAGAAAAATCCAGATTCCATTCCGTTTGGCGCTGCTGTCACATCTGTTTTGGATGGGAAGTTGGCATAAAATAAAGGTGCATCGGGCCATTTTGGATTATCGTAAATATCTGCAGCATGCTGATTGAAATCGACATCAAAAAATAAAGCGTGATGCGAAATGTTTTCTATTTTTTTATTGAAGCCAACAAAAAACAGGAGAGAAGAGGGAGCAAAAACTCTGCTTTCCCAATATTTTTCAGAATACATTCTGTGTTCTTTTTCGAGTAAAATTTCCGAATGATGATAATCGGCACCACTCAAAACAATATCTGCCTTAAGGGTTTCTCCATTAATTACAATTCCTTTCGCTATTTTGTTTTCAACAATTATTTTATCAATTGGCGAATTGGTTTTAATGGTTACGCCAAGTTCTAATGCCAATTTTTCGATTCCTCGAATAACATCAAACATTCCAGTTTTAGGATGCCAAGTACCTAAACCGAAATCGGCATAATTCATAAAATTATAAAAAGAAGGTGTTTTAGTTGGTTTTGCTCCAAGAAATAAGACTGGAAATTCGAGAATCTGAATTAATCTTTCATTCTTGAAATTTTTTCGAATATCGGTACTTACGTTTTTAAAAAACTGATTGAGTTTTAATGCCGTTTCTTTGGTAATTAATTCAAGAGGAGAAACTCCAGGGCGATAAACCAAATCTTTGATTGCAATGTCATAATTGCTTTTGGCTTGGTCAATAAAGCTTTGCAGTTTTTGACCGCTTCCTTTTTCGATCGTTTCAAAAGTATATTTGATCTCTTCTAGATTATCGTAAATGCTGATGAAATCATCCATTCCGAAATAAACACGATAAGCCGGGTTTAATTTTATCAGTTCATAATAATCAGAAGTTTTTTTATTGAAGTCTTGAAAAAATCGTTCAAAAACATCTGGCATCCAATACCAGCTTGGTCCCATGTCAAATGTAAAACCATCTTCTTTAAATTGTCGCGCGCGTCCGCCAATTGTACTGTTTTTCTCGTAGACAGTAACTTTGTTTCCTTGTTGTGCAAGGTAACATGCGGCCGCCAAAGAAGAGAAGCCTGAGCCTATTATTTGGATAGTTTTTCTCATTTGTTTAACAAATATAAGAAAAACTTAAACAAAAATAAATTAAAGCATGTTAATAGTTTCTTCCATCGAATCAAAAACTCGAATTCTGTCTGTTAGGA
This sequence comes from Flavobacterium sp. CFBP9031, assembly GCF_034044945.1. Taxonomy (NCBI): domain Bacteria; kingdom Pseudomonadati; phylum Bacteroidota; class Flavobacteriia; order Flavobacteriales; family Flavobacteriaceae; genus Flavobacterium; species Flavobacterium sp. CFBP9031. Next base: position 385,684 of record NZ_JAXCWF010000004.1, read on the forward strand.
CTTTCTCATCAATGTATTCAACCATTTTACCCATAAGCCAGATTTCGTTGTTTTTCTGCAATAATTTCTGTCCCATAGATTTTACATATTGATTAATTACGCTTCGGTCTGGTTGGACAGTCATAAAGGAAATGAACGTAATGTTCTCAAAATGTTTGGTTAAATCCTGTAAGTTTTCAATTGGCATACTTTCTCCTAGATAAATGGTTTTGTAGCCTTTGTCAAGAATTTCGTATTGCAGGTATAATAATCCTATTTGGTGAATTTCGTTTAACGGAAGTGATAAAACAAAAATTCGATCGGTTTTGATTGGTTTTCTAATTTGAAGACTTTCTGTGTAAATCAATATTTTCTGCTTGATTAAATGACTCATGAAATGTTCATTTGCAGGAGTAATTGTTTCAGACTGCCATAGTAATCCCAACTCTTTTAAAAGAGGTAAAAAATGTTCTTTAAAAACTTCTTTAAATGTTTTTTCGGTAATAAGCCAATCAAATGTATTGAAGAATAATTCTTGATCAAAGTTCATCATCGCCATTTTAAAAGAAGTGATGGCGTAGTTTTGAGAATTTTTCTTCGAAATGATTTCGCGTACCAGTTGTGGTATTTTTTCTTCAGGATAGGTTGCAATTTTAGAAATCTTATACCCGTATTCATGCAGTAACGTAATATTTAAAAGTTTCTGCAGGTTATGAAGATTGTAAAATCTGATATTAGTGTCGGTTCGCATAGGTTCAAGGATATTGTATCTCTTTTCCCAGATGCGTATGGTATGCGCTTTTATTCCAGATAAGTTCTCAAGATCTTTAATGCTGAAAACAGTTTTAATATTGTTTATCATTTTTCGCGATTAAGTCAACAAATGTAAAATAAAATCTTAGATTCGACATTAAAACTAAATTAAAAAGATAGAGAATTAGAGGTTTACGTATCCATAATATATTTTTTACCTAAAATCAGGTATTTTTTTCTTAAGAAATATATTACTTTGATAAAAAAGAAAACAGCCTGCTAGATTAAAATCTTGACAGACTGTTCTTATTTTTTTACTTTATGTATTATTTGCAGAAAGTGGCTCTGTTTTTTGCGGCGCTTTGGCTTCCTAACTCAATTGCTTTTGTAAAATCCTTACAGCAATTTTTCTTATCGCCAATTTTGTTATAGGCCAATCCTCTTAAATTGTAGGCAACATAATCTTTCGGGTTTAAACCTAGAGAAGCGGTGCAATCTTCAATTGTTCCTTCGTAGTTTTGCAGTTTGTAATTGACATTGGCTCTGCCTGTAAAAGCGTCTGCATTCATGTCGTCTAACTCGATAGTCTTGCTAAAATCAGCTTGAGCGCCTTTTAAATCGTTTAGCTTGAATTTTGCTACACCACGGTTCTGATAAGCTTCGACAAATTTAGAATTCATGCTTATAGCTTTGGTGTAATCGGCGATGGCGCCTTTTGTATTTCCGGCTTCCGCTTTTTTCATGGCTTTGTCAAAATAGCCTGTTGCTGATTGTGCCCAGATTGAGCAAGACATCATAATAAGTGATGCTAATAGTAGGTTTTTCATAAACTAATTTGGGATTAGTGATTTAATTATTTCCCAACGAATTTAAGAAAGTTTTTATCTTGTGAGAAAATTTCTTTTTTTAAATATTGGTTAGAAAAAAAGGTGCTTTGATATTTCGTGTATTAAAAGGCGTTTAGCGATAGTATTTCTTACTGACTACTTTGTTTTCATGATTTTCAATTTCTATAAAAACGTAATTTTTAGTGGCTTTTTTTATTTTTACAACCTGATTTAGTTCACTAACCATGCAGTCAATTACTTTTGATTGATTTAGATTCTCTATAAAATTGTCTTTCTTCTTTTCTAGATCATATAGCATTAAAGAATCGTAGCCTTTCGCATACAAAAGAAGCTCTGGGTTTTTAAAACTGTCTACAATAAATCCTGATTTTATTATTTTGCCATTCTGTTTTTCGATTAGTTTGAAATCATGTGGATTTCCGCTTCCAAATGAATTTACAAAAACGAAATATTTATTGTAGTCTGCGCCAATGTATCCTAGATTTTTATGAGGCGCGCCATATCCCATAATGTTTAATGTGTCGATAGTTTTGTCTCCTTTTTTTAAATTTAAACACATTTCAATGGGGCTGTTTTTATCTTCCTGAAAATATTTAAATTCTAAACTGTATCCATTGCTTAATTTGGTTTCGTAATCGTACGGATTATATTTATTAAGATATTCAATAGTTATTGTGTCTCTTTCTAGAGTTGCCTTTTCCTTGTTTGATTGAGAATTGTTTTTGTCAGTAATAATGTTGGTTGCTTTTTTTTTGTAGCTTTTTGTCTTTTCTTGGCAGGAGAAAAAAAGAAGGCAAAATGTAGAAATAAGTAATGCTTTGGTTTTCATAGATGCTTAATTAATGCAATTAAGCTAATGTAGTTTATTTTATCATTGATTATGTAGATATAAATTCTAAGAGGAATAATTCTAAAACAAAAAAGGCCAAGTAAAATAATTACTTGACCTTTTGTGACCCGACTGGGGCTCGAACCCAGGACCCCATCATTAAAAGTGATGTGCTCTACCGACTGAGCTATCGAGTCTTCATTTCTTCAATGAGGGTGCAAATATAAGTACTTTATTTAGCTTATCAAGCCTTTTTTTAAATGAATTTTGAAATAAATTTTCATGAGAGGGGTAAGTGTTTGTTTTGTAGTGAAATAAATAGATTCTTTTTTAAATAAAAAATAAGATAGAAGTTAATCGTATTTGTCTTTTAGTCTAAATTTTGTGATGAAATTGTTTGATATCATGAAATTATAGCCAATGTCAATAGTTTTGTCTTTGGATTTGAAATATCTTCCATCTGTATAAATTATTTCTTTTTTGTCTTGATCATTCCAGAATTCGATATAATATTTGTATTCAAAAGTATCGTTTGTTTCTTTGCCTTTAAGGATTTCTGTAAATAAATAAAAGCTTTCAGATTTTGTTAAATCACAAATCTGATTCCCTTTTCTGAAACTGATTCTCCATATTGGAAATAAAAATTTTTCTTTTTTTAATGGAGTCAGTTTTATATGTTGGTATAAATATCGAACAGGTGTATATGCCCAAACTAATGCAGTGGGTGATTGTCTTCCGTAATCACGGATCGTCTTTATAATTTTGTTGTTTTTTACAAATGTTATAGTAACAGTCTCATCATCCGTCCAGTTTGCTTCATAACTGTTTTTAAGATTGATTATGTCAGATTTTTTAAAATTGGTTTGAATTTCTTGATATTGGTCTTTGGTAATTTTAGATTTGAAAAGGCCATTTTGTGTATTGTACTCTTGTCCATAATAGATAATATTGCCATTGTTGTCAATGCTTATATTTAAAATGGGGCAAGAGCCATAGCAGCCTGAAGAAGAAACTATAATTTGGTCATAATTCTCATTTGGATTGATTTTGTATTTTGTTCTTGCGTATTTTACAAATATGCTATCACCTATTTTTGTTATTAATGTGTCTCCTGTTATCGAATTTAATTTCTGATTTTCCCAAGTTTTGCTTTCTAAGTTGAAAATTTTCAAACTATCGTCTTCGATTTTGTATTTAGTTGTAGTTCCTAAAAAAAATGTCTTCCTATTTTCTCTTTCTACAGCATTAATTGTATTAAAATAACCAGATTTGTTTTCGGCTATATTGTTTTTTAAAAAGATATATCCTCTTTTAGGCGAGCCAAATGGAGGAGGAGGAGGTGGGATATTGGGGTTGCTATTTGTCTGTGGTTTTCGCTGATGGTCTGTTTTGATGTAGATCCATTCTCCAAGTAGATCTTTTTCTAGTTTTTTGTCATTATTCTTTTGACAGGAATATAAAATGAAAAATAATATGATAGGTAATAGGTGCGTTAGCTTCATATATTTACTTTGATTGGGTCTATGGCAGTGTAAATATAATCGATTTTTGAGATAGTTTTAATGATAAAACTAAGGATAGATTTTGAAATGAAAAAAGCGGAAATCTTTAACTAATAAAGATTTCTGCTTTAAGTGACCTTGACGGTACAGAATTCGAACCATTTATTGGAAGATCTAGAGATTTTAGTTCATATTTAAATGTTTAGATTCTACTATTTTCTCGTTCATTTATTTCGTCAATTGCACTTTGAATAAAATATTTTAAATCATTACTTCTTGTTTTTTTAAACTCTGCTTTCAATGTTTCTAATGACTTTATTGTTCCAGTAGATCTAAGGGTTGCACAAATCATACCTTTAGTATGCTGATCACTAGTCTTCAATTTTAGAATTAAAATTTCTTCTAAATCTTTGTGCTCTGAGTTTTGTAAAGCGCTAAGTGCGTCAATCCTATTCTGATATGTTCCATTTAATAGTAATTGTTTAAGATAGTCAATATTTAGAGTGGCTGGTTTTCTCAACTTATTAAGCCTGCTTAAAACAGTTGTAATTACTTTTTCTTCGTCAGTTTTTTTGAGTTCTGAAATCAAAAAGTCAAAAAGCTCATAATCTTTACAGTTTACACATAAGCTACTTAAACATCTTAAAACGTATTGTTTATATTGAACAAAATCTTTATCTTTAAGTAATTCTATAAGTTCGGGTTTTAAGTTTATATCACTTAATTCATCAGAAATTCTATAAGCATACCAACTAGGAAAATCTTTGCTTTCAAAAGATTGATCTCGTTTCTGCCTTTTAATTATGTTATTTGAAATAGGTTTGTTATTTCCCATTTCTATAATCAAAGTCTTTAACTCAGAGTTCTTTAATCTAGCTATTAGATTTTCTTTATCTTCTTTAACTTTTTCATCTAAACTTTTAAATAGTCCAAATAACATATGCTTTATAATAATATTTCTGATTTTAATCACTTAAACTAAGGACTTTCTCAATGGATTTAAGTAATCCAGTTGTTTCTCTTCGAACAATTCTTCTAATGCCTCACAACCATTTTCAATTTTATAATCCCTCTCCACCTGTGTAATTGGAATAAGCCAATAACAATGAATAATCTTTTCTTCAAATTGAAAAATTTCTAAATTCTCTCCGTCAAGATAAGGTAATGAAATAAATGCATGGTCACAGATAGAATTTTCAAGCCAAGGTCTTCCAATATTTGATGTATGGTGGATATTAAAAGGTGTCAGTCTGTGATGAGAAGCATGAACAGTCAATAATTCAACCAAAGAATTATCTTGTCTCGGAGAATAAATGACTAACTCAATTAAGTTATCATCTATTAAATCGGCTGACATGCCAACAGTACAATACGTCCACATGTTGTGAACTTTATTTGGAGCAAATTCTAAAACGAAGAACTCAGGATGGGTTTTCCATGTAGGACCTATTTCCCATTTCATTTTTTTTCCAACAATTCCAAAATAGGAATTATAGTGATATGTTAAGTTTGTAGAATATTCTTTTTGCATTTACTTTTTATTGTGAAACAGAGTCAGTTTATGTCAAATCAATCTTGCAGACTATTATTTGACAAAGTGAACTTAGTAACTTTATCTTCAATATGCAAATAATAATGATGTTCTAGAAATTTAGAGACTTGACGGAGTTCGAACCAAAATTTGCCGTTAACACTGATATTGCAAAAAAATTAAAATTTTAGATAATAATTTTCGAACCAAAAAAAGCCTGCAAAATAAATACTTTGCAGGCTTTCATATTTTTATAGTGACCATGGAGGGATTTGAACCCTCACGCCCTTGCGAGCACCACCCCCTCAAGATGGCGAGTCTACCGTTTCTCCACATGGCCTAAAAAGAAAAAAGGTCGAGTAAAATAAATTACCCGACCTTTTGTGACCCGACTGGGGCTCGAACCCAGGACCCCATCATTAAAAGTGATGTGCTCTACCGACTGAGCTATCGAGTCATTGCTTTCAAGAAATTTAATTTGTTAATCACAAAATTTGTGACCCGACTGGGGCTCGAACCCAGGACCCCATCATTAAAAGTGATGTGCTCTACCGACTGAGCTATCGAGTCATTTAATTTCTTGAATGCGGGTGCAAATATAAGGAGTTTTTTTTGAAGTTTCCAAGCTATTTTATCATAAATTTGTCTTTTTTTTGGAAAAATTCTCAAATGCTTAGTTTATAAGGTTTTATTAATATGAAAAAAATTGTGTTGTTAGGTTATATGGGCTGCGGAAAGTCTACAATTGCCCAAAATTTGTCAAAAATTACAAATATTCCGTTCTTAGATTTAGATAAATGTATCGAAGAAAGAGTAAATTTATCCATAAATGAGATTTTTGAGAAGCATGGAGAAGTATATTTTCGAAAATTAGAGCATGAAATGTTTGTCGAATTGCTGCAATCTTCAGAAAATACTATTATTGGTCTTGGAGGAGGAACTCCGTGTTATGCCAATAATCATGAATTATTAAAAGGAGATGATGTAGTGTCAGTATATTTAAAAGCATCAATTGATACCTTATATAATAGATTGGTGCATAATAAAAGCAAACGCCCTTTGATTGCCAATATGAATGAGGAAGAAATGAAAGAGTTTATCGCGAAACATTTATTCGACAGAAGTTTTTACTATAATCAGGCAAAACATAAAGTTTCGGTTGATGATAAATCTGTCGAAGAAACGGTTCAGGATATTTTAGATATATTAACTTAAAGAAGCATAGTCGCCGTTTTCTGAATTGAAAACAACTTGAACATGCTCTAGTAAAGAAGTTGAAAGCGAAATGCCTTTGAAATCTGCCTTTACGGGATATTTTTTATGATTACGATCAACAAGTACTGCTGTTTTGAATTTTTTAAGCGGGACGTCTAAGAAATGACGAACAGCATAGATTAATGTAGTTCCAGAGTTCAAGACATCATCAACTAGAACTAACCCTTTGTTTTTGTATTCTTCGGCGGTTAATGAAGTTTGTATTGCTTGTTGCGGATTTTGTTTGTTTATTTTGACTTCGCAGATCGAAACTTTTAAGGTTGAAATATTGCTAAGCGCCGAAGCGATTTTTTCGGCAAAAAGAAATCCGTTAGAAGCAATTCCGGCAATAACAACTTCTTCTTCGTCTACAAAAGTCTCGTAAATTTGGTAAGCGATACGTTTTATTTTATGTTCGATTTCCTGATTGGTCAAGATTATATTGCTGCTCATAGTGTATTTTTTTGCTAAGATAATTAATTTAAAATCCAATATAGAAAATCCAAATTCCAATTTTTTTTATAAAATGTCAATATTTTAAATTCCAAATTCCAAGTTTTGAGATAGGTTTATTTTTGGGATCTGGAATTTGATTGCTTTTTTGGAATTTGGAATTTGAAGTTTTAAAATTTATTCTACTTCTTCCTCTTCATCATAAATATCGTCTCCGTAATCGTCAATATCTCTTCGGTCTTTTTTGGTCGGACGTCCCGCGCCAGTTCTTCTCGAATGTTCTTTAGATAATTTTAATAACTCTAAATGTGCAAAAGCTTCTGGAGGCGTTTCGTTTTTTTGATAAATATCTACCAACTTAGCTCCCACTCGATTTTGCGGAATGTCTAAAACCGTTATAATTTGTGTAATTTGATCTTTTCTAAATGTAATTCGGTCTGTGGGAAAAACTTCTTTTGAAGGTTTTGCAACTTGCCCATTTACAGTGATCTGATTCTTTTTGCAAGCTTCGGTTACCATGTTTCTAGTCTTGTAATATCGAACGCACCACAAGTATTTATCTATTCTCATAATTTTTCTAAAATCCAAGTTAAATTCTTTACAAAAATAAATCAATATTGTATCTTGCGCACCTAAAAAAATGATAATAATGAATAAATTTAAATATTATTTTGTTTTGTTACTTGCTGGTCTTGCCATCGTTTCTTGTAATAAAAATGACGATGATAAAACAGAAGTTGTTCCCTTGAGGGATTATCAAGAGCAATTTAATACTGATAATGCAGATATTGAAGAGTATTTAAAGACAAATTATATTACTGTGACAGCCGATATGGATGTAACAATTTCGCCCATAACCGATGCTGCTTCACAACCCTCAATAATGTCTTACTTAAATAGCGCTACTTATCCAAAGTTGGTTTTAAGAGAAATCCCATACATACATGGTATAACTTATAAAATGTATTATTTGGTTTTAAGAGAAGGTACTGGTGTTGCTCCAATGAATACGGATGGTGTTTTTACTGCTTATAGAGGAGAATATTTAAAACGTGTGGAAAAGACAGATACAGAGCCAGAACACTTAACAACTACTTTCTTTGATCAGGTTGTATATCCAAAGAGTATTATTGATATGTATGTGCTTAATGTTGTAAAGGGATGGAGTGAGATCTTTCCTCTGTTTAAAACAGGAACAACGACTTATAATGATGATGGAACCCCAAATTACCAAGATTTTGGTGCGGGTGTTTTATTTATACCTTCAGGATTAGGATATTATGCTGCGCCACCTTCTTCAAGTACCATTCCAGCATATTCACCTTTAATCTTTAGCTTTAAGCTTTATGATATTAGAAGAATGGATCATGAAAATAATGGTTACTCTAATGGTGTTTTATTAGAAAATCCAGATGGTGTATTTGATTATCAGGAGGATATTAACGGTGATGGTTTTGTTCGTGATTATAGAGATACAACTACATATCCTAATCCACCTGCTAACCCAGATGATACAGATGGTGATGGTATTCCAGATTTTCTAGATCATGATGATGACGGAGATGGTTATACGACAAGATTTGAACTTACAAAACCTACAGATGCTCCTTTTTCAGGATTAAGCAAATATTATCCTTACGATCCTATTTTGGATAATCCTGCTACTCCAAATGTAGATGAAAGCGAATTGTGGGCTATTCCTAGAAGACCAACAGGAGAACTTACTGATCCTGCAAAGCCAGAGTCAATCACAAATCCTCGTAAGTATGTTCCTGAGGATTATACAGCGCCAGGAAGATTAAGAATTCATTTGGATAAAACGTATCCTTATCAAAAGAACTAAAATATAGAAGTTAAATAAGAAGCCTCGAAATGTTAATTTCGAGGCTTTTTTAGTTTGTGTTTAGTTGTTAAGTATTGATTTTTAGTTCGTTATGTTTTTGTTGTAAGATTTTATTTCTTTTTACGGAATCACGTAAGGATTTTATTTCTTATTGTTATAGATTTGAAAGAATAATATTAAAATTTTACAAAAATGAAAAAAATTATTGCATTGTTTTTAGTGCTTACTGCTTTGTCATGTAGCAGCGAAGATCAGGTCAATCAAGAAGTTTCGGCTGTAGGAGATTCAGCTTCAGTTTTAGATGGTAAAATGTTATCATTTAAAAATGAAGAACTTTTTGTTAAAGAATATTCGGATCTCGCAAGCTTAGGTTCTGATGAGCTTAAAAATTGGGTTTCTTCAAAAAAGTTGGTTTCATTGTTAAATACTTCAGATGATTCTGCAAGTATAGAAGGAGATGTTTTATCTGAATCAAGAATTATCTATTCAGATGCATTAAAGTCAATTTTAAATTCAGAATCAAAAGTAAAAATTAATGGGAACGTTTTATGGTTAAATGAGCGTACTTTTTATTTGCTTTCCAAAAATCAGATTAACAAAACTCCTGAACAACTTGTTGCTGAAAAAGAAAATTTGGAAGTTTATGGCAGTTTGTTAAGCGTGTCTTCTCCTGTGAAAAATTCAACGGGTAGAGATGTTATTCCAAATGAAAATAGGATAAAGACCTTTGTTTCGGGAGAGGAAAATTTTAATGTTCCAGGAAGTAGAATTAGACTTGTTTTAGATCTTTATAATGAAACAATTGTTTTGAACAATGTAATTCAATCTAGTAAAATGTATTTAAGATCTACATTGCAATATAGATCATGCTCTACTTGGAGATGCACATGGAAAGAAGCTTCAAATATTAGGGTAATTGATACTTATAGTCTAAGTGGTTCTAATTCAGTGTTGTGGAAATTTTCATTATTTCAGATGACAACTTCGGCTACTCAAACATCATTGATTGCGACATGGAATCCAGCCAATCTTCCTGCACCAACTGCACCAACGGCTTGGTATACTAATTTTAATGTTTCTGGACCATTTAAAATTTATGTTGGAAATGGGCCATACCATGAAGTTCAACTTTCGTGGTATTAAAAACGGAATATTTTAGTATATAAAAAACCTCGGAATGTAAATTCCGAGGTTTTTTTATGTTCAAGAAAATCTAATAATTATTTTCTTTTGATAACTCTTTCTACAGCTTCAACAATTGCTTGATTGTTTAATTTGTATTTTTCCATTAACTGCTCTGGAGTTCCAGATTCTCCAAAACTATCTTTAACAGCTACAAATTCTTGTGGAGTTGGATTGTTTAAAGCCAATACGCCAGAAACACTTTCTCCAAGACCTCCAAGGTAGTTGTGCTCTTCAGCAGTAACTACACATTTCGTTTTAGCAACAGATTTTAAAATAGCTTCTTCATCAAGAGGTTTGATTGTATGGATGTTGATTACTTCAGCAGAAATTCCTTTTGCTTCAAGAGCTTCAGCAGCAATAAGAGCCTCCCAAACTAAGTGTCCAGTAGCAATGATTGTAACATCTGTTCCTTCGTTTAATAAAATTGCTTTTCCAATTACGAAAGGCTCATCTGCAGGAGTAAAGTTAGCTACAACTGGACGTCCGAAACGTAAATAAGCTGGACCATGGTGATCTGCTAATGCTAAAGTTGCAGCTTTAGTTTGGTTGTAATCGCAAGTATTGATTACAGTCATTCCAGGCAACATTTTCATTAAACCAATATCTTCTAAGATTTGGTGCGTTGCTCCATCTTCTCCTAAAGTTAAACCAGCGTGAGAAGCACAGATTTTTACATTTTTATCTGAATAAGCAACAGATTGACGAATTTGATCGTAAACTCTACCTGTAGAAAAGTTTGCGAAAGTTCCTGTAAAAGGAATTTTTCCACCAATTGTTAAACCTGCAGCGATTCCAATCATGTTAGCTTCAGCGATTCCGATTTGGAAAAAACGCTCTGGGTGATTTTTCTTGAAATCATCAAATTTCAATGATCCAATTAAGTCAGCACATAATGCAACAACATTTTCATTTTTTTGACCTAATTCAGTCATTCCCGCTCCAAAACCAGAACGAGTATCTTTACTTCCTGTATTTTCGTATTTTTTCATTTTTTATTTTTTGAGATGCTAAGTTTCTAAGTGACTAAGTTTCTAAGCTGAAAACTGTCTACTGAGACTGAACACTTTTTAATAATCCGCTAAAGTTGAAATGTTTTGAGCTAAAGCACTAGCCAATTGATCATTGTTTGGTGCTTTACCATGCCAAGCATGAGTGTGCATCATGAAATCTACACCATTACCCATTTCTGTATGTAATAAAATGCAAACTGGTTTTCCTTTTCCTGTTCTTGATTTAGCATCAGTTAAACCAGCGATGATAGCATCAATGCTGTTTCCTTCTTTGATTTCTAAAACATCCCAGTCAAAAGCTTCAAATTTAGCGCGAATACTTCCCATTGGCAGAACTTCATCAGTTGTTCCGTCAATTTGTTTACCATTAAGGTCGATTGTTGCAATAATGTTGTCTACTTTCTTAGCAGAAGCGTACATAATCGCTTCCCAGTTCTGACCTTCTTGCAATTCTCCGTCTCCGTGTAAACTATATACGATATGATTGTCTTTGTTTAATTTTTTAGCTTGAGCTGCTCCCAAAGCTACAGATAAACCTTGTCCTAATGAACCAGATGCAATACGAACTCCAGGTAAACCTTCGTGAGTTGTTGGGTGTCCTTGTAAGCGAGAATCTAATAATCTGAAAGTTGCTAATTCTGAAACTGGAAAATAACCGCTACGTGCTAGAACGCTATAAAAAACAGGTGAAATGTGTCCGTTTGAAAGGAAAAATAAATCTTCTCCAATTCCGTTCATATCAAAACCTTCTTTGCGGTCCATTATGTTTTGATATAATGTTACCAAAAATTCAGTACAACCTAATGAACCACCTGGGTGTCCAGAGTTTACAGCATGTACCATTCTAAGAATATCTCTTCTTACTTGGATCGTTAAATCGCTTAATTGTTGTGTGTTAGGCTTCATTTTATATGTAAAAGTTAAACTGAAGCAAAAGTAAACGTTATTTTGTGGGCAGGCAAATGATTTTTTGCTTTAGTTTTACAGCAATTGTTAAATTTTACTGTTTTTTTTACATTATGTAAAAAAATATCACGTCAGTTTTGCTTTCTAACTTTTTACAAGTGTGTTTTTTACAATTTTAATTAACTTAATAAAAAAATCCTGCATTTAGCAAGATTTTATTTTTTTTACGATTTACTCTGTATCACCTTCGCTGTAGTAATTGTTTTCTTCATCTTCTGAACCAATATCTTCCTGTTCGTCATCTAATTCAGCCCCTGGAATATCCAAATCATTTCCAATTTTGTCGCTGTTTTGTTTCCATTCGTTGTCATTATTAATTATTCTTTCTCCAGAAATATCTTGAGGATCGATATCTTCTAATCTTTCTTCTTGATTGTAAATATCTTCGTTTGCTGTATAATCCATGTTTTCAAGGTTTTTCTCAATTTGTTCATCCTTGATATTATCTAATTTATCTTCCGAGTTAATCATGATTTCTAAAATTTTAGTTGAATATTAAAATTACAAAAAGAAAGAAATGAGTTTGTTATACTTTAATAGTAGGATTGTTGCAGTTTTTACATTCCTATTTTACCGATGAAATTTCTTTTAGAGCCGTTTGCGTTAGGGATAGGAGCGGTATACTTTTGCGATAAATGTCTCGTCTTAATTGAAATGATATTTTCTTGAGCAAAAGATATAGCGGATAGCCCGACCGTAAGGGAACGCCCAAATCAGGATAAGTTCAAATCTTAAAAATAGAATCTGAAATTAAGAAAATATTAGCTAAATTTCTAATTGACAAATTTTCTAATTCATAAAATTTCCCTGAAATTAAACTATCTTTGCCGACTGAAAAACGAATTTATGAAGTTTGATTTATTACAAAAAGATCCGCAGTCAAAAGCAAGAGCGGGTAGTATTACTACAGATCACGGAGTTATAGAAACTCCTATTTTTATGCCAGTTGGTACTGTTGCTTCTGTAAAAGGAGTGCATCAGCGTGAATTGAAAGACGATATTAATCCGGATATTATTCTTGGAAATACCTATCATTTGTATCTGCGTCCGCAGACAGAAATTTTAGAGAAAGCCGGAGGACTTCATAAATTCATGAACTGGGATCGTAATATTTTGACTGATTCTGGAGGATATCAAGTATATTCTCTTTCTTCAAATAGAAAAATTAAAGAAGAAGGAGTAAAATTTAAATCGCACATTGACGGTTCTTATCACTTTTTTACGCCAGAAAATGTAATGGAAATTCAGCGTACAATTGGTGCAGATATCATTATGGCTTTTGATGAATGTACGCCATATCCTTGCGATTACCGTTATGCACAACGTTCTATGCATATGACACATCGTTGGTTGGATAGATGTATCAATCATTTGGAAAAAGTACCTTATAAATATGGATATGAACAAACGTTTTTCCCGATTGTTCAAGGAAGTACTTATAAGGATTTACGTCGTCAGTCGGCAGAATATATTGCGAATGCAGGACAGCAAGGAAATGCAATTGGCGGACTTTCTGTTGGAGAGCCAGCTGAAGAAATGTATGCCATGACTGAGGTAGTTTGCGAAATTCTTCCTGAAGATAAACCTCGTTATTTAATGGGGGTTGGAACTCCAATTAATATTTTAGAAAATATTGCATTAGGAATAGATATGTTTGATTGCGTTATGCCAACTCGTAATGCAAGAAATGGTATGTTGTTTACAGCAAACGGAACAATCAATATCAAAAATAAAAAATGGGAAGCAGATTTTTCTCCAATTGATGAAATGGGGCATACTTTTGTGGATACAGAATATACAAAAGCCTATTTACGTCACTTGTTTGCGGCCAACGAATATTTAGGAAAGCAAATTGCTACCATTCATAATCTTGGATTCTATATGTGGTTGGTTCGTGAGGCAAGAAAACATATCTTAGCCGGAGATTTTAGACCATGGAAAGAAATGATGGTTAAAAATATGAGTCAGCGTCTTTAAGAATTTAAAGTTTCAAGTTTCAGGTTTCAGGTTCTCTAGAGGACGAAATCCAACAACTTGAAACCTGAAACTAAAAAAACTTGAAACAATAAAATTATATGCTTTCAATAATAGATAAATACATCTTAAAAAGGTACCTCGGGACATTTTCTGTGATGCTTCTTTTATTTGCACCAATCGGAATCGTAATTGATGTTTCTGAAAAGGTAAATAAAATGCTTGAAAACAAGATTCCGTTTGGAGATATTGCCTTCTATTATTACAATTTCACAATTTATTTTATTAATTCGCTGTTTCCGATATTCTTGTTTTTATCGGTAATTTGGTTCACTTCAAAGCTGGCCAACAATACAGAAATTATTGCGATTTTAAGTTCTGGAATTTCATATACACGTTTCTTGCGTCCTTATATTATAGGTGCAACTATCGTTTCTATTTTTGTTTTGCTAATGGGATTTTTTATCGTTCCAGCGGCCAGTGAAGGCTATAATAATTTTAGATACACGTATCTGAAAGGTAATGGAAAGGAACTCATGCGTGGTGAAAATACCAATGTTTTCAGACAAATTAACGATCACGATTTTATTTTTGTAAACAGTTTTAACGAAGAATCAAAAACGGCCTTCAACTTTTCATTAGAACATTTTGAAAAAGAAAAACTGACTTATAAAATCACTGCAAGCCGCATAAAATGGGATCCTAAAAAGAAGATTTACGTTTTATACGATTATACTAAAAGAACCGTAGGAGAACTAAATGACGTAATTGAAAAATCTCCAGAAAAAAATGTTGCCTTCAAATTTGAATTGGCAGATTTAACTCCAGTAGTTTATATTGCCGAAACGCTAACTTTGGGTAAATTGATCGATTTTATTGAAAAAGAAAGAAAAAGAGGTTCAGGAAACATCAATACCTATTTGGTTGTTCTTTATAAAAAATACAGTATTCCGGTTTCAGCATTTATTTTAACGATTATTGCGGTTTCAGTTTCTTCTATGAAGCGCCGTGGCGGAATGGGAATGAACCTTGCTATTGGAATTGCAATTGCGTTTTCATTTGTATTCTTTGATAAAATATTTGGTACACTTGCCGAAAAATCTACATTCTCACCTTTATTAGCTGTTTGGTTCCCGAATATTGTTTTCGGAATTTTAGCAGTTTACTTATTACGTAATGCGAAACGATAATTTAAAAAGTTATTTAAATCTACACTTAATTGTTTTTATCTGGGGTTTTACAGCTATTCTAGGCGCTTTAATTACAATTGATGCCGATAATCTGGTTTGGTACAGAATGTTGATTGCCATGATTTTTCTTGGCGGATTTATTGCATTCAAAAAACAGTCTTTTCAAGTTCCGATAAAAGAATTTTTTAAATTGATTTTTGTTGGATTATTGATAGCATTACACTGGATTTTCTTTTTTAAAGCAATTCATGTATCCAATGTCTCCATTACGCTTTCCATATTTTCTTTAGGAGCTTTTTTCGCTTCTTTATTAGAACCTTTATTTTATGGAAGAAAAGTGCTTTGGTATGAAGTCTTCTTCGGACTAATAATTATAGCTGGTTTAGGATTGATTCTTCAAGTTGAAATAAAATATCTTACGGGAGTTTATTACGCTTTGGCAGCCATCATTTTAGGGGTTTTATTTACCTTAATGAATGGAAAATTAATTTCAGATCACGAACCTTCAGTAATTACATTTTATGAATTTGGAGCGGGCGTTTTCTTCATCACCCTTTATTTTTTATTTCAAGGAAAATTTACAGCAGATTTTTTCGAAATGTCTTTAAATAATTGGGTTTTATTATTGATTTTGGCCTCAATTTGTACGGCTTATGCCTTTACTGCTTCGGTAAAAGTAATGCAGCGATTAACGCCTTATACCGTAATGTTAACGACTAATTTGGAGCCAGTTTACGGGATAGTTTTGGCTTATTTTATCTTGGGAGGAAAAGAAAAAATGAGTGTCGAATTTTACATCGGAGCAGTCATAATCATCATAACAGTTATTCTAAACGGTGTTTTCAAACATTATCAGAACAAGAAAGAAAACTTGTAATAGTTTACTTATTTTTAAATTGCATTTTTATACTTTAAATAACAATTAACTTCGCCAATGATATAATATTTTTATATTTGCGGTTCGATTTACAAACAAAATTCAAAAATCCATGGAATATTTAGATTTTGAGCTTCCAATTAAAGAACTTGAAGAACAGTTAGAAAAGTGCGTTATTATTGGAAAAGAATCTGACGTTGACGTAACGCCGACGTGCAAGGAAATCAACAAAAAATTAGTAGAGACTAAAAAAGAAATATATAAAAACCTTACGGCTTGGCAGAGGGTACAATTGTCAAGACATCCAAATAGACCTTATACTTTAGACTACATTAGAGCAATCTGTGGAGATACTTTCTTAGAACTTCATGGAGACAGAGGTTTTAAAGATGATAAAGCAATGGTTGGTGGTCTTGGAAAAATAAACGGACAGTCGTTTATGATTGTTGGACAGCAAAAAGGGTACAATACAAAAACACGTCAGTACCGTAACTTCGGTATGGCTAATCCAGAAGGGTACCGTAAAGCTTTGCGTTTGATGAAAATGGCAGAGAAATTCGGAATTCCAGTTCTTACTTTGGTAGATACTCCAGGTGCATATCCAGGACTTGAAGCTGAGGAAAGAGGACAAGGAGAAGCTATTGCTAGAAACATTTTTGAAATGGTTCGTTTGCAAGTGCCAATCATCACAATTATTGTTGGTGAAGGTGCTTCTGGTGGAGCTTTAGGAATTGGTGTTGGAGACCGTGTTTATATGTTAGAAAATACTTGGTACTCTGTAATTTCTCCAGAATCTTGCTCTTCTATTTTATGGAAAAGTTGGGAGTACAAAGAGCGTGCAGCAGAAGCATTAAAACTGACTTCTTCTGATATGAAAAAACAAAAATTAGTTGATGATGTAATTCCAGAACCATTAGGCGGAGCGCATTATGACAGAGAAACTACTTTTAAAACAGTAGCGGAATATATTACAAAAGGATATAACGAATTGAAAGACTTATCAACAGCCGATTTAATTGCCCAGAGAATGGACAAATACAGTAATATGGGCGAGTATAAAGAGTAAATTCATATTTAACGATTAAAAATCCGAAGCCCTGCGGTTTCGGATTTTTTTTTGGTTATGAACAAAAAAACAAATTTATAAACAACTTAATAGTTATAACTCGATAGTAGAATTTTTTTAAATTTTGCTACTTTCGCTATATGGAAAATTTCAAAAACTTAAACCCTGTTAAGGTCGACAAAACCACAATCATCAATCTAGAAAAAGGTAAGCTTCCTCCTCAAGTTATAGACTTAGAAGAGGCTGTTCTTGGTGCGATGATGATTGATAAAAAAGGGGTAGATGATGTAATTGATATTTTACAGCCTGATGCTTTTTACAAAGACGCGCACAAACATATTTTTGAAGCGATTTTACAGCTTTTTACCGAAACACAGCCAATTGATATTTTAACGGTTTCAACGCAGTTAAAGAAAAACGGAAAGCTAGATTTGGCTGGAGGAGATTTTTATCTGATTCAGCTAACGCAAAAAATTGCTTCTTCTGCCCACATCGAATTTCACTCGCGTATTATTCTTCAAAAATTTATTCAAAGAAGTTTAATTCGTATTTCATCTGAAATTATCGAAGAATCGTATGATGAAACTACAGATGTATTCGATTTGCTGGATAAAGCCGAATCTAAATTATATGAAGTAACGCAAGGAAATATCAAGCGTAGTTCTGAAACCGCTCAGAGTTTGGTTCTTCAAGCGAAAAAACGTATTGAAGAAATCGCTGGTAAAGAAGGTTTGAGTGGTGTTGCAACTGGATTTGAGAAGTTGGATGAAGTTACTTCTGGATGGCAGCCTTCCGATTTAATTATTATTGCGGCTCGTCCCGGGATGGGTAAAACGGCTTTCGTACTTTCGATGGCGAGAAACGTAAGTATTCAGTTTGGACATGCAGTTGCTATTTTCTCTCTGGAGATGGCGTCGGTTCAGTTAATTACGAGGCTTATTTCTTCTGAAACAGGATTGTCTTCAGAAAAACTAAGAACAGGTAAATTAGAAAAACACGAATGGGAACAGCTGAGTACTAAAGTGAAAAACTTAGAAAAAGCACCATTATTTATTGATGATACACCTTCGCTTTCGATATTCGATTTACGTGCAAAATGTCGTCGTTTGGCTTCACAGCACGGAATCAAGTTAATTATTATCGACTACTTGCAGCTGATGACTGCAGGGGGAAGCGGAAAAGGAGGAGGAAACCGTGAGCAGGAGATCTCGACAATTTCTCGAAACTTAAAGGCTTTGGCAAAAGAGTTGAACGTTCCTGTAATTGCACTTTCTCAGTTATCGCGTGCCGTTGAGACCCGTGGATCTAGTAAACGTCCGCTTCTTTCGGATCTTCGTGAATCTGGAGCGATCGAGCAGGATGCCGATATCGTATCGTTTATCTATCGTCCTGAATACTATAAAATTGAAGAATGGGATGATGATGAAGCATCTTCGACACAAGGACAGGCCGAGTTTATTATAGCCAAACACCGTAACGGTGGTCTTGAAAATATTCGTCTTAAATTCTTAGGACATTTAGGTAAGTTTGATAACCTTGAAGAATTTACTGGAGGTTACGATGATTTGCCATCTAAAATGAATCACGATGATAATCCTTTCATAACGAAAAATTTACCATCTGCTAACGAAGCTTTCGGAAGTAATTTAAATGATGATGATGACGACAGTGATGTTCCATTTTAAAAGTTAAAAAGCCTTATTATTAAGGCTTTTTTTATGTTTTTATGTTAATCGTTTAATAAAAATCAGTAGTTTAGCTAAACCAATTACAAACTATTAGTTTTTTAAAAATTATTAACCAATAACAAATTTAAATTATGAATGAAGAAACCTTTCCAGGACCTATTCAGATTCCTGTAGCAACTGCAGACAAGTGGGAAAAGAGATATGACGACGATAAATCAGTCGAAGACTCAAAGAACAAAATAAAAGCTTTCTTAATACCTAGAGAAAGTTTGAAAAAAGTGCTAGATCTTCAAACAGAAGCTGTTTGGGCTTATTTGGGAATAAATGATCAAAATGAAAAAACATTACTTTTTGTAGGAGCCAAATACGATGAGGAAACTAAAAAGTGGATTAATGTTTACGGTAAAGGAGATGGAGTAGAAGGTGGCGAAGGAGCTGCTGATGACATTGTATACGATGGTACAAGACCAAGCCCACCGTATTAATTAAAGATCTTTTTTTAAGAATGGACGATTTTTTAATTTATTCAGGTTATTTGATTTTATTAATTAATCTAGTATTATATTCCATTAGCTTTTTCCGTAAGGAAAAAGCTAATGGTTTTTTTGTTATCTATTTAGCATTTGCATTTTTAATGCAGATGTCAATGGAATTATTGTATCATTTGCATTATAATAATTTATTTTTAGTTAATGTTTTCATTATAGGCCAAATGGTTTTATTAGGTCTTTTTTATAATTCGTTGATAAAAATTTTGAGCCAAAAAATATTTATAAAAAGTATTTTGTCAGTTGGAATATTAATTTTTTGCATCCAATTTCTAACAAATCCAAATGAGTTTTTAAAATTTAATTTATTTGCTATTACATTAACCTCTTTGTTTTGTGTCATTTTTGGCTTACTACATTTCTACAATATGCTTACCGAAAAGAAGGTTTATTATTATGTAACAATAGCGGTTATCTTTTTTATGTTAGGCTCTACTGTTTTGTATTTGATTGGAAATTTAACCTTGACATTAAGTTTAGAAGTTAAATATTTTTCATGGAAACTAAATGCTTTTTTATTTTTAGTTTATCAATTAGTTATATTGTATGAATGGAAGGTAAGTTTTTCTAAAAAGTCTTTAGAAAACTAATTTGTATTATAAAAATAGATTATGGACTCCAATTCAATCCCTGAAAAAGAATTAGTTGCTATTATATTATATATCTCGCTATTTTTTATAATTGTTTCAGTAGCGCTAATTATATTCTTTTATTTTTCTAGAAAAAAAATTATTCAAAAAGAATTAGAAAAGATAGAATTAATACTTCGATATCAAAAAGAACAGCTACATGCTATTATTGTAACGCAAGAGGAAGAAAGAAAAAGAATTGCTCAAGATCTTCATGACGATATTAGTTCAAAATTGAACATCGTTTCTTTAAACAGTCATTTGCTTACAGCGCCAAACCTTACAGAAGCAGAAACTGCAGAAATTACAGAAAACATAATTGCTTTGACCACAAAGGCATTAGACAATTCTAGAAAAATTGCGCATAATTTGCTGCCTCCAGTTTTTGAAAAATTTGGTTTAAGTGCAGGTATTGAAGAATTATGCGAAGAATTTGAATCGAGCAAATCGGTAAAAACGTATTATAAAAATGACATCGATTTTGATGAGAAAGACATAGACAGGCATTTGCATGTTTTTAGGATTCTGCAGGAATTAATGAATAATTCGATTCGTCACGGAAAAGCGTCAGAGATATGGATTTCTTTTGCCAATAAAGACGGAATAAATACTTGTGACTATATAGACAACGGCATTGGTTTTAATTGTTCAAATGCCGAAAACCAAAAAGGTTTAGGTATGAAAAATATCGATAGCCGAATATCATTTTTGCAGGGAACAATCGAAATTGACTCTGAAATTAATAAAGGTATTGTTGTAAATTTTACTTTTTAAGGCAAATTATGTGTTTTATTAAGGTTTTTGGTCAATAAAATAAAGGTATTTAGATTTTTTCTAATTCATATTTTGTAATTTCGACAAACCAAATTAAACGACCAAAACCAAAATAAGATGAATGCTTCTATTAAAATTGCTCTAGTCGATGATGAAATTTTGTTTAGAAAAGGAATTTCTTTTTTATTACAGAGAGAAGAAAATATAGATATTCTCTTTGAAGCCTCAAATGGTGACGAGCTTATTACGCAACTGAATGAAAGAGAAATAACGCCCGATATAATAATAATGGACTTAAAGATGCCGGTCTTAAACGGAGTCGAAGCCACAAAAATTATTAGAAAAACGTTTCCCGATATTAAAATTATTGCATTAACTAGTTACGATACCAAATCGTTTGTTGCCAATATGATTCAAGTTGGAGCAGTAGCTTACTTAATAAAAAATACCACTCCAAAAGATTTAATTCATACCATAAACGAAGTAGCAAAAAAAGGATTCTATTACAACGAAAATGTTTTAAAAACAATTCAAGAAACAATAGTTTCTCCTAAAAATGCAAGAGGCGGTTTAGAAACTAATTTCCTTTCGCCGCGCGAAATAGAAATTCTGCAATTAATTTGCCAGCAGAAAACTACAGCAGAAATTGCAGAACATCTTTTTTTAAGTCCAAGAACTATAGAAGGACACAGAAATAATTTATTACTTAAAACAGAATCGCGAAATATAGCTGGCTTAGTTGTTTATGCTATTCAGAATGAATTGGCAGTTTTAACAATCTAGAAAAATTATGCTGTCAAAAACTGAATTGACAGCACATAATATAATATGATTGTTATGACTAGAACGCATAGTCCTATTTTCTGAATTATATTCAGACCCTTTTGGTGGTTGTTACTTTCATTAAACTTCATAGTTGGTTATTTTTTTTACAGCGATTAGTTTTATGAACCTGGGATAGCAAATGTATAGAGAATATTCTTCCTAATTACAGGTGTTTTTACCTGTTTTTTTATGGCTTAAAAATCAAGTTTTCTTTAAGCTTTTTATTTAACATTCTTTATAAGTAAGAAAAGATTCTAAGTATTCCTTTTTTGCTGATGGCTTTTATATCTTTACTAAAATAATTTTCTGATGAATAAAAGTTTATTCTACCTTTTTATACTATTAATTTCATTTAATGCAAAGGCTTCGTTTATCTTACTTCCGATGGACGAAACCACGCAGCAAAATCATTTAAAAGCATACGGAATTACTTACTGGTGTTTGAGTAGGGATTATAAAGCAAGTTGGCTTTTAAATTATCGTGGAGGTTCTTTTTTACTTCCTGATGCTGATGAAATTAGAAAAGAATGTAAAATAAGAGGAGTTAGTTTTGAAGTGATTTCAGATAGTGAACAGGCTTCTATTTTAAACGAAATTTCGAGCCCTTCTCAAAATATGGAATCGGTTATTTTAGAGAAAGCACCTAAAATTGCCGTTTATACCCCAAAAGGAAAACAACCGTGGGATGACGCCGTAACTTTGGTTTTAACTTATGCCGAAATTCCTTTTACTCCCATTTATGATGAAGAAGTTTTAAGCGATCAGTTATTAATGTACGATTGGCTTCATTTGCATCACGAAGATTTTACCGGACAATACGGAAAGTTTTATGCGGCGTACAAAAATACACCTTGGTATATTGATCAAAAAAGAGATGCTGAAGCTTTGGCGACAAAATTAGGATATGCAAAGGTGTCTCAGGAAAAAGGAGCCGTAGCAAAAAAAATTAGAGATTTTGTAATTGGTGGTGGTTTTATGTTTGCTATGTGTTCTGCAACAGATAGTTTTGATATTGCCCTTGCAGCAGATGGAGTTGATATTTGCGAAGCTATGTTTGACGGAGATCCTAGCGAATCAAATTATCAGTCAAAATTAAATTATAATAATTCTTTTGCCTTCAAAAACTTTACTTTAGAAAGAAGACCAGAAGTTTACGAGTTTTCAGATATCGACATGACGACGAAAAGACGCATTGTGATGGAAAAAGATTATTTTACGTTAATGGAATTTTCTGCAAAATGGGACCCGATTCCAAGTATGCTATGTCAAAACCATACACAATTAGTAAAAGGTTTTATGGGACAGACCACTTCTTTTGATACGTCTTTAATAAAATCGAATATCTTGATTATGGGAACATGCGAATTAAATGGCGAGTCAAGATACATTCATGGAGAAAAAGGCAAGGGAATGTTTACTTTTTTTGGAGGACATGATCCAGAAGATTTTCAGCATCAGGTTGGAGATCCGCCAACGGTTTTAGATTTGCATCCTAATTCGCCTGGATATAGATTGATTTTGAACAATGTTCTATTTCCAGCTGCTAGAAAAAAGAAACTTAAAACCTAAATTAGTTAAGAGAAAACTCAAACCAGATCGGAATATGATCGGATATTTTTCTTGCATTTTGCAAAGAATCAAAATCTTCGTAGAATTTAATAATTCCAGAATTGCTAACGTGTAGATTTGATGTCTTATAAAAGATATTGTCAAATTCAGATGCAAGACAAATATTGTTTTTGCATTGCTGTTTCAGAGTAGTTTTTTGATTTTTTAATACAGAAGCATATCCGTTTTTTTTCAACGGATTAAAAACAGTGTGCTTTTCAGGACAGTTAAAATCGCCTAAGAAAACAAGATTTAGATCAGGATATTCGTTGGGTAGAAACTTGAAGTATTTGATTTCGGTTTCGGGTTGTTTTTTTTGCGTTATAGCATGAAAATTAACAAGAGTGATTGTCTTTTTATTAATTTCAAACGTAGCAAAGTAGGGTTCGCGATCAATTTCTACGCTATATTTTCTTTCTAGCCAAGGCTTAGTTTTCAATTTGGCTTTATTGGTCTTCCAAATAAAAGCATACCGTTCTGTTTTGTAACTGCTTCCAGAAGTAGGATCACTTATGCTGTAATCCCATTTATTTCCTTTTTGATTAAGCACTGTGGCAAGTTTTGCAATAGTTTGAGCACCTCCGTTTCCGGCAACCACTTCTTGAATTGCGATTATATCATAATTAGAAATTACTTTGGCGATATAATTTAAATGAGAATCAGATTTTGATTTTCCAAAGTTTTCGATATTCCACGATACCACTTTGGTTTGAGCAAAAGATATAAATGCAAATAATAATAAGACGAGGCTGAGCGTTTTTTTCATGAAAAATTTAATGGAACTAAGATATAAGTCTTCTCTTCCAGCAATAATTAAGCCTTTCTTAAAATTAATTAATGTTTTTTATATCGATTTTTTAGAGCTGTCCCGATAATTATAATTTGTAAAACTAATAATGCTGGAATAAATATTATTTTCCAATCAATTTCTAGCCATCCAGTTTTTTCAGAAATAACTGCAAAGCTTATTGATAAAAAGAGGCAAAGTAGCATTGTTTTCATAAGGATTCTATTTTGTGTAGTATTAAGTCTAGAGAATATAATACTCGCTTTACTTTTTGGTTTCATTGGTAGGTTAATAGGTCATCACAAATTTAGGGGTATAAAAAGTGTTATCCTTACGGGAAACCGTAAAGTGTATAAAAAATTATACTAGCCCAAAATCTTTTGCAATAGCAATTAAATGCACATTATTATTAGCTTTAAAATAAATCTTCAACTTATTAATTCTTTTTTCTATACTGCTTGTTCCGTTAGGAGTTATAGATGAATCTTTGAACTCTCTAGAAATACTTTCTAAAATATGTCCCTGAGATAAAAGTTTTAAAATTGAGATATCGTAAGATTCAATTTCAATTAAAGCTTTATCATTAAAGTTAAAAGACAAATCAGAAGAAAGAATTTTTTCTTCGTTATTAAAAGTGCTTTCGATAGCATTTCTTAATTCAGAAATACTATTTCTTCCTTTTGTAACATAAGCATTAATGCCAAGTTCATTAAAAAGAGTTTTAATTCTATAACTTTTATCTTCTATAGAAAAAACTATTTTTTTTAGTTCTGGCTGTACTTTATTTACAGCTTCAACAAGTTCATCGCCACTATTTAAAGTTACTTTTCTATGATCAGATTTAAAAGATAAGTCTGTAATCATTAAATCGTAAGGTTCTTTTTCAGCCAATGCCTTTTTTACTTTAAGTAATCCTTCGTCGCAATATTTCACGTGATGAATTACAGGAACTTGTAATTCTTCAAGTACTTGAACAACTGCAATGCTGATACTATCTAGATCTTCGGCAACTAAAACTTTTTTAAACATATATTTTCTTATATTGGAAATTTGAAATTTACTTTAAAACCATTTTCTGAATATGGGTCAAAATTAAGAGTTCCTTTTATTGTTTTAATACGGTTTTCCACATTTTGTAGTCTTTTTTCTAAAATAATATCTTTTGGGGCGATTTTGCTACCATTATCAGTATACATAATCAAGATGTTTTTCCCATCTTTTTTAAACGTTATACTTGCTAGAGAGGCATTGTTGAGCGTTTTCATCTGATCGAGAATTTCTTGAAGCACGCGAAAAACGGTTATTTTCTTGACACGATCAATTTTAGACCAAGAAAAAGTATTTAAGCCATTTATAATAATACTTAGCTTCTGGCCGGTATATCCAGAAATCATTTCTTTAAGCTCACTTGCAAAATTTTCATTGGTTTGTATGGCATTATTTTCTCTCGAAATACTTCGTGTTTTGGAATAAATGCGGCTCAAGTAATTGAGAAATTGTTCTTTATTACTGATGTTTTCAAGATTGTTGTTTTCGGCAAAAGATAAAGTTTCGTGAATGTCTTTTTCAAGGTCGTTTTCTAATTTATCAGAAATTCGAATTTCGTTTTTAAAAACAGCATCATTTTTCTCTCTTTTGCCTTTCAAAGTCAGGTAAAAAACTAGAAAAATGAATATAAAAATGGTTATTGATAATGCAATATAAGAGATAAAACTCCTGTTCTTTTGTCTTTGCATTTCCAATTTATGCTCTGCTCTTTGAATTTTAAGCTCTAAGTTTTCTTCTTTATCCTTTGTGAAATTATATTTTATAGTGGCAAATTCATTTTTTTGTGTTAAACGAATTTTATTAATACTGTCTCTAAAACGAATATAAATCTTAGAATACTTTTTTACATCATTTCCTGTACTGGTTCTTATTAAAGTTTCCAGAGCATACTTTTTTTGCTTGTAGGTATTTACAACGCACGAATGTTTATAAGCTGTTTCGGCATATTTTTTTGCCAAAGCAGGATTTGAACTTAAGTAATAATCAGAAAGGTTTGAATAACTATCTGGTAAGTTCTGTCTATCATTTAATTTAATTCTAGTTTTAAGAGCTTCTAGGTAGTAGGGTAGCGCTCTAGAATCATTTAAATTGGCATAAGAAATGCCGATATTGCTCCTCATTACTGCATAGTCTAATGCTTCATAATCTTTTAGAGAATTTGTTTTTTTCTTATTGCCATAATAACCAGTAGTGGTTAGTTGTTTATAGATTTTAATCGCTTTTTTATAATCACCCTGATACATGTAAACTAATGCAATATTAGCTAATGCATTTGCTTCCCTTCTTGGACTTGCATTTAGATTGTATGCTTTTTTAGCATATATAAGCGCATTGTCATAATCCTTTGTTGCAGAATAATTTTCTGAAATAATTTTGTATGTTTCCCAAGCAAACCTTGGTTTTTTTAGGTATTTAAGTTGGGGTAATACTTTAGTAGCGGTAGCCTCACTTTCCAGATAATTGCCTTCATATTGCTGAATTAGGGCTATAGAAATTAATGCGTCAACATAATCTATTCTGTTTTTTTCAGGGTCTGAAAGGTGAATTATGGTTAGGTAATTTTTATAGGCCTTCAAATATTCATTTTGTTCAAAATCATTGTCAGCTATTATGGTCAGCCTTTTTATTTCTGCGGTATTGTCAGTTCTTTTTATAACTGCCGGAATTTCTTTTTCGCAAGAAGTCGGAATGACCAGCAGAAAAAGAACGGAAACTAAAATTGGAACAAAAGCAGATATTTTCATTTGAGGACCTTATGGTTAAAGCATTATTTATATTGGAAGTTTTACAAAAACCTTAAATCCCTGATTTGGATTTAAAGCAACATTAAAGGTTCCTCGTACTGGTTTAAGGCGATTTTCTATAGTGGCAAATCTCTTGTTTAAATTATTATCATCTTCAATTTGGGTACAGTTGTCAGCGTAGGTAATCACTATAGTTCTCTCATTCTTCTTAAATGTGATACTTGCCAGCGAAGCATTACTGATAATTTTTGCCTGATCAAAAATTTCCTGAACAACACGGAAAATAGTTATTTTTTTTACACGATCAATTTTAGACCAGGATAATGAGTTTAAACCATTTATAATAATATTTAAATTAGAAGTTGTGTATCCTGAAATCATTTCTTTTAGGACTTTTTCGTAATCTTCATTAATGATAATCGCACTATTTTCTCTTGAAATATTTCTTGTTTTTGAATAAATATTGGTCAAGTTATAAAGAAATTTTTCTTTGTTTTCGAGATTTTCTAATTTGTGATTTTTTGCAAAAACTAATGTATCATAGATATCTGTTGTTAGTTCATTATGTAATTTGTTTGATATGCGTATTTCGCTTTCAAAAACAGCATCATTTTTTTCCTTTCGTCCTTTATGAGTAATATAATAAGCAATAAAAAACAAAGCGAAAGTACTGATAGAAATTACTATGTAGGAAATAAAACTTCTATTTTTTTGCCTTTGAAGCTCTAATTCGTTTTCTGCTTTTTGATTTTTGAGTTCTAAATTTTCTTCTTTATCTTTCTTTGAAGTATATATAATATCGGCAAATTGATTTTTTGCCTTTTTCCGGCTAATAAGGAGACTGTCAATTTTTTTGCTATAAACTTTCCAGTGTTTTTTTGAATTTCCAGCATTATCCGCTTCCAGCAGATGAGCTAACATGTTAATTTCATTTGTTGCCGATTTTGCTTTTTTAGAGTAATAGTAGGCTTTCTCTGCATTAATTTTTCTTAGCTCTGGATTATTGTATTTCGTGTAATATAAATAAAAAGCATAGTAATTGCCAATTAGTTCATAATCGTCGTTAAGTGTAAGAGTTAATTCTAGACTTTCGTTAAAGCATTTGAATGAAGCTTCTTTATGACCTCCAAGTCGTAAATAGCAAAGGCCTAAATTATACAATATAGCGGCACGCTGAATATTTGTATTCGAAGGCGTGATTTTATCTTCAATTCTGTATCTAGAAATTGGTTCTAATAGATCTATTGCCTCTTGATATTTTTCCTGGTGCATATATGCAAATGCAATTTCAGATAATATCCGTGCTTTTCTAAAAGTTGAGATTGCCTTTTTTAATGCTTTTCTATGATAATATAGCGCCTTTTCATAGTCGTACATATACAAATAGTTATAGGCCATGAAGGTATAAGCATTAACGGCATACTTTACATTGGTGGTTTTTTCTAAATAAGGGAATGCTTTTATAAGGGTAGTTTCTGCTTCAGAATAATTGCCATATTGCTGAAAGATTTCTACCATACTGTTTAATGCACCTACATAATCATCTGCATAGTCAGCTTTTGGAACGCATAATAATTGTGTTTTGTTGAAATAAAAAAGAGCACTGTCGTTTTTTTCTAAATCCCAAAAAGCATTTGCTTTTTGCATCATTTGTTTTATTTCGGTTGAATGATCCGTTTTATTGTGATTTAGTCGGTGTTTATTTATTTCAGAAGACCGTATAGAAAAAAATAGTGCTAAAATTAGAGCGAAGATTAGCAAATAAAAAACAAGATGCTTTTTTTGAATAAAGAAAAATAGGTCTTTAATCATTATACAGGAAGTTTAATTAAAACTTTGAAACCCTTTCCAGATTCTGAATGAATTTCAATATGGCCTTTGGCAGCATGAATTCGGTTCTCAATATTATGCAAACCATTTCTTAAAACCATTTTGTTTGTATCAATTCCTTTTCCGTTATCGGTATAATTGATTATTATAGTATTTTCCAGTTCTTTAAAGGTTAATGCAGCTAGAGTTGCATCGCTATGTTTTTTCATATTTACAAGTAATTCCTGTATAGTTCGGTAAATTGATACTTTTTTATTTTTATCAATTGTATCCCAAGAAATGGTATTCAAACCATTTATTAATAGATTAATATTTGGCGTGTCAAATCCTGAGATCATCTCTTTCAGAGAGGATATATAATTTTGATTACTAATAACAGGAGTATTATCCTTCGAAATATTTCTTGTTCGAGAATAAATATTGTCTAGACTTTTTAATAAATGATTTCTGTTTTCTTCAGAAGAAAGATTTCTGTTTTCGGCAAATGCCATTGTATGGTAAATATCGTTCGCTAGTTCATCATGTAATTTTTTTGAAATTCTGATTTCGCTTTGATAAGTTGCTTCAATTTTTTGGCGATTAGCTCGTACAGTAAGAAAAAAATATAGAAAAACAATTAAACATGAGGCAAATATAATTATGACATATGAAACAATATTTCTGCTTTCCTGTTTTGCTATTTGGAGCTCATTTTTAATTTTCTGTGCTCTTAATTTCAAGTTTTCCTCTTTTTCTTTTTTAGAGTCGTATTTGATTTTTGCAAATTGATTTTTAGCTTTTTGCCTTACTTCATAAATACTATCGATCACTTTTGTATAAATGAGTGCATTTTTTTTTGAATCAATATCAGAACTATTTTCTATAATAAACTTTAAAGCAACTAAGCGGTCATCGGTGTTGCCCGATAATGTATAATTTTTATAGCTTAATTGAGCATATTTCATAGCTAAATCAGCTTTGTTGTTTTGATAGTATTCGGCAAGATTGTAGTAAGTTCTGCCCAAACCATCGGTATAATTTGCTTTTGACTTTATTTTTAAACTCGTTTCAAAAAAAGACAATGCTTTTGGATCCTTAAGTTTATAATAGCAATAACCTATATAATCTAATATTTTAGAATAGTTTTCAGGGCTTTGCTGTACAATTTTCTCATTACTTATCGAAAGAAAAATGGGTAATGCTTTCTCAAACTTTTGTTGCTTTAGGTAAATAACTGCGATATTATTTTTAGCTTCAAATTTGTTAATTCTACTGGTATTTAAAGTAAAAGCTTTAGAATAATAGTATATAGCAGTTGGATAGTCATAAGTGTAATAATAATTTCTTCCTAAAACACTATAGATATTCCATACATAATCTTGATTTTTTATTCGGTTTAAAAACGGAATTGTTTCCATTGATGTTTTAATGCTTCCCACAAAATCCTCATGTTCCTGTTGAATTTCGGCCATGTAATACATGCAAGAAACATAATTTTTAAGATCTTCTTTAAGATCGCAAGCTGCTCTAGCTTTATTGTAATAAAAAAATGCGCTGTCAGTGTTGTTGTGATTCTTGTAAAATTGGTCTGCTTTGCTTATCAGCTTATGAATTTCGTTCTCTCTTTTTGTTTTTTTTGAGTTATCTGTATTTTGCTTTTGACAAGAAAAAAACAATAATAAAGTAGTTATTAAAGAGGCAACTATTTGTAATCTTTTTGGTATCATGCGCCAAAAATAAAAAATTCTAGAAATCATGAAAGAGTATAAATACGGTATTTTAAAATATTTTCAATTTACGCTTTTTTTAATTCTGATTTCTAAATAAATACGAAAAGCCCTTTATCGATAAGGGCTTTTAAGTTCTAATTGCTTGTAAATATTCTCTTTATAAATTATGACGCACGCATTCCGGTAGTAATTGCTAATCTATTCCAAGAGTTAATTGTGATGATAGCCAAAAGTATTTCTGCAAGGTATTTTTCATCAAATAATTTAGCTGCATTTTCGTAAACTTCATCAGAAACGTGATTGCCAATTAAGGTTACTTGTTCTGTTAAAGCTAAA
Organism: Flavobacterium sp. CFBP9031; assembly: GCF_034044945.1. Classification (NCBI taxonomy): domain Bacteria; kingdom Pseudomonadati; phylum Bacteroidota; class Flavobacteriia; order Flavobacteriales; family Flavobacteriaceae; genus Flavobacterium; species Flavobacterium sp. CFBP9031. The sequence continues at coordinate 416,470 of NZ_JAXCWF010000004.1, forward strand.
ATTGCTTTTTCTTCTTCGGTGTAAAAATCAGCTTCGCGCCAAGCACTAATTAAGTAAATTCTTTGTTCAGAAATGCCGTGTTTTCTAGCATCAGCAGTATGCATATTAATACAAAATGCACAACCATTAATTTGAGAAGCACGGATTTTGATTAATTCTTTATGAACGGGAGTTAATGAAGTTGTAGAAATATATTTCTCTAAGTTCATTAATGCTTGATAAGCTTCTGGAGCAACATTCGGAATAACAATTCTTGGTTTCATTTTTATATGTTTTAAAAGTTCATTACAAAGGTCAGCAATGTATGCTTTTAAAAACTTGAACTACTTCAAGAAATTCCAATCAGACTTTTCCAGCTCGTATTTTACTCATAAATTCTGCAGAGAAATCCAAATAGGAGGCAAGCATATACTGAGGAACGCGTTGAACAAATTCTGGGAAATGGTCATTAAAGTGATGATATCTTTCTTCTGCCGACATTGTAAATAAGAACTTGATACGCATTTGCATAGCGCCAAAACTTTTTTGCATCACTATTCTGAAATACTTTTCTAGATTTGGTATTTCAATCAGTAGTGATTCTAAAATTGTTTTGTCAATGGCAATAACTTCTGAATTCTCTATAGCCTGTAAATAAAAGCTTGAAGGAACATGATTATGGTAACTTAGATAATCTGTAATCCACCAATTTTCGATGCCAAATTGCAAAGTTTGTTCAGCTCCTTTAGAGTTGATGATATATTGCCGAATACAGCCTTTAGTAATAAAGTACATAGTATTGCAAATTTGGCCTTCTTGAAGTACATGCTCTTTCTTTTTTACTTTCGAAAGTTCTAGGCGTGATTCCAATTTATCAATATCTGAAGGTTCAAGAGAAATGAATTTTTTGATATGCAGGATAAGTGAATTTTGCATTACTTTGAAATTTATATAGATGATTAATTGTAGAAATTAATATCAAAGTTACTATTTACTTTTATGCCATTGCTAACCGCAGCAGTCCAATCTGCATGTTCAATAAATTCACTGATTTGGTCGGCTATCAAATTGTAGCACTTTTCATTTTTTTGATTCTTAAATTCAATCTTTACAGTAATGTCAGATATTGAATTGTCTTTGTTAATTGTAAATTTAACTTTGGCAAAAAAATCTCTTTTTTCGTTGCTTTGAATAAATTTTTTAGGGAATACAAACGAAGAAAAAAAATCTTTTTGGATTTGAATCTTTTGCTCTAGAAAGTCTCCAGCTTTTGGATATATCATACAGTAATCATCTACCTCATAAGGATATTCAAAAGGGATGTGTATTCTGCTCATCACATATAAACTGTCAGCAGTCTTCTTTATGTTTTTAATGAAGTTTTGGCCATATTTTGCATTCAACAATTCATTAGATGCTTTGCAGTAGCAATTTGTTACTAATGGGTATCCATCCGCACCATCTGAACTCCAAATTGATGAGAACTCAGGTTCAAAAGATTCAGAATAATCAATTCCCTTTTCTTTAAGTAAATTTATTAAATAAGGATAATGTCTATTGTAGTCGCTGTCAAGATATCCTTCGGGAATAATATTATAAAGGACTTCTCTAGATTTAAAATCTAATTTAGCTCTCTTAATTTCCGAGATACAGCCAACATCACGTTTGTCAATTATACCAACGATGGTTTGTACAGAGTTTTTATCCAAATTACTCTCTTGGGCTTTTGTCCAAAGCATTTGTGTAAGGAATAAAAGTACAAAGAGTTTTTTCATTTCTTAATTGTGTTCGTATCGAAAGATAATAAAAACAAAAAACCATTCGAATAAACGAATGGTTTTTTTATAATAAGTAAGTAATCTTAAATTGAGTTTATAAAACGTTTATTTTACTTTATTAAGAATAGCTTTGAAAGCTTCTGGGTGGTTCATAGCTAAATCTGCAAGAACTTTACGGTTCAATTCGATTCCGTTAGCTTTAACTTTCCCCATGAATTGAGAATAAGACATTCCTTCTAATCTAGCTCCAGCGTTGATACGTTGAATCCATAAAGCACGGAAATTTCTTTTGTTTTGTTTTCTATCGCGGTAAGCGTAGCACATTGCTTTCTCTACTGCATTCTTAGCAACTGTCCAAACGTTTTTACGTCTTCCAAAGAAACCTTTGGCTTGCTTCATTATTTTTTTTCTTCTTGCTCTTTTAGCAACTGAATTTACCGATCTTGGCATAATTTTAATGTGTTTTTGTAGCAGGCGTCCTGAATTGAATCAAAGGAACTTAAAGCCATACTCCAAGGTTATATAAATAATTTTTTTAACCTAAAGAATTATTAGATAATTCTTAATTGTTGTTTGATGCTTTTCATATCTGTTTTGTGAACTAGCGCTGAGTGAGTCAAAGCTAATTTACGTTTTTTAGATTTTTTAGTCAAGATGTGACTTTTAAAAGCATGCTTTCTTTTAATCTTTCCAGAGCCAGTAACTTTAAAACGTTTCTTAGCGCTAGATTTTGTTTTCATTTTAGGCATTTTTCCTAGTGTTTTAATTTATTCTTACTTACTTATATTTTTTGTTTCAGGTTTAAAGTTTCAAGTTCAATGCTGAACACTGAGACTGTAAACTGAACACTATTTCTTTTTCTTCGGAGCAATGAACATAATCATTCTCTTTCCTTCCAAAACAGGCATAGCTTCAACTTTACCATGTTCCTCTAAATCCTGAGCAAGACGTAATAATAGAATTTGACCTTGATCTTTATAAATGATAGAACGACCTTTGAAGAAAACGAAAGCTTTTAATTTAGCTCCCTCTTTTAAGAATTTCTCCGCGTTCTTTCTTTTAAATTCATAATCATGCTCGTCAGTTTGAGGACCAAATCGTATTTCCTTTACAACAACCTGAGAAGATTTAGCTTTTAATGCCTTATCTCTTTTCTTTTGTTCGTAAACAAATTTCTTGTAATCCATGATTTTACAAACCGGTGGTTCAGCGTTTGGCGAAATTTCAACCAAATCCAATTCAAATTGGTCAGCTAAACGTAACGCATCGGCAATTTTAAAAACCCCTGGTTCAATGTTTTCACCTACAAGACGTACTTCAGGAACACGAATAAGATTGTTTATTCTGTGCGCATCTTTTTTCTCTACTCGAGGTTGAAAACCTCTGTTACTTTTTATTGCTATGACTTTCTAATTTAAGTTAAACTGTAAATACTTTTAATGTCTTTTTTATTTCTTCGTCTACAATCGAAGCAAATTCTTCGATAGAAACTGTGATATTACCTTTCCCTTCTTGTCCGTGACGACGAATAGAAATCGTTCCGTTTTTCTCTTCTTCCTCACCAACGATAAGCATAAATGGGATTTTCTGCATCTCTGCATCTCTAATTTTCTTACCGATAGTTTCATTTCGGTTGTCAATTAGGGCGCGAATTTCGTGATTTTCTAGCAAATCTAAAACTTTTTTAGCATAATTTTCGTATTTCTCGCTCAAAGACAAGATAATAGCTTGTTCAGGCATTAGCCAAAGTGGGAAATTTCCTGCTGTATGCTCTAGTAAAATTGCTATAAAACGTTCCATAGATCCAAAAGGAGCTCTGTGAATCATAACAGGGCGATGTAATTCATTATCAGCACCTTTGTAAGTCAAATCAAAACGCTCAGGTAAGTTGTAATCTACCTGAATTGTTCCTAATTGCCATTGTCTTCCCAATGCATCTTTTACCATGAAATCTAGTTTCGGACCATAAAATGCAGCTTCACCATATTCTACAACAGTATTAAGACCTTTGTCTTTTGCCGCATTGATGATAGCATTTTCTGCCTTTTCCCAGTTTTCATCAGTACCAATGTATTTTTCTCTATCTTCTTGATCTCTTAATGAAATCTGAGCGGTAAAGTTTTCAAAACCTAATGAACCAAATACATACAATACAAGGTCAATTACTTTTTTGAACTCTTCATCTAATTGCTCTGGAGTACAGAAAATATGCGCATCATCTTGAGTAAACCCTCTAACGCGAGTTAAACCATGTAATTCTCCAGATTGCTCATATCTATATACAGTACCAAATTCAGCGTAGCGTTTAGGTAAATCTTTATAAGACCATGGTCTTACATTGTAAATCTCACAGTGGTGAGGACAGTTCATTGGTTTCAATAAAAACTCTTCTCCTTCAGCTGGTGTGTGAATCGGTTGAAAACTATCAGCTCCATATTTAGCGTAGTGACCAGAAGTAACATAAAGCTCCTTTTGACCAATATGCGGACTAACTACTTGCTCGTATCCAGCTTTCTTTTGTGCTTTCTTTAAAAATTGCTCCAAACGTTCTCTTAAAGCAGCCCCTTTAGGTAGCCACAAAGGTAAACCCTGACCAACTTTCTGAGAAAAAGCAAATAATTCAAGCTCTTTTCCAAGTTTACGGTGATCGCGACGTTTTGCTTCCTCAAGAAGTTCAAGATACTCAGTTAAATCTTTTTGTTTAGGGAAAGAAGTTCCATAAACACGAGTTAACTGTTTGTTTTTCTCATCACCTCTCCAGTAAGCACCAGCAACACTCATGATTTTTACAGCTTTGATAATTCCAGTATTTGGAATATGTCCACCACGGCATAAATCAGTAAAAGTAGAGTGGTCGCAGAATGTAATAGTTCCGTCTTCAAGATTTGAAATCAATTCAGTCTTGTAAACATTGTCTTTATACATCTCCAGCGCTTCCGCTTTAGTTACAGGACGCATCTTAAAATCGAACTTCCCTCTTGCAATTTCAAGAATACGATCTTCAATCTTTTTGAAATCAGCTTCAGAAATTTTCTGATCTTCAAAATCCACATCATAATAGAAACCATTAGCAATTGCAGGCCCAAGTGTTAATTTAATTCCAGGGTACAATTCCTCAAGAGCTTGCGCCATTACGTGCGAAGTAGAATGCCAGAAAGCTTTTTTGCCTTCAGTATCATTCCAAGTATATAAAATAAGATTACCGTCGGTCGTTAATGGAGTTTCGGTTTCAATAGTTGTACCATTAAAAGATGCAGAAATCACGTTTCTAGCAAAACCTTCGCTAATGTTTTTAGCGACCTCCATTGGAGTTACGCCTTGAGCGAACTCTCTAATTGACCCATCGGGTAAAGTAATCTTGATCATTGTTTATAATTTTGTGAATGCAAATATACATGATTACAAAAATACATACAATATATTAAGTACAAGTTTACTCATTATATATAAGTATAGTTTTTGTTCTACTATATAAGGTAATTCTAATTACGTGTACATATAAGGATAAAGCCGAAGTTCTTTTTAAGTTATAGCAAATCCGACAGGTTTCCAAAAGCTGTCGGGTTTATTGTTTATACATATATAAGGAGGAAATCTATATTGTCCGTCTGAGTGAAGCCGAAGCCCTTCTAGCGGCAGCATTTGGAATTTTGGATTTTAAAAAATTGAGATTTGGCATTTATCAGGAGCTTAATCCCGCTATCCGCTCCAATCTTTTGTGCCGAACCCCGGCACAAAAGGATTTCCGCTTCTATAGGGGCTAGGGCGCCGGTTTTCAGAGGCGGCTTAGAGGGGAAAAGGGCGGGTTTTGGAAGGGAGGGAGGGAAAAGCTTCGCGCCTCTGCGCCTTTGGGGGATTAAAAACGGAAGATGTCTGCTTTTGAAAACATGGAATTTCTTCAAAAAATGGGCTTAAAGGCTGAAAGCCCCATAAAAAGCGAATGCCGAAACGGGCGGAAAATGCCAAAACAATGGAGCAGTGCAGAAAAACCCTACAAGGCTTAAAAAAAGTTTGTGCTG
>NZ_JAXCWF010000005.1:0-385950 GCF_034044945.1 Flavobacterium sp. CFBP9031
CGGTACGGTAATAGTAACCGAGTCGCAGTTTAGTGGATTCGTGTTTTCGCAGATTTTATATTCTACTTTGTAATCTCCTTTTGGAGTATTTGGCGCAACAGTTATGGTGTAATCTGAATTCAGCGTCAATCCTGTTGGAAGCGTTCCGATAATTTCAAACTTAACTTCTCCTGCCGTTCCAACTGTGATTGGATTTCCGTTTAATTTATCGTTTGCAGTTAATGAAATCGTTTTTCCGCCGATATTTCCGTTTATCGAAGCGATCACGTCTTCAACTGCATCAATTACTGGCAATCCAACTGTTACCTTCACAGTATTTGAACTGCAGTTGTCCAGATTTAATTTCTCGCAGATTTCATACGTTAGCTCATAATCTCCTGCCGGAGGATTTGCGCCTAAAATAATTTTTCCGTCTGCATCTACAGTCAGATATCCTTTCGGATCTGCCGCTGTAGTTTTCAGCGTAACATCTGCTGGGTCTAATGGCTGTGCATTTTTAGTGTCATTGTCAAATACATTTTTCCCTAATGTCTGAGGAACATTCGATCCTAAAACTGACGGAATTTCATCTGCATTTGCCACAAGGTTTCCTGCTGTTACCGGTACGGTAATAGTTACCGAATCGCAGTTTGCAGGGACTGCACCTACTTCACATATTGTATATTCTACTTTATAATCTCCTTTTGGAGTTCCTGAAGCTACTGTAATAGTTCCATTTGTATTTAATGTCAATCCTGATGGTAAAGTGCCTACAATACTTATTGTAACTTCTCCTGAATTGATTCCAATTACTGCTTTTTCTCCATTTAGCGTATCGTTTCCTATTAGAGATACTGTTGTTCCGCCAATGTTTCCATTAATTGGAGTAATAATATCTAGTACTGCGTCAATTGTATTTTCAACTTTAACCTCTGCTGTAGCTGTCTTGCAGTTCGATGGATTAGCAGATTTCTCGCAGATTTCGTATGTAATGCTGTAGGTTCCGCTTGGCGTGTTGGCTGCCAGAGTAACGTCTCCGTTTGCATCAACGCTTAATGGTCCGTCGCTGTCAATTGTAACAACCGTGTTTGCAGACGTAACAGATGCTCCGTCTAAAGTGTCGTTTGATTTAACATTGCCAATAACTGCAGCTGTAGATCCAGAAGTTTTTGTTCCGAAATCATCTTTAACCGCAATTAAACCATTTTCAACTTTAACTTCTGCAATCGCTGTCTTGCAGTTTGAAGGATTCGCATCTTTCTCGCAGATTTCGTATGTAATGCTGTACGTTCCGCTTGGCGTGTTTGCTGCCAGAGTAACGTCTCCGTTTGCATCAACGCTTAATGGTCCGTCGCTGTCAATTGCAATAACCGTGTTTGCAGATGTAACAGACGCTCCGTCTAAAGTGTCATTTGATTTAACATTTCCGACAATTGCAGCTGTAGATCCAGAAGTTTTTGTTCCAAAATCATCTTTAACTGCAATTAAACCATTTTCAACTTTAACCTCTGCTGTAGCTGTCTTGCAGTTTGATGGATTCGCACCCTTCTCGCAGATTTCGTATGTAATGCTGTAGCTTCCGCTTGGCGTGTTTGCCGCAAGAGTAACATCTCCATTTGCATCAACGCTCAATGCTACGTTGCTGTCAATTGTAACAACAGTATTTACAGACGTAACAGATGCTCCGTCTAAAGTGTCGTTTGATTTAACATTTCCGACAATTGCAGCTGTTGATCCAGAAGTTTTTGTTCCGAAATCATCTTTAACCGCAATTAAGCCATTTTCAACTTTAACCTCTGCTGTAGCTGTCTTGCAGTTTGATGGATTCGCACCCTTCTCGCAGATTTCGTATGTAATGCTGTAGCTTCCGCTTGGCGTGTTTGCTGCTAGAGTAACATCTCCATTTGCATCAACGCTTAATGGTCCGTCGCTGTCAATTGTAACAACCGTGTTTGCAGACGTAACAGATGCCCCGTCTAAAGTGTCATTTGATTTAACATTGCCAATAACTGCAGCTGCTGATCCAGAAGTTTTTGTTCCGAAATCATCTTTAACTGCTACTAAATCATTTACAATTTCAACTTTAACTGTAGCTGTATTGCAATTTCCACTATTAGCAATTTCACAAATTGAATAATCAAAAGTATAAGTACCTGTTGGTGTATTCGGTTTTACTGAAAGAGCACCATTTGCAGTATTAAAAATTAACACTGAAGGTACAGTACCATTTACTGTAACATCAATATCTCCTCTATTTACTTTATTACAATTTAAAACATCGTTATCAAAAACATTAGTAATAACAACTACTCCAGCTACTCCATTTGATGAAGAAACACTATCATCATTTGCTGTAATTTCACCAATTACGTTAACGATTTGCGTGCAAGTCTCTGTATTTCCTCCTGCATCTGTTGCTGTCCATGTCACCGTTGTGTTTCCGATTGGAAAACTTGAAGGTGCATCATTTGTCACTGTTACAGTTCCAGAGCAATTATCCGATACTGTCGGAGCACCTAAAGCAACTCCAGTTGCAGTGCATGAATTCGCATCTGCTGAAACTGAAACTCCCAACGGACAAGTGATTGACGGCTTCTGGGTATCTTTAATAATAACTTTTTGAGTCGCAGTTTCTACGTTTCCATTTTCGTCGCTAAAACTCCAGTTAATGGTATAAGTTCCCTGAGCATTATAAGTCAGCGGATCTGTCGTTGTTCCAGTCACTGTTCCTGCACAGTTGTCTGTCGTTGTCGGAGCAGTTGCAGTTGCAGAACATTCTCCTGTAATATCAGCCAATGTTGGTTTTACAGGTTTCTGAGTGTCTTTAATGATTACTTTTTGAGTCGCCGTTTCTATGTTTCCATTTCCATCGCTAAAACTCCAGTTAATGGTATAAGTTCCCTGGACGTTATATGTCAATGGATCTGTCGTTGTTCCAGTCACTGTTCCTTTACAATTATCCGTCGTTGTCGGAGCAGTTGCTGTTGCAGAGCATTTTCCCGTAATGTCAGCCAATGTTGGTTTTACAGGTTTCTGAGTGTCTTTAATAATTACTTTTTGAGTCGCAGTTTCTACGTTTCCGTTTCCGTCGCTAAAACTCCAGTTAATCGTATAAGTTCCCTGAGCATTATAAGTCAGCGGATCTGTCGTTGTTCCAGTCACCGTTCCTTTACAATTATCCGTCGTTGTCGGAGCAGTTGCTGTTGCAGAACATTCGCCCGTAATATCTGCTAATGTTGGTTTTACAGGTTTCTGAGTGTCTTTAACAATTACTTTTTGAATCGCAGTTTCTACGTTTCCATTTCCATCGCTAAAACTCCAGTTAATGGTATAAGTTCCCTGAGCATTATATGTCAAAGGATCTGTTGTTGTTCCCGTAACTGTTCCTTTGCAATTATCAGTTGTTGTCGGAGCCGTTACTGTCACCGAACATTCTGCTGTAATATCTGCTAAAACAGGTTTTACAGGTTTCTGAGTGTCTTTAATAATTACTTTTTGAGTCGCAGTTTCTACGTTTCCGTTTCCATCGCTAAAACTCCAATTAATCGTATAAGTTCCCTGAGCATTATATGTCAATGGATCTGTTGTTGTTCCCGTAACTGTTCCTTTGCAATTATCAGTTGTTGTCGGAGCAGTTGCAGTTGCTGAACATTCTCCTGTAATATCCGCCAATGTTGGCTTTACAGGTTTCTGAGTGTCTTTAATGATTACTTTTTGAGTCGCCGTTTCTACGTTTCCGTTCCCGTCGCTAAAACTCCAGTTGATCGTATAAGTTCCCTGAGCATTATATGTCAATGGATCTGCTGTTGTTCCAGTCACTGTTCCTGCACAGTTGTCTGTGGTTGTCGGAACAGTTGCTGTTGCAGAACATTCTCCTGTAATATCTGCCAATGTTGGTTTTACAGGTTTTTCTGTATCACTAACTTTTACTGTAGAAGCAGCAGAAGTCTGTTCGCAACCTGTTACTGTATTTTTAACTTTCACTTTATAATCTCCATCTGAATTTACCACTAATGAAGATGATGTTTCATCAGAAATCACGACATTATTTTTATACCAAACATAATTAGGTGAACTCGCGTTTGTTGTTGTGGTCAAAGTAGTTGTTAAGCAAGCTGTTAACGTACCTCCAATTGAAATAGTTGGATTAGGATTAGTTGTTATGTTAACTACATTACTCTTTGAAGTACAGCTCGATGCATTGGTAGCAATCACATAATATCCATTTGCTGCAGACAGATTGGTCCATTCTAATGCAGACCCATTTCCAGCTTTTGCTGATTGAATCGCTGTATTACTAGAATCATATAATTGATAATTAACTCCGCTCACCGAAGTTGAGGAAGAAATTGTACCATTTCCTCCTGGCGAAACACAAATTGTACTTCCAGTTAACGATAAAGCAACTGGTAATGAATTTACCGTTACCGTTGTGCCTGCAGAAACTGCACTTGTGCAGTTTCCGTTATTGGTTGTAACTGTATATGAACCGCTCGCTGTTGCACTGTAGGTTTTACTCGTTGCACTTGGAATCACAACTCCATCTTTATACCACTGGTTTCCAGATCCTGCAGATGATGTTAGTACAACACTGCCTCCTGAACAGAATGTTGTCCCTGTTGCAGCAACAGAAATTGTTGGCGTCGCAGGCACAGAATTTACTGTTACTGTAGCACTAACTGTTAATGCTCGACTACAGGTTCCATTACTTACATTAGTTAAATTTAAGGTGCCATTTGAAGTTACATTTGATACTGTAACTGTAGCTTTTCCATCAGATCCTATTGTAGCCGTTCCAGAAGCCGCTCCTGTATAAGTAACAACATTTCCCGATGTTCCTGATATTGTAAAAACAGCATTTGATCCAGAGCAGACTGGACTATTTGTACCGAGGGTAGCTGCAACTGGTAAAGCATTTGGTGTTATTGAAGCTGTAGCAGTATTATTGCCCGTAGGATCATCCACATTAGATGATGTAATAGTCGCAGTATTAGAATAAGTTCCTGTATCTTTAACTGTAGCAGTTATTGTCAATACAGCACTTGCGCCACTATCTAAACTAGAAATCGTCCATATCCCAGTAGAGTTATCATAAGAAGTTCCTGTTGGGGCTGTAGAAGAAACATATGTATATCCTGAAGGCAATTTGTCTGTTACCGAAACACCTTCCGCATTGGAAGGTCCTAAATTTTTAGCAGTTAATGTGAAAACAACATTTGATCCTACACATTGACTAGAAACATTAACTGTATTTTCTACAGCAACATCACTACAAAGTGTAACCGCAATAGGAGTTGATTGTGAACTAACACCACAAGATAATGTTGATGTTACTGTGTATGAGCCTGTCTTGGTAACTGTTATAGTATTTGAAGCTTCTCCTGGAATAACTGTTCCATTATAACGCCATACATATGGTGCAAAGTTGGCATCTGTGGTTAATGTTGCTGATTGTTTTAAACAACTACTTCCGCCAATATAAGTTTCTTTAGGAGCTGATGGCTGTTGTGCAAAATTTGAAAAAAATGCAGCCATCGAATAACCGTTACCTTGTTGCGCTATAGAAACCGTAAGTTTTGAATCACTACTAAGAGAAATTGTATTAGGATTTCCTATTTTATCTCTATTAAAATCAATTATATACCAACCTGTAGTCCCTAATTGACGTCTACTAGTCTTCATAGTTTCTTCTAGATTCGCAAAATTTAGCATCACCAAATCTGTAGCACTTCTTAATAATACATAACCAAAATAATCTAATGATTCTCTATTATATCCTTTAAAAGTCGAAGTTTCAATAAAATTAGATCCCCCACAAGCCGAAACTGGTGCAATTGTCGAAATATCAACCTCGCAACCATCAGCTGTACCAGAATAAACCGCAACATTATTAGTTGCAGAAATTCTTGATGATGTAAGTGCCGTGCCCGAAACACCATTTTTAAAAGTGTAAAACTGTCCCGCATTTAATGGCGAAGTAACTACTGGTGAACCTACCACACTCCCATTAGTTCCATAAGTGGTTATTGTCAGTACTGTATTATCTTTCGTCACTACAACTGTAGTTTGCTCCGCAGTGTCATTGCCTTTCCCTCTTTCAAGGAAATATTCTGTACCTAAAACAGATATTGGAGGTAATTGATCAAAAGTTCCATCCCCGCATGCAACTGGAGTGTCTATTCGCACTCCTGTATTCATTACAACGCGCCCTGATGTTTCCACTAAAGAGCCAATTGCAGCATTAAATAAATAACTTTGCCCTGCTCCTAATGTTGTTACTACACTTCCATTTACTTTTACTTGTGTGTTATTATTAATTGCCATAACACTATAGAAAGGTCGATCTTTATCACTTGATCCAACATTACGATAATATCCAACTCTAAATTCCACACCAATACCAGCATCCCCAAAACTAGTTAATGAAGCATTTCCTTTTATATAGTTATCTCCACCATCTCCTATGGCATCAGACGCAATATTTCTTAAATTTACAGAAACAGCCCCCCCTGTACTGGTAACTATTATTCCTCTATCATTATAGACTGTACCTGCTACATTATAACCTAAAGCAGCACTATTTGGATTTCCCACAAATCTATAAACAGCAGGACTTCCCTTTACTGTCGTTAGAGTACCTGCAGCTGTACCATCAGGTTTTGTGAAAGCCACAGCACTGCCATCACTTTTTGTTATAGTAAAGGTTACAGGAGCAGCAGAATTAGTCGCAATTATAATTTCATTTGCATTACTAAAATACTGCCAAGGTGCTGGTGCTATGTAATGTTTAGTAAAAAACTGAGCAGAAGCATGATAACTTGTTAATAGAAAGAATAAAATCAAAAGAATTAGCCTGTAAAATCCAGACTTACAAAAAGTAGAGTTACGCATAGACAACTTGAGTTTGTGGAACAGAAATTTCGGATACTAAAAAACAGATGATTGTTTTTAGCATATTGATGAGATACGAGAAAAAATATAAAATGGATTTAAAAAAACTTAGAACAGCTTTTTCAAGATATACATATAAAAAAGACATTATGCAGACCATTGTCATATAGTAATTTAAGACTATAAAAGTCTCACTGGTTTTAAATTAAGTAGATTTGGAAAGTGCGAAAGTATATCGAGGAATGAAATCAATCAACATTATTCCGACAAAGTGCACATAAAGTCGTTAAACAACATTTTTTAACAATTGTTCATCTATTGAAAATCTAATTTCTGTAAATATTTGATAATAAAACAGCGGAATTTTCTTAAATAATTGAAGAGATATTCAATTCCTACAGAATTTATTGATAAATAGGCAAAAAAACGTAGGAAAAAAAATAGTACAAAGGAGAAAGAGCCTTTTAAAATAAAAAACTGATAATCAAAAAGATAAAATAACAATCCACATTTAGTTGTTACTGTAAAAATTTAATATTACGTTTTAAACCATCAAATTTGGTTCTTTTAATAGGAGAGTTTTTAAAAACTAGCTTAAAGGTTTCTTCTGTAATCTCTATCCAGTCTTTTTTAGCAAAGGAAAGCAACTCTGGATTAGGATTAAATAAAGGTTCTGAATGGGGTTTGGAAAATCGGTTCCATGGACAAACATCTTGACAGGTATCACAGCCAAACATCCATTCATCAAATTTCCCCTTCATTTCTTCAGGAAGATTTTCTTTCAATTCGATGGTGTAATAAGAAATACATTTGCTTCCATCAACAATATAAGGTGCTACAATTGCTTGTGTAGGACAAGCATCTATACAAGCCGTACAAGATCCACAGTGGTCTGTGACTGCATAATCATATTCTAATTCTAAATCAATAATAAGTTCAGCAATGAAGTAAAAAGAACCAACTTTTTGAGTAATCAGGTTACTGTTTTTTCCAATCCAACCCAAACCGCTCTTTGCCGCCCAAGCCTTATCTAAAACAGGTGCCGAATCGACAAAAGCACGTCCTGATACTTCTCCAATATTTTCTTGGATTGAATGCAAAAACTCCTTTAACTTATCCTTTATTACAAAATGATAATCTTGTCCGTAGGCATATTTAGAAATCTTAAAACTTTCATCGTTTTGCTTAGAATCTGGGTAATAATTAAGTAAAAGCGATACGACACTTTTACCATCATCAACCAACAAAGTTGGATCAAGACGCTTATCAAAATGGTTTTCCATATAAGCCATTTGACCATTGCGATTGTTCTTCAACCAATTTTCAAGTCGAGGGGCTTCCTGTTCTAAAAAACCAGCCTTAGAAATTCCACAAGAAATAAACCCAAGTCTTTTGGCTTCTTCTTTTATAAATTTTGAATATATTTCTTTAGAATTGATACTCATCGTTTAGAAAATGAAACTTCAACGTTAATAGGTTTTAAAGTAATTAATGGGTTAAACTGAACGGTATCATTATCAGCTTTAATAGTATACTTTTTAACAATCTGAGATATTGTTAAACACATTTCATAAATGGCAAATCCAGTTCCGATACACATTCTCGGACCAGCTCCAAAAGGATAAAAATATTGCATTGATTCCTTTTTTTGCTCTCCAAGAAATCGTTCTGGAATGAATTCATCAGGATTATTCCAATATTTTGGATTACGGTGCAATTCGTAAAAAGAAACTCCAATTAAAGTGTCTTTTTTAATTTTAAATTCAGCCAAAGCATCATCCTCAAGATTTTGTCTGTCAGTAATCCAAGCTGGCGGATATAAACGCATAGACTCGTTCAAAACGGCATTCGTATAGACCATTTTTTGAAGCTGTTCGATACTATTGCTCGTTTGCGATTCAATCTCAATGATTTCCTCAAAAACCTTTTGTTGAACTTCGGGATTTCTTGCTAAAAGATAAAGTGTAAAAGTTAATGCGTTTGCCGTAGTCTCATGTCCCGCAATAAAGAGAACTTTAATTTCATCAATCAATTGTTCAATAGACATGCTTTCGCCCGTATCTTCATATCTGGTTTCTAGAAGCATGTTCAGTAAATCATTAATTTCTTCATTCGAAGCTTTTCTTTCTTCGATGATTTCCTTAATAATAGCATTATTTTCCTCTGCTAACTTAAGATGTTTTTTTACCTGTCCGCTCAATGAAAACCACCAAGCTTTATGCGGAAGTCTAATTTCTTTAATCAAGAAGTTTTGCACTTCTTCTATTATAAATTTAATGCGATGAAATTTATCCTCAGCATTTGAAAGCTGAAATAAAGATTTTGCGACAACATTAAACGCAAGATTACTCATAACCGGAAAAAGATCTATTGGTCTTTCTTCAACTAAATTATTTACTTCTGAAGCAATAGTCCCATTCATATTATCAACCAGCTGATTCATTTTTTGTTTATGAAAAGCCGGCTGAATAAGTCGTCTCTGTTTTAACCAAAAATCACCATCACTAGTTAAAAGTCCCTTTCCTAAATATTTGGAAAGATAAACCGATTGAAATTTAGATTTATTATAATTCTTTTGATTCTTAACTAAAATATGCTGTGCAATTTCATTATCTCGCGACAAGATTATATACTTAGAAAAGCCAATTCGTATAGAAAAAGAATCTCCGAATTTCTCAAAATATCTTTTATGAAAGGGAATCGGATTTCTACGAACACCTTCAGCATCCTTGAAAAATCTAAGTAAAGATAGTTTCTGAGGATAATTATATTTAAACTTGTCGGACATACAATTAAAACAAACCTCCTTGTATATTTGTGTTTATTTTCCCAAGATGCTTATATGCTTTATCTGTAACTTCTCTGCCTCGAGGCGTTCGCATGATAAATCCTTCCTGAATTAAGAAAGGCTCGTAAACTTCTTCTATAGTTTCACTGCTTTCACTAACAGCTGTAGCCAAAGTTGAAAGCCCTACTGGACCACCTTTAAATTTATTGATAATAGTTAATAATATTTTATTGTCCATTTCATCTAGACCATGAGCATCTACATTTAAGGCTTTTAAAGCATATCTTGAAATTTCGATATCAATTCTACCATTTCCTTTAATTTGAGCAAAATCACGAACACGTCTTAATAATGCATTTGCAATACGAGGAGTTCCGCGGCTTCTTCCAGCAATTTCAATTGCTGCTTCCAAATCAATAGGCATTTTTAGAATAGAGGCACTTCTTTCAACAATTGTTGTCAAAAGTTCTGTAGTATAATATTGCAAACGCGAAGATATTCCAAAACGCGCACGCATTGGAGCCGTTAATAATCCAGATCTCGTTGTTGCTCCGATTAAAGTAAAGGGATTCAGATTGATTTGCACTGTTCTAGCATTTGGTCCCGATTCAATCATAATATCAATCTTGAAATCTTCCATTGCAGAATACAGGTATTCTTCAACAACTGGACTTAATCGATGAATTTCATCAATAAATAAAACATCTCTTTCGTCTAAATTCGTTAGCAAACCAGCCAAGTCTCCAGGTTTATCCAAAACTGGTCCTGAAGTAATTTTGATACCAACTTGCAGTTCGTTAGCCAATATATTTGCCAAAGTAGTTTTTCCTAAACCAGGAGGTCCATGAAAAAGCGCATGATCAAGCGCTTCACCACGCTGATTAGCAGCGGCAACAAAGACTTTCAAATTTTCCAAAACTTGATCTTGTCCGGCAAAATCATCAAATGACAGCGGACGCAATCTTTTTTCAAGATCTAACTCTTCTGAGTTATATCCTTTAGTAGTAGGATCTAGATTTTCATTCATCCCACAAAGATATACAAAGTAATCAGTTTGTAAAATAGCAATACTGAACGATTAAAACTTTAACTAAACAAAAAAGGCTGTCATTTCTGACAGCCTTTGATTATTTTTAGTGGTGTAAAACTTCTTCACCTTCTTTCATTGGTACATTTTGAGGAACAAAATCTACATCATGATTAGGGTTACTGTAGTCATACGGCCAACGATATACGTGAGGAATTTCTCCTGGCCAGTTTCCGTGGATATGTTCAACTGGAGTAGTCCACTCTAAAGTTGTAGATTTCCATGGGTTCTGAACTGCTTTCTTACCGTAGAAAATACTGCTAAAGAAGTTGTATAAGAATACTAACTGGAATGCACCTCCTACAAGAGCAAATGTTGTAATTAAAACATTCACATTTTGTAAATCATCAAATAATGGGAAGTTAGTATTTGTATAGTAACGTCTTGGTAAACCAGCTAATCCGATAAAGTGCATTGGGAAGAAAACTCCATAAGCACAAACCGCTGTAATCCAGAAGTGAATATAACCTAAGTTTTTGTTTAACATTCTTCCGTACATTTTAGGGAACCAGTGGTAAATACCAGCAAACATTCCGTAAAGTGCAGAGATACCCATTACTAAGTGAAAGTGAGCAATTACGAAGTAAGTATCGTGAACGTTAATATCTAAAGTACTATCTCCTAAAATGATTCCTGTTAAACCTCCTGTGATGAAAGTAGAAACCATTCCGATAGAGAATAACATTGCAGGGTTAAATTGTAAGTTACCTTTCCATAAAGTTGTAATCCAGTTAAATGCTTTTACAGCAGAAGGAATTGCAATCAATAAAGTTGTAAAGGTAAACACAGATCCTAAGAAAGGATTCATACCTGAAATAAACATGTGGTGACCCCAAACAATTGTAGATAAGAATGCAATTGCAAGAACTGACATAATCATCGCTCTGTATCCAAAAATTGGTTTACGAGAGTTCGTAGCCATAATTTCAGAAACAAGACCCATTGCTGGTAAGATTACGATGTAAACCTCAGGGTGACCTAAGAACCAGAATAAGTGCTCAAACAATACTGGAGAACCTCCTTGGTAATGTAAAACCTCTCCTGCAATATAGATATCAGACAAGAAGAATGAAGTACCAAAACTTCTATCAAAAATCAATAATAAAGCGGCAGACAATAATACTGGGAATGAAATAACACCAATAATAGCTGTTACGAAAAATGTCCAGATTGTAAGAGGAAGTCTAGTCATAGACATTCCTTTAGTTCTTAAGTTAAGTACAGTAACAATGTAGTTTAAAGATCCCATCAAAGAAGATGCGATGAAAATAGCCATAGATACTAACCATAATGTCATACCTGTTCCTGATCCTGGAATTGCTTGTGGCAATGCACTCAAAGGAGGATAAATTGTCCATCCTGCAGATGCTGGTCCAGCTTCAACAAATAAAGAACATAACATTACAACAGCTGATAAGAAAAACAACCAGTATGAAATCATATTCATAAATCCAGATGCCATATCTCTTGCTCCAATTTGAAGCGGAATAAGTAAATTACTAAAAGTTCCACTTAAACCTGCCGTCAGTACAAAGAATACCATGATGGTACCGTGAATTGTTACTAAAGCTAAATAAATATCATTTGCCATTACACCATCAGGTGCAAATTTATCTCCTAATAAAACATTAAATATCTTAAAAGACTCTTCTGGCCACGCCAATTGCATTCTAAAAAGCAAGGACATTGCAATACCAATGATTCCCATAATAATACCAGTAATCAAGTATTGTTTAGCAATCATTTTGTGATCAATACTAAAAATATATTTAGTAATGAACGTGTCTTTATGATGATGTTCGTGCTCGTGATCGTGTCCGTGATCGTGATCGTGCGCTTCTGCTGACATATATGTGTACTTTAAATTTTCTAAATAATATTATTTCAATGCAACTTTAGCTACAGCTGCTTTAACAGTATCGACAACAGCTTTAACAGTGTCAATTACTTTTGCAGTAGAATCTGCAGTTGGAGCAGTTCCTTCAGCTGGTTTTTCAGCTGCTTTAGCAGCAGCAATATCCTGAGCTAAAGTAGTTTTCTCACTTAACCATTTTTTATAGTCTTCTGGAGAATCTACAACAACTTTCATTTGCATATTATAGTGAGATGCTCCACAGATTTTATTACATAATAATAGGTAATCAAAAGTATAAGGATCTAAAGCTGTACCACCTTTTGCAACTAACTCAATGCTCTTTTCAGCTCTAAGTTTGTTAATGTTAGCAACTTTTTCAACCATAAATGGTAACTCTCTATATTCCGAAGTAGTATATGTTGGAACGAAAGCAAATTCAGTAACCATACCTGGAACACAGTTCATTTGTGCTCTAAAGTGAGGAAAGTAAGCAGAGTGCAATACATCCTGAGAACGCATTTTAAAGTGAACTTTTTTACCTTTAGGAATGTGCAATTCTGAAACTACGATATCATCTTGAGCATTTGGATCTGACATATCAACTCCTAATGTATTGATTCCTTCGATTAAACGTACGTTAGCTTTACCTAAAACGTTATCTTGTCCAGCGTATCTTGCAGTCCATTTAAATTGCTGAGCATATAATTCGATTTCAATTACATCTTCATCTTTATCAACGAACATAATATTATTCCAAGCGTACAATCCGTAAAGAATTAAACAAGCTAAAACTACAGATGGAATAATACTCCAGATTGCTTCTAATTTATTACTATCAGCAAAAAATAATGCTTTTTTATCTTTATGTCCTCTATTTTTAAAAGAAAACCAGTATAGTAAACCTTGTGTAATAAATTGAACTAAAAAAATTAAAACCCAAGTAATATTCATTAAATTATCCACTAAAAGTCCATGCTCTGAAGCAGGCGTGTGAAGTGCTAAACCTCCCCATTTTAGTAAACCGTAAATCGTAAATATGTATATGAATGCCAAGAAGCCAAACATAACATACCCTTGAATATTATTATCATTATCTGATGCAACTTGAGAATCGTCCGAAGAAGCTCCTACCTGAGTAAGATCAAATATCTTCGTCAATTGCCATAATGCAACTGCTAATAAAACTAAAACTATAATTACCAACAAACTTGTCATCTGTTTACTTCTTTAAATATTAATAATGAAAATGTTTACTTTCTTCGATGAAAGGATTTCTTTTTGCAAGCAAAGGAGATTTAGTTAATGCAGTAAATACAACAAATATAAATAAACCTAAGAAGAAAAGAATCGATGCAATTTCAGGAACTCCAATAAACCATTTGTCTCCTACTGTACCAGGCATGATCATATTAAAGAAATCAACATAATGACCTAATAATATCACAACACCAGCCATAACAATAACCCAGTTAAGACGTTTAAAGTCAGTATTGATTAATATTAATAATGGGAAAACAAAGTTCATAACAACCGCTCCAAAGAAAGGAAGGTTATATAACTGAATTCTTGTTACAAAATAAGTTACCTCTTCTGGAATGTTAGCGTACCAAATCAACATGAATTGAGAGAACCATAAATAAGTCCAGAATACACTAATACCAAACATGAACTTAGCTAAATCATGGATATGACTTGTATTTACATACTCCAAATATCCTTTAGATTTTAAATAGATAGTTACTAATGCAATAGCTGTAATACCACTTACAAAGAAAGAAGCAAATACATACCATCCAAATAAAGTACTAAACCAGTGTGGATCAAAAGACATAATCCAATCCCAAGACATAATAGACTCAGAAACTATAAAGAATACTAAGAATCCAGCAGACGCTTTGAAATTCTTTTTGTAGTAAAGATCATCATTTGCTTCATCTTGTGCCAAACAGTTTTTTCTAGAAATATGACGGTAGATATTCCATCCTAATAAAAAGATAAATGCTCTTGCAATCCAGAAAGGAAAGTTTAAATATCCTGATTTTCCAGCAATGATAGCATCGTAATTTGGGCTTTTAGGATCAGTTACTCCTTCTCCTAACCATACGAAGATATGATTAAAATGTAATCCACATAATACTAAAAGTATAAAGAAGATTATAGAACCAGCTGGCAAATAAGCTGTTATACCTTGCATAACTCTAAACAAAACTGGAGACCAACCTGCTTGAGCAACTTGTTGAATTGCATAGAAAGCTAAAACCCCCATTGAAAGAAGTAAAAAGAAAATACAAGCCACATATACAGCAGACCAAGGCTTATTTTGCAATTGGTGCAATACGTGCTCTAAATGTTTTTCGTGCTCATTTGCACCAGAAACTTCTGCATGCTCAGCTCCTTTGTGAGAGTCATGTGCAACTTCAGCAGCCTCATGATGACCTGCTTCTTTGTGAGATGCCTCCGCTTTTTCTTCATGCGCAGCGCCATGAGAACCATGTTCATCTGCAGCAAGTATTTTTTCAACTTCTTGAATATCTTTTGGTGCGCTTAAAAAACCATACCCAATTCCTAATAAACCAACGGCCATTAAGATGATAGAAAAAGTTTTTAATTTACTTGAAAATGTATACATATCTATTACGATCAGTTTGTTCAACAATTATAATTGGCTTCTTAGTTTCAGAACATAGTCAGCAACTAACCAACGTTCGTGAGCACTTAATTGATTTGCATGTGAACCCATTGCATTTAAACCATAAGTCTCAACATGAAAGATACTTCCTTCAGTGATCTCTCTGTCTTTATAGCTAGGTACTCCAAGAAATTTCTCTCTTTCAACCAATTTACCTTTACCGTTACCAGTTGCACCATGGCAGCTGATACAATAAATATCAAAAAGCTCTTTACCTTTTCCAGAGTTTTTCTCTTCTTCTGTCAAAGGTGATTTTAAATTAGCTTTTGCTAATTCATAACCAGCAGTTGAGTTTTCATATTCATAAGGTTCAAAACCTCTATTGATAGTTCCTGCAACAGGAAGCTGTCCTTCTTTTCCTCCCTTAAATATTTTTGCTTCTGAATATGGCTCGTAAGCAACAGATTCATACATATTAGGGAAATACTGATAGTTCGGTGCCGAATTATTGTGGCAAGATGAAACTAAAATAGTTATACCAACTAAAAGTGTTATTTTATATATCCTTTTCATAGCTACAATTAATTCTTTTCTATTACTTTAACTTCAACAGCTCCAGTTCCTTCGAAGAAAGAAACTAGTTCAGCTTCGTTATCATTTACAGCAACCTCCATTAAAAAGTGGTCATCAGTTGTTCTTACATCTGGGTTTTCAGCTTCTTTAAATGGCCATAATCTACTTCTCATGTAAAAAGTGATTACCATTAAGTGGGCTGCAAAAAACACAGTCATTTCAAACATAATTGGCACGAAAGAAGGCATGTTTTGGATGAAACTAAAACTTGGTTTACCTCCAATATCCTGTGGCCAGTCATGAATCATGATATAACTCATCATAGTTGTTGCAACAGAAATACCAACACAACCGTATAAAAAAGCACATATTGCTAATCTTGTTGGTGCTAAACCCATGGCCTTATCCAATCCGTGAACCGGGAATGGAGTAAAAACCTCTTCAATATGATGATGAGCAGCTCTAGTTTTCTTTACTGCATTCATCAAAACGTCATCGTCATTATAAATGGCGTATATAACTTTATTACTCATGATGTGAATCTTTACTGTTTGCTCTTTCTCTAATATAATTATCTCCTGTTCCTTTCAAAATTGTTTTAACCTCTGCCTGAGCAATTACAGGGAATGTTCTAGAGTATAATAAAAACAATACAAAGAAGAAACCAATTGTTCCAATGAAAATTCCAATATCAACAAATGTTGGTGAGAACATTGTCCAAGAAGATGGAAGGTAATCTCTATGTAAAGAAGTAACAATAATTACGAATCTTTCAAACCACATACCGATGTTTACTACAATCGAGATGATGAATGAGAACATGATACTTGTTCTTAATTTTTTGAACCACATAAACTGAGGAGAGAACACGTTACATGTCATCATCGACCAATATGCCCACCAGTAAGGTCCAGTAGCTCTGTTTAAAAATGCATATTGCTCATACTCTACACCTGAATACCAAGCTACGAATAACTCAGTGATGTAAGCAACACCTACGATAGATCCAGTAATCATGATAATGATGTTCATTAACTCGATATGTTGTAATGTGATGTATGCTTCCAGGTTAGATACTTTTCTCATAACGATCAACAATGTATTTACCATTGCAAATCCTGAGAAAACCGCTCCAGCAACGAAGTATGGAGGGAAAATTGTTGTATGCCATCCTGGAATTACAGAAGTAGCAAAGTCCATAGATACAATCGTGTGTACAGAAAGTACAAGTGGAGTAGCTAAACCAGCTAATACTAAAGATACTTCTTCAAAACGCTGCCAGTCTTTTGCTCTACCGCTCCAACCAAAACTTAAGATAGAATACACTCTCTTGTTAAATGGAGTAATAGCTCTATCACGAAGCATTGCAAAGTCAGGTAACAAACCAGTCCACCAGAAAACTAATGATACTGAAAGATACGTTGAAATCGCGAATACGTCCCAAAGTAAAGGTGAGTTAAAGTTTACCCATAAAGATCCAAATTGGTTTGGTATAGGTAATACCCAGTATGCTAACCATGGACGTCCCATGTGAATAATTGGAAATAAACCTGCTTGTACTACAGAGAAGATAGTCATAGCTTCAGCAGAACGGTTGATGGCCATTCTCCAACGTTGACGGAAAAGTAATAATACCGCAGAAATTAATGTTCCAGCGTGACCAATACCAACCCACCAAACGAAGTTAGTAATATCCCAAGCCCAGCCAACTGTTTTATTTAATCCCCATGTTCCGATACCGGTAGATACGGTGTAAATTATACAACCTAACCCCCAAAGGAAGGCTATTAATGCGATTGAAAATACAATCCACCATTGCTTGTTTGCAGGCCCCTCAACAGGTGCAGCTACATCTACAGTTACATCGTGATAAGATTTATCACCAATAACTAAAGGTTTTCTAATGGGTGCTTCGTAGTGAGACGACATAATCCTTTATATTGTTTCTTAATTAATAATTTTACTAAGTATTTCTAACTTTAACATGGTAAACCACATTAGGTTTTGTACCTACATGCTCTAATAAGTGGTATGATCTTTCGTCAGCAGCTAATTTAGCAACTTTACTTTCTTTATCATTTACATCACCAAATATCATCGCTCCTGAAGAACAAGCACTAGAACAAGCTGTTTGGAATTCACCATCTCTAACTGGACGGCCTTCGTTTTTAGCTTTTAATTTAGTAGCTTGTGTCATTTGGATACACATAGAACATTTCTCCATAACACCACGAGAACGTACGTTAACGTCAGGATTTAATACCATACGGCCTAAATCATCGTTCATATGATAATCGAACTCGCTGTTTTTGTTGTATAAGAACCAGTTAAAACGACGTACTTTATATGGACAGTTGTTAGCACAGTAACGAGTACCAACACATCTGTTGTAAGCCATATGGTTTTGACCCTCACGACCGTGAGAAGTTGCTGCAACTGGACAAACTGTTTCACAAGGTGCGTGGTTACAGTGTTGACACATTACAGGTTGGAATGCTACTTGAGGATTATCTCCTGCTTTTTCCATTTCATTAAATGTAGATAATGAACTAGATAAGCCAGCAATTCCTTCTTTTCTTTCGTTATCACCTTCAAAAGTGCTTTCAGAAGAATAATATCTATCGATACGTAACCAGTGCATATCACGGCTTCTTCTTACCTCTGCTTTACCAACAACTGGAACGTTGTTTTCTGCGTGACAAGCGATAACGCAAGCTCCACAACCAGTACAAGCATTTAAGTCAATTGAAAGGTTGAAGTGGTGCCCTGTTGTACGATCAAATGATTCCCAAAGATCTACAGTAGTAGCCTCAACTTCTTGGTGATCTAAAGATACCATTGGTTTTTCATTCCAATGTTCAGCATCTTTAGTATTGAATATTTCTAAAGTAGTTTCTTTAATAATATCTCCTCTACCCATTAAAGTTTTCTGACCTTGAACACAAGCAAACTCATGTACACCACCAGCTTTAGCAATAGATACTGATTGAACATTATTGAAACCTTTATATAAAGCGTAAGCATTTAAACCTACTTGCATTTCTTCTTTTAGAGCTGCTTTACGTCCGTATCCAAGAGCTAGACCTAAAGTACCAACTGCTTGACCTGGCTGAACGATAACTGGAACATTTTCCAATTTAACTCCATCAACCGTAATAGTAGCATAACTACCATTTAAACCTCCGTTTGCAACAATTTCGTTTGATAAACCAAGTTTCTTAGCATCAGCATTAGATACTGTAACATAGTTATCCCAAGAAACTCTTGTAATTGGATCTGGGAACTCTTGTAACCATGGGTTATTAGCGTGTTGCCCATCTCCTAATCCTGTTTTAGTATATAATACTAATTCAAAATCACCAGCAGATTTAGATCTTGCAACAGCATTTGCAGCAGTAGCAGCATCAATAGCACCTCCAGCCAAAGCTGAAGATCCAAGAACAGCTACACCATCATGTAATACTTTATTCCAAGAAGCTCCTGCAGTGTAAGCTCCAGAGTTTGTTTTTAAGTAGTCATAAAAAGTACCAGCTGTACCATTTACTGACAATAAAACATCTTGAAATTGTTTTGTATCAAAGATTGGACGAATTGTAGGCTGAG
Organism: Flavobacterium sp. CFBP9031; assembly: GCF_034044945.1. Classification (NCBI taxonomy): domain Bacteria; kingdom Pseudomonadati; phylum Bacteroidota; class Flavobacteriia; order Flavobacteriales; family Flavobacteriaceae; genus Flavobacterium; species Flavobacterium sp. CFBP9031. The sequence continues at coordinate 19,406 of NZ_JAXCWF010000005.1, forward strand.
TTAAGCTATATGTTCCGCTTGTAAGCTCAAGATCTCCCCAAGATTCTAAGTAGTGAGGAGCTGGTGCAGCAATTGAAACAATTGATGCAGTTTCGTCTTCTTTTAATGAAAAAGCAACAGACGTTTTAACTTTTTTCAATCCAGATACAAAAGAAGCTGAATCAGCTAAAGTGTAAACAGGATTAACTCCACTCATAATTAAAGTATGAACACTTCCAGCATTCAAATCTTTAATCAACTGTGCAACTGCAACATTAGAACCTTTTCTAATTTGTCTCGCTCCAGCAGTACTAAAAGCTTCACTAGCCAATACTTGATTGATAGCTAAAACTAATAATTGAGCATTTTTATCTTCAATTCCAGATACTAAAACTCCTTTTGAACCAGCAGCTTTAAGCTGTTGTGCAGCTTTTACTACTTCAGTTTTAAAGTTTCCTTCTAAAGCCACAGGAATAGAAGCACCTACAACAATATTATAAATTTGAACTAAAGCTTGCTTTTGAGCAGCTACAGTCATTGGAACACGCTTATCAGCAGCAGCTCCAGATAATGTCATGTTTGATTCAAACTGAAAATGACGAGACATTTTTCCGTTTTGAGGAATACGTCCTTGTGCATATCCTGTATCATATCCTCCACCTTGCCAGTCTCCTAAGAAATCAGCACCAACAGAAACGATTAAAGAAGCTTTTGAAAAATCATAATCAACTAAAGCTCTTTGACCATAAGCAGATTCAAAAGCATCTAAAGCCTCAGATGAAGAAACTGCATCATACACAACGTGCTTAGCGTTTGGATTTTTTGCAATAAACTCAGCAATTAATTTTTCTGTAGATGGACTCGCTAAAGTGTTAGTTAATAATACTACTTGACCACCTTTAGCTTTTGCATCTGCCAAACTTGATTTAATTTTTAAATCAACAGCTGACCAAGAAGAATTTTTACCATCTACCTTTGGCTCTTTCAAACGAGTACTATCATAAAGCCCTAAGATAGATGCATGAACTCTAGCATTCGCAGAAAATTTAGCTCCTGCAATTGTATTGTTTTCAATTTTAATTGGACGACCCTCACGAGTTTTCACCAAAAGATTAGCAAAATCAAATCCGTCAAAAACCGTAGTTGCATAATAATCTGCAACACCAGGAATGATTTGTTCTGGTTGTAATACATAAGGGATAGACTTGTGAACAGGACCTTCGCAAGCAGCTAATGTTACAGCCGCTGTACTAAACCCTACGTACTTTAAAAAGTCACGACGTGAAGTCCCAGATGTAGATAAAGCCTCAGCGTTACCCAAAAACTCATCAGTAGGAATCTCTTCAACAAATTCGTTATTTCTAAGCGCCTCAACAATAGAGCTATTTTCTAGCTCTTCAACACTTTTCCAGTATTTTTTGTTTGATGACATTGTATATATATATTAAAATCTTAATAAATCGATTAATAGTGGCATTTACCACACTCTAAACCTCCCATTTGCGCTGCAGTTAATTTCTCTACACCGTATTTTTTAGAAAGTTCAGCATGAATTTTGTCATAGTAAGCGTTACCTTCCATCTTAACATCAGTTTTTCTATGGCAATCAACACACCATCCCATTGTTAATTTAGAGTACTGCTTCATGATTTCAAATTCTTGTACTGGACCGTGACAAGTTTGACATTCAATACCTGCAACAGAAACGTGTTGAGAGTGGTTGAAGTAAACAAAGTCAGGTAAGTTATGAATACGAACCCATTTTACAGGCTGTGTTTTTCCAGTATAAGCTTGTTTCGTCTTATCCCATCCAACAGCATCATATAATTTTTGAATTTGAGCATCGTAGAATGCTTTACTGTACTCAGGAGTCGCAGTTGTTTCAGCAACTTCAGAAATATTTTTATGACAGTTCATACAAACATTTAATGAAGGTATACCAGCTGTTTTACTTACACGAGCAGCAGAGTGGCAATATTTACAATTGATTTCGTTATCACCAGCGTGAATCTTGTGAGAGTAGTGAATTGGCTGAATTGGCTCATAATTCTGATCTACACCTACTTGCATTAAGTATCCGTAAACAAAATAACCACTAGCCAAAAGCAAGAAGATTGAAGTTACTAAAACCAAAAATTGGTTTTTAACGAAAGCTTTCCAAATTGGAAGTCTTGCTTCTTTTGGAGCAATTTCAATACCGTTTTTGTTTGCAACTTTAGTTAAAACCTTGTTTACCATAAACAACATCACAACTAAAATAGCCATTACAAGAGCAAGAGCTCCTAAAATAATGTTATTTGAAATAGCGCCATCCTGAACATTTGTTCCAGGAGGAGTCGCACCACCTCCCACAGCCGCAGCTGGTTCAGCTTTAGGCTGAGAAGTATAAGCTATAATATTATCAATATCACCTTCAGATAATTGAGGAAAAGAAGTCATTACCGCTTTATTATTTTCCTCAAAAAGTTTAACAGCAACAGGATCACCTGACTTAATCATGTCAGAACTGTTATGCACCCACTTATAAAGCCAAGCTTTATCATGTTTATCAGCAACTCCTCGTAAGGCCGGACCTGTTGATTTAGCATCTAATTTGTGACATGCAGCGCAATTTGCATTAAAAAGTTCTTTCCCTTTTGCTGGATCACCGCCTCCTGCAGCTGGAGCAGCCGCAGCAGCCTCAGGCGCCGCCGGAGCAGCAGCTTCTTGAGCAAATGAAGTTAGGGAGAAAATTAACGTTAGCGATAAGCCAAACAGCAATTTTCTTGAGATCGAATTATGGTTACCCACCTTTTTCATATAGTATAAATAATTGTCTACTAATTTTTGGTATGATTTTTTCTGTAGTAAATCCAGTAAAAACCTATACCCTCTTTTAAAACTTGCACAAAAATACGACTTATGAACTATTCTCAAAACCTTAAAATAGTCTTAATTATCAATTTATATCAATTCTAAATAATATTAAAATTTCACACTCAAACTTTAAATAGTATTTTTGCATAAAAACCATCACATTATGAGAATTTTAAGTCCTTCAAAAAACCTTTTCTTAACAATTACAACGATTGCTTTCGCACACAATATTAATGCTCAAGATCAAAATTTAATACTGAACCAAGACCCTAAATTTGAGCAGCTACTTAACGAAAAGCGCAAAATTAACACGTCAATAAATACAAACGATACTTACAGAATTCAAATCTTTAGCGGTAAAAGCGACGAGGCAAAAAAAACGTTATCGGATTTTAAAAGAGAAAATTCGAATATCGACGGAACCATTATTTTCAGCACTCCAAACTACAAAGTAATTGTTGGAAATTTTAAAACCAGAATAGAAGCAGAAAGAAACCTAGCAGAAATCAAAAAAAGATACAAAAGCGTTTTCTTACTTAAACCTGGAAAATAATCCATTAAAAAAACAAAAAAAGGCGAGATAAAAATCTCGCCTTTTTTTGATTCATTAACATATCTTAAACACTTATCCTCTAAAAAATAAAACCATTTCACTCATTAGAAACCGTCGCATTTTTAATTTTTAATTTACCACTTTTATTCCACTAGCCAAGAAACGAATTTCCTCTTTAGGCGCGTTAATAGCATCTATTTCTGCCTTTGTTTTTTTAGCATCTTTTGCATAATGCTTCAACTCCTCAACTGATGTTACTTTTCTCTCTACACTTCCTTCTAAAACAACATTCTTACCTTTTACTGCCGTAGGTACAAAAAAAGCATAATCTTTCATTTTAACGAAGAAAGATGCCCCGTCATCCGTTTTAACGCTTATCCAACAACCTCTTTTCGGACAAACATCTGTCACTTCTCCCCTAACCGCAACGCTTTCTATTTTATTTGTAGCTTTTAAATCTTTCTGCAATTCCCCTACAGAAATCGCTTTACTCATCAAAGCTTCTGAAACATTTTCACCATAATAATCTCCAACGAAAGCATTGCCTGCTGGCGGAGCTAGTTTTTCTACAGCTTCTTGAGCAAAAGACGAAGAAAAAAAACACATAAACAAAATCATCGAGTAAAATACTTTTTTCATATTTCATTATTTTTAATTCAATACATCAAACTTGAACAAACTAAAATACACATTTATCTCAAATTATTACAAATCAATTTTGGCTCAAAATTTCACAAATAAAAAAAGTCCCAATTCACATTGGGACTTTTTAATTATATAATTGAATATTATTTCAATTTCTTTTTGATTGCTACTTCATGGTAAGCCTCAATAACATCATTAATTTCGATATCATTAAATCCTTTTATCTGGATACCACAATCATAACCTTTACTTACTTCTTTCACGTCGTCTTTGAAACGTTTTAAAGCAACTAACTCACCTGTATGAACCACAACTCCATCTCTAATAACTCTAATTTTAGAGGTTCTTAAGATTTTACCATCTGTCACCATACATCCAGCAATCGAACCAACTTTAGAAATTTTGAAAATCTCACGAATTTCAGCATTTCCTAAAATTTCTTCTTTCATTTCTGGAGCAAGCATTCCTTCCATTGCATCTTTCAAGTCATCGATAGCAGCATAGATAATAGAATAGTAACGGATATCGATTTCTTCTTTATCTGCAAGCTGTCTTGCATTTCCTGCTGGACGAACGTTAAATCCGATGATGATTGCATCTGATGCAGAAGCCAAGTTAACATCAGTTTCTGTAATCGCACCAACTCCTTTATGAATAATATTGATCTGAACTTCTTCTGTAGAAAGCTTAGAGAACGAATCTGATAATGCCTCAACAGAACCATCCACGTCTCCTTTAAGAATCACGTTCAATTCCTTAAACTGACCAAGAGCGATACGACGTCCAATTTCATCAAGTGTAATATGTCTTTGTGTACGTACAGATTGTTCACGCATTAATTGAGAACGTTTAGATGCAATTTGTTTTGCTTCTTTTTCGTCTTCAAATACATTAAACTTATCACCCGCTGTTGGAGCTCCATCTAAACCTAAAACAGATACCGGAGTCGAAGGACCAGCACTTAAAATAGTATGCCCTCTTTCATCATGCATTGCTTTAACTTTACCGTGGTGTTTACCTGCCAACATATAATCTCCAATTTTCAAAGTACCTTGTTGCACTAAAATCGTAGACACATATCCTTTTCCTTTATCTAAGTAAGCCTCAACAACAGTTCCTTGAGCTCCTTTATTTGGATTTGCTTTTAGATCTAAAATCTCAGCTTCCAATAAAACTTTCTCTAATAATTCTTTAACACCTGTTCCAACTTTTGCAGAAATATCATGTGACTGAATTTTTCCACCCCAATCTTCAACAAGTAAATTCATACCAGCCAAACGCTCTTTAATTTTATCAACATTCGCGTTTGGTTTATCAATTTTATTGATTGCAAATATAATTGGCACTCCCGCAGCCTGTGCGTGAGAAATTGCTTCTTTAGTTTGTGGCATGATATCATCATCTGCCGCTACTACGATAATCGCAATATCTGTAACTTGAGCTCCACGTGCACGCATCGCGGTAAACGCCTCGTGACCCGGAGTATCTAAGAATGCTATTTTTTGTCCGTTATCTAAAGTAACCCCATATGCTCCAATGTGCTGAGTAATACCTCCTGACTCACCAGCAATTACATTTTCTTTACGAATATAATCCAGTAAAGATGTTTTACCGTGGTCAACGTGACCCATTACTGTCACAATTGGCGCTCGTGTTACTAAATCTTCTTCTCTATCTTCAACAACCTCGATTGCTTCTTCAATATCTACCGTAATGAATTCAACATCATAACCAAATTCATCTGCTACAATAGTTAATGTTTCAGCATCTAGACGCTGGTTCATGGTAACCATGATACCAAGAGACATACAAGTTCCAATTACTTTAGTAATCGGCACATCCATCATGATTGCAATTTCACCTACAGTAACGAACTCTGTAACTTTAATCGTTTTACTTCCTTCGTCAAGAGCTCTTTGCTCATCATCAGATTTCTGACGGTGCGTTTCTCTTTTATCTCTTCTATATTTTGCCGCTTTAGATTTCCCTCCTTTACCTTGAAGTTTTTCAAGAGTTTCTCTAATTTGGTTTTTTACTTCTTCTTCAGTAGGCTCAACTTTTGCTACAATTGCAGGACGGTTTCCTTTTACAAAACCTGGTCTCTGACTTCTGTTCGCATTAAATCCTCCTCCACTATTTTGAGCTGGTTTATTATTCGGATTTGGCGTTCCACCCGCATTACCTGTAGCAGGCTTTGGCGCACCAGGCGTACCCGGTTTTGGACCAATTCTTTTACGCTTATTTTTATTATTTGCGTTGTTGTTATTACCAACACCAGGAGCTCCAGGTTTATTCTGAGCCGCTTTAGGATCTTCTTTCTTCTTCTTAGGTTTATTAAATTGAGATAAATCAATTGTCTGACCTGTAAGAGTTGTTCCTGTAAGTTTTTGGTATTGAGTAGTAATAGTTTCCTCTGAAGTTGTTGGATCAGTAGACACGATTGGCTCCTGAGCAACTTTAGATTCTACTTTAACTTCTTTTTTCTCAGTAATAATAGGTTCTTCTTTTTTTGTTTCAGAAACAGGAGTTGAAACAACTGATTCAGATTTTACTGTTTCATTTTGAACAGGTTTTTCTGGTTGCACAGGTGCAACAACAGCTTTTGGCTCTTCAGCCTTAACCGTTTCCTCAGAAGGAGTAATCGCAGGTTTTTTTGGATTCAAGTCAATTTTACCCACTTGTACAGGTCCCGAAACAACCGCTCTCGCTTTAATTATTTCTTGCTGTTTTTGACGCTCTTCTTCTTGTCTGCGTTTGTCTTCAATTTCTTTCTCACGCTCTACACGTAATGCTTCTTTTTCCTTTCTTTTTTCTTCTCCAACCTCTTTAGAAGCCTCCTTGTTCCCCTTATCGCCCGCAAATTGGCTTTGAAGGATATTAAATTCGCTATCAGAAATTTTTGCATTTGGATTTGCATCAATAGCAATTCCTTTATCTTTTAGATAATCTACAGCTCTTTCTAACGAAATATTTAATTCCCTTAAAACCTTGTTTATTCTTATTACTCTCTCTTCAGACATATAACCTTTTTATTATTACCTTTTTCGTTGTGTTGTTAGAGCAGATCTAAGCCATTGCTTAATTATCAAACTCTTCTTTTAGTATCTTCATAACATCTAGAATCGTTTCCTCTTCTAAGTCTGTTCTTCTTACTAAATCTTCTACGTCGTGTTTCAAGATACTTTTTGCTGTATCCAAACCGATCTTTGCAAACTCTTCAATTACCCACTCTTCGATCTCATCTGAGAACTCTGTTAATTCAACATCGTCTTCATCTGCAACAGTACCGGCAACATCTCCTTCACGAATAACATCTAGCTCATAACCTGTCAATTGACCTGCTAATTTGATATTGTGACCACCTCTACCAATTGCTTTAGAAACCTCTTCTAATTTCAAGAACACTTCAGCTCTTTTGTTATCTTCATCAATTTTGATAGAAGAAACTTTAGCAGGACTTAAAGCTCTTGTTATAAATAATTGAATATTGTTTGTATAATTGATTACATCAATATTTTCATTTCCTAATTCGCGCACAATTCCGTGAATACGAGAACCTTTCATTCCCACACAAGCTCCAACTGGATCAATTCTATCATCATAAGAATCAACAGCTACTTTTGCTTTTTCACCAGGAATACGAACTACATTTTTAACCGTAATTAATCCGTCGAAAACTTCTGGAATTTCTTGTTCAAATAATTTTTCTAAAAACTTCTCTGAAGTTCTAGACATAATAATTTGAGGTTTATTTCCTTTTAATTCAACGCTTTCAATAATTCCACGCACATTATCTCCTTTACGGAAGAAATCTGACGGAATTTGTTTTTCTTTTGGAAGTACAATTTCATTTCCTTCGTCATCCACTAAGATTACTACTCTTGGACGTACGTGGTGTACTTCGGCTGTATAAATATCACCGATAATATCTTTAAATTGCTTGTAAAGATTTGTATTATCGTGTTCGTGAATTTTAGATATTAAATTTTGACGAAGCGCTAAGATAGCTCTTCTTCCCAAATCAATCAATTTTACTTCTTCAGAAACTTCTTCACCAATTTCAAAATCCGCTTCAATTTTTCTTGCTTCAGTCAATGTAATTTCCTCATTTTCAAAATCAAGATCCTCATCAGCAACAATTACTCTTCTTCTCCAGATTTCCATATCACCTTTATCAGGGTTTATAATGATATCGAAATTTTCATCTGAACCGTATTTTTTCTTTAATGCATTTCTAAATACGTCCTCTAAAATTGCCATAAGCGTTACACGATCAATAAGTTTATTATCTTTAAACTCTGAGAATGAATCGATTAATGCTAAATTTTCCATGCGAATTTTTTAATTAAAATTAAAATGTTACCGTAACAACTGCCTCTTTAATTTCTGTATAAGGTATTTGTTGCTCTTTTTGAACTGTTTCTTTTCCTTTTCCTACTTTTTTCGGTTCTCTTGCTTTCCAAGACAAAATTATAAAAACATCATTAGCTTCTACTAATTCTGCTTCTATTTTTTCCGTATTTGTGGTAACAATCAACGTTCTACCAACATTTTTCTTGTATTGTCTTACCATTTTCAATGGCGTTCCTACTCCAACCGATGCTACTTCAAGAGAAAAATCTTGTTCTTCACGATCCAGATTATTCTCGATTGCACGACTAATGTCGATACAGTCTTGCAACGCCACTCCATTATCACCGTCTAAACCAACACTAATTTTAAAAGAATCCGAAACTGCCAAATCAACCAAAAAGACTGATGGTTTTTCCAGAAGAGCTTCTGTAATTAATCCGTTTACTTTTTCTTTAAATGTCATAATTTTATAAAAAGAGGGGACACTTAGTCCCCTCATTATTTAGATTTTAATAAATAACAGTGCAAATATAGTGTTTTTTTTATAAATCAAATAAATTGATTGCTCTAAAATAATTCCGTATCTTTATAATAGCATCAAAACATGTAATTATTCATATTTTTAACCCTCAAAATCATGAAACGAATTTTAGTACCTACCGACTTCTCAGAACATGCAGAAGACGCTTTAAGAGTTGCCGCTCAAATCGCAAAAAAGAACAATTCTGAAATCATTCTTCTACACATGCTCGAATTACCGCAACAATCTAACGACGCTATAGTGGGCGGAACAAGCATCCCTGAAACTATGCTTTTTATGAAAAAAGCAAACGAAACACTAGATGAAGTTGCCTCAAAAGAATATTTAGAAGGAATACCGGTAACTGAAATTGTAAAAATGGACAAACCGATACACGGAATTACGCAAATAGGAAAAGATTATGATGTCGATTTAATAATAATGGGATCTCACGGCTCATCTGGCGTTGAAGAACTATTAATTGGCTCTAACACTGAGAAAGTAGTTAGAAATTCAGAAATCCCTGTTTTAGTCATCAAGAAAAACATCCCAAATTTTAACGCCTCAAACATTGTTTTTGCTTCTGATTTTTCTGAAGAAGCAAAAAAACCATTTGAAAAACTTTTAAGCTTTACGAAACTATTTGATTCAAAACTCCACCTGGTTACCATTTGCACACCTAATAGTTTTAAACCAACTCATGTTAGCGAAAAAGCAATGAACGATTTTGTGGCAGAATTCGACATTACCAATTATACAACCCAAATTTATAATGACACCAATATCGAAAAAGGAATTATCAATTTCTCCAACAGAATAGATGCTGATGTAATTGGAATGTGTACACACGGAAGAACTGGTTTTGCACACTTCTTTAACGGAAGCATAAGTGAAGGATTAGTAAACCATGCCGTTAAACCTGTAATTACATTTAAAATATAAATACAAAAAGCTTCTCAAATGAGAAGCTTTTTTTTACTAATTAAACATTATAGAATTGACAACATTCTTTTATTTGTTATCACAACCCAAGTAAATCTCGTACCTGCTGCACAGTCATACCAAGAAATGCGGCAGCAGCATCAATACCAATAGCATTAACAATTTTTTCGACCTCATCAACCCAGTTCCCTCCTTTTACTTGTTTCATCTCATAAGGAGTTAACTCCGTAAAATCTAAATTCTCCATAGCTTCAATTATTAAATTATTAATCAGTTAAAAACAAAGAAATAGTATGTAGTATTTCCACTACAACAAATACACACAAAACATTGACAATCAATATAATAAATAAAAAAAATATTTTAAAGAAAAACTCCAAGATAGATTTGACAACATTTTTAAATATTTATTTGCATAACAAAAACCAAACAATTAGCTTTTTTTCCTTCTAAAAAAAAAACTCCTCATTCATGAGCTTTTCAACAAAGTTTATTTGAGCCTTACAACAAAGTTACCAACAAGCTTTATGCGGAACTTTGTCAAATAAATCAAAAAGTACATATCATGAAAACAATAGACAAAATTTACATTAACGGAGAATTTGTTACTCCGCAAGGAACAGAATATTTTGACCTTGTTAGCCCAACAACAAATGAGAAACTAGGAAAAGTTCTTTTAGGAAATACCGAAGACACCAAAAAAGCAATCGAAGCTGCGAAAAATGCATTCAAAATTTTTTCAAAAACAACAATCTTAGAAAGAATTCAGTACCTCAAAAACATTAAATCTTCTATTGAAAAAAGAAAAGACGACTTTATCAATATAATGATAGAAGAATATGGCGGAACATTTCAATTTGCAAGCGTAAGTTACGATTACATGATAAAAGGTTTTGACTCCACAATCAATCTGCTTAACACCTACAACTTCACCAAAACAATGGGCGAATCTGAAGTTCAAATGGCACCAATTGGCGTTGTAGGAATTATTATCCCATGGAATTCAAGCAACGGCTTTATCAGCAGCAAATTATCTACCGCAATCGCAGCAGGATGCACAACCGTAATTAAACCAAGCGAAATGAGTGCTCAACAAACACAATTAATTACCGAATGTCTTCATGAAGCAAATCTCCCGAAAGGCGTATTTAATATTGTAAATGGTTTGGGAGAAATTGTTGGAGCAGAAATAAGCAGAAATCCAGATATTGCCAAAATATCTTTTACAGGATCAACCAACGTTGGAAAAATAATCGCAAAAGAGGCTGTTAATACGATGAAAAGAGTCACCCTCGAACTTGGCGGAAAATCTCCCAACATCATTCTAGACGATGCCGATTTCTCAAAAGCCATTCCGCTTGCACTTGGAGCAGCGTTTATGAATAGCGGACAAGCTTGTATTGCAGGTACTAGGTTACTGATTCCAGAACATAAACTAGAAGAAACAAAACTTCTCATTAAAGAAATAGCTTCAAACTTCATTGTCGGCGACCCAAAAAACCCAAATACAGCCGCAGGACCAATGGTTAGCAAAAAACAATACAATCGCGTTCAAGATTATATCCAAACCGGAATTAATGAAGGCGCAGAAATACTGATAGGAGGATTAGGAAAACCAGAAGGATTAGAAAACGGAAATTTTGTTAAACCTACAATCTTTACCAACGTAAACAATCAAATGCGTATTGCACGAGAAGAAATATTTGGACCTGTTCTATCTATTATTACTTATAAAACCGAAGAAGAAGCAATCGAAATTGCGAATGACACCACTTATGGATTACAGGCTTACGTGAGTTCATCAGATTCAAAAAGAGCCTATACCGTCGCATCACAAATTAATGCTGGCCGCGTACAAGTTAACGGAATCGGCCATGACCCGATGGCTCCTTTTGGAGGATTTAAACAATCAGGAATCGGACGCGAATTTGGAACACTTGGCCTAGAAGCATACTTAGAACCAAGAGCATTAATTCAGCCAAAATAATCCTCATTAATCTGGAAATCTTTCTGTTTAAAGATTTCCAGATCTTTTAGTATTTTTACAATATGAGCACAGAAACACATACAAAGCCAAAAATACTCTACTCTTGCTACTACTCACGAAGCCGAGAAGGAGAACATTTTATACCCGAACATGTTTTTAGCTATCAGATTTCTGGCGAAATGATCGTTACAGACAATCAAAATACTTTTCACTCAAAACCAGGAGACTTCCGTTTTAGCAGAAGAAATCATTTGGCCAAGTTTACGAAGATTCCGCCCGAAGGAGGAGAATTCAAAACCATTTCTCTTTTTCTCGATCAAGAAATCTTAAGGGAGATTAGCAAAGAGCACAACATAAAAGCAGATAAGAAAGCTGACACAGATGCTATGTTCTCATTAGCTCCCAACCCACTCTACAAATCTTTTATGGAATCACTGATATCCTATTTAGAAGTCGACGAAGAAAACAACGAAGCTTTATTCAATTTAAAAATCAAAGAAGCTATTCATCTTTTATTAAAAGTAAATCCTGAATTAAAAGACATTTTATTTGATTTTAATGAACCTGGAAAAATTGATCTAGAAGCTTTTATGAACAAAAACTTCCACTTTAATGTTCAAATGCATCGATTCGCCTATCTTACAGGGAGAAGTCTAGCAACATTTAAAAGAGATTTTCAGAAAGTATTTGAACAAACGCCCGGAAAATGGCTTTTAAACAAAAGACTTCAGGAAGCTTATTATTTAATCAGCCAAGGAAATCCGCCATCAGAAGTATATATTGGTGTTGGTTTTGAGGATCTTTCACATTTTTCATTTTCATTTAAAAAGAAATTCGGAATCGTTCCCTCTTCTTTAAATCACAAATAAAAAGACCAAGGCGATTCAAAATCAACACTTAAAAAGAACAACCACTCATTTTAAATTTACGGCATAAAAAAAGCCTCTCATTTCTGAGAGGCTTTTCTGTTGGTCTACTAGGACTCGAACCTAGAAAGACGGCACCAAAAACCGTAGTGTTACCATTACACCATAGACCAGCAGTGCGGTTAAGCGGGTGCAAAATTAAAACTTTATTTAATTTATGCAAATTTTAAGCAAAACTTTTTTAAATAAAAAAAAGTCTCTCATTTCTGAGAGACTTTTCTGTTGGTCTACTAGGACTCGAACCTAGAAAGACGGCACCAAAAACCGTAGTGTTACCATTACACCATAGACCAGCAGTGCTATTAGCGAGTGCAAATTTAAGTCTTTATTTAGTTTGTGCAAACTTTTTGGCCAAAAAAAATCATTTTTTTTAATTTTTCTCCGTTTGAAATCCCCAACAACAATAGAAGTTCCTCATAAACAACATATTGCTCTTTCCCGATAGTTTTATAGAATTTTTTGTTAATGCTCGTTTCTTTACATAAAAAAACATTTTCTTTGTAGGATAGAAAAACACTCAAATTTTTAACACCTAAATATGGCACAATTCAATTTCAATAAATGGAATACAATTATTGGTTGGTTTGCATTTGCAATCGCTTTAATAACTTATACATTAACAGTAGAACCTACAATGAGCTTTTGGGATTGCGGAGAATATATTGCTACCGCAGCTAAACTTGAAGTAGGTCACCCACCGGGAGCTCCACTTTTCCAGATGATGGGTGCATTTTTTGCAATGTTTGCAATAGATGCTCAACATGTGGCTCTAATGGTTAACATGATGTCTGTTTTCTCTAGCGCATTTACCATATTATTTATGTTCTGGTCTTCTTCTATGATCTTAAAAAAGATTGTGGCTCGTTTTGCAGAAATTGACCAAAACAATTCGATTGTTATTTTAGGAAGCTCTTTTGTTGGGGCTTTGGCTTATACGTTTTCTGATAGTTTTTGGTTTAACGCAGTAGAAGCCGAAGTTTATGCAATGGCATCTTTATTAATCGCATTGCTTTTCTGGCTTGGTTTACGTTGGGAGCAAGACATGGACAAACCAAAAGGAAACAAATGGCTTTTAATTATTTCTTTGGTTATCGGTCTTTCGTTTGGAGTTCACTTCATGGCTCTTTTGACTATTCCTTCTATTGGATTCTTGTATTATTTCAAACATTACGAAAAGGTTACCATAAAAAACTTCCTTATTGCCAATGTAGTTGTTATCGGAATCTTGTTATTTATTTTTAAATTACTTCTTCCATTGACTATGGCATTTTTCGGAAAAACCGAAATCTTCATGGTGAATAGCATGGGACTTCCATTCAATTCAGGGACTATCTTTGTTGCATTAGTATTTATTGCGTTTTTCTATTTTGGATTAAAATACACGAGACAAAAAGGTTTAATATTCTACAACACTATTATATTATGTGTTTTATTTATCCTGATTGGTTTCTCAACTTGGTTAATGCTTCCTGTTCGTGCAAATGCGAATACCGTTATTAACGAAAACAAACCATCAGATGCTACTGAGGTTTTAGCTTATTACAATCGTGAGCAATATGGTGTAAATCCTTTGTTTTACGGACCTCAATACACGGAACTTTTTGCTGGTCTTGATGCTAAAACACCTTATTTAGACAAAAAACCAAACTACGAAAGAGATTATAAAACAGGTAAATATATTATTACCAATAATTATAAGAATGCAGAACAAAATTCTGACGATAACCAGAAAGCAATTCTGCCAAGAATGTGGAGTACAGAAACGGGTCACATTCAAAACTACATCAACTTTACAAATCCTCCGAAGTTCCGAATCAATCCTAATTACAATTATGATGAAGATTTGGCAAAATACGGAATCGATGCTAGCCAATTAAGCGAAGATGAATACAATAAAGCTACGGCTCAATTGCGTAATGAGGTTGAAAAAACAGTTTCTGAATTCAGAAAAGCTTACGCTCAAAAACAAATTGACAACGAAGGTTACGTAAAATTCTTAAGAAGCTACGGCGAGTATTTACTTATCGAAAAACCTTCTACAGCAGACAACTTCAGTTTTATGTTTGAATACCAATTTGGATATATGTACTGGAGATATTTAATGTGGAATTTTGTTGGACGCCAAAACGATGTTCAAGGTAAATACGATAATCTTGACGGAAACTGGATTAGCGGGATCAAAGCTTTAGATTCTGTTCATTTAGGTTCTCAAGACAATTTACCTTCTGATGTATTAAATAACAAAGGGCGTAATGTTTATTATTTCCTTCCGTTTATTTTAGGATTAATTGGTATTATGTACCATGCCAATAAAGATTTGAAGAGTTTCTATGTTCTTCTGGCTTTGTTTTTATTTACAGGAATTGCACTAAAAATATATTTAAATGAAAGACCTTTTGAACCTCGTGAAAGAGATTATGCTCTGGTAGGTTCCTTCTATGTCTTTGCCATCTGGATCGGATTTGGTGTTTATTCGCTTTATGAAAGTCTGCAGAAATACTTGGCTCCAAAAATTGCTGGACCAGTAATTATTGCTGGAAGTTTATTGGCAGCTCCTGTTTTAATGGCTTCTCAAAACTGGGATGATCACGATAGATCTGGAAGATATACAGCAGTTGCTATGGCAAAAGCTTATTTAAGTTCTTGCGATAAAGATGCTATTTTATTTACCATTGGAGACAACGACACCTTCCCTCTTTGGTACGCGCAGGAAATTGAGCATTTTAGAACCGATGTGAAGATTGTAAATACAAGTTTATTTATGACAGATTGGTATATTGATCAAATGAAAGCGAAGTCTTACGAATCAAATCCGTTGCCTATTTCTTTTGTACACAGCCAATATGTAGGAGATAACTTGGATTACACAGCTTACATTCAGAAAATTGATACACGCTGGAATATTAAAGATTTTATCGATTTCATCAAAAACCCTAAATCGACTGTTGGTTTACAAAACGGACAAACGATCCATTTCTACCCAACAAACAAGATTAGAGTGAATGTTGACAAAAACACTATTATTCAAAATAAAGTAGTTAATCCTAAATATTATGATTCTATTGTTCCTTATTTAGACATTGATATCAAAGGAAGCGCATTATACAAAAACCGTTTAATGATGCTTGATATCTTAGCAAATAACAACTGGAAAAGACCAATCTATTTTAGTGGTGGTGCTTTTGATGATGAAGATTATTTATGGCTAAAAGATTATCTGCAATTGGACGGAATGGTTTACAAATTGGTTCCAGTAAAAAACACTCCTTCTAAAGATGGAGGACCATTAGATATGGGACAAATCGATGCAGATAAAATGTATGATATTGTAATGAAATGGGATTGGGGCAATAGCGAAAGTGAAAAAATCTATCACGATCCTGAAACTAGAAGAAACAGTATTACATACCGTACGAATCTTTCGAGATTAATGAACGAGCTTATTGCTGAAGGCAAAATTGATAAAGCCAAAAACATAATCAATTTAGCAATGACCAAAATGCCTTTAGACAAATATGGTTATTATTCATTAGTTGAAGCTTTTGGAGATGGTTATTATAAAGTTGGTGAAAAAGCTAAGGCGCAAGACCTTTTAAATAAATTAGTTCAGAAATATAAAGAGAATCTAAACTATTACAGCACATTGCCTCCTTCTGACCAAACTTCTTTAGCAGTAGACATTATTACTGATATTGAACGTTACAGAAGCTTGCTACACGTAATGGACGACAATAAAGACAATGCTTTTTACAACCAGCACAAAACTACGTTTAACACTTATGTAAATGTTTTCGAGCGTTTTGGACGTGAAAAAGAGTAATTAATATACGTAAATCTTACTTATTAAAAAAATGCAGCGCTGTTTGATAAATAGCGCTGCATTTTTTAATTTTATACTATTGTAATTTTAATTCAAAATGAGCTTCTATTGGGTAAAAACTAACGCATTTATCAAAAAGGTATTTTCTAAATATTGCTGGGATATTCCTAACAACGAAAAGAAAATATACCTCACTTTTGATGATGGCCCTACTCCAGAAATTACAGACTGGGTTTTATCTGAATTAAAAAAATTTGATGCTAAAGCCACTTTCTTCTGTATCGGAAAAAACATTAAAGCCAATCTGGCTTTGTTTGACAAGTTAATCACCGACGGACATTCAATTGGAAACCATACCATGAATCATGTTAATGGATGGAAAAGCCACACGAATGAATATATTGAGAATGTACAAAACTGCGCCGCTATTTTAGACGAGCAAGAGAAAACCCCTCACCGTTTATTATTTCGTCCTCCTTATGGAAAAATTAAAAAAGCACAGTCTAAAATTCTTAGAAGCTTAGGCTATAAGATTGTAATGTGGGATGTTTTAAGTGCTGATTTTGATCAAAGTATTACGCCAGAAAAATGTCTTGAAAACGTAACGAAAAATGTAAAATCAGGTAGCGTAATTGTTTTTCATGACAGTATTAAGGCTTCTCCAAATTTAAGATTTGCCCTGCCTAGAACACTGCATTTTTTAAAAGAAAACGGATATAAGTTTGATATTATTCACTAAATAACATCAATTAAAAGAAGTTATTTAGACATTAAATTGTTCCTGAACAATTCCGATAATAGTATTAGCATCAAGCTCTCCAGATTGTCTCCAGATCATTTGTCCTTCTTTGTAAATCATTAAAGTGGGAAGTCCTTTAATACGAAGTGCTTCTGCGAGTTCCTGATTTTTATCTACATCAATTTTGATTACTTTGGCTTTATCGCCAAGTGCAGCCGCTACGTCCTTAATAACAGGATGCATAGAAACCGAAGATTCATTCCAATCTGTGTAAAAATCAATTAACACTGGAACTTGGGCATTTATTAGTTCTCCAAATTTTGACATAAAACCAAAAATTTAAGTTTTTTAAATCTCTTAAAAGAAATAAATATTATACAAATGTAGCATTTTTAACGAATTAAGCGACATTACGGCCTTTTTTTAGTTCAATTACTGTTATTTCAGGCATAATTCCAACTCGTCCTGGATAAGCGTGAAAACCAAATCCGCGGTTAACATAAACGTATTTTCCGACGTTTTCGTACAAACCTGCCCACTGTTTATAAATGTATTGTGCCAAACTCCATTTAAAATAACCTGGAATTTCAATTCCAAACTGCATACCGTGAGTATGGCCAGCAAAAGTCAGATGAAAATTCTTTGGATGGTCTTTAATTTCAGCATCCCAATGGCTCGGATCATGGCTCATTAAAACTTTAAAATCGTCTTGATGCACATTTTCTGAAGCTTTGTTTAAATCGCCTGCTTTTTTAAAATTCACTCCCCAATTCTCTACTCCAATCAAAGCGATTTTATCGTCACCTTTTTGAATATAAGTATGCTCATTCAACATTAATTTAAAACCAATCTGACCATAAAGGTCTTTAATCGCCTTGAAATTTTCGTCTTTTTCTTTCTCAGATGGCCATGTTACATATTCGCCATAATCATGATTTCCTAAAACAGCAAACTTCCCGTATTTATAATCTTTAATACGCTTAAAAGTTTCCAGCCAAGGATGCATTTCTTTGGCATGTGTATTTACAATATCTCCTGTAAACAAAATCAAATCTGATTCTTGTGCATTGATCAAATCAATAGCATAATTAATTTTTTCTGGATTATCAAAACTTCCGCTGTGAACATCAGAAATCTGCGTGATTTTAAAACCGTCAAAAGCATCTGGAAGATCTGGAAAAAATATGGTTTGTTTGATTACTTTGAAATTATATTTCCCTTCAAAAATTCCGTAAATAATAGAAAGAAACGGAATTGCCGCCAAACCTAAAGCAATCTGGCTTACAAATTTTCTTCTGTCGGGCATCATCTCCTTTCGAGGAGTATTGTAAACAAAATAATTCAGTATACTGGCCCCTACTCTAATAATATCCTCGCCAAACATTATTAATGTAAGTACAATTTTTGGCACATATACGACAAGCATCAAACCTGTAGTAAACATAAATTGCCTAGTCTGACCAACTGATCGGTCTACCTGCGAAAAAGAATAGATAATAAAAATTAAAACCAGCAAGCTTATAACTTGATAGCCAATCAAAACCCAACGTGCTTTGATTAAAGTTCGAAAAGCCTGATAAGAATAGAACTCAATAAATAATAAAAGAGCGCATAGAATTATAAAACGAAAGATCATTTAATTTATAGTTTTAAACAAAGTAACAAAGAATGAAAATTCTATTTCTTTTTATTATAAAAAATTTAACGCTGTTAAAATAAAAAAGCTGAAAGATGGCTCTTTCAGCTTTAACCTACCAACCTTTAAAACTATTTACTCTAAGACCTAAAGTCTCGTTTTATTTTGCTTTTGGAGCTTCTGTTTTTGCAGCTTCTGCTTTTTTCTCACCTTTAGCTTTTTTGTCTGCTTTCTTTTCTGCTTTTTTATCGTGTTTAGCGGCTTTCACTTCTTTCGTTTGCGCTGGCGCTGGAGTTGTTTGTGCGTTTACCATTGAGAATGTTCCTAAAACTGCTACTGCTAAAATTGCTAATTTTTTCATGACTTTAAATTTTTTATGATTGTTTATTTTCATTTTTACAAGTCAAAGATATAATCGCAAAATGAAGACAAAATGAAGAAAAAGTCTTACAGAAAATTTTAACTTTTAATTGGCTTTTTCAAATAACAACGTAAAAATTGTACCTTGATTTAAAGCCGATTTAACTTTGATTTGAATATGATGAAAAGAAGCAATACTTTGTGCAATTGCAAGGCCTAGCCCCTGCCCTTCTTGATCTGAATTAATTCTCGCAAAACGGCTAAATATTTTCTCAAGTTGCGATTCGTCCATTCCTATTCCTGAATCTTTTACCGAAATAAAATAATGTTCCTCTACAAAACCGTCTTCTATAATTATTTTTCCTTTGGGCTTATTGTATTTTATAGCATTGGTTACGAGATTATAAATAAGAATATGAACTAGGGTTTTATTTCCTATAAAAACAAAATCATTTTCCATTTCGTTCATAAACTGAATATCTTTATCCTCAATTCGATCCTGAAGATCTTCCTGCAAATCAATAACAATTTCTCTAAGATTGATTTCTTCATTTGCTTCATATTGATTATTATCTATTCTAGAAATCAACAGTAAATTATTAATGATTTTTTTCAGCATATCTAATGTCTTCAAAGAACCTGCAATCTTATCAATCGCATGATCATCCAAAGATTCATTCTGCAACAAGTTTTCAAGTTTGTTTTTAAGAAGTGCAATTGGAGTAAGAAGTTCGTGCGAAACATTCGAAATAAACTGTTTTTCCTTTTTAAAAACTTCAGTAATTCTATCCATCATTTGATTTAAAACAAAATCCAATTCTCTAAAATCTCTTGAAGTTGCTTTTATTGGAGTATGATCAAATGTTTCTGGCTCGTTTACACGCCTGATTTTGGTATCGATAATTTTGTAAAATGGTTTTAAAAGATATTCGATATAAAAAGTATCGGCCAAAAAAGTAATCAGAAGAATTACCACAAAAACAATGATAATGAAAAGTTTAATCGCAAAAGTCAGATCATTAACCTCGCTCAAACTACTTCCTATTTCAAGCTGATAATCTTCGCCTTCATACGTAAAATGATGCTGCAGGATTCGATACTCGCTTTCTTCCCCTTCTATTTTTCGATATTCGTTACTAAAAGTTGTTTTTTTCTGATGTGGTTTTATGGAAACTCTGGATAAAACCAAAAATTCGCTGTGAAGTGTCGAAAACTCAGAAAAAGCATCGGTTGAATCGTCTGGATTTTCTATAAAATCATTTATTTCTTCCTTATTCAGATGTTCAATAAATTTTTTCTTTTTCTCTAGCAGTGTATTATTAATGTGATGATACACCACATTTTCTACCAAAATTGGAAGCATTAGCCATAAAACCAAAATGACCAGCAGTCTGGTCAAGGCGTTAAAAATAGCTAATTGATGTTTTATTTTCACAAGAATCGATTTATTCGTTTATACGATAACCAACATTTCGGACCGTTTCAAACCAATCTATAGCAGTATGCTTATCCAGTTTTTTTCTAAGATTTCGAACATGCACATCTATAAAATTAGAATCAGAATTAACTTCTAGAATATCGCCCCAAATATGCTCTGTTAATTGCAATCTTGTAATAACACGGTTTTTATTGAGAACCAAATACTGAAAAATATCAAATTCTTTTTTGGTAAGACTGATTGGCTGATCGCTAAAGCTCACCTTATAATCCTGAAGTTGCAATAGAAAACCATGAATGCTTAAATTGTTTAAAGTAAAACCATGAATTCTGCGAACTACAGCAAACATTCTTGCGGCCAATTCTGTCAAAGCAAAAGGTTTGGTTAAATAATCATCGGCCCCCAAATGCAATCCATTTATTCTATCATCCAATTCTCCGCGCGCAGTAAGAACAATTACCGCAATTTTCGATTTTGTTTTTCTAATTGCCTGCAAAACCTCAAAACCATCACCATCGGGTAACCCAAGATCTAAAAGCATAATATCGTAATCATTGCTTCCAAATTCTTCAAGAGCTTCGGCACAATTATTTGCAATTTTACAAATATATCCTGCGTTGCATAAAAAATCGTAGACCTCTACGGCAAGTTCCTTATTATCTTCAACAATTAAAACATTCATAAGCACAACATTTAAGCGCAATTAAAATTAATCAATTATAAAAAATTGAGTAGCGTATTATTAAAAAATTAACGAATGAAAAAAGCTGATAAATTTCTTCATCAGCTTCTTCAATCGCATTCTCATAATCATTATTCCTGTTTTGCCTTCGTTACAAAGCTTCGAAAACAAAACGAGAGCAATTTTTATTTTTTAGCCTTTGCTGTTTCTGGTTTTACAGCTTCTGGTTTCGCAGTTTCTGTTTTTGTTGCTTCAGTTTTTGCTGATTTTGCTTTTTTATCAGATTTGTGTTTAGGATGTTTGGTTGCTTTTACTTCTTTAGCTGGAGCTTCTTTTCCATCTTTTGCAGGAAATGCGTGAACCATTGCACTTGTTCCTAAAACTGCTACTAGTAACATTAATAAATTTCTCATGATTTCTAAGATTTAAGAATTAATAACCTTTTATTTTATACCTCAAAATTACCTTCGCAACATGAAGAGAAAATGAAGAAATCCCTGAATAAAAAATTTTAACTTGATATTAACGCTTTGCGTTTTTTTTACCATGTAAGTTATATAAGTTCATTTTAAACATTCACTACAATAACATTAACGATAAAATAGGAGACGCACTGCGGTGCGTCTCTACAGACTCATCTCAGCTAAAATGAACTTATATAACTTATATGGTAAAAATTTTCTTTTTTGATTAATTTTTGCAATCTCAATTGTTTATTTTTACAGACTAATATTTTTAATATGTCAACTCAAAAACGCCTTTTTCTTCTAGATGCTTATGCACTAATTTTTCGTGGTTATTATGCTTTTATAAAAAACCCGAGAATCAACTCAAAAGGAATGGATACATCTGCAATTATGGGTTTTATGAACTCACTTTTGGATGTTATTAAAAGAGAAAAACCAGATCATTTAGCCGTTGCTTTTGATAAAGGCGGTAGCCACGTAAGAAGTGAAATGTTTGTAGAATATAAAGCCAATCGTGATGCAACGCCAGAAGCTATTAAAATTGCCATTCCATATATTCAGGAATTATTGCGAGCAATGCATATTCCTATTATTGAAATCGAGGGCTGTGAGGCCGATGACTTAATTGGAACAATCGCTAAACAAGCAGAAAAACAAAACTACAAAGTCTACATGGTAACTCCAGACAAGGATTTTGCCCAACTAGTTTCTGAAAACATTTTTATGTATAAACCTGCCCGAATGGGTAACGGAATCGAAATCTGGGGCGTTCCTGAGGTTTTGGCAAAATTTGAAATCGAAAGACCTGAACAAGTAATTGATTTTCTTGGAATGATGGGTGACGCCGTGGATAATATTCCTGGATTGCCTGGAGTTGGTGAAGTTACAGCCAAAAAATTCTTGAAAGAATTTGGAACCATGGAAAACCTTTTGGAAAATACACATTTACTAAAAGGCAAAATGAAAGAGAACATCGAAGCGAACAAAGAAAAAGGGATTCTTTCTAAAAAATTAGCCGCAATTATTACCGATTGTGATGTTACTTTTAATGAAGAAGATTACGAACTTTCTCGTCCTGATATCGAAAAAACAGATGCTATTTTTCAAGAATTAGAATTTAGAAGAATGGCAGAACAGTTTGACAATTTATTTAAAACTGATGGCACTCAAAGTGCTGCTCCAGCTCCTGATGCCAAATTATACAAAAAAGCACAGCCTAAAAACGAAGACCAATTTGATCTTTTTGGAGGCGGAAATACGAATGGAGAAAACGCTGAAATCGAAAGAACTTCGTTTTATAATACTTTAGAAAACACAGAACATTTTTACCAAACCATTCAAGGTGATTTAGGTATTAAAATGCTTTTACAAAATTTACAAAAACAGACTTCAGTTTGTTTTGATACTGAAACTACAGGAATCGATGCTTTGCACGCAGAACTTGTGGGAATGTCTTTCTCTTACGAAAAAGGAAAAGCATTTTATGTTCCGTTTCCAGAAAATCAGGAAGAAGCAAAAACTTTAGTAGATAAATTTGTTCCGTTTTTTGAAAATGAAAATATTGAGAAAATCGGACAGAATTTAAAATACGATCTAAAAATCCTTTCTAATTATGGTGTAACCGTAAAAGGAAAACTTTTTGATACGATGATTGCGCATTATCTGATTAATCCGGATATGCGTCATAATATGGATATTTTGGCAGAAACATACTTGAAATATTCACCAAAATCTATTGAAACTTTAATTGGCAAAAAAGGAAAAAACCAGCTTAATATGCGCGATGTTCCTTTAGAAGATATTAAAGAATATGCAGCTGAAGATGCCGATGTTACTTTACAATTAAAAGAAATCTTCACAACCGAATTAGACAAAACCGAAACTAAAAAGTTATTTGACGAAATCGAAATTCCATTAGTAAGCGTATTGGCCGACATGGAAACGGAAGGAATTCGTTTGGATGTAGATTTCTTAAAAGCAATGTCTTCTGAAATGGAAGTCGAAATAAAATCGTTAGAAGAAAAAATATATGAAACTGCTGGCGAGAAATTCAACTTGGCTTCTCCGAAACAATTAGGAGATATTTTATTTGACAAACTAAAAATTGGTGGCGCAAAGCAAAAGAAAACCAAAACGGGTCAGTACGCAACTGGCGAAGAAGTTTTGACTTATTTGGCCAATGATAACCCAATTGTAAAACAGATTTTAGATTGGCGTCAGATGGTAAAACTGCAAAGCACTTACATATTGGCCTTACCAGAACAAGTTGACAAAAAAACGTTACGCGTTCATACCGATTATATGCAAACTGTTGCCGCAACGGGACGTTTGAGCTCTAATAATCCCAACTTGCAAAATATTCCGATTCGTACTGAAAGAGGCCGTCAGATTCGTAAAGCTTTCGTGGCACGCGACGAAAATTATACTTTAATCTCTGCCGATTACTCGCAAATCGAATTAAGGATTATTGCTGCTTTGAGTGGTGAAGAAAATATGATTGCAGCTTTCCAAAACGGAGAAGACATTCACAGAGCAACTGCAGCAAAAGTTTTTGACGTTGCTTTAGAAGAAGTTTCCCGTGAACAAAGAAGCAATGCAAAAACAGTAAACTTTGGAATCATATACGGTGTTTCTGCTTTTGGATTGAGTAATCAGACTTCGTTATCAAGAAGCGAAAGCGCTGCCTTGATTGACGCTTATTATAAAACATATCCTCGTCTTAAATCTTATATTTCAGAACAAATTGAATTTGCACGAGAAAAAGGTTACGTACAAACCATTTTAGGCCGTCGCAGATATTTAAAAGATATCAATTCTGCCAATGCCGTTGTGAGAAGTGCCGCTGAACGAAATGCTGTAAATGCCCCAATTCAAGGAAGCGCTGCTGATGTGATTAAAATTGCAATGATCAACATTCATAAAAAACTTCGTGACGAAAACTGGAAATCTAAAATGTTGCTTCAGGTACATGATGAGCTTGTGTTCGATGTTCATAACGATGAACTCGAAAAAATCCAGCCAATGATTAAACATGAAATGGAAAATGCATTTAAAATGTCGGTTCCATTGGAAGTTGAATTAGGAATGGGTAAAGATTGGTTAGAAGCGCATTAATTTTATTTTAGATTTCAGATTGTTGATTTTAGATTTTTGATAACTTTAAAACAATTTGATTTTACAATTCAAAAAAAACCATCAGCTGAAACTGATGTTTTTTTTTTATTTTTTTCGAGTGGATTCTCTTTCTTTCAATTTTGTTTTAATGACGATTGTTTCGTATTCAGAAATTGTTCCTTCTGGCTCTTCCAATCTTTCGATTAATCTTTTTGCAGCAACTTCTCCAATTTCAACTCCATGCTGACTTACAGTAGTCAGACTTGGTGACAAACGTCTTGAAGCCAAAATTCCGTCAGCAAAACCAATGATTGAAATATCTTCGGGAACTCTATACCCTTTTTTCAAACTTACTCTTAAAGCCGCAACAGAATCATTTTCGTCTAAGGCAAAAATTCCGTCAATTTTATGATCAAAAATCGAATCAATTTTTGCTTTCATATCATCTTCAGAATCGGTACGAAGAATAATTTTTTCGTTAACCGGAATATTATTATCTGCCAAAGCTTTCAAATATCCATCTGCTCTCAATTTTCCAACACTTAAATTATCTACAGAAGAAATTAGAGCAATATTTTTGCATCCTAAATTAATTAAATGCTGTGTTGAGTTTAATGCAGAATCAAAATCATCTACCACAACTTTATCGCAATCTACTTCATCGGCAATACGGTCAAACATCACGATTGGTGTTCCATCATTAATTATTTCCGAAAAATGATTGTAATCTTGAAGTTTTTGAGCTTCTTCAGAAACCGAAAGAATAAATCCATCAATTGTTCCGTTGCTCAACATTTCAAGCGTATGAATTTCTTTCTCCAAAGATTCGTTCGAGATACAGGTAATTACATTATATCCTTTTTTATCGGCAACTTTCTCAATACCGCTAAAAACTTTCGCAAAGAAAGAATTTAAAATATTAGGAATAATCACGCCAATCGTTTTTGTCTTACGATTCTTAAGATTCAAACCAATAACATTCGGCTTATAATTTTTGAGTTTGGCATACTCTTTAATCTTCACCTTGGTTTGTTCACTAATTTCTGGACTGTCATTCAATGCTTTAGACACAGTCGAAACCGAAACTCCCAGTTCCTTCGCAATTTGTTTTAGAGTTGCTTTAGCTTTCATCCAATTGAATTTTATGTAATTAATACAAATATAGTAGAATTACCTAAAATAAAACAAAAACAAGCCATTAGTATTTAAAAATATAAGTCATTTCGAAATAATAATTAATTAAACCGAGATTTTAAAACCGCTCTTACTAAAATTTCGTTAATAACTAAATACCCGTTAACTAAAAACCAATGTTGTTAACCTAATAAAAAACTTGATTATGAAAAACGAAGTTAAAATTCATGAAGTTGACCCTTCACTGAATAGCAGAAGGAGCTTTCTTAAGCTCAGCGGATTAACATTAGTCACCACAGGTTTGGTTCTAGCTGGCTGCAGCGACAATGACAATGATAATGATATGCCAGACACCTCACTGCCTGGAATAAGAAATGGTGTTTTTGATTTAGGCTCTGGAGATTTTGGAGTTTTGACTTATGCATACGCTCTCGAACAACTAGAAGCCGACTTTTATACTAAAGTTGTTAATGCAAGTAGTTTTAATACTGTATTTAGCAGTCTTGAACGTGAAGTTCTAACCGATTTATACCACCATGAAGTGGTTCACAGAGATTTCTTCAAAGCCGCTTTGAATGGAGCGCTTCCCGATCCAAGTTCGCAATTACTACCTTCTTTAGCCTTTAATTATGGTTCATTAAATTTCAATAGCCGCACCGAAGTTCTCGCAACTGCAAAAGCATTAGAAGATACTGGCGTTGCTGCTTATAACGGAGCAGGGAAATTAATTAAAACAGCAGACTACTTATTATTGGCAGGAAAAATTGTTTCTGTTGAAGCCAGACATGCTGCAGCAATAAGAAGTTTAATTAATCCGAATTCGAAAGATTTTGCCGGAGATGATATTGTAAATATGTCAACAGGATTAGATGATGCAAAAGATCCATCTAAAATACTGCCAATTGCTGCTGGTTTTATTACCACAAAATTCACAGCTAAATACCTACCTTAATCTTAAACGTCAAAAACTTAGAAATTATGAACATTTTAAAATTTATAGAATCCTTTACTGACGATAATTTGATGAACAGTACTGGTTCTCGAAGAGACAGTTTTACACAGTTTGGAAATATCGGAAAAAATTTAGCTTTAGCATCAATTCCATTCGGATTGTCGGCTCTTACCAATAAGGCTTTCGCAAAAGACATTACAGCAACTCCGGCAACACCTATTGGAGCTCTGCAATTCGCGCTAACGTTAGAATATCTTGAAAACGAATTTTATGCAATGGCTTTAGATTCTGGAGTAATTCCAGCTTCAGAAAACGCAGGAAGAGACTTAAAAGTATTCCAACAAATTGCTGCACACGAATCTGATCATGTTAAATTTTTAATTGCAGGCTTAGGCGGCACCGCAAGTGCCAACTTCGTTCCTAAACCTACTTTTGACTTTACAGTTGGAGGAGCATTTAATCCGTTTGGAGATTACCCAACCTTTTTAGCTTTGGCACAAGCATTTGAAGATACAGGTGTTAGAGCCTATAAAGGACAAGCTGCAAACTTGATAACCACACCCGATTTATTGACCGCCGCATTGCAGATACATTCTGTTGAAGCGCGCCATGCATCTGAAGTGAGAAGATTAAGAGGTTTAAAAGGATGGATCTCTAATGCCGAAAGAGGCGCTGGCATGCCGGCAGCAACTCAAGCCGTTTACGATGGCGAAGGCGTAACCGTTCAAGCAGGATTTAATACCGCAGCCGCTTTTGGTGCCGCAGCGGGCTCAGAAGCTTACGATGAGCCACTTACGACACAGCAAGTTGTTGATATTGCCAATATATTTATTGTATAATCACTTTTTTTCATAAATATTTAACCGTCTTTACTTTATTGTAGAGACGGTTTTTTTATTCGCAAATTATTTAAAAAACTGAAGCCCTGATTTTCAGCAGATAAAATATTCTTTCAGGTATTTGGTTTTAAAATAATTAATTGTACTTTTGCATCCCCTTTATTGGGGATGGAATGTTTAATTAAAATAATATTATGGACGCATTAAGCTACAAAACAGTTTCAGCAAGCAAAGCCACTGTAACTAAAGAGTGGATTGTTGTTGACGCTGAAGGTCATAACTTAGGACGTCTTGCTTCTAAAGTTGCAATGATTTTAAGAGGTAAGTACAAGCCAAGTTACACACCGCACGTTGACTGTGGAGATAACGTAATTGTTATCAACTCAGAAAAAATTAACCTTACAGGTACAAAATTGAATGACAAAATTTACATGCGTCATACAGGTTACCCAGGAGGACAAAGAACTTTAACTGCTAAAGTATTGCAAGCTAAAAACCCTGCATTATTAGTAGAAAAAGCTGTAAAAGGTATGTTACCTAAAAACAAATTAGGAGCTGAACTTTTTAGAAATCTAAATGTTGTTGTAGGATCTGAGCACACTCACGGAGCTCAAAAACCTAGAACTGTTAACCTAAATGATCTTAAGTAATGGGAGTTATTCACAAAATCGGTAGAAGAAAAACCGCTGTTGCACGTGTATACGTTTCTGAAGGAACTGGAAACATCACTGTAAACAAAAAAGAATTCGCAACTTACTTTCCAACTGCAACTTTACAATACAAAGTTTTACAACCGCTTTCTATGACAGAAAACGCTGGTAACTTTGATGTAAAAGTAAACGTTTACGGAGGTGGTACAACTGGTCAGGCAGAAGCTGTAAGAATGGCATTAGCACGCGTAATGTGTGAAGTTAACGCTGAAAACAGAGGAATCCTTAAACCAGAAGGTTTATTAACAAGAGACCCAAGAATGGTTGAACGTAAGAAATTCGGTCAGAAGAAAGCTCGTAAGAGATTCCAGTTCTCTAAACGTTAATATTACCTGTCTTGTTCAAATGGGACAAGACATTATCAATTATTTATTGAAATTAAAAAACACAGTTATTGTTGCTCTCCTACCGAGGTAGGATATAGTTTAGCATCTAAATGTATAAAGCCAGAGAAATCGCCATTTATACATTGCTAATCAACAGAACGTAAACTAGTACAAAAATGGCAAACAAAATAGAAGTAAAAGAATTACTAGAAGCAGGTGTTCACTTCGGACACATGACTAGAAAATGGGATCCAAACATGGCTCCTTACATTTATATGGAGCGTAATGGTATTCACATTATCAATCTATATAAAACTGCAGCTAAAATTGAAGAGGCTAACGAAGCTTTGAAAAAAATCGCTGCATCAGGTAGAAAAATCTTATTCGTAGCTACCAAAAAACAAGCAAAAGACATCGTTGCTGATAAAGCAAAAGCTGCAAATATGCCTTACATCACTGAAAGATGGCCAGGTGGTATGTTGACTAACTTTGTAACTATCAGAAAGGCAGTTAAAAAAATGTCTTCTATCGATAAAATGAAGAAAGATGGCACTTTCAACACTTTATCTAAAAAAGAGCGTTTACAAGTTGATCGTCTACGTGCTAAATTAGAGAAAAACTTAGGTTCAATTGCTGATATGTCTAGATTACCTGCAGCATTGTTCGTAGTAGATATCAAAGCTGAACACATCGCAATAAAAGAAGCTCAAAAATTAAACATTCCAGTTTTCGCAATGGTTGATACGAATTCTGACCCAAGAGAGGTTGATTACGTGATTCCTGCAAATGATGACGCTTCTAAATCAATTGACAAAATTTTATCTTTAGTAACTACTGCAGTAATCGAAGGTCTTTCTGACAGAGGTGCTGAAAAAGAAGTTGAAGCTGCTGAAGAAGCTCCTGCTGTTGAGGCTGAAGCTGCTCCTGCAACTGAAGAATAAATCAAAATTTAAATTCCAAATTTTAAATTCCAAAATCCAAATACAAAATTAAAAACGTTATGTTGATAATTTATTAAAATTGGAGTTTGGGATTTAAAAGCTGGAATTTTTTACTTTTAACATTAAAAATTCAAAATATTATGTCAACAATTACTGCTGCAGACGTAAATAAATTAAGACAATCTACAGGTGCCGGAATGATGGACTGTAAAAAAGCTTTAGTTGAAGCTGAAGGAGATTTCGATAAAGCGATCCAAATCCTTAGAGAAAAAGGACAAAAAGTTGCTGCTAACCGTTCTGACCGTGATTCTTCTGAAGGAGCTGCTGTTTCTTTTATCAATGCAGACAACACTAAAGGAGCTATCATTACTTTAAACTGTGAAACTGACTTCGTAGGTAAAAATGAAGCTTTCGTAACTTTAGCTAAAGATTTAGTTGAAAAAGCGATCAACTTCTCTTCTAAAGAAGAATTTTTAGCTTCAGATTTCAACGGAATCACTGTTGCTGAGAAATTAATCGAGCAAACTGGTGTTATTGGTGAGAAAATCGAAATCGGTGGTTTCGAAATTTTAGAAGGTGCTTTCGTTGGATCTTATGTTCACGTAAACAAAATTGCTGCTTTAACAGCTATTTCTGCTCCAATCGCTAATGCTGAGGCTTTAACAAAAGACGTATCTATGCAAGTTGCTTCTATGGGAGCTGATACATTATCTTACAAAGATTTTGATCCTGCTTTCGTTGCTTCTGAACTTGCTGCTCGTATTGCTGTAATCGAAAAAGAAAATGAAGAAGCTGCACGTTTAGGAAAAACTTTAAAAAATGTTCCTAAATACATCTCTTTCTCTCAATTAACTCCTGAAGTTATCAAACAAGCAGAAGAAGATGCTAAAGCTGAATTAAAAGCTGAAGGAAAACCAGAGCAAATCTGGGATAAAATTCTTCCAGGAAAAGTACAACGTTTTATCTCTGACAACACTACTTTAGATCAAGAAAAAGCTTTATTAGATCAAAACTTCATCAAAGATGATAGTAAAAAAGTTGGTGATTACGTAAAAGGATTCAATGTTGAAATTACAGGTTTCAAAAGAGTTTCTTTAGGTTAATATATTATTTTTTCAATATTAAAAAGCCCGAATATTTAGTTATTCGGGCTTTTTTTTATTTTTAGCTTTCAATTGGAAAATTTCTCGCTCGCATCAATGCATCAGATTGCGGCGCATGCCCTCTAAAATTTTCATACATCTCTTCATTATCAATCATATTTCCAACGCTTAAAACTGTCTTATAAAGACGTTCAGAAACATTCTTATCAAATGGTCCGTTTCCTTCTAAAAAAGCTTCGTACGCATCTGCATTAATTACATCTGCCCATAAATAACTGTAATAACCTGCCGCATATCCATCGCTTGAAAAAATATGAGCAAATTGAGGAATTCTATGTCGCATCACGATTTCTGAAGGCATATTAATTTCACTTAAAACTTTCTTCTCAAATGCATGCGGATCGACTGTTTCAGTTGTTAAATGCAATTTCATATCAACAAAAGAACTTGAAATCGTTTCGACAGTTGCAAAACCTTCATTAAAATTAGCCGCTTTTCCTATTCTTTCTACCAATGATTGCGATAAAGGTTCGTTCGTTTTATAATGAAGCGCAAATTTATTCAACACTTCTGGAGTCGCTAACCAATGCTCTAGCAATTGCGAAGGAAACTCTACATAATCTCTGGCAACTGAAGTCCCAGAAAGACTTGGATAAGTAACATTGGAACATAATCCGTGAAGCGCGTGACCAAATTCATGAAACAAAGTTGTGGCATCATCCCACGAAATCAAAACAGCTTCATCGCTATTTCCTTTAATAAAATTGCAATTATTTGAAACAATTGGAAGTACATTTCCTTTTATCTTCTGCTGATCTCTATGCGAATTCATCCACGCGCCTGAACGTTTACCAACACGTGCGTAGGGATCAAAATACCACAACCCAATTGGTTCTCCTGTTTTTTTATTATTCACCTCCCAAACACGAACATCGGCATGATAAACGGGAACATCAAATAATTGTTTAAATCCTAAATCAAACAATTCACCGGCCGTCCAGAACATTCCTTCTCGCAAATTCTCTAACTGCAGATATTTTTTTATTTCATTTTGATCCAAATCATATTGTGCTTTTCTGACTTTTTCCGCATAAAAACGGTAATCCCAAGGCTGTATTTTAAAATCTCCACCCTCATTATTTACCATTTCCTGCATAGCAGAAACATCGTTTTTTACCTTTTCTACGGCAGGTTTCCATACAGAATTCATTAAATCGAGCGTTTTCTGCGGGTCTTTGGCCATTTTATTAGACAAGCTCCATTCAGCAAAGTTTTTAAAACCTAAAATCTTCGCCTTTTCAGCCCTTAATCTTAAAATAAATACCAATATTTCATTTGTATCATTTTCATTCTTATTATCACCTCTTTTTACGAAAATATCAAAAGCTTTTTCTCTTAAATTTCTTCTGTTTGAGAAAGTAAGAAAAGGCTCAATCGAAGATCTCGTGTTTCCAATACACCCTAAAACATTTAGATTTCTTTCTTTCGCTTCGGCAATTGCTGCATTCTTAAATTCTTCAGGCAAACCGTCAAAATCAGCTTCTGTATTTAGCTCTATATATTGATTGTTTTCTTCTGCTAACAACTTTTGACTAAAAGCGGTAAAAAGTCCTGCTAATTCCTGATTGATCTTAGCCACTTTATCTTTATCCGCTTCATTTAGCTCTGCTCCTTTCCTAACAAAATCGGTATAATAAAGCCAAAGCAAACGTTCCTGTTCTTTAGTCAAATTCTCCTTTCCATCTGATTTGTATAAGGTTTCAATTCTAGCAAACAGTTTATCATTTTGATACAGTTTATCATTAATCTCTGCCAATTTTGGAGACATTTCGGTATCAACTACATTAAATTCTGGAGTACTCAAATTGGATCTGTAAATACCGTAAACCGCATGAATTCGATCTAATTTTTCGCCAGAAAGTTCTAAAGCTTCGATTGTATTTTCAAATGTCGGCTTTTCTGGATTATTGGCGATTGCCTCAATTTCTTCTAATTTTTCCTTGATAGAAAATTCTATTGCGGGCTGAAAATCTGGAACTTTATAAGCTGTAAAATCTGGAACTCCTCCATATGGACCGGACCAACTTTTTAATAATGAATTATCTAATTCTATTGGTGTTTTCATAACAAATACATTAATTAAGTCTGTGCAAAATTTCAATTTAAAAAAGCAACAGAATCTCAAAAATAACCAATCAAAAGCAAACTTCATATCGAAACGGATTATAAAAATTAATCCGTTTCAAAGATTTAAAAGAAATAGTTTATTTTTGAAATATCAATTTAAAAATGACATGTTTAAAACCAGAAAAGAAATTGTTTTTGTAATTTTAGCAGGAATATTTATAACCAACGCCGTTGTGGCTGAGTTAATTGGGGGAAAGCTAATTCAAATTGGTCCTTTTGTGATGAGTATAGGAATTTTGCCTTGGCCAATTGTATTTCTTACAACCGATTTGATTAATGAATATTTTGGCGAAAAAGGAGTAAAAAAGCTTTCTTTCATTACAGCATGTCTGATTGCTTATGCTTTTCTGATACTTTTTATGGCAATTGTTATTCCCGCCGCAAAAGGAATCAGCCCTGTTAACGATCAGCAGTTTGAAGCTGTTTTTGGGCAAAGTATGTGGATTATCGGCGGAAGTTTAATTGCCTTTATGGCCTCTCAGCTGATTGACGTCTGGATATTTTGGTTTTTCAAAAACAGAACTGGCGAAAAGAAAATATGGCTAAGAGCGACTGGCTCTACTGTTATTTCACAATTGTTTGATTCGTTTATTGTTCTAGGAATTGCTTTTTGGCTTCCAGGAAAAATTGATTTTGACACTTTTATATCTTCAGGGTTAATAGGATATACTTTTAAATTAGCAATTGCTATTTTATTAACTCCAGCAATTTATTTAGGACATCATCTAATTAAAAAATATTTGGATGAAGATCCTGCACATAAAGGATAAAAAAACATATTTAGGTCATGAAAAAAAATTATTTACTTATTTTATTCTCTGTTACCTATTTCTTTTTCAGCTGTGGCAATGACGAAAAAAAACAGCCTAAAAAAGTCATTCAGTCTGTCAATAAGTTGACACCAGCAACTATGAAGATACCTCGTAAAGTTTCTTCAAAAAATATTACCGCTCCAAAAGAGTTTGAATCAAAGAAAACTACTGCTCAAAAAAATCCTTTTTCACTTAAAAATCCGATAGAAGTAAACACATTAAGCTCTCCAGCAGAAAATACTGTTGCAGGTCCCCCAATCTCTGTAAAAAAAGAAATCAACGAAGAATTATTGAATTTTGTTAATGTTCGAAAAATATTAGCGAAATGCAAAATGGGTCAGACAATGACTCAAAAGCAATTAACAGAACACTTTGAAATTCCCGAAGAAGCTGTCAAACTAGTAAAAAGCGTAACCAAAACGGCAGAAAATGAATTGGCCGTAAAATGGCAATCTACTTGGCTTGTAGAAAGAGTATCTGACGCAGAACTTGAAGACGGGAAAATGAAAGTAGTCTTTAAAGCCAATAAAATGTACACTTCTGGAAATGCAATTGGCATTAAATACAATCGAAAAATCTATACTAATTTAGTCATTGTAGGACGTTCTGCTTATATCCCGAGTGTAAAAGGATATAGTTGGCAAATAGGAAGATAGAAAAGAAAAGAATCTTTAAAAGCTAAAACTCGTCAGATTTATCTGAAAATCAGTAAATTATAAAAAAATGTTAAATAAATACGAAAAAACTGATTTTAAAAGCTAGTTTTTCTTAAAAAAGATTTTACTTTTGTTAAAAAATTTAACAAACAAATCTACCAAAATGAAAAAACTAAGTATTTTTTTTGTGTCTGTATTGGCACTAGGATTATCAGTATCTTGCAGCAGTAATGACAGTGATAACGCGTCTCTTGAAGGGAAATGGGAAGTATACCAAGACGGAACTATTGTTGACGGAAAAGAAAAATTAACTCCAGTAGTTTACGAAGGAGGTTGCAATAAAGATGTTTTTGAAATTCAAGCAGGAGGAAAATTCATCGATCATTATTCTGAATACAGCAATTCAAAATGTAATGATTATTCTGAAAATGGAACTTGGACTAGAAAAGACAATACAATAACTGTTAAATATGACGGTGATACTTCTGTTGATAATGGAGAAATCTTAGTATTAAATAAAACAACTTTAAAAATTAAATATACATACAGTGTATCTGAAACATATGTAGTTGAGTTCAAACGCATATAATTTTTTTGAAACTTTTTTTAAACCTCAAGCCTTCAAGTTTGAGGTTTTTTTTTACATTTAAAATAAAAAGATGGAACCAATAAGATGCAGCTGGTGTTCTGCCAGCGATTTATATAAAAAATATCATGATGAAGAATGGGGCGTTCCTGTTTATGATGATCCTACTTTATTTGAATTTTTAATTTTAGAAACTTTTCAGGCTGGTTTAAGTTGGATTACAATTTTAAACAAAAGAGAAAACTTCAGAGCTGCTTTTGATTATTTCGATTATAAAAAAATAGCTCTTTACTCTGAAGATAAAATTGAAGAGCTAATGCAGAATACAGGAATTATTAGAAACAAACTAAAAATTAAGGCAGCGGTTTCTAATGCTCTCGCTTTTATGAAAGTCCAAGAGGAATTTGGTTCTTTCTCCGATTATATTTGGAAATATACTGATGGAAAACCGATTGTAAACCATCTAAAAAATTCAAAAGATGCCCCAGCTACTACTCCTCTTTCAGATGAAATCAGCAAAGATTTAAAAAAACGCGGATTTAAATTTGTTGGCTCGACAGTTATTTATGCACACATGCAGGCAACTGGAATGGTCAATGATCATGTGGAAGATTGCTTTACCCGAAAAAGAAAATAGTCTCTGTTTTCAGTCACAGTTTTCAGTTTTTTTGAACCTGAAACTTGAAACCTGAAACTTTTAAACAAAAATTACATATATTTGCTTCACACTTTAGGGGTGTCTACAAACTTGTAGGCTGAGATTTTACCCTCTGAACCTGATCTAGTTCATACTAGCGTAGGGAAAAGTAAGATGACTTCTGCACGCATTTCTATGCGTTCTTGTAGCCATTCCTAAGGTGTATCTATACACTAAACTCAAATAAGGAATGGAACTAAAAATCAATCAACAAACTAAAAAATTCAATGCTGAATCGCTAAGCGTTCAATCATTGCTCGATCTCGAAATTCCGCACAAACAAAACGGAATCGCTATTGCCGTCAACAATACTGTTGTTCCAAAAAACAAATGGAGCGAATTCTTCGTACAAGAAACTGACGAAATTTTAATTATTTCTGCAACGCAGGGAGGATGACATAAATTCCAATCTAAAAATTCCAAATTCCAATTATATACTGGATGCAGACGCACTGCGGTGCGTCTCTACAATTCACATTTTACATCTAACTTTTTACAATATACAAGATTATGACAACAGAAGAACAAATATCCAGAACCCCGTTTCCGAATTCTAAGAAAGTATATATCGATGGAGAAATTCATCCCATAAAAGTAGCAATGCGCGAAATTGGTTTAAGCGATACTAAACTTTCAAATGGCGGAATTGAGAAAAATCCACCCGTAACCGTTTATGACACTTCGGGCGCTTACACAGATCCAAATATTGAAATTGATATTAGAAAAGGATTGCCGAGATTAAGAGAACAATGGATTTTAGATCGAAATGATGTTGAAATCCTAAACGAAATCACCTCAGATTATGGCTTAAGCCGATTAAAAGATGAAAGTCTAAATCATCTTCGTTTTGAATATTTACATCAGCCAAAACGTGCTAAGAAAGGCGCGAATGTAACACAATTGTATTACGCCAAACAAGGCATTATTACTCCAGAAATGGAATATATTGCGATTCGTGAAAACCAGCGTATTGAACTTTTAAATGAGCAAACCAAAGCCATGCAATGCCAGCACGGTGGGAATAGTTTTGGTGCAAATACCCCAAAAAACAAAATCACTCCAGAATTTGTACGCTCTGAAGTTGCCTGCGGAAGGGCGATTATTCCAAACAACATCAACCATCCAGAAAGCGAACCAATGATTGTGGGACGTAATTTTTTGGTGAAAATAAATGCCAATATCGGAAATAGCGCCGTGACTTCAAGCATTGAAGAAGAGGTTGAAAAAGCCGTTTGGGCTTGCCGTTGGGGAGCTGACACTATAATGGATTTATCCACAGGAAAAAACATTCACGAAACCAGAGAATGGATTATTCGTAATTCTCCTGTACCAATTGGAACCGTTCCAATTTATCAGGCATTAGAAAAAGTAAAAGGAATTGCCGAAGATTTAACTTGGGAAATTTTCCGTGATACACTGATTGAACAAGCAGAACAAGGCGTTTCGTATTTTACTATTCACGCTGGGGTTTTACTTCGTTATATTCATTTAACTGCCAATCGTGTTACCGGAATCGTTTCACGAGGCGGATCTATCATGGCAAAGTGGTGTTTGTTTCATCATAAAGAAAACTTCCTTTACACGCATTTTGAAGAAATCTGCGAAATCATGAAACAATATGACGTTGCCTTTTCTTTGGGAGATGGTTTACGTCCAGGTTCGATTGCGGATGCGAATGACGCTGCACAATTTGCCGAATTAGAAACTTTGGGTGAATTGACAAAAATTGCTTGGAAACATGATGTTCAGGTTTTTATTGAAGGTCCAGGGCACGTACCAATGCACATGATTAAAGAAAACATGGACAAACAGCTGGAACATTGTCATGAAGCTCCATTTTATACTTTAGGCCCTTTAACTACGGATATTGCGCCAGGTTACGACCATATCACTTCGGCAATTGGGGCCGCTATGATTGGCTGGTACGGGTGTGCAATGTTGTGCTATGTTACACCGAAAGAACATTTAGGTCTACCGAATAAAAAAGATGTTAAAGATGGGGTAATCACTTATAAAATTTCTGCTCATGCTGCCGACTTAGCGAAAGGCCATCCGGGTGCGCAGTATCGCGATAACGCGTTGAGCAAAGCAAGATTTGAATTCCGTTGGGAAGATCAGTTTAATTTGGCCTTAGATCCAGATACAGCAAGAGAATTCCACGATGAAACACTTCCTGCTGATGGCGCAAAAGTAGCACACTTTTGCTCGATGTGCGGTCCTAAATTCTGTTCTATGAAAATATCTCAGGAAATTAGGGATGTTGCTGCAGCTGAAAAAGGAATGCAGGAGAAATCAGAAGAATTTATTGAACAGGGGAAAGAGATTTACATCTAAAAGAACATAGAGGAAAGATATGATTGTGATTACAAATCCTTTTTTTATTGAAGATGAAACTCAAATTCTTCATTCTTTATTGGAAGAAGGATTGTATTCGCTTCATATCCGCAAACCTGATTTTTCAGAATTAGAAATGGCAAAGTTCATTCATCAGATCAAATTAGAATTTCGGACTAATCTGGTTTTGCACAGTCATCATCAGTTAGCCGAAGATCTTGGCATTGAAAGATTTCATTTTTCTGAGAAAGATAGAAAAGAATTTCCTGCAAGGTTTCCAAAACCTTGTAGGTTTAAATGCGAATCAATTTCAACATCAACGCATTCCATCGAAGATTTCAATTCGTTAGAAACGAAATTTAATTATGCGTTCTTAAGTCCTGTTTTTAAAAGTATTTCTAAAGAAAATTATTCTCCTCAAAAAGATCTTTTTGAAGAAATAAAATCAAGAAAAAATCATAAAACAAAAATGGTTGCTTTGGGCGGAATTGATTCAGGAAACATTCAAAAAGCATTTGAAAATGGTTTTGATGATGTCGCACTTTTGGGAACTATTTGGAAAAATGAAAATCCGTTAAAACAATTTAAATTATGTCAGAAAATCGTCCATTCGCACTTACAATAGCAGGTTTAGATCCGTCTGGAGGCGCTGGAATTTTGGCTGACATCAAGACATTTGAACAGCATAAAGTGACTGGTTTTGCTATTTCTACAGCGAATACTATTCAAACTGAAAATCAGTTTTATGAAATTCAGTGGACTGATTTGAGTTTTGTAATTCGTTCGATCGAAACTTTGTTTTTAAATTATAAAATCAGCGTTGTGAAAATAGGAATTGTGTCTTCTTTACATGATTTAAACCAGATTCTTTCAATTATAAAACAGCTTTCTCCTTCAACAAAAATTGTTTGGGATCCTGTTTTGAAATCGACTACAAAATTTGAATTTATGAATATTGAAGATCAATTAGATTTAAATAAAATACTGTCAAAAATAGATTTGATTACACCGAACTATCATGAAGCTGAAATTTTATTTCCTGATTATATTTCTAAAAAAAATAGATTTTCAACGAACATTTTATTAAAAGGCGGACATAACGAAAAGGCACTAGGAACAGATCGTCTGTTTCTAAAAGATGAAGTATTAGAATTGCTTCCATCAGAAAAAAACTGCTTTGAAAAACATGGCTCAGGTTGTGTACTTTCTTCTGCCATTGCTTCGAATTTAGCTTTAAATCAGCCTGCAAAAGAAGCCTGTAAAAACGCTAAAATCTATATCGAAAATTACTTGAGCTCAACTACAACTTTAATAGGATATCACTATGTATAGCAAACTTCA
The DNA here is from genome assembly GCF_034044945.1 of Flavobacterium sp. CFBP9031. Taxonomy (NCBI): domain Bacteria; kingdom Pseudomonadati; phylum Bacteroidota; class Flavobacteriia; order Flavobacteriales; family Flavobacteriaceae; genus Flavobacterium; species Flavobacterium sp. CFBP9031. The sequence goes on from NZ_JAXCWF010000005.1 coordinate 59,041, forward strand.
ATATATTTCGCAGGGCGAAACTATCGAAAATCAATTGTATAATATTCATAAAGCACTTGACGCTGGTTGCAATTGGATACAAATGCGTTTTAAAAACCAAACACAAAAAGATGCTTTCACTTTAGCGGAAGCGGTAAAATGTTTGTGCGAAAAGTACACCGCCAATTTTATTGTAAATGACGATTTACATCTTACCAAAGAAATAGACGCTTGTGGAGTTCACTTAGGGTTAACCGATACCAAAATCGACGAAGCAAGAGCAATTTTAGGCGCTACAAAAATTATCGGAGGAACTGCAAATACTTTTGAAGATATCGAAAATCATGTTAAAAATGGCTGTGATTATATTGGTTTAGGGCCTTTTCGCTTTACTGCCACAAAAGAAAAACTAAGTCCAATTTTAGGGCTATCAGGCTATTTCGATATTCTTCAAAAACTGAAAAAAAATAAAATCGACATTCCGGTTTATGCCATTGGAGGAATCACATTAAGAGATGTGAGTCCGTTAATGGAGACTGGAATTCATGGAATTGCCGTTTCTGGAATCATTACCGAAAGTGATGAGAAAGAAAAATTAATTCAACAACTAAACGAAAAATTACATGCAAACATCATTGTTTAATATAGGAGACAAAACCCTTCAATCCCGCTTGTTTCTTGGAACGGGAAAATTTGGTTCTAATGAAGAAATGGAAAGCGCTATTTTAGCTTCAGAAAGTGAATTGGTTACGGTTGCCTTAAAACGTATCGATCTGGAAACTGATACAGATGCTATTTTATCGCATTTAAATCATCCAAATATTAATTTATTACCCAACACTTCAGGAGCAAGAAATGCCAAGGAAGCTGTTTTTGCAGCACAACTGGCTCGTGAAGCTTTAGAAACAAACTGGGTAAAACTCGAAATTCATCCCGATCCGAAATATTTAATGCCAGATCCAATTGAGACTTTAAAAGCAACAGAAGAATTGGCTAAACTCGGCTTTATTGTACTTCCTTACATTCATGCTGATCCTGTTTTGTGCAAACATTTAGAAAGTGCAGGAACTTCTGCCGTTATGCCTTTGGGTTCGCCAATTGGAAGCAATAAAGGTTTAAAAACGATTGATTTCTTAGAGATTATAATTGAACAAAGTGCGGTTCCTGTTATTGTCGATGCAGGAATTGGAGCTCCTTCTGATGCCGCAAAAGCAATGGAAATTGGTGCCGATGCTGTTTTGGTAAATACTGCAATTGCTGTTGCAGGAAACCCGAAATTAATGGCTGAGGCTTTTAAGGAAGCTGTAATTGCAGGAAGAAAAGCCTTTGAAGCCAAAGTTGCCAATCAACAAAATTATGCTTCGGCTTCTAGCCCTTTGACTTCTTTTCTTTATGAGTAATTTTTGGTTTCACGCAGATTTCTGCAGATTAAAGCAGATTTAATTTGATTTTTTTTATCGCTCAAATCTGTATAAAACCAACACCTTAAAAAAGAAAGAAAATTCTTTAATTTTGTTTTTTTTAATAAAATTTAAAGAATTATGACTGAGAATGAAATTTCGTATCTGATAAGAGGAGCAATTTTTAAAGTGTATAACAATTTAGGGCCAGGTTTGTTTGAATCTGTTTATGAAAGCGCTTTGTTTTATGAATTAGAAAAGCTGGATTTAAAGATTCAAAAACAAGTTGAAGTTATAATTCCATATGAAGAAATAACGTTAGATCCAGCTTTTAGAATTGATATTTTAGTAGAAGACAAAGTAATTATAGAATTAAAATCTGTAGAGGATTTAGCCCCTATTCATTACAAACAAGTAGCAACATACTTAAGATTAACAAACAAAAAATTAGGCTTGTTAGTAAATTTCAATACGACAAACATTCTTAATGACATTAAAAGAATTGCAAATAAAATCTAATCAATCACACAGATCAAAATTTAAATCATTTTAATCAGCTTAAATCTGTAAAATCTGCGTGAAACCAAAACAAAATGAAAACATTCAAATCTATTTTTGAGCAATATAATTGGGATGAAATCCAATCCAAGATATATAAAACCACTTCAAAAGATGTTGAACGCACTTTGGCCAAAACCAAATACAATCTTGATGATTTTTTAGTTCTAATTTCACCTATTGCTCAAAATTATTTAGAGCAAATGGCACAAAAATGCCATGAAATTACCAAGAAACGTTTCGGGAAAACCATCCAGATGTATGCCCCGCTTTACTTAAGCAACGAATGCCAAAACATTTGTACCTATTGCGGATTTAGTCTAGACAATAAAATCAAAAGAAAAACACTTTCTGATGCTGAGATAAAACTGGAAGTAGAAGCCCTAAAAAACACTGGCTTTGATCATGTTTTATTGGTTACAGGCGAGGCGAATTATACTGTAAACATCAATTATTTCTTGAATGCCATTAACTTAATCAAAAAAGATTTTTCGATTATTTCTGTTGAAGTGCAACCCCTTTCTACAGAAGATTACGAACGTTTACACAATGCTGGAGTATATTCGGTTTTGGTTTATCAGGAAACGTATCATCAGGAAGTTTACAAAAAGTATCATACAAAAGGGAAGAAATCAAACTTCGATTATCGATTAGAAACTCCAGATCGAATTGGAACTGCCGGAATTCACAAAATAGGTTTGGGCGTTTTATTAGGTTTAGAAGACTGGCGAACAGATAGTTTTTTTAATGCTTTGCATTTAGATTATCTGCAAAAAAAATATTGGCAAACGAAATATTCTGTTTCTTTTCCGCGTCTCCGTCCTGCTGAAGGCATTATCGAACCTAATTTTATTATGGATGATAAAGATTTGACACAACTTATCTGTGCTTACAGATTGTGGAATGAAGATTTAGAAATTTCGATTTCAACTCGCGAAAACGAAAAATTCAGAAACCACATTATTCCAATTGGGGTTACAAGTATGAGTGCTGGTTCTAAAACCAATCCGGGTGGTTATGTTGTAGATCCGCAATCTTTGGAACAATTTGAAATCAGCGATGAGCGCTCAGCAGAAGAAATTTCAAAAATCATTAAAAACGCGGGCTATGAACCCGTTTGGAAAGACTGGGACAAAGCTTATAGTTGAAATGTTTCAAGTTTCAGGTTTGAAAACTTAACATTTTACAATTCACAATTCACAATTCACAATTAAAAAAATGAGTATTATACAAGAGTTCCTTCGTTACAACAGACAAACTATTCTGCCTGAAATTGGTGATGAGGGTCAGGAAAAATTAAAAAAAGCTAGAGTTTTAGTAATTGGCGCAGGAGGTTTGGGCTGTCCGATTTTACAATACATTGCAACTGCAGGAGTTGGTTTTATTGGAATCATGGATTTTGACATTATTGAAATTCACAATCTTCACAGACAGATTTTGTATACCGAAAATGAAATTGGTCAACATAAAGCAATTGTGGCAAAAGATGTAGTTTCAAAACTCAATCCGTTGATTGAAACTGTTGCAATTAATGAAAAACTAACTGCTGAAAATGCTTCAGAAATCATTCAGCAGTATGATATTGTTGTTGATGGTTCTGATAATTTTTCAACTCGCTATTTAGTCAATGATACTTGCATTGAGCACGGCAAACCTTTAGTTTACGGAAGTATTTTAAAATTTGAAGGGCAAATTGCGGTTTTCAATCATAACGGAAGTAAAAATCTTAGAGATTTATTTCCCGAAATGCCAGATCCAAAAGATGTTCCAAATTGCAATTTAAACGGTGTTTTGGGAACATTGCCAGGAATTATTGGCAACATGATGGCGCACGAAACCTTAAAATTAATTTTAGAATTACCAACTTTAAAAAATGAATTGGTCATTTTTAATACTCTAAATTGGAATTTTACAAAACTGAATTTCTAAAAAATAACCTCATCACCAACGCTAATAATTCCAGAATTCAAACTCACGATATTAGTCCCAAATAAAACCGAATTATCTACATTTCGGTATTTACTTAAAGTTTTCAAAGGTTCTTTTTTTAAACGTCCATTTTCTGGATCATTGTTCACCATAACGCATCTTCCGCAAGGTTTTATGTTTTTAAATTGAACTCCGCCTATCGCAAAAGTCTTAAAATCATCTTCTTCATGAGGGTTTTCGGTGCTTACTACAATGTTGGGACGAAATCTTTTTATGGTAATTTTTTCATCGAGCTTCTCATTCAAAAAATCTAAACTTTTGGATCCAATTAATAAATAGGGATAACCGTCTGCCAAACTCACATTGAATGTTTCTTTTAATCTGGAGCTTTCGTGTTTACGATCTCCATTTTTTATTATTTTAACCAATTTGCATTCAAAACCTAAATGCAGGCTAAACCATTTTGATATTTCTAGATTTACCTCAACAACTTGGCTTTTATCATCCCACACATTTACTTCTATTGCATCTTCTAAACTTTCGTCAGTAGAGAATTCATGTTTTTGATCCTGAAACGTAATACTGATTTTTCCATTTGAGATCTGCGGATAAAATTGGCTCATAATGCGATGTTCTCTCTGCGTCAGCATTTGATTTTCTGCATTAATGAGCATCCAACGTCGATCGTTTTCAAATCCCATTTCTTCAGCTTTTGCAGACGTAAGGCTGATTCCCGCCAAACTCTTTATCGGATAAATATAAATTTCTTTTACGCTGTAAATTGCATTCATTTTCTATTTACTTTTTAAAATGGACATAAAGTCTTCACGATCAATTTGGCGACAACCCAAACTATCCAAATGTGGATTATAAACCTGACAATCTAATAATTTATAATTCTCTTTTTCTAAATGATTTACTAGAGATATAAAAGCCACTTTAGAAGCATTTGACACTTTCGAAAACATACTTTCTCCACAGAAAATATGTCCCAAATCGACGCCATACAAACCTCCAACTAAAACATCGTCTTGCCAAACCTCAACTGATTTTGCAATTCCTTGACGATTAAGTTCACAATACGATTCTACTATATCATCTGAAATCCAAGTTCCGTCCTGGCCAATACGTTGTATTTTCTGGCAGTTCGAAATTACTTCTTTAAAATTGGTATTAAAGGTAACTGTAAATTGTTTTCTATTTAAAATATTCCGCATGCTTTTAGAAATAACTAATTCGTCTAAAAACAAAACCATACGAGGATCAGGTGCCCACCAAAGTATAGGCTCACCTTCATTAAACCAAGGAAAAATTCCTTTTTGGTACGCCAATTTTAAGCGTTCGGGACTCAAATCACCACCAACAGCCAAAATACCTTCTTCATCGGCTTCTGAAACGGGCGGAAAATATAAATTATCAAATAAGAAATACATTATTTAAATTTCAATGACAAAATTCTAATTAGAATTATTAATTCAAAAACAAAATTCCAAATCCCAAACTCACGTGAATGAATTGGAATTTGGAATTTATAATTTGGAATTTAAACCTTTTTTAGAACGGTAAATCGTCTGGTTCGTCTTCGTTTATACTTGTTGCTGGTGCAAAAGTTTCTGCAGCTGGCATTGGTGCTCCTTGTGCAGGCCCTTCTGGAGCTAATCTTTCGATTCTCCAACCTTGAATACTATTGAAATATCTAGTTTCTCCTTGTGGGTTAACCCATTCTCTTCCTCTTAAATTGATAGAAACTTTTACTGCATCTCCTTGTTTATAGCTACTCAATAAATCGCATTTATCTTGTGTAAATTCGATTAAAATATGTTGTGGATACTGCTCCTCAGTAGTAACAACTAACTCTCTTTTTTTGAATGAGGCACTAACTTGCTGCTCTGGGTTAACCACTTTTACTTTTCCTGTAACTTCCATCTTCGTCTATTTAATTATTGTTTCTATTTCTTTTTATTTTTTAGCTAAAAGTACTTTCCAAGCCGATTCTACATCGCCATTATCCAAGTATTTTTTGGCCTCTAAGTGTACTTTTTTCTGGTCGTCTGAGCTTAAAACTCCTTTGACTGCGAAATTTTCTTTCACAAATATAGTAACTTCTTCTTTTGTAGGCAAGGCTTCTATATTACCTAATTTTCCTAAATCATTTCCATCAAAAACAAGGCTTTCTTTTACAAAATCTGGTATTGCATCTACTCCAACCCCTAGTGTTGTCAAGGGTTTTGCGACTTCAAAAAGTCCTTGATTAGATCTTGAATACCAATTATTTCCAAGTCTCGAAACTAAGTCAATTTTATGCTGATCGATTGCTCCATTTTCATCTAGAATCGATTCATCGATATGAATTTTCACCACTTCGCACAAAATCAGATTTCCTGCTCCACCTTCTGTTCCTAACGGAATAATCTGCGTAATCTTACACTCAAACTGAACGGGAGATTCTTTTACACGATATGGTTTTACTAAATCTGAAGGAATTTGGGTTAATCCCGCTTTAATAAATTCGTTTACTCCGTCTCCATATTCTGTGCTTGCTAAAGAAGTTTGCTGTACAATATCGTAATTTACAACATTTATCACTACTTCTCGAGTTGCTTCGGCATTAATTAAAGTATGTTTAATGGTATTATCGCGAACACGTCTTGATGGCGAAAAAACCAAAATTGGCGGATTGGCACTAAATACATTAAAGAAACTAAAGGGAGATAAATTTGGAATCCCTGTTTCGCTAATTGTGCTTGCAAAAGCAATAGGCCTCGGTCCGATTGAACTCTGCAGATAGCCTTGCAATTTGGCCGTTGGAATTTCTTTTGGGTTAACGCTGATCATACTTTAAAATTTAGACAGAATCTCATTTTAGTAGCTACAAAAGTATTGAAATGGTTTAATTCGAAGAAATAGTTTTGCAGATAAAAACGAAAAATCTTTCCACATCGGCAAAATATAAAATGTGTATATTTCGTTATATTTATACCTCAAAAAAACTGATATGTCTTTTTCTGAAAGAACAAATACAACCCGCTGGATTATTATTTCGGTCTGTTTTATAATCATTTCTCTAATTCTTTGGAACACTTATACTTTCTTCCAAATTTTTAAAAATGAAGAACGCTTGAAAATGAACCTTTTTGTAAAGGCTCAAATTTCAATAGTTAATGCAGATGAAAATACCGATGTAGAGCTTCCTCTTCAGATTTTCAACAATAACACTTCTATTCCGGGTATAATAATGTTGTATGATAAAGTGGTGAGTGCAGTAAATGTTCCCGACGAAATTCTGAATGATAAGAAAAAAAGAATTGCTTTCTTGAATAAGCTGAAAAATGAAAATGAACCAATCACTTTCGAATATGCACCAGGAAAATATCAGACGTTATATTATGGCAACTCTTCATTGCTAAATAAACTCAAATATTATCCAATTGCACTGCTTCTAATTATATTTTTATGTATTGCTTTAATTTACAACTTTTATAAAAGCACCAAAATGGCAACCCAGAACAAACTTTGGGCAGGGATGGCAAAAGAAACAGCGCATCAGATTGGCACACCACTTTCTTCATTAATTGGCTGGGTTGAAATATTAAAAACAGAAGATATTGATCCGTCTATTAGTATCGAAATCGAAAAAGATATCGAACGTTTACAGACTATTACAGATCGTTTTTCCAAGATTGGTTCGATACCCGTTTTAGAACTTCATGACATCGTACAAGAAACTAAAACTGCTTATGAATATCTACAATCTCGTTTTTCAAAGCAAGTCGCGTTTACGTTTCAAGCTCCAAACGAACCTATTTTAGCTATGATAAATCCAACGCTACATAGCTGGACAATCGAAAATTTAGTTAAAAATGCTATTGATGCTATGAAAGGAAAAGGAACACTAGATCTCTATCTCGAACAAGATGCAAATCATGTAAAAATCAACATTAAAGATTCTGGAAGCGGAATTCCTAAAAAACAATTTAAAACTATTTTTGAAACTGGTTTCACCACTAAAAAACGCGGCTGGGGTCTTGGTCTTTCTTTAACTAAAAGAATTGTCGAAGAATATCACAATGGAAAAATAAAAGTACTAAGTTCGGAAATTGGGAAAGGAACTACTTTTCAGATTTCATTAAATAAAAAAGTGCAGTAATATTGCTGCACTTTTTTGTTTTCTATATAATTTTTCAGCTTTATATGGCTTCGACTCCGCTCAGCCTGACAAGCTTATTCTATTTGAATCTTATAAATTTGACTGAATATCTTTTGCTAAAGCTTCGAATTCTTCTTTTGAAAGAGAAACTTTATCAATAAAACGCATTTCATCCATATGATTTAACGGAATCAAATGTACGTGTGCATGGGGCACTTCAAGCCCAACAACTGCAATTCCGATTCTTTTGCATGAAACTGTCTTTTCTAATGCTGCTGCTACTTTTTTAGAAAACTTCATTAGCCCTAAATACAGTTCTTCATCCATATCAAAAATCTTATCGATTTCTTGTTTCGGAATACAAAGTGTATGTCCTTTAGCATTCGGATTTACGTCTAAAAATGCTAAATAGTTCTCGTCTTCAGCGATTTTGTATGCCGGAATTTCTCCGTTAACTATTTTAGTGAATATTGAGCTCATGGTTTATTTGGTTAATCGTTTAACTGTTTATTCGTTTAACCGATTAAACAGTTAAACGATTAAACTTTAAAATATTTAGTCTCTAGAAATTTCTAGAATTTCAAATTTCAAAATTCCGTTTGGAACTGTAATTTCAGCTACTTCTCCAACAGATTTTCCTAATAAACCTTTCCCGATAGGAGAAGTTACAGAGATTTTACCTGTCTTTAAATCTGCTTCACTTTCAGCAACAAGCGTATATTTCATCTCCATTCCGTTGCTTTGATTTTTGATTTTTACATTCGATAAAACCAAAACTTTAGAAACATCCAATTGAGATTCGTCAATTAATCTTGCATTTGCATATACTTCTTCTAGTTTAGAAATTCTCATCTCTAACAAGCCTTGTGCTTCTTTTGCCGCATCATATTCTGCATTTTCAGACAAATCTCCTTTATCTCTTGCGTCTGCAATATCTTGAGATGCTTTTGGACGCATTACACTTTTCAGGTGCTCCAATTCATCTTTTAATTTTTTTAATCCTTCAGCTGTATAATAAGATACTTTACTCATAACTTCATCGTTTATATAAATACAAAAAATCCCATCGCGACGGGATTTTCTTACCACAAATATACTATAATTTTTAATAGTACATAATTATATGTTAATCATATAGATTTCAAATCTAAATAAATTATTTTTGTTTTAACTAATTCTTATTCAAATAATGAAAAAAATCTGGTTTTTTATCGCATTTACTGCTATTTTATTCTCTTGTAGTGACAATAGCAAGAGCAACAACAATCCTTACATTCCTAATTATTCTGTAAACGCATATCTTGATACCAATTTGCCAACTTATAACAAGTTAATGTATCCGAGCAACCCTGTTTATGTTGCCAATTACGGTGCAAAAGGAATTATTGTTATGAAAACTGGCGAAGGAACCTACACCGCTTTTGATGCTGCGTGTCCAAATCAAGCCTTAACTTCTTGCACTGCAATGACAATTGACGGAATTTATGCTGTTTGTTCTTGTGATAAAACTCAATATAATTTATACACGGGACTTGGAGACAAAGAATATCCGATGAAACAATATCGAGTGGAATCTTCTGGAACTGTTATTCACGTATACAACTAAAAACAAAAAAGCCTGAAAAATAAATTTCAGGCTTTTTTTGCATTTGGCTTAATTAGAATTTCAAACTCAAACCAATTAAGAAATTGGTTCCCGCTTGAGGATAATAGTATGGATAAACATCGTACATGTATCCGTTTGAAACATATTTTTTGTCGAAAATATTATTAACCAAAGCCGTTATGGTTATCGATTTAAAAATCTTATTAGGAATTATTTCGTAAGAAGCATTAAAATCGTTTACGAAGTAATCTGCCAATTTTGCCGCAGGAAGTTCAATGTTATTCATGTATTGTTCTCCAACATATTTCTGCAATAATGAAAGATACAATCCCTTAAGCGGTTTATATACTACTACGTTTCCGGCAATAACTTCTGGAGAATACGCAATTTTAGTTGTTCCGTAGTATTCGCCATCAACAGCCAAATCTACATTTTTGTTGCTGCTCAAAGTAAAGTTTGGTCGTAAAGTAAATTTCTCAGAAAGCGCAATTGTGGCGTCAAATTCAAAACCTAAACGGTAACTTTTCTCTGTGTTGGCACGAATTGGGTTTCCAACATCGTCTAATCTACCTGTTAAGATTAATTGATCTTTGTAAGCCATATAATACACATTAGAATTAAGTTGGAATTTCTCTGTATTAAATCTCCATCCTAACTCGTAATCATTTAATTTTTCAGGTTTTACATTTCCGCCTTCGTAATCGGTTCTATTTGGCTCACGATTCGCTCTTGCATAAGAAAAATACAAAGTACTATTTTGAGTAAAGGCATAATTTAAACCTGCTTTAGGATTAAAAAAATTGAAATTATCATCTACCAAGCCAGTTTCTGCACTATTAGCCTTGTACTTTACATTTCTATATTGTAAATCGCCATAGAAACTTAATTTTTCTGTGAATTGATAATTTGCTTTCGCAAAAATATTACCGTCTGTTTTTGATGAATAATCATCGTAGTAGTGATCTCCTAATTCAGACTGAGAAGCATATCTCGCCCAAATTACTTTTCCGAAATGATCTCCTTCATATTTATTCCAGCCTCCGCCTAAAATCACATTCAAGTCCTCTGTTACATATTTAGCAGAAAAAGTAGTTCCGTAGAAATCATTATCCAACCATTTTTGACGAATCAAATCTGTTGTTGTTACTGTTCCAACAGGATTTAAACTATAATCGGCCATGTCTGCATCTTCTTTATAATTTTCGAAATAACCTTTTCCTTTTGTATAATGCAATGCAAAATTTGTACTCCATTTATCAGAAATTGATTCGCTCCAATGCAATTGATAATGATCTTGATTGTAATTATCGGTTTCGTTATCATAATAACGTGTTACACCAAACTCATCTGTATATACTCCTGCCGAATTATATTTTCTGTTTTCGTTTAATGTTTCCCCGTCAATTCCATTCCAGGATTGATATGTTTTTTGAGTTCCGCCAAAAACCAAAGCTTTAATCAAAGTCGTTTTGCCAACATAAGTCCCTTGAAGGAAATATGATTTTAAGTCTGCGCTTCCACGATCAATATAACCATCTGTTTTTATTGTAGATAAACGTCCCGCAATTTCAAAATGATCATTCATCAAACCAGTACTAAATTTCACTGTATTTTTAAATGTATTGAAAGATCCTGCAGAACTAGAAATTTCGCCAGTTGCTTTATTAGCATAATTATCTGTTAGTAAATTTAAACTAGCTCCAAAAGCACCTGCTCCATTTGTAGATGTCCCAACCCCGCGTTGTAGTTGAAGGCTTTCTACAGAAGAAGCAAAATCAGGCATATTTACCCAAAAAGTTCCTTGACTTTCTGCATCATTATACGGAATTCCGTTTATGGTTACATTTACACGAGTAGCATCACTTCCACGCACACGAATTCCGGTATAACCTACACCGTTACCTGCATCTGAAGTTGTTACAACCGAAGGAAGATAATTCATCAGAACAGGAATGTCCTGACCTAAATTTCTGTACTTAATTTCTTTTTTATCCATATTGCTAAAACTCACTGGGGTCTTAGAAGTGACACGAACTGCAGAAACTAGAACATCGTCAAGCTGATTAACCTTTGTAGAATCTTGCTGTTGCGCAAAAGAGAAAAGAGAATAGAAAAAAGAGAATAGAAGAAATAAAATAGATTTGGTTCTGCTCATTTTTTGAACCTTAGAACCTTTGCAACTTAGTACCTCAGTACCTTTAAAGATAGTTTTCATTCGTAAAGAATTACGAATAAAAGGGGGAATTATTCTTTTGTTAAATTAATAAATGTGTTTCCCGACAAAATAAAGTGTGTACGCTCGATTGTGTCGTTTTTCCCTTAGCAACATTACTCGCTCAGGTTCTTTGGGTATGATCTCAGCTCGTTATTTAGAGCACCCCTTTGAGACAGTGCAAAGGTAATGTTAAAATATTTAAAACTCCAAAAAAGAAATTCCAAATTCCAAAACAGACTAATTCTGATTCTTTTGGAATTTGGAATTTTAAAACTTGGAATTTATTCCAAGTTCGGTTTTCTTCGAGATTGTTTTAAATCAGAAACATTCTTTTTGTCTTTAATTCTCTTTTTAATTACCGCTTTCGGAACTTTTGTAGCCTTCCTTACTTTCGGAACATGCAATCCTTTTTTGATAATTTCCAAAAATCGTTTAATTACAATTTCTTTATTTTTAAGCTGACTTCTGTCTTCGTCACAATTTAAAATCAGGAGATTTTCTGAAGTTAATCTTGCTGAGAGATTTTCCTGCAAGAGTAGTTTTTCTTCATCAGACAAAGCTTGAGAAGCATTCAAATCAAAATTCAGAACTACTTTTGATGAAACTTTATTTACGTTTTGTCCGCCCGAGCCGCTACTGCGAACGGCTTTAAAGCTTAATTCTGATATAATTTTTTCTGCATCCATATTATTGTGGCTGATGTGCCGCTTTCAATAAATCGTTTACCGTTTTTACGGGATTAAAAGTAATCAAAGGAACAGCGACAAAAACGGTTAACCAGTTGGCCATTGATCCGTTCCATAAACCAGGTAATTCGTAATTTTTAACTGATTTTCCCTCAACACTTTTTTCAACAATAAATCCTGCTTCTTGATCTACATATTGCAGCAGATTAAATTTTTCGTTTTTATAGTTTTTTATACCACAAACCAAATCTACAGGATTAAAATGTGTTGCCTCGGCTAAAATTTTCTCTTGTTTTTTATCTTCTAAATCAACTTGTGAAGTCTCTACAATCTGAAGCGATTTTATTCCTTTTTTATTCATAACCCAAAAAGGGCCACCGCCTGGTTCTCCTTCATTTTTAACCATTCCGCAAACGCGAATTGGTCTATCTAAAAGCTCTTTCAGTTTACTTATTTTATTTTCAAAAGTAAATTTATTGAAATCAGCAGTCATTTCAACGCTAAAACCCTTCTCTAAAAAAAGAAGTATTTCTTCAATATTATCTTCTTTAATTTTCTCTTGATCAATTAATCTTAAATATTCAAAAACCTTTTGCTGCATCTCAACCAAAACGCCTGCCAAAGCTTTTTTATACAATGTAATTTGATCAATATGATTTTGGATTACATTATCTATATTTTTAATAAAAATTACATCGGCATCCAGATTATTTAAGTTTTCAATCAAAGCGCCATGTCCTCCTGGCCTGAAAACCAAATTGTCGTTCTTATCTTTTACCAGCTTATTTTTTGTATCTATTGTGATAGAATCTGTGCTTTTACTTTGATAGGAATATCCAATGTCAATCTTAATACCTGAAGGTTTTTCGATTTTATCTTTAATTTCAGCAACCGCTATTTCAAATAAGTTTTGATGTATCTCTGAAACTGTAAAATGCAAATTAGATACATTTTTTGATGATGCATAATGTACGCACTCATTCAAATGTTCTTCAATCGGATTGGCAATGTGGGTATCATATTGATGAAATGGTAAAACAGCTTTGGGTTTGTTCGCTGAATTAAAATATTCTGGAGACAGGAGTAATTTTATAAAATAGTAATTTTTATAATCTCTTTCTAAACTCTCAAATTCAGGATAAATTTCTCTTAATTTTTTATCTACCGTCTCAAAGAAGGGAAACTTCTCCATACCAACAATAAAAATAGCAAGTTCTTTATCGTTTTTTCTGTTTATGTATGCATTTATTGTTTCTTTTGTAATATCAAAATCATTCAGAAATGCTATTAAGAATTTATACATTCTTGTTGCCGCACCTGATGCTGGAACAAATTTTTTAATTTTAAATTTATCCTTTTGCTGATCAAAAAATAAGGCTTTCTGCTGAAATTCATTCTCCGATAAATTTAAAATCCCATCATTGATTGTGGCTGGTCTAATTAAATTACTTTTTGCAATTCCTTTTTTAAAACTTTTTAACTGTTTTAGAATAGCATCAAAAGAAATACCTCTATTGTATATCTGCACAAAATCATTCGATGAGAAATCATTTTCTTTAGCAATAGTCAAATTCTCAATAATGGCTGTTGCTTTTTCCAATCTCGTTTCTTTATTACCAGATAAGATTATAAAGGGCTTTTTTGTATCTATTAAAGTTTGTTTAAAAGCAGAAAAAACAGTTTCTCTTCCTTCGGGAGTATCGCGAATATCGTCTTTTTCCCAAGGAACATCAATATCGGTCAAGAAAAATAAATCGTATTCATGTTTTAATGCCGCCTCATTCAAAAGCGGGTCACAAAAACCATAATACATTTCAGAGAATACTTTAGTCACCATTAAGTTGGTGTCACAAAACAAATATTTGTTTGCACTGGCCAATTTTTCGTTTTCTAATGCAGTCTGTCCATAAGCAATTGGCAACATATCATCTGCTACACAAATATGCTGATTTTCTTCCCATTTTTCTTGCAAATAGTCACGTGCAAACTCAGGAACCCATTCTGTTTCGTAGTAATCGGCAAGCTGTTTTGCTAAGGTTGTTTTCCCTGTACTTTCAGGTCCAAACAAAGCAATTTTTATGATATTTGTTTTTTGCTGTCTAAGATCTTTCTCCATTCTAAATAAGCTGAAATAGCCAAAATTGTAAAAATTATATACTGAAGTGACAGCATCCCTAGGCCACGATAAGCATAAAGAGGCACAACAATAATATCACCAATAATCCAAAGTGTCCAGTTTTCTATTTTTTTTCTGGCCATGTACCACATTCCAGCAAAAAATATCCCAGACGAAATCATATCGACATAATTGTCTTTATGAATTTCATAGTCAAAATATTTATAAATCCCGAAAACTACAAAAACGGTCACAATAAACAGTAAGATTCCGATTATTTTTTCATTAAAACTTGTACGGGTAATCGGCAGATTGTCTTCAGTCGTTCCTCCTTTTGCCCAAACGTACCATCCATAAATACTCATTATTGAGAAATAAGCATTAATAATCATGTCTCCTATATAACCCGCAACATAAAGCAGATAAACCGATATTACGGTAGCAATTAGTCCTGTTGGATATACCCAAATATTTTCCTTTTTAGCAAACCAAACGCTCAAAATTCCGCAAACAAATACTAAAAACTCTAAAGCAATATGCCATAGCGGTGCATTTTTATAACTTTCTAAGAAAAAATCTATCATCGGAAATGTGGTATTTGGCGTTTATTGTTCAAAAAAATGACTGTTGTTTTCAAAAGCAGTTCCAATAACAACCAAATCTGCACCAGCCTTATATGCTTTCTGAATTCCGTGCAAATCTACAATTCCTCCACCAACAATAACAGGAATTTTAATATTTTGAGAAATCAGCTCAATCATTTCTGTCGGAACAGACTGTTTTGCGCCACTTCCGGCTTCTAAATAAATCAGTTGATTTCCTAACATTTCTCCTGCCTGTGCTGTCGCCAAGACCAAATCAAGATTTTCGCGACTTAAGGGTTTCGTTTTACTTACACGAGCAACAGCGGTTTCTTTACCGCTTTCTATCAAAATATAACCAGTAGAAATAACTTCTAAGTTTGTTTTCTTAAGAATTGGAGCAGCCTGAACTTGATATTCAATTAAATAATCGGGATTTCGGCCAGATAATAAAGATAGAAACAAAATACCATCTGCCTTTGGTGAAATCTGCGAAGGATCTCCAGGAAACAAAATAACAGGCAGATTCGTTTCTTGTTTTAATGCCGTAATTAATTCCTCTAAAATATTATTCTGAACAATACTTCCTCCCACAAAAATATGAGTTGCCGGAGACTGAATGATTTTATCAATTAAATGATTTAAATTTTCCAGTACAATTTTATCAGGATCCAAAAGCACTGCCAGTAGTTTTTGACCGTTGCTTTTAGCTTCTAAAATCTGTTGTCTAATAGTGAGTAATTGTTCTTGCATACCAAGGTGTAAAAGTAAAAGTTTTTTAATGCAGAAGAACTATTTTGAATAAATTATATTTGTTCTACGTCTTTTGATAACATAAATAATACATTATGATTACAGTTGAATTACTAGAAAAATATGGTGTTGCAAAAAAATCATTTGATAAAAATGACATTATTTTCGAAGAAGGAAATCTGCCCTTACACTATTATCAGATTATTTCGGGTGAAATAAAAATGAGTAATTATAATGATGACGGACGAGAATTTATTCAAGGTATATTTTATAACGGACAATCTTTTGGCGAACCACCTTTATTTTTAAACCAAAAATATCCAGCAAATGCTATTGCTGTAGAAAAAGCTGAGGTTTTCATTCTTCCAAAAGAAAACTTTATGAAGCTTTTAGAAGAAAACCCAAAAGTCAGCATTAAAGTAATTGAGAATCTTGCGCAGCGATTGTATTATAAATCGGTTATGGCCGCCGAAATTTCTACACACGAACCCGAACATCGTGTATTGAAGCTCATAGATCACGGTATTGCCTATTTCAATTTTCAGAAAGATAAAAATGGATATCTGATTAATTTTACCAGACAGCAAATTGGAGACTTAACAGGTTTACGTGTTGAAACAGTTATTAGGACCATAAAAGCATTGGAGAAAAAAGGCGAATTGAAGATTATTAACCGAAAAGTATACAGATAAAAAAAATCCCATTTTATGATTTTAATCATAAAACGCAGCACTATTGTAGGCGTAATTTTGTTGGTATAAAAAACTGAATACCATGACACTATATCAAACAACATTCGACATTTTCAATAGAAACTATATGGGCTCTGCTGCAATGGCAGTTATTGGACAAAGCTGTTTAGGAGGCGCTGCAGCTATGTATGTTTTAGCCAACGGAACTTCAATTCCGCAAATGATTCAGCTAGGAATTATTGTTTTAGCTTGTGTTTTTGCAAACACATCTATTTTGGCACAAATGAAACATAAAGTAGTTTTCAACCTTATAATGCTAAGTGCATTTTTAAGTTTGTTCTTTATACTTTTAAATAGTTTAATTCTATGAAAAAACAAATAGACAATAGAGCTGATGTTTCCTTTTTGGTTCATCAGTTTTATGCTAAAATAAGAGCCGATCGAGAAATCGGCTTTTATTTTAATGAAATGATTTCTGATTGGGACGCTCATCTCGAAAAACTGACTGATTTTTGGGAAACCAATCTATTTGGTGTTCGCAAATACAAAGGAAATCCTCATGCGGTCCATAATGAAGTTGACGCTCATTTTGACGAAAAAATCACAACAAACGAATTCGGAATCTGGTTGAATCATTGGTTTCAAACTATTGACGAACATTTTGAAGGCGAAAATGCCGAAACACTAAAAAGACGCGCTCGAAAAATGAGCACTTTTTTATACATGAGTATGTTTCAGCACCGTCAAAAAGAAAGTGAAGTTTAAATATATAAATCTTGGGTTTGGAATTTGGAATTTTTAAATTGAAATTTTACTTCTCAAAAGCATAAACCAAAGTAAACTTACCCTCAAAATTATCTGATTGGACTTCTTGATAATGCACATCAAAATCCTTGATCAGATTATCAAAATGAAGACTTGCCTGCGTTTGGGTTTCTCCTAAAGAAAAGTTGCTCACATTAATATGATCTTTAAAACTGATCCCTTTTTCATTTCTGATTTTAAAGATCGCCTCTTTGGCACCCCAGATTACGGTAAGTTTTTTTATGTATTCTTCTATAGATGAAGTATCTAAATAATTACTTTCAAAGTCTGTAAATTTATCTGCAATTCTCTGGATTTTTTCTCGCTGCAATTCCATGTCAATTCCAACCTTTTCTTTGCTTATAATTATCGCCGCAAAATGGTAAGAATGTGTAATTGAGATATGATTATCACAATCAAAATAAGGTTTTCCAAACTCATCATAATGCAAATCTTTATCCGTAAAACCCATTTCCTGAATCAGCATACGAACACTTAAAAAAGCACGCTGATGCATTTGCGATTTCATTCCGTCCAATCTCTTTTGTGTTTTTTCTTTCAACACCACTTTACTCAATAATTCTTCGAGAGATTCTGTGATTTCCCAAATTAAAATTTTAGTCGTTTCATTGAATTGTATGGTCTGAAATAAAGGCATTACTTTTTTAGTTGTAAATTATGAATGGTGAATGATAAATTATTCTCTTGATTACTAAACCATATAAGTCATTTAAGAAGATATAACTGCTGGTTCAAAAAATGTATTAGTAAATATAAACAATTTGCAACAAAGGTAATAGTTTCAGAATCTTTTTTAAAATGAACTTATATTACTTATATGGTTTAAAACGATTCAGAAACTAACATTCTAGAGATTAAGAAATTAAAGATTTCACAAATCTGTCAGAAATTAGTAAAAATAAAAAGCTATTCCTTAAATTCGCAAAAAATTTACAATTCTACAAATATAATATAAATGAGTACAACGACTACGCCTTACGTGGCTTTCAAAGTAAAAGACATTTCTCTAGCGGCTTGGGGAAGAAAAGAAATTGAACTAGCTGAAGCTGAAATGCCAGGTTTAATGGCACTTCGCGCTGAATACAAAGACGAACAACCATTAAAAGGCGCTCGTATTGCTGGATGTTTACACATGACGATTCAAACTGCTGTTTTAATCGAAACTTTAATTGCTCTTGGTGCAGAAGTTACTTGGTCTTCTTGTAACATTTTCTCTACTCAAGATCAGGCTGCTGCTGCTATTGCTGCTGCTGGAATTTCAGTTTACGCTTGGAAAGGTCTTGACGAAGAATCATTTGACTGGTGTATTGAGCAAACTTTATTCTTTGGAGAAGACAGAAAACCATTAAACATGATTTTGGATGATGGTGGAGATTTAACTAATATGGTTATTGATCGTTACCCAGAATTGGTTCCTGGAATTAAAGGTCTTTCTGAAGAAACTACAACTGGTGTTCACAGACTTTACGAAAGAGTAAAAGCTGGAACTTTACCAATGCCTGCAATTAACATTAATGACTCTGTTACTAAATCTAAATTTGATAACAAATACGGATGTAAAGAATCTGCTGTAGATGCTGTGCGTCGTGCAACTGACTTAATGTTAGCTGGGAAAAGAGTAATTGTTTGCGGATACGGTGATGTTGGAAAAGGAACTGCTGCTTCTTTTAGAGGTGCTGGTTCTATTGTAACAGTTACTGAAATTGATCCAATCTGTGCTTTACAAGCTGCAATGGACGGTTATGAAGTTAAAAAATTAAACACTGTAATTGCTAATGCTGATATCATCATTACAACTACAGGAAATAAAGATATCGTTCTTGGAGAGCACTTCGAGCAAATGAAAGATAAAACTGTTGTTTGTAACATCGGTCACTTCGATAACGAAATCGACATGGCTTGGTTAAATAAAAACCACGGTGCATCTAAAATCGAAATCAAACCTCAGGTTGACAAATACAACATCAACGGAAAAGATATCATCATCTTGGCTGAAGGTCGTTTAGTAAACCTTGGTTGTGCTACTGGTCACCCAAGTTTTGTAATGAGTAACTCATTTACAAACCAAACCTTGGCTCAAATCGAATTATGGAACAACAGCGCAGCTTACAAAAACGAAGTTTACATGTTACCAAAACACTTAGATGAAAAAGTTGCTGCTTTACACTTAGCTAAATTAGGTGTTGAACTTGAAGTTCTAAGAGAAGATCAAGCTGCTTACATCGGTGTTGAAGTTCAAGGTCCATTTAAACCAGAATACTACAGATATTAATTGATTTTAGTCCCGATAGCTATCGGGATTAAATATCTTTGATTAAATATTTCAAACCCGACAGGTTTTAAAAACCTGTCGGGTTTTCTGTTTTTATGCTTCAGTAAAAAAACATTTCTCTCAAAAAATTGTACTTTTATAAATATCTGCTTACTTTTAATAACCAGAATAAGAATCTATTTATCAAATACTTAAATAGTAAAAAATTGAAAAAAACATCTTATTTACTCGTCTTCTTATTTTTATTAACCCTTCCGCACTTTCTTTTCTCTCAGGAAAAAAAGCCCAAAGTTGTATTAGTATTAAGTGGTGGCGGTGCAAAAGGAATTGCACATATTCCTCTTTTGCAAAAATTAGATTCTCTTCACATCGTTCCAGACCTTATTGTTGGAAACAGTATGGGAAGTATTATAGGTGGTTTGTATGCAATGGGATATTCTGGTGACAGCATAGAAAAAATCACTAAAGATATTTATTGGGATAAACTCCTAGGCGGAGGACAGGCGCTACGATCTGTAAGTGCCGAAGAAAAAAGAGAATTCCAAAGGTATTTAGTCGGAATAGGCGTTAAAGACGGGAAACTTAACAGCATTGGTTCTTTGTTAAATGATCAAAATCTAAGAGAATACCTTTCTGAATTAACTTTCCCTGTATACAATGTTAAAGATTTTGACAGTCTTCCGATTCCCTTTAGAGCCATGGCTACGGACTTGGTAGAAGGAAAAGAAGTTATTTTAAGCAAAGGAAGTTTATCCTACGCTATGCGCGCTAGTATGTCGCTACCCGCTATTTTTAAGCCAATGCCTTACGGAAAAACGGTTTTAGTAGACGGCGGAGTATTGAATAATTTCCCAACAGATGTTGCCAAACAAATGGGGGCCGACATTATTATTGGAAGTGACGTCGGAGGCGGAATGGAACCCGTAGATAAGCTAAACAATCTTATGACGATCTTAATGCAGACCAGTATGTTTCCGAGTAACATTAAAAATCCTGCAAATCGTGATTTATGTAATATATTGGTTGATCATCTACCCAATCTCCGTTTCTCAACAGCCGATTTTGCCGATAGCAACGAAATCTACAAAGATGGAAAAATAGCAACAAATCAAAATCTCCCAGCTTTAATTGCTCTTTCAGAAAAATTAAAAGGATTTCAGCAGCGAACGCACAAATTGCCCGATATGCCAAATGAGTTTGTTCTAGACACCATTGTTTATAAAAAAATAAGCCCCGAAAATCTTCCTCTTGTTGTTGGAAGAGCCAATCTTAAAACCCATGTAAAATACACTACAAAAGATTTAATAGCAGGCATTAACAGAGCAATGGGAACCAATCTTTTTGATGAGATTACATACAGTTATTTCATCCAAGACGGTGATAAATTAGGCATTACATTGTTTGGTTTTGAACGTGCCAAAAATCAGCTAAACACATCAGTGCATTATGATACATATAGAGGTGTTGGAATAATTTTTAACTACACCGGAAGAAATATCTTAGCTGATGCCTCACGACTTTTGATAACTGCCGATATTGCCGAACAGCCAAAAGCTAGAATCAATTATCAGAAAAATTTTGGAGGCCATAGAGAATGGTGGTGGGCAACTGAAGCTTATGGAGCTTTTCTCCGTCAAGAAATTTATATAAATGGTAAAGCATCAGACAATATACTCTACAATACTTTTGAAATCAACAGTGAAGTAAACAGAAACATAAATTCCCTGAAAAGCTATTTAGGCTTTGGACTAAATTACAGCTATACGAATCTAAAACCAAAATATGACCGAGAATACAACCCAAATTCTGTGAGTATTAACGACTACAACTTTAACAACATCGAATTCAACCTGCATTATTCTTATAATGACATGGATCGAGTTTTCTTTGCCACAAACGGAACCATTATAAAATCAAACATAGCACGGTCATTTCTTACCGATCTTAATGCCGCATTTTCAGATCCGGACTTAACACGTGTTTCTGGCTCAACAAATGGCTACACCAAATTTGGTTTAACCTACGAAAAGAGATTGCCTATAAAAAAGAAAATTACAGGAATCGTAGGGTTTGATTCTTATTTTATTTTTCAAGACAAACTTAAACATGACGATATTCCATTTTCAGGATTTGGTTATGCTGCAAAATATTTCATAGGCGGTATTATACCTAGTTCTGGCAGCAATCGCTTCTCGTTTGCTGGGCTCCATGAAGACGAACTTAATGTTACGCAATATATGGGAGTCAAACTTGCATCTCAGATCAATCTAATCGGAAAAATTTATCTAACGCCCCACTTCAATATCGCATCTGTAGGTTTTGACACTTTTAACGATTATCTAAAACATGCCTTCAATCCAAAAGGAAATTGGGACGAAAATATCGAGACCAGTCTCGTAATATCGGGAGGCGCCGCAATTTCCTATCAATCCATTTTAGGCCCAATCCATTTCGATACTTCATGGATCAATAATATCGACAAAGTACGATTATTTTTTAGCGTTGGACTATCCCTTAATCCTTAAAAGAAAAACCTAACGCCTAAACTTGAAACCTGAAACCTGAAACTTTAAACAAAAAAACAATCTGGGCGTGCCACCATCCCGATAAGAGGGCAAAAATACTTTATGCTCATTCGCCCTCTTATCGGGATGCTGTCGGGCTATACGTGCTACTTTGGTAGCCTACTTCTATCCCTCACGCTCACGTAGATCAAGAACGACTTAATTTAACAAGACATTTACAAGGTTTTTAATTTATAGCTTTAAATTTGAACTTAAAGCTTTTTAAAATTCAAAAAATGATCGAAAAAATTTCCTGCGACATACACGGCTCAAAAGAAATGTCTTTTACCTGCATTCATATCGCAACTGCAATAGATTCAAAAAATCAAGTTGGATTTTTCTATTCAGAAGCCGAGGAAGATCTTCCACAAATTGCTTGGTGCGGTTCCTGCGAACAATATCTTTTGGATAATGGAGAAGAATGGACAGAAACTTTTCAATCTCTTGCCGATTTCAAAATGTTATGTTCTGATTGTTTTGAAGAAGCAAGAAACAACGAAACAGAAGTTCATATTCGATAACTGCCTTTTCATGAAAAAAATCCTTATCCTCATTCTATTCTTTCTCTTTAATTCTTTAACATTTGCTCAAAGCAATGACATCTGGACTGCATTTCCTAACAAAGACACTACATTAACCGGGTTTAAAGACAAAAATGGAATAATCAAAATAGAACCCAAGTTTAGTGGTTTTACCATTGCGCGCAAATTCGAAAATATAATTGCTGTTACTGAAGAAGAAAACGGTAAATGGAACAGCTATTATTTAACCAAACAAGGAAAGATTATCGGGCAAGATAGCCTGTATGTATTTGATAATGGTCCTGACTGCGAAAACGAAGGTTTTATAAGATTTACAGATCGTAAAACTGATAAAATGGGAGTATTTAATGCCGAAGGAAAAATTGCAATTCCAGCAGAATACAGCGCCTTAACCAAAGTAAAAAACGGAATTATTACGGTTTTGAAAGACGCCAAAAAGCAACAAGACGGAGAACACTTTTTCTTGACAGGAGGAAAAGAGTTTTTAATCGACATCAATAACAAAGTCCTGATTGAGAATTTCTCCTATGATGACGAGTTGAATTTTTATTCTTTAGAAAAGTCAAAAGAACCAAGCAAAGACCCAACAAGAGACAGTTTTCTTGGAGTTGATGGACAATATTATTCTTTCATAAATTTTGATAAAGAGTTTAAATATTGGTTAGAAAATACTCTACTTAAGGACTTATCCAAAACCAATTTAGAAAAACATACTTTCGATAAAATAACCTATTGGAAAGAACCAGACGGCTGGATAAATGCTTCGAAAACCAAATTCATTAATCAAAATTATATCTATTTAAAACTAAAACTTCAGGAGCTTAAAAATCCAAAAACAGATTATTTTATTTCTTCTGGCGGATTAAATCAGTTTATTTTTGAATCAAGCGAATACGACATTTACTTCAACAATTGTAATGAATCTAAAGATTGGATTTATCCAACAATGGATATTGTTATCAATCCAAAAAAGCAAACCGATCGCGGGCAAGATCATTTTGAATTTCTAAGAACAGAAAACGGATACAAGCTGATCAGTGTTTCTTCTAGAACAGATAATCTTAAATAATTTTCAGCTTTAAAGTTTACCTTTGTAAAAAAGTGAACTATGAAGAATTTTATATTTTTAGGCCTAGCCATAATCTTCGAAATTATTGCTACTTCAGCATTAAAAAAGTCTGAAGAATTCACCAAACTTATTCCGAGCATCATCACCATTATTGGATATTGTGGTGCATTTTATTTTTTAAGTTTTGCCATTAGAACCATTCCGGTTGGTTTTGCTTACGCCATTTGGTCTGGTGTTGGAATTGTTTTAATTACTGCAATTGGCGCTCTTTTCTTCAAAGAAATTCCAGATTTGCCAGCAATAATTGGTCTTGCATTGATTGTAATTGGCGTTATTGTAATTAATGTTTTTTCTAAAACTACTGCTCACTAATTTAAATCTTAGGAGAAAATGACTTTTAGAAATGCTACAATTTCAGATTTAAACGAAATGCAGCAATTGTATATCGAAACCATACAATCTGTATGCAAAAAGGATTATAATGAAGCGCAAAGAGAAGCTTGGATTTCTGGCGTAAAAAATACAGAACGCTGGATTGCCGTTATCGAAACACAATACGTTCTATTAGCGGTAATTGAAAACAAAATTGCAGGCTTCGCAACTTTAAAAGATGGAGATTACATTGATTTTTTCTACATTCACAAAGATTTTCAACGACAAGGAATTGCAGATAAACTTTTAACCAAATTAGAACTTGAAGCTCAAAAACAGCATTCAAAAATGATAACTTCGGATATTAGCATTACTGCCAAACCTTTTTTTGAAAAGAAAGGATTTGTTGCAAAAGCTGAGCAAAAAAACGTACGCTTGGGCGTTGAATTGATTAATTACAAAATGGAGAAAAATTTATAATTTTTGTACAAGGCTTTATGCCAATCTTTGTTGAGTTACTTGCGGAGATTTCTCCTTCGTCGAAATGACAAAAAGACGAACCCTTTGCACCGTTACAAGAAAAAACATAGCGAACTTTGCGTAAATCTTCGCGCTCTTTGCGGTTAGAAAAAAACTTCCGCAAGTTTCGGATTTTATACCTTCTAAAACCAATCGATATTTGTATTATAAAATGGAAAGAAGATGAACACACAGGAAACCATAAATTATAATCGTATCGCTGAAGCTATAGATTATATCAAAGCTAATTTTAAAGAACAGCCCAATCTGGATGAGGTGGCTGAGAAAGTGCATTTAAGTCCGTTTCACTTTCAGAGACTTTTTAGTGAATGGGCAGGAACAAGTCCGAAGAAGTTTTTACAATATACCAGCATCGAACACGCTAAAAAGTTACTTAAAGAAAATCAAGCCACAATATCTGAAACTGCTTTTGAAACTGGCCTTTCAGGAACCAGCCGACTTCATGATTTATTTGTAAATATCGAAGGAATGACACCTGCAGAATATAAAAATGGAGGAAAAAATCTTGAGATCAATTATAGTTTTGCCGAAAGTCCATTTGGGAATATTATCGTTGCGTCTACTCAAAAGGGCGTTTGTTTTATGGCTTTCGCCGAAGATGAAATGACTGGATTTATCGCGTTGAAAGATAAATTCCCGAATGCTCAATTTTCGAAAAAACTGGATTTATTGCAGCAAAATGCCTTATTTATTTTTCAAAACGATTGGAGCAAATTATCTGAAATCAAACTGCATTTAAAAGGAACCGATTTTCAATTGAAAGTTTGGGAAACTTTACTAAAAATTCCAATGGGACAGCTTTCTACATACGGAACTATTGCGCACCAAATTCAGAAACCAAATGCATCACGAGCAGTTGGAACAGCAATTGGAAGTAATCCTGTGGCGTTTTTAATTCCGTGTCACCGCGTAATTCAATCTTCGGGAACATTTGGTGGCTATATGTGGGGAAATACACGAAAAACAGCCATTATTGGCTGGGAAGGTGCTCAAATAAAACCATAAAAACAAAATTCCAAATTTCGAATCCCAAATTCCAAATTTCAATGATTGATCTTCATTGAAAATTTCATAAAATATAATTGCCATGCAAACTATACAATCAAAAATCGCTTCTCAAGACTGGGAAAGCATCACCAAATCTATGCACGAAAACGGCTTTGCCATTATTCCAAAAGTGCTTAATAACGAACAATGCGAAGATTTAAAATTCGATTATGATAATCCGAATTTATATAGAAAAACCGTTGTTATGGAACGCTATCGATTTGGTTTAGGCGAGTACAAATATTTCAATTATCCGTTGCCTGATTTAATTCAAGATATTCGTTCTTCAATTTATCCGAAACTAGCTTCGATTGCTAATTCTTGGATGAAAGCATTGAACATCGATACCGTTTTCCCTAACAAACACGAAGAATTATTGAAAAAATGTCACGACAATAATCAGCTGAAAGCGACTGTTTTAATTTTAAAATATGGAAAAAGCGGATTCAATACTTTACATCAGGATTTATATGGAGATGTATATTTTCCTATTCAAATTGTGCTTTTTCTAAACGAACCTGATGAAGATTTTACTGGCGGAGAATTTGTGCTTACGCAACAAACTCCACGAGCACAATCGAAAGCCATTGTCTTAAAACCTAAAAAGGGAGATATTCTTGTTTTTACAACTAATTTCAGGCCAGTAAAAGGCACAAAAGGATATTATCGCGTGAATATGAAACATGGGGTAAGCGAAGTCCTTTCTGGCGAAAGATACACGTTGGGAATTATTTTTCATGATGCCCTTTCGTGATTTTTGCTCGCAAAGTCGTGAAGTCGTCAAGAGATGTTTTTAAGACTTAGCTAACATAATTTTTTAAGATTAATAAGTTCTAAACTTTGCGATTCTGCGACTTTGCGAGAAATAAATCTTTAACAATATAATTATGATTGAACACAATAAAATTTCAGATCGAGAACTTCGAAATAAAATCAAAAAAGGCGAAATTTGTTTCGGCGGCAATCAAAAACTAAAAATCTACGGAACGCTCAAATGTTCTTCGGGAAAAAGAATGAAAAGAGAAAATCGTGTTTTCTTTTTATCTGAAAATGACGCCAAACAAAATGGTTTCAGGCCTTGCGGGCATTGTATGAAATCGGAATATCAAAAATGGAAAAATGGACTTATTTAATCCTCAAACAGACGAAACAACCAATCTGCTTCCGAAAGATGGAACGGTGAATTATTATGGAAAATGCTTCTCCAGACAGGAAGCCGATTTCTATCGCGATGTCTTATTAAATACAATTGAATGGAAAAATGACGAAGCGGTGATCTTCGGAAAATTAATTTTAACCAAACGAAAAGTGGCTTGGTACGGCGATCAGGAATTTGAATATACGTATTCGAATACGACCAAAAAAGCGTTGCCTTGGACTCCTGAACTTTTAAAGTTAAAGAAAATCATTGAAGAGAAAACGGGAGAAACTTTCAATTCTTGCTTACTGAATTTATATCATACTGGCGAAGAAGGAATGGCGTGGCACAGCGATGCTGAGAAAGATTTGAAAAAAAATGGCGCAATCGGATCGGTAAGTTTTGGTGCCGAACGCAAATTTGCCTTCAAACATAAAGAATCTAAAGAAACCGTTTCTCTAATTCTGGAACACGGAAGTTTATTGGTTATGAAAGACGAAACACAAACGCATTGGCTGCATCGATTACCTCCAACAAAAACAACTCAAAAACCTCGAGTAAATTTGACTTTTAGAACTATTGTGAGATAAAATATTACTTCTTTTTTGTAGCAACATTTTCGTACGAACGTATTAAAGCGTCCTCGAACATTTCGGGTCTTACTCTTAAAAGCTCAACAATAGTCCAGCCTTGCGCTCCCCATTTATTTGGAATTGGATAAAAAATCTTTTCGCTTGACGCACAAAAAACCGATTGATCTATTTCGTTTAGTTTTAAAACCGCATGATTATTCTTTTCGTCAAAAGTGGCAAAAATCTTTTTTTTGATTCGAAAGGAAGTTTTCTCAAAATGGGGTTCTTCAGTCGCATCTGGAAACGACATTGCTAATTTTCTAAATTCTTCAATTGAAATCATATCGGCTTTTTTAGTTAGACCTAACAGTTTTTAAAAACCTGTTCGGTCTTCGTTATGTAAAATTTACCACCCTTGATTCAGTCCGTTTTTAAGCACCTCATCATATTTTTCTTTATCAAAAGAATATAAGTTTGGAGCTTTGTGTGCTACGTTACTTTTCTTTTCGTCCAATTTATTAAGAATTCCTATATTGGTGATTTTGCGTAAAAAATTTCGTCGGTCTAATTTTTTATCCAAAATCGTTTCGTACAATTTTTGCAGTTCTGGAATGGTAAATTTCTCTGGCAATAAATTGTAACCCACTGGCATTAAATTTAATTCTGTACGCAAAGTGTCTAAAGCTTTATCCAAAATTTCCTTATGATCTAGAATAAGCTCAGGAACTTCTTTATGATCAATCCATTCCACTATTTCGTATCTGCCTGTTGGATTTGGAAGAATTTTAGAAAAATCCACCAAAGCATAATATCCAATTGTAACAAAACGGCGTGTTAGCCATTTTCCTTTTTCTTCTTCAATTTGAAGATATTCCAAGATTTTTTTATCAAAATGCTGATGGTTACGATTTACTTTTCCAAACGTTGCAAATTGCCTTAAAAATACTCCATCAACACCTGTTCTGCCATTCAGAACCGTGATTGCAGCCGTATCAATATCCTGATCTACAGGAATAAAACCGCCGGGCAAAGACCATTTATTGGCACGTTCCACTTTAATCAATAAAACTTTTAACTGATTGTCATGAAAACCAAAAATAACACAGTCTATAGAAAGTCCTGGTTGATAATTTTCGTTATTATCTATAATGTCTTTTAACATCAGATTCGTATAAATTCTTTCTTTTAATAACGCTGCAATTTACTTCATTTTTATAAAACTGAAATATATTAAAAAACAAAGCGCTGATTTTCATTAAAACAGAAGTGTTGAAACTACAATTTTAACGAAAATTTAAAATCAAATTTAAAAAAAATAAGTACATTGCGTCATAATAACACATTAATGATTTTAATTGTTAAAATTAGAATCAAATTCAAAGAAAAATAATACAAGCTGTTTCCATTTTTCTTCAAGTGAGCGTAGAAATTTAAACACAGAAGTTATGATTGCCAATCCTTTAAAAGACATCAATAAAAAAATTAGAACCAGAATCTGGTCTTCATTCGGATTTGTTTCGAAAACATATCTTCTGGAAGAATCTCTAAAATATAGCGAAGAACAGGAGAGAATTTTCAATGAAATGATCGTCGAAACTGATGCAAAAGATAAAAAAGCAAAGCGAGAAGCTTATGAAAAAGCTTTGTATGCATCTTATAAAGGAATTGGCGCAATGGATTTTATAAATACCGTTTTAAAATAAATACCTACACATTTTTATAATTTATAATGCTGGCCTCACTTCGGTGAGGTTTTTTATTATAAATTTTACACTAAAATGAAAGAAAATGGTCATTTATTAGTTATTTTAGCCGTTTTAAAAGTAAGAATATACCCCTATAGAACGAATACATGGAAAACATCATTGAATCAGAAAGTTACAAAATTCAAAAACCAGAAAACTGGGCTCCCACAATTAATGACGATCAACTTATTGAATATATAAAAGAATCCGATTTCTCAAAAAAACAAGTTGAAGAAGGTCGTGATTTCTGCTACTTCTTAGATAAAATCTACTACACAAGCGATACTGAAAACAGCGAATATGCTTGCGTGGCCTATACTCTTAACGAGCCTTCCAATCTTGAAAACGCTTCGGTAAAAGATGTTGTTGTGGAAGAAAATGAAACTTATTTAATACACAGAATTAGCGTGCTGAGAGATGGTATTCTGATTGATAAAATTCCTGATACTAAAATTAAAGTTTTAGATAGTGAAAATCAGAGTGAAGGCGGCATTTTAAGCAGTAACAAAAAAGTAAATATTACGATTAAAGATTTACGTCTTTATGATGTTTTAATTACTGAAGATTCGCGCACCAAGGTTTTTACTGATCGCGATTTTATGCGAAAAGAATTTCTTAAGTATGTTTACGTAACACCAAGCACTTATTGGGCTTATGGCAAATACAAGTTTTCTTTTATCAATGACAGAAAGGAAGCAATCACATACAAAAAGACATTCTTTAGAGATGAAGAGGGAAATGTTTTGGAACCAGAAATTAATTTCTTGAAAAAAGAAGAAAAGTTTGTAATCGAAAAAGAAGATTATATTAACTCTTTTGATTCAAACCGAGAAATTGCTCCTTTTATTGATTTTGCAACAGATCGCAACTGGGTTGACTTATCAAATTACATTTCTCCGCTTTACGAAGACATATACAGTAAAGCTTCTTTAACAGAATTTGCTCCAAAACTGGTAGAAAAATTGGATGCCATTGCAGATCAAGACGAAAAATTACAATTTGCAATTGATTACGTGCAGAACCATGTTTACTACATTTATAATGCGGATGAAATGAATGGCCATAAACCGCAAGAGCCATCAGTAACGTATGAAAATAAACAGGGAGATTGCAAGGCAAAATCGGTTTTACTTAAAGTGGTTTTAGATTATATCAATATTGATGCTTCTGTAGTTTTGGTTAATTTCAATTCAGATCTTTACATTAAATATTACCTTCCGTCATTATTGACTTTTAATCATGTTATTGTAAAAATCAATTACAAAGGCGGAACTTATTTTGTTGATGCTACTTCAAGAGACGAATTCGGGCTAATTGAAAATCGCGGCTATATCTATTTTATGCATTACTTGGAAGTAAAACCAAATCAGGAATTGCAGATTAAGGAGCCTTACAGATTTCCTTATTATGGAATAACTGAAAAAGCAGATTTTAGTGCTCAAAATAATATAGGAACGCTAAAATTGGTTTCGACTTACAAAGGAGGTCGTGCCAATTATATGCGTAAATATTTCAAAAACACAAACAAAAGAGAGATCATTGACAGCTGGAATAATTTCTTGTTCTATGCTTTAAATTATTCTAATGATCGAAACGGAACGGATATCAGAACCATTTTTAAAGATGCGACGATTGAACTTGTAAGCGATGATAAAAAGCTAAATGAATTTACGATTCAGTATAATGCTACAGTCGAAAATCCGTATTTTACAGATGCAGAAAAGAATCGCTTTTTAATGTATTTTGATCGCAATGTGGTTAAAAATGCTGCACGCGACTTTATGCACACGGATCTTTTGTTTTGGCATAATTTTGATAACGAGAAGTACGAAATCAATTTAACGACAGATCAAAAAATCGATACTCAGGAAAAATATACAATTCAGGAAAGTACGATCACAAATCCTTATTTTGATTTCACAAGCCGTAAAAAAGTAACCAAACATGGTGCTTCTATAATTGTTGATTATAAACCGTTAATCAACTTAGAAATTCCAAGTGAAGATTTTGAAGATTTTAGAAATGCACATCATGAAATTGCCGACAGTAATTATGGCGTTGGAATTGACATTATCGAACAAGGTTTAATGAATATGCTGAAATATAGTTTTAAAAAACGATTAAAATAATTTCGATATAAAAAAACGGGGCTCAAAAAGAAGCCCCGTTTTTTATTTAATTTACTAATTCAAAATCAGATCTTAATTTAATATCTGCTGATGAAGTTCCGATCATTACTTCAAAATCTCCTGGTTCAGCAACCCATTCTACTTTATCATTATAGAAAGAAAGTTTCTCTTTGTCAATTGTAAATTCGATTGTTTTAGATTCTCCTGCATTTAATTTCACTTTCTGGAAATCTCTTAATTCTAAAACTGGTCTTACAACAGATCCAAATTTATCTTTCAAATACAATTGAGCAACTTCTTCTCCAGCTACTTTTCCGCTATTTGTCAATTGGAAAGAAACTTTAATCGTTTCATTGCTTTTTATTTTAGTTGAAGATAATTTCAAACCTGAATAATCAAACGTTGTATAGCTCAAACCATATCCAAAAGGATATTTTGGAGAGTTTTTCAAATCGATATAAGCCGAAACATAGTTTGTTGCGTTTTCGTCTTTAGCAGGTCTTCCTGTACTAAAGTGATTGTAGTAAATTGGAATCTGCCCTACTTCTCTTGGAAAAGTCATTGGCAATTTTCCAGACGGATTGTAGTCTCCAAATAAAACATTTGCAATAGCATTTCCAGCTTCAGTTCCTAACCACCAAGTGTATAAAATTGCCGGAACATTATCTGCAGTCCAGTTGAAAACCAAAGGTCTTCCAGCATTTATTAAAACGACAACTGGTTTTCCTGTTGCCATAACTGCTTTTACTAAATCTTCTTGAACTCCTGGCAAATGCAAGTCGCTTCTACTTTTGGCTTCACCGCTCATGTCGCGTCTTTCACCAATACTCAAAATCACAACATCGGCTTGTTTAGCTGTCGCAACCGCTTCTGCAAAACCATCTTTGTTTGTTCCTTCAATTTCACAACCTTTTGCATACAATAATTTGGTGTTTTTGCCCACTTTATTTTGCAATCCATCCCATTGCGAAACGATCCATTTATTGTAATCAACTTCTGGAAGTTCTACAGACCAGAATCCCATATTTTCTTTATATTCTTTTACCATTGGACCAATAAATGCAATGGTTTTAACATTTTTTGAAATTGGCAAAGTTTGGTTTTCGTTCTTTAATAAAACGATACTTTTTTCAGCCATTTCTCTAGCTGCTTTTCTGTGCTCCGGATTGTTTAATGCTTTTTCAGCACGTTTTTCATCTGAGTATCTGTAAGGATCATCAAATAATCCTAATTCGAATTTCTTACGAAGAATACGTTTTACAGCATCATCAATTAAATCAATAGAAACTCTACCTTCTTTTACCAAAGCTGCTAAATTGTAGCGATATGCATTACTTTCCATATCCATGTCGCTTCCTGCTGTAATCGCTGAATAAGCTGCTTCTTTAAGATCTTTAGAATAACCGTGTGCGACCATTTCTCCAATTGATCCCCAGTCTGAAACTACGAAACCTTGAAAGTTCCATTTTCCTTTTAAGATATCTCTTTGTAAATGTGCATTCCCAGTTGCTGGAATTCCGTTAATATCATTAAATGAATTCATAAATGTTGCAGCTCCTGCATCTAAAGCCGCTTTAAATGGCGGTAAATAGGTTTCCCATAACATTCTTTCGCTCATGTCTACAGAGTTGTAATCTCTTCCTCCAACTCCGGCTCCATAAGCCGCGAAATGTTTTACACAGGCCATAACAGAGTTTAAGTCTCCAAGTTTGTTTCCTTGAAAACCTTTTACTCTTGCGTAAGCAATTTTAGAGCCCAAATAAGTATCTTCTCCCGCACCTTCCATTACACGTCCCCAGCGAGGATCACGACCAATATCTACCATTGGAGCAAATGTCCAATGAATTCCGCTTGCTGCTGCTTCTGTTGCCGCAACTCTTGCGCCTAATTCGATTGCTGCTAAATCCCAACTTGCCGCTTCTGCTAACGGAAGAGGAAAAGTCATTTTGTAACCGTGAATAACGTCTTGGCCAAACAACAACGGAATTTTAAGTCTTGACTGCATCGCCAATTCCTGATATCCTCTGGTATATTTTGTTCCGATAACATTTAGCATCGAACCAATTAAACCTTGTTTGATTTCGTTTTGCTTGTTCGGATTAATTGTAATTGGTCCCGTAGCCTGATTGTCTCCAGTGTACTGATTTAACTGGCCAATTTTTTCTTCAATTGTCATTTTTTTCAACAGATCATTGACTTTCTGATCTATTGACTGCTGTGCCGTCGCAAAAAGCGAGAGCATAAACAGTGTAATTGTAGTTGCTTTTTTCATAGTTTAAGTGGTTTACCAAACGTAAGTAGCAACTGCTCCTGCGTTTAGTGTGGTTGTAGTTTGTTTGTCGTTGTATTTTATATTAAAAGTTTCTGCTGAAGCTCCGTCATTTTCTACAATTAAAACTGTTTGTCCTAACGGAGTTATGAAAGAAACATTGTGTAAATTTCCTACAATATTACTGCCAATTCTTACCGAACCTTCTGGAACAAATTTAGAAGCATGTCCGATGATATAATATCCTACTTCTCTTTTGATATTTTGATTTTGGTCAATCATCAAAGCACCTTTACAAGTTGAACATCCTCCTGGCGTGAAAGGTTTGTAAAACTCATCATTTGCTAATCCCCAAGAAAGCGCATTTTTACTCCAGTTACGCATTGAACCAATTACTACATTTTTCACACTCCATTTCAAGTCGGTTTCGAAATTAGTTCCGCTTCCGGTATATTGTTCTGTAAAATACAAATCCTTATTTGGAAATTCGTTATGAACAGTTGATAAAGCACTAATATCTCCTTCATACAAGTGAAAAGCTGATCCTTCTACAAACGGATTTGCTTTTGGATCTCTTAAAATCGTCAAAGGATATTCTGGTTTATTACAGTTGTGATCGTAAACAATAATTTTGGTTTTGATTCCTGCTTTCGCGAAAGCGGGCCCCAAATTATTCCCAACAAAATCTGCTTGCTGTTCTGCCAACATTAGCAAACTTGGGTTATTTCCTGGGTGTAAAGGTTCATTTTGAGGCGTAATCGCATCAATTACAATTCCGTGCGATTTCATTGCTTGAATATATTTCACAAAATATTCTGCGTAAACCTGATAGTATTTTGGCTGTAAACTACCGCCTTTTGAGCTTCCGTTATCTTTCATCCAAACTGGAGGCGACCATGGAGAACCCATTATTTTTATTTTAGGATTTATAGCTAAAATCTCTTTTAGAACCGGAATCACATCGTCTAAATCTGGACCAAGATTGAAATGTTCCAATTTTAAATCGGTTTGACCTTCTGGCATATCATCATACGAAAAAACTTTTTCATTCAAATCTGATGCACCAATACTTATTCTTAAATAACTTAAACCAATGGCATCTTCTTTTCTAGAAAACAATTCCTGAAGCAAAGCTTCTCTTTTTGATTTGTCTAGCTTTTTAATGGCTTGCGCACTTCCTCCAGTTAATGAAAATCCGAAACCTTCAATAGTTTGGAATTTCTCTGAAGGATTTACTTCAATGGTTTGATTTGAATTTGTTTCTGAAGTGAAAATTAACTCAGGTTGTTTTTTAAGTTTTGAAGTTTCATCTGTTGTGGTAATCCAAGAAGAAACTTTTCCAGTATTTTTTACAGCATTTGTTGAAGATCCACAGTTGAACTGCA
The DNA here is from genome assembly GCF_034044945.1 of Flavobacterium sp. CFBP9031. NCBI lineage: Bacteria > Pseudomonadati > Bacteroidota > Flavobacteriia > Flavobacteriales > Flavobacteriaceae > Flavobacterium > Flavobacterium sp. CFBP9031. The sequence goes on from NZ_JAXCWF010000005.1 coordinate 94,172, forward strand.
TTGCAATTAATGGCAGCAAAACTAGGATCTGAAGTTTTTTGTTGATGTTTTTCATTTTTAATCTATTTCTATTAAGACAGGCAAATGATCTGACGGATATTTTAAATCTTTAGAATCACTTAACACTGCGTGTTTTTGAACTTTTAGACCACTATTTTTTGAAATAAAAATGTAGTCTAATAATAATGTTACGGGTTCATTGTGTTTGAAATCGTTGAAAGTTCCAGAAGGACCAAAAGGCTTTTCTATGGAAACATCTTTGGTATCATCCATCACTTTTCTAATTTCTCCAATTTGCGTTGTGTTTGGTTCAGAATTGAAATCACCCATTAAAAAAGCGGGATAATTTTTTGTGTTTAATTCTTTTATTTTAGAAAGAGCAAGCTGTACGCCTTTTACTCTTGCTTCTTCCCCCATGTGATCTAAATGCAAATTGAAAATCCAAAATATTTTTTTAGTCTTTAGATCTTTAAAAAGTCCGTATGTACAAACTCTATTGCAAGCAGCATCCCAACCTCTTGAAACCACATTTGGAGTTTCAGACAACCAGAAAGTATTAGATTGCTCTACTTTAAATCGGTCTTTTTTGTAGTAAATCGTACACGCTTCACCTAAACCTCCTTCTTCTCTTCCAACTCCGAATTTGTTATAATTTGGCAAAGCCGATGCAATATCTAACACTTGGTTTGGCATTGCTTCCTGAACTCCGAAAACGTCTGGACTGTAAAAACCAATTTGAGATGTAAAATAATCTTTTCGGTTTGGCCAAGCATTTTCTCCATCTGAGGCAACATCCAGACGGATATTATAAGTCATAATTTTTAAATTCTGACCATAAAATAAGTTCACGCTTAAAAGCAGCATTACTGCAAAAACAAGTTTGTTTATCTTTTTCATGTTAAAAAATTTTAATCTTGTAAAGCTAGTGTTTACGAGGCTTTAAAGAAAAAAATCTGTTTAAAAATTATGTTAATTATATACTCTTACATAATCAATTTCGTAGGTTGCTCTTTGAAAGTTTGGATCGACAGCTCCTCCAAAATTTCCTCCCATTGCAAAGTTTATAATCACAAAGAATTTATCATTAAATGGAGTTGTACTAGAGTTTTTGTAGCTATAAAATAAATTATCATCTACATAAAAATTGATGTTTTCTGCACTCCATTCGGCAGCATAGATGTGAAATTCGGTTGTCGAATTTGGAGCCGTTGTTGTTTTAGTATCTGGCGTATTTCCTGAGCGTCCTGGTGAATGCAAGGACGAATGGATTACATTTGGATTATTACCAACTGATTCTAAAATATCTATTTCTCCGCATAATGGCCATCCTGCCGTATCTATATTATCTCCAAGTAGCCAGAAAGCAGGCCAAGTACCGCCGCCAGCTGGTAATTTTGCGCGAATCTCTGCTCTTCCGTATTTAAAAGAAAACTTCCCTTTGGTTAGCATTCTTGTAGAAGTGTATTGGCTTCCTTGGTAATTTTCTTTGATTGCCGTAATTTTCAAAAGACCTCCTTCGATTTTTACATTTTCAGAACGATTGGTGTAATATTCCAATTCGTTATTTCCCCAGCCATTTCCTGTTCCTAAATCATAACCCCATTTTGAACTATCAGGCGCTCCATCGGTATTGAATTCATCTGACCAAATTAATTTTCTGGCTACGAAAATATTTACTGTTGCAGAAGTATTCGTATACTTTATTCCGTTAAATGCTGTAACATCAATCGTATAGGTTTTGGTTCCTGGCTGCGTAAATTCATATGTAAAACTGCTAGTTGTAAACTCTTTTGTTTCGTTGTTTACCACTACCTTATATGACTTTGCATTAGGAGCTTCAATTTTTAAATTAATTTTTCCGCTTCCGTCTCCATTTGGCATTTCGGCGGTTTTGCCCACTACATCAACTTGTACAGAAATTTTATCGGGAGCTACAACAACAGGAGTATCTGTCGTATCGTTATTACTGCTGCAAGACTGGAATACAAACAATAGGATTAAAGTAAGAACTCCAGCTCTATTTGCGAGATTAATCATTTTCATCTTTTTATTATTTAAATGGTTTAGTTAATAAATTGAATATCAAGATAAATATTATTTCTTCTACTTTTTGTTTTTGTTCATAACAAAGTCAAAATAGTTCAAATTAAAACCTCCTTTTTCAAATACAACTTTTACTTTATTTGAACCCGATTTTAATGCTACCGTAGATAAAACTACAGTCTTCCATTTGTTATCTCCAGCTGTTGCGGGAAGCGTGATTTCATTAGATTTTGTTCCATCAATTTCTAAGTGCAATTTTCCTTCAGCTTTCTCGCTAGAATAACGAATGGCAACATTGTAAGTTCCTTCTTTTGCATCAACCGTATATTGAATCCATTCTCCGTCTTCAATAAAAGAAACTTGATAACCGTTTGAATCTTTGTCTTGGCAAGGCAAAATATCAACTCCATCATTTCTCATACTGTTACCGCGATTCCATTGATCATCTTTTCCGGTAACGCTTCTATAATTTACAAAATCAGTATCTGAATAGGCTTTTCCGTTGGTTCCTAAATCGTAATGCGTTGCGGCAACTTTTCCTGGAACAGCATTCTTCTTGTATGGTTTTGTATCGTCTGTTTGCACTTGTCTAAACATGGCATCTACAACATCTGGCTTAACGGTTACGTTTTCCATTTTGTAGTTGTCGGCCATTTTCATCAGCGTCTTTTTTGCAAATTCTGGAGATGGTTTTAGACCACCGTCTTTCCAATATTTCAACAGAACATCATATTCACGAGTTTTAGTAACAGAAGCTACTCCAGCGATATTGTCTATTTTTTTCATTGGCCAAAATGCCCATCCGATATTATGGTTTTCTACTAAAGTAAGTACATCTTTAAACCAAACATTCGAATTTTCTCCACTTTCTCCCATCCAGATTGGCACATTGTATTTTTCCCTGTACTCTAGCATCTTTTCGATAGAAGCTTTGTCGTTATAGTTCCAATATTTATGAAAACTTAAAGCCAAATTATCATCCCATAACGGAAAAATTCCGTTGTAGTTATTTCCCCAACAATTTCCTTCAATAAAAATTAAATGATTGGTATCGACTTCGCGAATGGCTTTTGTAACTGCGACCATTAAATCTCTTAAAGGTCCGTTTGAATTTTCGTCACAACCATTCTTGTTTGATCCTGTAAAATTCCAGTTGGGTTCGTTGATAATATCATACGCTCCAATCCAAGGATTATCTCGGTAACGAGAAGCCAATTTCTTCCATAAAGCAATCATTTTTTTCTGATTGGCTTCGCTCTGCCAAAGCGCTGGTTTTGTAGTATCAAAATCTGAAATTGCAGCGTCGTTTCCTTGTCCTCCAGGAGCTGCGTGCAAATCTAAAATCAGATATATTTTATTCTCTGCACACCATTTCAACAAATTATCGGTCATGGTAAAACCTTCTTCTATCCAAGTGATTTCACCATTTTTTTCCTGCTCGATTGGCGGTGTGTACAGATTGTAATGCATTGGAAGACGAATCGAATTGAATCCCCATTTTGCCAAAGAATCAATATCTCGCTTTGTGATCCCGTTTGCTTTATAGGCTGCGTAGAATTCTTTTGTTCCCTCTACGCCTATTACATCTTCTATTTTTTGTTTTATCTGATATTGCGGACTAGCAAATGGCTGGGTCTTCAACATATAACCTTCCTGCACCATCCATCCGCCAAGACCTAAACCTCTTAAAAGAACATTTTTACCATTTCCGTCTACTATTTTTTGTCCGTCTCTATGCAAAAAACCTTGTCCAAAAGAGGCAATCGAAACAAAAAGCAGCGATGTTAAAAGTATTTTTTTCATATAAAATAGTTTTTCAATTATTTCCAAGTATAAGTTCCGACAGATCCTCCTTCAAGTGAAGTGGTTACCCATTTTCCATTGAATTTAATATTGAAAGTTTCTGTTGCAGATCCATCATTTTCAACAATCAATACTTTTGAACCTGAAGGGGTGATAAAAGCGACATTTTGCAAGCTACCACCAGAATTGCTCTCGATTCTAGTAGATCCCATTGGAACAAATTTTGAAGCATGAGCAATAATATAATACGCCACATTACGCTGAAAACTATCGGCTGAAGTTATCGTGATAGCCCCTTTACACATTGTACAACCACCATCAGTATGCGGGCCAAAATTTTGATTGTTGGCCACATTCCATTCTAAAGCATTTTTACTGTAATTTCTCATTGATCCGATAATTACATTTCGAAGATGCCATTTTAAATCGCCATCAAAACTACCTTCAGAAGAAGTCCATTGTTCTGTAAAATATACGTTTTTGGTCGGATAAGAATTGTACACATTGGTTAGCGCACTAATATCTCCTGCATATAAATGAAAAGCCGATCCGTCTATAAAAGGAAAGGCATCTGCATCTGCCAAAATTGCTTTTGGATAATTTGGATTATCGCAATTGTGATCGTAAGCAATAATTTTTACATTTAGATTTGCGGCTTTAAATGCAGGCCCCAAACTATTTTTAATAAAACTTCCCTGATCAGCAGCAGACATATACATACTTGGGTTATTCCCGTCATGCAAAGGTTCGTTTTGAGGAGTTACAGCATCAATGGTAATTCCTTCTGCTTTCATTTGCTGAATGTATTTTACAAAATATTTAGCGTAAACATCATAGTATTCTGTTTTCAGTTTTCCGCCTTTAAAACTTGCTACATCTTTCATCCAAATAGGTGCAGACCAAGGTGTTGCTAAGATTAATATTTTAGGATTAATTGCCACAATTTCTTTCAGCATGGCAATTAGATTTTTGTCTTTTTCTAAACTGAATTTCTCTAGATTTAAATCTGTTTCTCCAGCTGCAAGATCGTTGTAAGTAAATGGTGTTGCATTTAAATCTGAAGCTCCGATACTGATTCTAATATAACTCACTCCAATTGAGTTTTCTCCATTACCGAATAATTCCTGCAAAAGAGCGGTTCTTTTAGCAGCGTTTAATTGGTTTATAACATCTACACTTCCTCCTGTCAAGGTATATCCGAAACCATCGATAGTCTGGTATTTTTGAGCAACATTCACTTCAATATTAGCATACCCATTTGCTGTTGTACCAAATCCTAATGTCCCTGATTGTTTTGCCAATAAAACACTTTGATTGCCTTTTGTAAGCCAAAAATCAACATCGTTTGTTACTACTACTGGAGGGTTTACAACCGGTGGATCTACCGGCGGATTTTCTACCGGATCGCTTGAAGAAGAGCATTTTACTTGAGCCAATACAGCTGTAATAAAGAAAAATACTTTTATAGTGTTCTTTAAATTAAATTTCATATTTCGTGGTTATTTAGTTAGCTGACAATTAATATACAATTGTCTGTATAGCGTGTGCCGGAATTGTAATTGTTGTTTTTTCTTTTTGATTTTCTAAAGAATAAACAATCTCTTTTTCAGATTGATTCATTACGATCGTAATCAATTTTCCGTCAGAATTTTTAAAAGAAGTACTTAACAACGATTTGTCATTTACGGTTTCAAGTACTCTTTTTGCATTTGGTCTAATGAATTTTGAGAAATGTCCAATATAATAATACATTGGAGTATAGATTAATTCATCTTTTGTGGTGTCGGCATGAATAGGCGCAAAACAGAAATTACCAACATGGTTAGGCCCTCCGTTCTGGTCTAAAAGAATATTCCAGTCTGTCCAGCCCACAGTACCGTTATTAAAATCATGAATGATATTGGTTCCGTAACGTTCTGCATTTCCCCAAAACTGATATTTTGCAGCATCAAATTTCTCAATACATCCTTCGGTAAAAAGGAGATTTTTATTTGGAAATGCTTCATGAACTTTCGCTACAGATTCGAATTGAGGTGGGCCTCCGTTCCAAGTTTCATACCAGTGAAATCCAATTCCCCAAGCATATTTAGAAACTTCTGGATCTGAGAAAACAAGATTGGCTCTCTTTTCCAACATATCTCCCCTATTATGATCCCAAATAATAACGTTTTTAGAACCCAGCCCTTCTTTTTCTAAAGTTGGACCAAGATGATTTTTAAGAAAATCTCTTTCTGCTTCTGGAGTGTAAATACAAGATTCCCATCTTTGTTTAGCCATTGGTTCGTTCTGAACCGTTAATCCCCAGATTGGGATTCCTTCTTTTTCGTATTCTTTTATAAACTTAGCATAATACAATGCCCAGGCAGGAGCAAATTCTGGCAACAAAACGCCGCCGTGCAAAATATCGTTATTGTCTTTCATGAAAGCTGGGGGACTCCAAGGGCTGACAAATAAGGTTAGTTTCCCGCCGGCTGTTTCAATTGCTTTTTTAATTAATGGAATTCTATATTTGCGATCGTGGTTTATATTAAAAGTCTTTAATTCTTTGTCTCCTTCTGAAACATAAGTATAGCTGTCACTGCTGAAATCACAGCTGTGAATGTTTGTTCTTGCTAAAGTATATCCAATGCCTTTGTTTTTATCGTAATAAGCAGTTAAGAATTCCTGCTGTTTTTTAGGCGATAATTTTGCGAAAACTTCTGCGCTTGCATCTGTAATTGCTCCTCCTATTCCAAGGAAAGTCTGGTCTGTTTTTTCAGTATTTATTCGAATAGATACTGTTGCTGTTTTTTGTTGTGTAGTGTTGTTTTTTGAAATTAAATCGTTTGATAAAGACAATTTCAAATTGGTGTTTTCGGCTGTAGTATAAACCTTTATTTTGCTGTTTTTTTGAGCTGTTATTTTTGAGCTAAAACCGCTTAATTGAATTAAGACAAAGGCTGATAAAAATATTTGAGAGGTAACTTTCATGTTGCTTAAATAATCGTTTTAAAATTAAAAGCAAGAGAAGACTAAGATGGATGATTCAAATTAGTCCTCTTCATTACTTTACTACAAAATATTAATAAACAAGTGTTTGTATAGCGTGTGGCGGAATTTTTACTTCTGCCTTTTTATCTCCAATAATCAAATTGTAGGTAAGGTCGTTTGCCGATTGGTTCATGACAATTGTTGCCATTGTTCCGTCAGCATTTAAAAAAGAGGTGCTTAATAAAGCGCTTTTGCTTACTGCTGTACTTACTCTAACTGCATCTAAACGGATGAATTTTGAAAAGTGTCCGATATAATAATAAGATGGTGTGTAGATTAATTCGCCTGTTGTAGTATCTGCATGGATTGGTGCAAAACAGAAATTTCCAACATGATTAGGTCCTCCAAACTGGTCTAAAAGAATATTCCAGTCTGTCCAAGCTACTGTTCCATTATTAAAATCATTTATCATATTGATTCCGTAACGCTCTGCATTACCCCAAAATTGATATTTCGATGCGTCAAATTTTTCGATACATCCTTCGGTAAACATCAATTTTTTATCTGGATAAGCTTCATTTACTTTCCCTACATTATCAAACATCGGTGCACCGCCCGACCAAGTTTCATACCAGTGAAATCCCATTCCCCAAACATATTTTGACGCTTCGGGATCTGAGTAAATTACGTTTGCACGATAGTTCATTAAATCGCGGTTATGATCCCAAACGATTATTTTTTTATTGCCAAGGTTCTCTTTTTTCAAAGTTGGTCCAAGGTAATTTTTGATAAAGTCTCTTTCAGCTTCAGCTGTATAAATACAAGATTCCCAAGTCTGCACCGCCATTGGCTCATTTTGTGTAGAAGTTCCCCAAATTGGAATACCTTCTTTTTCGTAGGCTTTAATAAACTTTACATAGAAATTTGCCCAGGTCTGGTAGTATTCTGGAAGTAAAGTACCACCTTTCAATACATTTTTATTGCTTTTCATAAAAGCATTTGGAGACCAAGGCGCAACGTATGTTGTCAATTTTCCTCCCGCTTTCTGAATGGCTTGTTTGATTAAAGGAATACGATATTGCCTGTCATGATCAATAGAAAAAGTCTTCAAATCTTTGTCACCTTCTTCGATGTAAGAATAGCTTCCACTGCTAAAATCAGAACTTTGAATTGTTGTTCTTAGCAAAGAATAGCCAATACCTTTTTGTTGATCGTAGTAGGCATTTAAAAATTCTGCTTGTTTTTCTTTTGAAAGTTTAGCAAATATTTCGGCGCTAGCGTCTGTAATAGCACCTCCGATTCCCATAAAAGTCTGAAATTTTTTAGCTGGCTGTACAAAAACAGAAGTTTCTATTTCTAAAGGCTGTTTTGCGGCAGAAAAAGTCAAATTGTCTGTGGTAGTTAATCGCAACTTAGAGTTCTCTGCGGTAGTGTAAACGGTTATTTTTTTGCCGTTGGTTGTAAACTCTTTTTTTGTTTTTGGCTGTTGTGCAAAAGCTGCAGCAGAAAACAAAAGGCATATAATTTTTAGGCTATTTTTTTTCATTCGCTTCCAATTATTGTGTGTTATTAAATTGAAGTTTAGAAGAAATCAAAAATCGAGTTCTACCCTTTGAAGGATTTAAAAAATAGCCCATACTCATAATGATTATGGGCTATTTACAACCAAACTTAAACTTAAACTTAAACTTAACTTAACTTTTTATTTTCCTCTGAATTCAACCTTTGTGATAGTAATTGGCTCATTACCTGTAGCATTACATCCAGATCTAATTAAAAGGTAAATTGTTCCGCTTTCAGAGAATTTAACCACATTAGAAACTGTCTTAGTTACATCGTTTTTTACACATCCAATTCCAGATAATTTTCCTGAAAATTTAGATGTTCCGCAACCATCCCAAGTACTTAATCCCATCACTTTATTCTCTTTATACTCAACACCTGGTTGTGGTACCGATTTACCAGCATATACTTCAAAAAAAGTTTCTTTTAAACCGCTAGGGCAAGAGATTGACATGTCGATAGTATATTCTCTATCTTTTACAACCTCGATTGCTTGATAAATACCTTCCTGAGCCCATCCGCCTGGCGAATGAATTGTAGCACTGTTATTAGCATAAGACCAAAAAGCAGTACCAGATGGGCTTAATTTTGCACTTGTCCATTTAGCTTGATCTGCAGCTGTTGCAAAAGTTCCGCCTTGCACTAAGTTTCCTTTTGCAGGATCTGTCTGAGCAACCACAATCTGCTGAGAAGAAGTTCCCATAGCAGCTCCAGCTCCAATAGCTGTATGTGTAACTGTATACGTTCCTGCATCAGGTAAAGAAATCACTTGATTCATTTTTCCTGGGCTAGCACCGTCTCCAGTATCCCATTTTGAAGAAATAACTCCTTTAGTCTGTGCCGTTAGAAGATATGTATTCATTGCGCCCGCAACTGGTGTAATAGTAAACGCAGCATCAACATTAGTAGCTACAAGAGGATTTTCATTAACTTCTTCGCTGCAGCTATTTAGTGTTCCTAATGCTAAAGCTAGCATTAGGTATACACTTTTTCTAAAATATATATTTAGGTTCATTTCTTTTTGTTTTGGTTAATTAGTAAATACTATTGGTAATTAGGATTTTGTTTCAATTTAGTACCGTTAAGTTCTGTGTACGGAATTGGGAAAATCTCATCTGTTCCAGCATCAAAACCTCTATCAGATAAAGCTGCCGCTGCATCTCCCCATCTTACTAAATCGAAGAATCTATGTCCTTCACCTGCTAACTCCATTCTTCTTTCATGCTTGATAGCTGCTAATGTTACAGGAACTGGATCTAGTCCTGCTCTTTTTCTAACTGCATCAAGTAATTGCTGTGCTCTTGTTCCAGATCCTAAAGCTTCTGCTTCCATTAAGTAAGTATCTGCAAGTCTGATTATATAAGAATTTTGTTTGTAGTTCAACTCTGAGTTACCTCCACCAGTACTAACATCTGACTGTCTTGGAAGGTATTTGTTCAAGAAATATCCAGTATCTTGGTAAGCTGGAATATAATCTGCTTTTCCTGCTGCTTTTAATGCTTTTAGATCAAGAATTGTAGCTTCTAAACGTGGATCACCTTGCATTGCATCATATAATTTTTGAGTTGCAACGTTAAATGCCCATCCCGCAGGAAGATTTGGTGCATCAGAACCTTCTGGTCTAGAATATCCTCTAGGTCCAACCATGATGTTTAATGAGTTACCTTCGTCTCTACCATTCCCCCAGAAAGTCCAATCAGAGTTTCCTGCACTACTGTGAGATACTTCGATTAATGATTCTGCGTTGAATTTGTTTGATGTAATCCATAAGTCACTAAATTTATCTAACAATTTATTGCCATATTGATTTACTCCTCCTGGAGTACCATTTACTTCTGCTAAAACAGCTGCTGCTTCAGCTTTTTTACCTTCAAATAAATATACTTTTCCTAATAGTGCTTGAGCTGCTCCTTTGTTAAATCTTCCAGCTTCAGTTTTTGCAACTACCGTATTTGGTAAAACTGCAATAGCCTCTGTTAAATCTTTTTCGATTTGAGCATAAATTACCTCTGGTGCAACTTGCTCAGGTGTAAAGATTGTTTCTGTTGTTAATGGCTCTAAAACTAATGCAATGTTTTTGAACAATCGTACTAAGTTAAAATAGTAAAATGCACGTAGTGTTTTAGCTTCTGCAGCAAATCTACTTCTAACTGCATCATTCATTGAAGCAGCTGGTAACTTAGCTAACAAAATATTTGCTCTAGAAATACCTTGATAGTGATCGTTCCAGTAGCTTCCTGGAATAGTGATTGAAGAAAGTGAGTGTGTAGAGAAATTTTGAATTCCTGTTCCATCTGTAGAACTACCTCCACCAGCATAAAAATCATCAGAACCAGCATTCAACATTGCTACTAGGTTTTCAAAACCACCTGTGTTTTTTCTAATTGGATCGTAAACTCCAATTAAAGCCGCATAACATTGCTGCTCATTAGAAAAGTAGGTACTTGTATCAAATTTTCCTTGTGGATCGATGGTCACAAAATCTTCAGAACAAGATCCTAGAACAGCCATTGCCACAGCGATATATATATATTTAAATTTTATCGTTTTCATGATTCTTTAATTTTTTTAAAATTGAACGTTAGCTCCAAACAGAATAGATCTTGCTTGCGGATAAACTCCTTTATCTACACCATAAACCTGACCTCCAATTTCTGGATCAAATCCAGTATATTTTGTAAAAGTGATTAAGTTTTCTCCAGTTAAATAAAAACGTAATTTATCTGCTCCAATTTTAGATGATAAACTAGCTGGCATTGTGTAACCAAGAGTTACAACTTTTAGACGCAAGTAGTTTCCATTTTCAAGATAAAAATCAGACATGTTAGTGTAATTTTTATTTGGGTCATTATTTGTCAATCTTGGATAATCGTTTGAAGTTCCCTCTCCAACCCAACGCTCTAAAGCTTTAGTCTGATAGTTTGCATTAAGCACATCTAATCTTCTTAAACCTTGGAAAATTTTACTTCCCGCAGCTCCTTGAGTAAATGCCATAAAGTCAAAGTTTTTGTAATCTAAATTTACTGTAAAACCAAAAGTATATTTAGGCAAGTTTGTTCCTAAGAATTGTTTATCGTCCTCAGTAATATTTCCGTCACCATTTGTATCTACCCAACGGAAATCTCCAGGTCTTGCATTTGGTTGGATTAAACCACCTGCTGCATTTTTGTATGCTGCAACTTCAGCTTCATTTTGGAAAATACCTGCTGTTTTAAAACCATAGAATTCGTTAAATGAGTGCCCAACTTGTGTTCTAGTTACTGGCCCCATAGATTGGAAACTAGCATCTCCAACAATGAAATTAGTAGATGATCCTACATAAGTAATTTCGTTTTTCAGGTAAGCAACGTTGGCATTAACACCTAAGTTAAAATCGCCAAGTCTTTTCTTGTATCCTAATTCAAGCTCAAAACCGCTATTGTCCATATCTGCGATATTTGCAGAAGGCGCATCAACAACTCCTACATATCCAGGAATTACAATGTTTCTTAAGATTCCTTTTGTTGTTTTTTTGTAGTAATCAGCAGTAAAAGTAAAATCATTAAATAATTTTGCGTCAAGACCTACAGTTGTTTGAGAAGTTTCTTCCCATCCTAAGTTTGCATTTGGAAGAGTAGAGTTTCCGTATCCTGTTGTAATATCTCCTGTATTTCCTACAGCATAATTGTAACCTCCAACTACTAATGCTCTATATTTAAAATCATCAATATTATCGTTACCTACAACTCCATAACCTCCACGTATTTTTAAAGTATTAACTACATTGTTTTCTTTCCAGAAACCTTCTTTAGAAAGTACCCATCCAAGAGAGAATGAAGGGAAAACTCCCCATTTGTTATTTTCTCCAAAACGAGTTGAACCATCACGACGAACAATACCAGTAAAAAGATATTTTTCCATGTAATCGTAGTTTGCACGTAAGAATAGTGAAGATAATTTGTGCTCTACTTTATCGCTTGTTCTTGTTGATCTATCTGTTTGAGGAATATCAAAATTCCAAGAAGCATCTTTGTAGCTTGTAATTGGAAGACCAAACATTGTTGTTCCGATAGTAGTACCAATATTCTCAACATAAGCACCTTGTCCTGCTAAAACACTAAAATTGTGATCTCCAAATTTGTTAGCGTATGTTAAGATATTTTCAAGAGTCCAAGAAAATGATTTCTCATTGTTTTGGTTATAGTTATTTCTATCCGCTTTCATGTTTGGGTTTAAGAAGTTAACCGGAGTAAACATCTCATCTCCCCAATATGCAATCTTACCACCAAGTGTAGTTCTAAATTTTAAATGACTTGTGATGTTAGCTTCTAAATAAGCATTACCAACAAAATCATCTGACCAGTTGTAACCTCCTAATCTTGTTTGAGTATATGCTAGAGGGTTTGTCATCTCTTGCTGCACTAAAGAAGAAATTCCGTAAGGATTTCCGTTTGCATCTCTAATAACATTTGGGTTTGTATAGAAACCTGTATTTGCTACAGCAGGGTCAGTAACCACTAGTGGAGTAAGTGGGTCTAAGTTAATTGCAGAGCTTAAAGGTCCACCAAACTCACTGTTTGTATTACCAATGCCTTTAGACTTTTGGTGTGTATATCCGAAAGTTTGTCCGAAAGTAAAGTAATCAGAAATTTTGTGTGTAGAGTTTAATCTGAAGTTTTTCTTTGTATAGTTAGAAATTTGAGTAGCTACGATACCTTCTTGATCTTGAATTCCAAAAGAAGCATAAAAAGTAGATTTTTCACCACCACCGCTAATGCTTAATTCATGTGTGTATCTGAAAGCAGAATCATTAAAAATGGCATCTTGCCAATCTGTACCTTTACCGAAAGAAGCTGGATTTGCATATTTAATAGCACCACCATCATTCAAAGATTTTTCATTCATAAGAGTTGCATACTGAGTCGCATTCAACATATCTAATCTTTTAGCTGGAGCAGAAATACCTGCAAAACCATTATAGTTTACAGAAATTTTTCCTGATTTTCCTTTTTTAGTAGTAACTAAAATAACCCCAGTTGCAGCACGAGTACCATAGATTGCAGCAGAAGCAGCATCTTTAAGCACCTCAATAGACTCAATGTCAGATTGATTGATGAAACCAATTGCACCAGCATCTACAGCAATACCGTCAACAACCCATAAAGGATCATTTCCACCTTCTCTAAATGTAGTGATACCTCTTACACGAACTTTTGATGCCGCACCAGGTTGTCCAGAAGTTGCCGCTACAGAAACCCCTGCTACTCTACCTTGTAGCGTCTGCTCGACTCTTCCGTTTGGCACTTTTTCAAGATCAGCTGCTTTTACACTAGAGATTGCTCCAGTTACAACAGATTTCTTTTGAGTACCGTATCCAACAACAACAACTTCATTTAAAGATTGTGATTCTGGTTTTAATTGAATAGTAATTTTTGTTCTTCCGTTTACCGCTTCTGTTACTGTAGAGTAACCAATAAACGTAATTGTTAATGATCCGTTTGAAGGTACCTGCATCTGGAATTTTCCGTCAAAGTCTGACGCAGTAGATTTAGTAGTACCTTTTAATAAAATTGTTGCACCTGGAACAGGCATACCAGTTTCATCTTTAATTATTCCATTTACTGTGACATCCTGAGCCACAGCGATAACCGAGAATAACAAAGATGAAATACAAAAAACAAGTAATTTTGTTAATTTCATTTTTCTAAAAATTTTGGTTAATTAATTAGTAATTTGATGCAATACTAAAACTAAATTTTTACTTTTCACATCTAAAAGTCATTACAAAAACACATCAAAAACAAAAAAATAATATTATAAAAACACATCAAAAAATGTATAAATATTTGATTATTAATATTTTGACAAAACAAAAAATAGTACTAAAAAAAAGTTAATATTAAAAAATAACACTACATGAACTTTTTAGCAGAATAGTTTATTAAAAATCATCAAAACTACAACGTGATAGTGCCTACTATTACGTTGTAAATAGCTATTAAATAAACAATTAGAAGAATAAAACGTTCATTTTTACTAAAATCAAAAAAATAGAGAATATCATTTTTTTTACCCTACTTTTTTTACATTATCAGCAATTATTTTTATTATAAGAAAAATCTTATTTTTCTAAATTTCACAAGAAATTACTTTCTTTTAAATGGCTTTACCAATCAAAAAAATGGGAAATAGCGTCTTAAAAAATGGGAAAAACATCATTTTTTAGCGCAAATGAGAAGAAGCTTGGTTTTTTCAATGAAATTTAATCTCGCAATTGGGATTTCTTTTAAGCCTTTTCAGGACAACTATAATTTTATTTTAAAGAAGAACGAATACAGAAAGAAAAGAATCTTCCAGAAAAGCTTTAAAAAGCTTCAAAACACCATTTCTACATGTTTAAAACTGTCCTATACTACTTTAAATGAAATAAAAAAGAGTTATGTTGGAGTACCGTCAAGAAATTGGACATAAAGAGCCTTTTAAGGCTATTAGAGAGCATATCAATACATAAAATCAAAGTAATAAATTCTACGAAAGTAATAAGCAAAAAATAGCCCATAATCGAAATTATGGGCTAACCAGGCAATAAACTTAACTTAAACTAACCATAGTTTAAATCTTAAATACACTTCTTTCTTAGAATGAAGCATAAAAGGTTTGAAATTCGAAAAAGGAATCTTTTAGTCTTCCTTTTTCGAAATAACTAACACAAAATATTATTCAGGTCTGTATACAAATGTCCAACCAGTTCCAGCATCTTTTAAACTTCTTGGCACATATAAAACCAATTTATCTTCTGTAAGTGTAACAATAGAATATTCGTTAGCTGTATTTCCTGCCTCATATCCTAAAATTTTTGAATTAGTGATAAATAACTTTTTATTAGCAATATCCATAACAAAGCTTCCTTTTTCAGCTGTTGCAGAAGCCGTTTGATAATGATTATAATTCGCAGCCCCATTTAAGTCAAAATGCATTTTACCATCAACGTCTAAAGGAGGACAACAATCTCCCGCATTCCACCAAGCAGTCATGGCTGAATCAGGATTATCTGGAGGAGACATAAACCAATAAGCTTCCCCTGTACCTGCAGCACCATCAAAAACCCATGTCTTACCTGCCGCAGTGTTAGTACTAACTAAATCATACCAATCTTGATCTAATGGAGTATCAAGTCTGTCAACTTGCACATCTATTGTTTTACTAAAGAACTCACCTCCTAAAGTTCCTATGAACGTAAAAGTAGACTTGCCAGGAATTGGGTAAACAACAGTTACTTCATTTGTAAGCGCTTTCCCTAAATTATAGTCCCAATACCCTGTAACACCAGGCGTATTCATACTTAAGGTAATTTTATTTCCGCCAGGAGGGGTTTGCACACTTTTTAATTGAACACCAGCAACGTCTGTAGAATTCTGTAAATGCTGTTCATCTACAATTGGGTCACATGCTGAAAAGACCAGCATAAACGCAGCAATTAGTAAATATTTTATATTATGAATTTTCATCTTTCTAATTATTAATAGTTATTAAATATTACCAACCCGGATTTTGATTGTAAACTCCATTCAATAGTCTGATTTCAGTTTCAGGAATCGGAACCAAACCTTTAGTTTCGGTTCTGTATTTTACACTATAATTAGCATCAACACCAGAATTTCTAACTTGAGTTACATCATTAAAAGCGGTTTCAACATCTCCCCAACGAACTAAGTCAAACCAGTGTAAACCTTCAAAAGCCAATTCATGCAAGCGTTCTGTTTTAATATTGTCAAGAGAATATCCTACTGGGCCAAGGTGTGCTCTTCCTCTCACTGCATTCATACCGTCAGCTGTTTTAGTAATTTCAGAGTGCATTAATAATACATCTGCAAAACGCATGAAAATAAAGTCTTGAGCATGCATTAACTGCATATCTGTAATTGACCAAGCATACATTTGAACAAACATACCAACATATGATCCTTTACCATTGTCGTGCTGTAATGAAACATATTTTTTATTAAAATACCCTGTTTCATGGTCTCCTTTATCTGCTGCATAGCCATCTGTTCCTTGATCTGCTTTACCCACTTCAAGTATAGAACCTCTTTTTCTTGGGTCAGCATCATCCCAGCCGCTATATAATCTTGGGTTTACGGTACACCATCCCCAACCTTCTCCAAAAGGCGCTAGTGAGTTACCACGTAATGAATTAAATAAAGCAAGTCTATTCGTATAGCTCTGACCATTTGTCCAATCCCAGTTACCAAAAGAATATCTTTGTACAAACATAGTCTCTAAATTTCCTGTTCCAAATGTTGGTGTAATACCATCTTGGCCTACCCATGACAAACCTTCTGCAGCAGCCCAAGGCAACACGGTATTGCTTTTTGCACTTTTATTCACATAAGAATACGGCCAAAGGTTTCTGAAATCAGATGCTAGTTTATGTCCACTATTATTGATACAATCATCTAAATAAGAAGCAACTTGTGTTCCTGTTAAAGAACCACCGCCTACAAGAGGTAAATCTGCGGTTGCTTTCTTTTCGATATTGCTCATGTATCCAGTATAAAACAAAAATACACGTCCTAAATAGGCTTCAGCAACCCATTTATTAGCATGTCCGTATCTAGAAGTCGGAATACTTGTAAACGGTGTAGAAGGCAATGTTTCAATAGACAATTTCAAATCAGACGCAATTTGTGCAAAGGTCTCCTCATAAGTTGCTCTTGGCACTAATCTATCAGCATCATATGTTATAATCAATGGAACTCCTCCAAAGAATTTAGCTAATCTGAAATAAAAGAAAGCTCTCATAAATAAAGCCTCACCAAGCGCTTGCTTTTTAAAATCGTCTGCTTCTTGCGGTGTATTAAAATACTTAGAAAAATCTGCCGTTGGAACTTTTTCTATAATAGCATTTGCTCTAGAAATTCCATTGTATGATTGTTTCCACATGTCGCGATAAGTATCTTCAGCAGGGTCTTCAAAATTATCTACCCACTTTGCAGATTTATCATCAGGACCTCCTCCACCAAACATCATATTATCCATCAAGTTGGCAGCAACCTGTTCTTCACTATGAACATTTGGTGTATAGATGGCATTATAAACACCTGCCATGGCTTCGTTTATATCAGTAGGGCTCTTATAAAAACTATTTAAACTCTTTTCTGAAAGGTTCTCGGTATCCAGATAATCATCACAGCTTGATACTGCAAAAATTGCTGAAATTGCTATTATATATCTTAGTTTTTTCATTGTCAATGTTTTAATATTAAAAATCTGCACTTAATCCAAACATTACTGTTCTCGATTGTGGATATAGACCAAGATCTACCCCAGAAGCCCATGAATAGTTTGTATTATCTCCTCCCCAGCGCACCTCTGGATCCATACCATCATATTTAGTAAATGTGTACAAGTTATTTACAGCAACATAAAATTTAAGATTCGAGATAAATTTAAAATCTTTCAGTATTTCATTAAAGTTATAACCTACAGTTAAATTATTAATTCTCAAATAATCAGCATTATGCATGTATATATCAGAAATATAATTTGTGTTTCTGTTTGATACAGAACTTAAACGAGGCATTTTGTTTGAAGTTCCTTCTCCGTGCCAACGATCAAAAACATCTGAAGTATAATTTTGTTTCGGACTATCAGCAAACGATCTGTAAGATTGCATTACCTGCATTCCATACTTCCCTGCCATTGTAGTGTTTAAATACACATTTTTATATTCGAAGTTTAACTGAATACCTAATTGGAAATCAGGATTTGGATCTCCTAACATTGTTTTATCCTTTTCGTCTATAACACCATCATTATTTAGATCGACAAAACGAACATCTCCAGGACGCTGATCATTAAAATACGGCTGACCTGTAGGACCTACGTAAGCCTCAACCTCTTGTTGGTTTTGTAAAATTCCTGCTGATTTAAAGCCATAGAAAGAACCAATCGCGTAACCTACTTGTGCTCTTGAAATCTCTGAGGTTCCTTGAGATAGTACGTGAGATAAACCGTTAATGATACCATTACCGTTTGCAATTCTTGTAACTCTATTTTTATTGAAAGCTCCACTTACAGTAGCTCCATATTTAAAACCACCTATTTTATCTTTCCAAGTAACAGAAAGCTCATAACCCGTATTTTCAATATCTCCTCCATTAATATAAGGATCATCGGCACCAGCAGTTCCAGGGTATTGTGCTTTAACCAACCAGTCTTTTGTTGTTTTCTTGTACCAGTCAAATGTTACTCCTAATCTTGAATCGAAAAAACTTGCATCAAATCCGAAATCTAACTGTTCTGACGTTTCCCAGCTAACATCTGGATTTGGCACTGTTGAAGGATATGCAGTCTGTCCAGAAACTGGCTTTGTATCTCCAAAGAAGTACCCAGGGAAAGCATATTTAATACTAGATGAGTAATAGAAAGCATAATCAGTATATTGATTACCGTTTTGCCCCCAACTTGCTCTTAACTTCAAGAAATTAAGATATTTTGAAGTGCTGGCCATAAAATCTTCTTTTGTAACAACCCATCCTGCAGATACTGACGGGAAATTACCATACTTGTTTCCATCACCAAAGTTTGAAGATCCGTCACGACGTATAACTGCAGAAAGAAGATACTTCTCTTTATAATCGTATTGTGCACGTGCAAAATAAGACATAATAGCACCACCACCCGCTGCTTTATCAAAGCCCGTTGTATTAATATCAGCAACAGTTCCAGGACTCTTAGTGTTATCTAAATAAGAATACTTTGGATCATTTGGAAACAATAAACCGTTTCTTGAACCATATACATTATTATCAACAATTCTTTGCCATAACTCTGTACCAATTACTGCATTAATATTATGATTACCAATTTGTTTCTGATACGCAGCTGTATTCGTCCATGTTGAGTTAGCACCAAAATACTGAGATTGCGTAGCGCCATCAATAGCATCATTGTACAGTACTCCCAAATGATAGGTTGGGTTCATTGTTCTATTGTATCCAAACCATGAATCGATTCCATAAACTGATTTAAATCTCAGGTTAGAAATTGGTTCAATCTCTACAAATACATTCCCAATAATTTTATGATCTTTTGGATAATTGTAATTACTTCTGTAATACATTACCGCCAAAGGGTTAGTTTGATTTGTATTTAATCCGTCTAATGTAGGAGTAAATCCGTATTCGTTGATATTTCTATCAATCGCTGTCTGCCAGTAAGCAGGCTGTAACGGGTTTTGTGTAAGAGCGTTATGTAAGTCGTTTCCATAAATGTTTCCATTTGAAACATCTCTTTTTTGAATATTGGTATACGTTACATTCTCTCCAATAGTGATGATGTTATGGCTTTCATTTTTTTTCAAAACCATTTGCGTATTCATCCTTGCGGTTAATCTTTTAAATCCAGCATCTACGATATTTCCACCTAGTATACCGTCTTGATCAAAATAAGAAACCCCAAATGAATACGTAATATCTTCAGTTCCTCCAGTAATATTAATCGAATGGTTTACTACAGGAGCATCCTTTTTAGACATTTCATTGATCCAGTTCGTTCCTGTCCAACCATTTTGCAGTTTACTCCAGATCTCTTCTCCAAGCTGTGTTCCAGCTCCAGGATAATTTCTCTCTAACCAATCGTTGGTAGTTAACATTGTTTTCCAATCATTTGGAGCAAGACCATCATTTACTCTTCCTTCATCCATGATGTACATGTATTCTTGCGCATTTAAAGGATCCAGATTTTTGTAGATGTTCTGAATTCCAAAATAAGTGTCATAAGAAATTTTAGCTGGTCTTCCTTTACGTCCTTTCACTGTAGTTACCAAAACAACTCCATTTGCTGCTCTAGAACCATAGATTGCAGCTGAAGCCGCATCTTTAAGAACATCTATAGATTCGATATCTGAAGGGCTTAGATAATCTATATCTCCAACAGCCACTCCGTCTACGATGTACAACGGATTTGAAGACCCAATGGTACCGATACCACGGATAACAACTTTTGTACCTGCTCCTGGCGCACCACTATTTCTTGTAATGCTAATACCAGGCGCAATACCTTGAAGAGCTTCCATAGCCGATCCCGTATTCAATTCCTTTAGTGTCTCTCCTTTTAAGTTAGTAGAAGCACCCGTAATCAAAGCTTTCTTTTGCGTACCGTATCCGATAACCACAACTTCATTTAAACTTTGAGATACTGCTTTAAGAACAATAGTAAGTTTGGTTTTTCCTCCTATTACTTCATTTACAGTTTCAAAACCAACGAAACTAATAGTCAAAGTTCCGTTAGAGGGAGCACTAATCTGAAATTTCCCATCAAAGTCAGATGCAGTTGCTTTATTGGTCCCCTTTACTAAAACCGTCGCACCTGGGACGGGTAATCCACTTTCGTCTTTAATGATTCCATTTATTGTCACATCCTGAGCTAATGCGACAACAGAAAACAGTAAAGACGAAACACAAAAAATAAATAATTTTGTCAATTTCATTTTTCTAAAAATTTTGGTTAATTAATTAGTAATTTAATGCAATGATAATGTTAAATTTGAATAAACTCAGATTAAAATTCTTTACAAAAACACTTCAAACTAAATCTTAACACACTACAAAAACACAACATTTATATTTTAAATATTTGATTTACTTAATATTAACTTTTAAAAAAAAATGTTATAAAAATGTTAATTAAAAAAAACGTATATTACATTAGCAGAAGAGTAACTATTACGTTATAATTTGTAAATAAATCAAAAAACGAGATTTATCATCATTGATAAATCAACAATATAAAATCAAAATAAAGCATTTCTAATAAAAATATATTTAAAATTTTATGAAATCCATAGTTAGAATTTTTACATTAATTTTACTATTATTCTTACAATTTAAAGGTTTTTCGCAGGTAAAAAATATTGGAATTCCAGATATAAAAAATTATAAACGATCAGAATATAAAGGAGGAACTCAAAACTGGAGTATTGATCAGGATAAAAATGGAAATATTTATTTTGCAAACAACAGCGGTCTAATTCAATTTGACGGCTCCAACTGGCATAAATACTCTTTACCGAACAAATCTGAGATTAGAAGCTTAAA
Source organism: Flavobacterium sp. CFBP9031 (assembly GCF_034044945.1). Lineage (NCBI taxonomy): Bacteria > Pseudomonadati > Bacteroidota > Flavobacteriia > Flavobacteriales > Flavobacteriaceae > Flavobacterium > Flavobacterium sp. CFBP9031. The sequence continues at coordinate 115,630 of NZ_JAXCWF010000005.1, forward strand.
AATTGATGCTTTAGGAAGGATATTTGTCGGAGGAAATAACGAATTTGGCTATTTCAAAAACGACGAAAAAGGAATTTTAAAATACCATTCTCTTTACAATCTATTGAGCCCAATAGACAAAGAAAACATTAATCTAATATGGAGAATTCACATCTTTAATGGAGAAGTTATCTTTCAGTCTTTCAGCAAAGTATTTTTTCTGAAAAATGAAAAAGTCACCACACTTACAGCTCCTCATAAATTTCAATTTTCATTTTTAGTAAACAATCGACTTTATTTTCAAGACAAAACATTAGGCGTACTCGAATACAAAAACAGAAGACTTACTGCAATAAAAGGTACCACTGTGTTTAATGACAAAGAGATCTGGTCACTTTTCCCGTTGTCTAACAATAAGTTATTATATGCTACTTTAGAGAAAGGACTTTTTGTATCCGAAAATGGCATTATTAAACCTTGGGCAACTGAAGCCAATGAATTCATAAAGAAAAATACTTCGCTGGGTGGATCTATCATCAAAAATAAATTTATAATACTTAATTCGGTGTTAGACGGAGCGATTATCTGCGATCTAAACGGAAAAATAATCCAGCATTTAAACCGCCAAAAAGGAATTCAGAACAATACAATTCTTGCTTCATTTGTTGACAATAAAAGCAATATCTGGCTCGGACTTGATAATGGAATCACTTTCATAAATGAAAATTCTCCTTTCTCCTACTTTGACTACAGTTATAATATAGGTACAGTATACGCTTCTACGATGTATAACGGGAATCTTTATGTTGCCACCAATCAGGGATTATTTTATCACAATTGGGGAGGTTCTTTTAAAGACAGTCCGTTTACAAGAGTCGAAGGAACAATCTCTCAAGTTTGGAACATTCAGGTTTTAAATAATGTATTAATATGCGCCAGTAATAGTGGAGCTTTAATTATTGAAAACAATAGGGTATCAAAAATACTGGACAATAAAGGATATTTTGGCTTCAAAAAAATACCTGATCATGAAAACTACATTATAGGTGAAAGTTATAATGGATTTTCAGTCTTTAAACGATCAGCAACTGGATACGATTATTTACATCAAGTAAAAGGATTTGATGAAACGACCAATAATTTTTCTATAGAAATTGATGCGAACTATCTATGGCTAAAGAAAAACCCTTTCTTGTACCAAGTAAAACTATCTGAAGATTTACAGCGCTTTGATTTCATAAAAAAGCACATCAACATATCAGAAAAGTACAAAGGCATAAACAGTCTGCAAAATATAAATGGCAGAGTCTATTTTCAGGTAAAAAATCATTTTTTCAGATATTCTGTCGAGCAGGAAGCCTTTTTTGAAGATAAAAAAATAACAAACCTATTCACCGGAATTCCTACTATTAATACCTTAATTGAAGATTCTGCCGGAAACCTTTGGTATGCATTTAACGAATCTCTGGGCGTATTAGTCAAAAACAAGAAGGGAACTTTCACGAAAAAACAAGCTATTTTTTCAAATTTAACGGGGAATTTGGTTAACAATTACATATCCGTAAATGCAATAGATCCGCAAAATGTTTTTATAGGATTAACAGACCGTTTGGCGCATTATAACTCCACTATTCCAAACACTTTTATGACAAAGCCAAAAGCTTTTATTGAAAGCTTTACGAATCCTGGAGACACTATTTTAACTGGTAATTTGGCCCATAAACTAGAATCCTACAGCATACCGTATAAATACAATCGTGTCAAATTTACTTTTGCGTCGCCAACATATGAAAATCAGGAAAATGTAATGTATTCCTATAAGCTAGAACCTTTCGAAGAAAATTGGCGCGGATGGTCATCGACAGCAATAAAAGAATATACCAATCTAAGAGAAGGCAATTATGTGATGAAACTCAAAGCCAGAAATAGTTATGGCATAGAATCTAGCATTACAGAAGTAGAATTTACAGTTTCTCCGCCTTGGTACAGACACTTTTTGGCTTACCTATTTTATCTGGTGCTCATATTGCTTGGCGCGTATTTAATCTCTGTTAGAATTAAACTGAAGATTAGAAAAAACAGATATTATGAAACCATCGAACAAAGAAGACTATATCTTGAAAAGGAGTCTAAAATTAGACATGAACAACATGATTTGGAAAAAGAAATTGAAAAGCTGAAAAACGACAAGCTTCAAATCAAAATCTTAGCTAAGGATAAAGAACTAGTAAACAACTCTTTACAGGTTGTAAAAAAGAACAAAGTTTTAAACGGGATTATACATAAACTGAAAGATATTGACACTGGAATTTTAGACGAAACCACCAAATCTGAGTTTAGCAAATTACACAAAAGCATTGTAAAAGAAGTAAATACAGACAAGAGTTGGAAAGACCTCGAAAAACACATTAAAAACGTTCATTTTGAGTTTTTAAAGCGTTTAAAAGGACAATATCCAACCATTTCTCCAAGAGAATTAGATTTATCTACTTATCTATTGATGAATATGTCTACCAAAGAAATAGCCGAAATTATGAACATTTCTACAGGTGGGGTCGAGTTAGCTCGTTATCGTCTAAGAAAGAAATTAGGCTTAAACAAAAAGGAAAACCTAATCGGATTCTTAATGAGCATATAAAAGAAAAGCCATTCAAATTTGAATGGCTTTTCTTTTAATTAAATATAATCTAAAGTTCGTTCTAAGGCCATACCTCGAGAACCTTTTATCAGTATCATATTAGACTCAAAGCTGAAAGTCTTTAAAAATTCGGCAAAAGCATCGAATGTTTCAAAAAATTGAATATTTTCACTCGAAATCTTATTCGCAAAAAAGGCTTTTCCTATTAGAAAACATAAAGCCTGTTTTTGATCTGCTAAAGAATCAATTATAACTTTATGCTCGTGAAGACTTTCATCTCCTAATTCGAACATATCTCCAAGAATCATAATCTTATTTTTCTTGTCCAATTGCAAGAAATTGGTAATCGCCACCGCCATACTACTTGGGTTAGCATTATAAGCATCTAAAATAATCTCATTTGAGCCTTTTTGCATCATTTGAGATCTATTATTAGCCGGAATATAATTCTCAATAGCACTTTTAATATCGCTTTCGTTTACCTCAAAATATTTTCCGATTGCTGTAGCCGCATTTATATTGTTGGCGTTGTAAAGACCAATTAAATGAGATTCTATTGAAAAATCATTGTATTTAATAGCAACAAAAGGATTTGCCGTAATATTCTCGATATTTAAGTCTGCTTTTTCTTTTTTTAATCCAAAAGTAAAAGACTTTATACCTGCTGATTTCTCAATCTGAATCGGATCTTCTAAATTTACAAAAACAGTTTTCTGGTTTGCAGAAAGATATTGGTACATTTCGCTTTTACCTGCGATTACACCCTCAACTCCGCCAAAACCTTCCAAGTGCGCTTTTCCAAAATTGGTTATATAGCCAAAATCAGGCTGTGCAATCTGACATAAAAATTCAATTTCTTTTTGATGGTTGGCCCCCATTTCTACAATTCCGATTTCGGTTTCCTTTGTAAAAGAAAGCAATGTTAACGGAACACCAATGTGGTTATTTAAATTACCAACAGTCGCTTTTGTCTTGAACTTTTTTGACAAAACAACATTGATTAATTCTTTTGTTGTCGTTTTTCCGTTACTACCTGTTAAAGCAACAATTGGGAGCGCTAAATAAGTACGGTGAAACTTTGCCAGTTCCTGAAGCGTCTCCAGACTGTTTTTTACCAAAATAGTCCTATCGTCTATAAAATAAGATTCGTTGTCAATAACAACAAATAAAGCTCCTAAATCTAATGCTTCTTTCGCAAATGTATTAGCATCAAAATTCTCTCCTTTAATAGCAAAAAACATCGAGTCCTTTTCGATTTTTCTTGTATCGATAGACAAAGAACTGCACTTTAAATATAAGTTATGAATGTCTTGAATATTCATTTATAATTTTTTTAATATGTCATAAAAGTAGAAAAAAAACAATAAAAAAATTCCAAATTCCAGACTGAATATTCAGCTTTTGGAATTTGGAATTTTTATTATTTGAATTCCTAAATCTTAGTTTCTAGGAGATTTTCTTTTTTCAGCTTTAGAACCTACTCTAGACATTGCACATCTGAAACCAATGTAATCAGTTGCCATATCTTGTGGGAAGTATCTTCTTTGAGCTGGATCTAACCAGTAAGCTCTATCTCTCCAAGATCCTCCTTTGTAAACTCTTACTTTATCATCGATCAAAGTAGTACGCTTACTAGAGTTATCGTATTTTCTGATCATTTTTCCTAAACTGTCTGTTGTAACATTATGTTTAGGAGAGTTGTACATTGCCTGTTCTGTTTTAGATCCAGACTCTGAGTCACCAAAATCAAAATATCTAGAAGATTGTTTATCACCATCTCTGTAATTGATATTGTCGCTTGTGCTAAAGTTTTGTCTCAAATATGTTTCTTGTTCGTCAACTGGAATCTGAGCAATTTCTCCTGGAAGGTTTCTTGCAATAACTTTACCGTTACTTAAAGTATCATATTTAATATTAGCAGTAGAAACGATTTCAAGTTTACCATCTTTACCAATTTTGTTTTTAGCATATTGATTTCCTCTGTAGTAGTTAAAATCATTTGCTTCATTATCAATAATAGGTCTGTAAACGTCAGCTACCCATTCTGCAACGTTTCCTGCCATATCATAAAGACCGAAATCGTTTGGTGCGTAACTTTTTACTTCATTCGTAATATCAGCTCCATCATCAGACCAACCTGCAATTCCACCGTAATCACCGTTTCCTTGTTTAAAGTTAGCCAATTGATCACCTTTATTTTTACGTTTGTTAGAACGTGTATAATCTCCAGACCAAGGATATTTCTTTTGCCCTTTGTAGATGTTGTATTCTCTTTGTCCAACGTCTGCAGCAGCTGCATATTCCCATTCTGCTTCAGTAGGAAGTCTATATTCTGGTAAAATGATACCAGAAGAACGCTGAGCATAAACGTTTTTCTCTTCAGGAACTACACCGTCTTTACCAGCTCTAGGTTTTCTTCCTGTTGGATTTTTCTTCAATACTAACTCTTCGTTTCCACCATAAGTAGTAGATGGAGAAGCTAAATAAGCCTCAGTATTAAACAAGCTTTCTGCACTTACATCTGCAGTTTTAGCTCCTTTTTTAAGATAACCACTTTTTTCAAGAACAGCCTCATTAACACGGTCTGTTCTCCATTTACTAAACTCAACTGCTTGAATCCAGTTAACACCAACTACAGGATAGTTAGCATAAGATGGGTGTCTTAAATAGTTATTAGTCATCGTTTCGTTGTATCCTAAACGATTTCTCCAAACTAATGTATCAGGAGATGCTCCTTCATAAATATTCTTGTAATTTTCTTCTGTTGGTGGAAAAACTTTCTTTAACCACTCTAGGTATTCTAAGTACATACCGTTCGTAACTTCGGTTTCATCCATATAGAATGATTGAACGTGTTGTTGAGTCGGCGTGTTATTCCAATCATGCATAACATCATCCTGTACTTTACCCATAGTAAACGTACCTCCTTCAACAAAAACCAAACCAGGACCAGCCTGTTGTTTTTTACCTGCATTTCTGGCAGCAGTTCCATTCTGACTATCTACATCCCAGCCTGTAGCTCTAGAAGCATGGCTCGAACTCGATTTTTTGCTACAACTAGCCGTGCCCAACATCAATACCATTGACATCATTAACTGCAAGACTACAATTTTGTTTACTTTCATACTCATTCTTAGGTGATAAATTTAGGTGCTGCAATATAATAATTAACATTTAATTGGCAACATCTGTTCTAATAATTTTATTTAGCTGTTTTTTCCAGAAAATAACCTTTAGTTACGAACGCAAAAATATACTTTTTATTATTTACTGTAACATGAAATACTATATTTTTACTTACTAATTATTTTTTAATTAAATTTCGGTTTTTTAACTCATGAAACAAGCAATTCTTATCTCTCTTTTACTGATCCCAATTCTTTCGTTTTCCCAGATAAATGGGAGTATAACGATAGATTGGCAAAACAAAAAAGAGGTAAATTATGGCGAAAATAAAATTACAATTCCATTCTTCTCAGGAAGTAGTTTTCGCTTCGACACTACAAAAAAAAACATAATGTTCCTGCAAAATCTGAATCAACCTAACGCTTCAGGCAGTAGTTCGGCACAAATTAGTAATGTCATTTATGAGTCGGTTTCTAGAGCAGATTTAGGAGATTTAACACTTGAAAACATTCCAGAAAAACCAAATGAATCCTTAATAGTGACCAATGCAAGAGACATAAGATATACTTTTCTCTCCTTATCTCCTATAATTAAGGAAGGAAACAGCTACAAACGCATCAAATCTTTTTCTTACTTTATTAGTAACACAACAGGACGAACGGCGTCTACTTCTTCCTTTCAAAAATCGGCAGCAATTTCAAATTCGGTCTTAGCATCTGGTGATTGGTATCGCTTTTATATTCAGAAATCTGGTGTTTACAGAATAAACCGATCTTTTTTACAAAGCCTAGGATTTGACGCTTCTAAAGCTGACCCGAGAAAAATTAAAATCTATGGAAATGGCGGAAGAATGTTACCTCTTCCTAATGACAGTTATTATCCTGATGATTTAACAGAAAACACTATACAGGTAATAGGTGAAAATGATGGCGTTTTTAACAATGAAGATTACATTCTTTTTTATGCCGAAGGCCCCGACAATTGGAGTTCTGAAAACCAAACTAACTTAAATTTATACGACACCAAGTCCTATTATTATATTACAGCTTCTGGCGGAGACGGAAAAAGAATTCCAAACTTAAATCAGCCTTCAGGAAATAGCACCTTAGAGCTAAACACGTTTGATGACTATCAATATCATGAAATCGACCAAACCAACATTGTCCATCTTGGTCGTCAATGGGTCGGCGAATCGTTTGATATTAATCAGGAACAGGAATTTTCTTTTACTTTTCCAAACCTTGATACCACTGTGCCTGTAAAAATAGAAGTAAGTGCAGCATCTGCGTCTTTAACCAACACTTCTTTTTCAATAGCTGCAAACACACAAAATGCGGGATCTATAAGCTTTCCTTCTTTAATTGCAAACTCTGACACTAAATATAGGACGGGAAAACTTCCAGCTAATACCGAATTTACTGGAACAGACAATATCAAAATAAAGCTTACCTATAATAATAATGGTGTTCCGGGATCTAAAGGCTATTTAGATTATATCAATCTTACTGCCAAACGAAAACTTTTAGGAACAGGCAAACAATTTCATTTTCAATACAATGATGCTGGCTCTAAAGCAGGAATTGTCAATTACACCATCGGAAACGCATCTGGAATAACACAAATCTGGGACGTTACTGACCTATATAATGCATATAAAATCGAAAATGCCAATCAAACCTCTTTTAGCTTTAAGGCCAATTTGGGAGAAGTTAGAAAATATATTGCAATAGATGCTTCTGATTATTATACACCATTAAAAGAAAATCAGTCAAAAGTTGCCAACCAGAATTTAAAAGGAACGCTTTTCAGAAACAATCAAAGCTCTTTTCAAGATATTGACTATGTAATTATAACTCCAAAGGTATTAGCGTCACAGGCCGAAAGATTAGCGAGTTTTCATAGAACCAATTCCAATTTAAATGTAAAAGTGATTGCATTAGAAAACATCTATCAAGAATTTTCTTCTGGCAAACAAGATATTGCCGCTATTAGAAACTGCATCAGATACATCTACAACAATGCTTCTTCGCCAGAAAAAAGAGTACGCTATGTAAACTTATTTGGAGATGCTTCGTTTGATTATAAAGATCGTATCTCAAACAATTCCAATATTGTACCTATATATCAATCTTTAATAAGCAATACAGTCGGAGAATCTTCATTTGCTTCTGATGATTTTTACGGATTAATGGATCCTAACGAAGGAATTATTATTCCGTCTGTTGCAGGAATAGACATAGCCGTAGGAAGAATGTTAGTTTCAGATAATGCCCAAGCACAGGAAATGGTGAACAAAGTCTTTGAATATTATGACACAAAATCATACGGAAATTGGAGAAATAATGTTGTTTTAATTAGTGACGATTCAGACAAAGCTGGTGATCAGACCTTACAAGCCAACCAAAATGCTCTTGCAGATCAAATTGCAACCGAAAAGCCTTTTTTTAATATTGATAAAATATTTTTAGACGCTTATACGCAAGAAGCTTCTGCGGGTGGAGCGCGATATCCTAAAGCAAGAACCGACTTTTTTAATGCTTTCGAAAAAGGTGCTTTAATATTTAACTATTTAGGTCATGGTGGAGAGGACGGACTAGCAAGCGAAAGAATTTGGGAAAAATCGGATGGGCAAAACCTGGCCAATCAATACAAATATCCTTTATTTATTACCATTACCTGCGAATTTTCTCGTTTTGATGATCCGACGAGACCAACCGCTGGCGAATATGTTTTCTGGAATCCAAAAGGAGGAGCTATTTCAATGCTGACAACCATTCGCGAAATCGGACAGGCAAACGCAGAAGAATTCAACAGAACACTCAGCAAAAACCTTCTTTCTTATGGCTCAAATCAATACAACACTATTGCAGAGTCTTTAAGAATATCCAAAAACGAAAATCCAAGTTCTTCCAGCAATGTTGTATTTTATTTAGGAGATCCTGCTTTGATGCTTGCTATTGCAAAACCCCGAATTAATTTAACTAAAGTAAACGATATTGTGATTTCGCAGGCAATTCCTGATTTAAAATCATTGTCAAAAATTAAAATTTCAGGAGAAATCACAGACGAAAACAATACGCTTTTAAGCAATTATAATGGAGAATTGGCAACGGCCATTTTCGATAAATTAATCACAAACACCACTTTAAACAATGACGGATTTAGCCCTCCAATGCAGTTTAAAACTTTGGGAGAAACCATTTTTAGAGGAAATGCATCTGTTACCAACGGACAATTCGAATTTAGTTTTGTTGTCCCTAGAGACATTAGAATTCCTGTTGACAACGGCAGAATCAGTTTTTATTCAAAGAAAAACGAATCGCTAGAAAACCAAACAGGATACAACAATACGATCAAAATTGGAGGAATTAACGAAAATGCACCTCAGGACAATATAAGTCCAAAAGTGAAGTTATATATGAACGACGAAACTTTTGTATCTGGTGGAATAACGAATGAATCGCCTTTTCTTTTGGCTTTTTTAGAAGATGAAAACGGAATTAATACAGCAAGTGGAATCGGACATGATATTGTCGCTATTTTAGACGGAGATGTGAGTAATCCTTATATTTTGAATGATTATTACCAAACAAAATTAGACGATTACACTAATGGAAATTTACGTTTTCCTTTCCGAAATTTAGCCCCTGGACTGCACACTATAAGCTTTACCGCTTGGGATGTTTACAATAATCCCGTAACGAGTGAAATCCAATTTACAGTGGTAGGAGACGATTCCTTGACACTATCACACGTTCTTAATTATCCAAATCCATTTTCAACTTATACCCAATTCTGGTTTTCGCACAATAGACCTTATGAACCATTAGACGTACAAGTACAAGTAATGACTATTACAGGAAAAGTAGTTTGGACAAAAAATCAAACGATTACAACAGAAGGTTTTTTATCTAGAGAAATAACATGGGACGGAAGAGACGATTTTGGTGACAAAATCGGAAAAGGAGTGTATATTTACAAACTGACTGTAAAATCTAATTTAACAAATAAAAAAGCAGAAAAATACGAAAAGCTTGTCATCCTATAATATTATATATATTTGCACCACCAAAAACATTAGTCCCATAAATGAAAAAACTATCACTTTTATTAATTTGTATTTTTAGCATTTACAATTCTAGGGCTCAGGAATCAAGACCTATTGTTACCGGAGTACCTTTTTTATTAGTCGCTGCTGATGCTAGAGCAGCAGGTTTGGCAGATCAAGGTGTCGCCACTTCTGCAGACGTTTTCTCTCAACAATGGAACCCTGCAAAGTATGCATTTTCTGAAGATGCACAAGGGCTTTCTATCAGTTACACTCCTTATTTAACAGATCTTGCCAATGATATCTCATTAGGTCAGATTACGTACTACAACAAAATCAACGAAAAAAGTGCCTTTGCAGGAAGTTTTCGCTATTTTGGTTTTGGAGGAATTGAATTAAGATACACTGGAGACCCAAATGAAGCCGTAAGAGAAGTAAATCCAAACGAATTTGCCTTAGACGGATCTTATTCATTAAAATTAAGCGAGAAATTCTCGATGGCTGTTGCCGGACGTTTCATCAGTTCAAACTTAAAAGTTGCTTCAGAAGAAGTTGATGCTACATCTGCAAGATCTTTTGCTGTTGATGTGGCCGCTTTTTACCAATCTGAAGAAATTGCTTATCAAGATTTCAATGGTAGATGGAGAGCCGGTGTTAACTTCCAAAACATGGGACCAAAAATCAGCTATGATAATGACGACGTAAGCACAAACTTCTTACCTGCAAATTTAAGATTAGGAGGAGGATTTGATTTTATCTTTGATGATTACAACAAACTTACTTTAAGTGCTGAGCTTACTAAACTTTTAGTTCCGACTCCTCCAGGAATTGGAACACCTGTAGACGTAAACGGCGATGGTGATTTTGACGATCCAGAAGATATTTCTCAACAAGAAGCAACAGACATTGGTTATAAAAATTATAACGACATTGGCTGGTTTCAAGGAATCTTTAAGTCTTTTGGAGATGCACCAGGCGGATTTAAAGAAGAAATAAAAGAAGTAACGTATAGCGTAGCTGCAGAGTATATGTATCAAGATGCTTTTGCAATGCGTTTAGGATATTACCATGAAAGCCCAGAAAAAGGTGCTAAACAATTTTTCTCTTTAGGAGCAGGATTCAAATACAACATTATGAAAATCGATGTGTCGTACTTATTCTCAGCATCTAAAATAAAAAATCCTTTAGAAAACACACTTCGTTTCTCTTTAACGTTTAACTTTGGAGACAAATACGAAACGTATTAATAGAGAAAGTTTAAAATAAAAATAATTCAATCCAAATTCCGGCATTTTAGGAATTTGGATTTTTTTTCCCTTAAAAACAGATGAAAGAAATCAATATAACAACGTCATTTACCATATTTGATACCCTAAATGAACTTCCAACTGAAATTCAGGATTTAATGCATCAAGCTATTGAGGTTAGAAAAAAAGCTTACGCACCCTATTCAAAATTTAAAGTTGGAGCCGCTTTGCTTTTAGATAACGGAAAAGTTATTTTAGGTTCTAATCAAGAAAATGCCGCTTATCCGTCTGGACTTTGTGCAGAAAGAACTGCGATTTTTTACGCAGGAAGTACGTATCCAGAAGCAAAAATCTTAAAAATGGCAATTACAGCAGCGTCAGACATCAATCAGACCACTGCCCCTATTCCGCCTTGTGGATCTTGTCGACAATCAATAGCAGAATACGAAATAAAACAAGACACCCCTATTGAAATCTATTTTATGGGAGAAATTGGTGAAATTTATAAATCATCATCCCTAAAAAATTTACTCCCATTGATGTTCGACAAAAAGTTCTTGTAAAAAAAAGCCAAAAAGTATCGTTTTAATTTTAGTTCTTAAATGTAATGTCTTATTTTTGCATCCCGACCTTTCGGGCGCAAATTTGTGGGAGGAAACTATTTTGCGTTACAGGCACAATAATCGATAACACAAACAACTTTAGCAAAAGAAAGAATTCAGATGAAAGAAGTTACAAAAGAGGTATATTTAAAGTGGTATGAGGACATGCTACTTTGGAGAAAGTTTGAAGACAAACTTGCAGCATTATACATTCAACAAAAAGTTAGAGGTTTTCTACACCTATATAATGGTCAAGAAGCTGTATTAGCTGGCGCACTGCACGCTATGGATTTGACCAAAGATAAAATGATTACTGCTTACAGAAACCACGTTCAGCCAATTGGTATGGGAGTTGATCCTAGAAACGTAATGGCAGAACTTTTAGGAAAAGCAACAGGAACTTCTAAAGGTATGGGAGGTTCTATGCACATTTTCTCTAAAGAACATGGTTTTTACGGAGGACACGGGATCGTAGGTGCTCAAATTCCTGTGGGAGCTGGTATTGCTTTTGCAGACAAATATTTCAACACTGGCGGTGTTACTATGACTTACTTTGGTGATGGTGCTGCTAGACAAGGTTCTCTTCACGAAGCTTTTAACATGGCTATGTTATGGAAACTTCCAGTTGTATTTATCGTTGAAAACAATGGTTACGCAATGGGAACTTCTGTAGAAAGAACTGCAAACCACACTGACATCTGGAAATTAGGTTTAGGTTATGAAATGCCTTGCGGACCTGTTGACGGAATGAACCCTGTAAAAGTTGCTGAAGCAATGCACGAAGCTATCGAAAGAGCACGTCGCGGAGATGGACCAACTTTCCTTGAAATGAAAACGTACCGTTACAGAGGACATTCTATGTCTGATGCTCAATTATACCGTTCTAAAGAAGAGGTTGAAGAGTATAAAAAAATCGACCCAATTACTCAAGTTCTTGACGTAATCTTGGATCAAAAATATGCTACACAAGAAGAAATTGAAGTAATTGACCAAAGAGTTAAAGACTTAGTTGAAGAGTGTGCGAAATTCGCTGAAGAATCTCCATACCCAGACTTACAACAATTATACGATGTAGTATACGCACAAGAAGACTATCCATTTACACCTCATAAATTATAATATCATGGCGATTAAAGTAACAATGCCTCGTTTGAGCGATACTATGACTGAAGGAACGGTAGCAACTTGGCTTAAAAAAGTAGGCGACAAAGTAAGCGAAGGTGATATCTTAGCTGAAATCGAAACAGACAAAGCAACAATGGAGTTCGAATCTTTTAACGAAGGAACTCTTTTACATATCGGAATTCAAGCTGGAGAAACTGCTCCAGTTGATTCATTATTAGCTATCATTGGTAAAGAGGGAGAAGATATATCTGCTCTTTTAGCTGGTGGTGATGCTCCTGCTGCTGAAGCTCCAAAAGCGGATGCTCCTGCTGCTGAAGCAAAAACTGAAACTGCTGCTCCTGCAAAAGCTGCTGAATTACCAAAAGGTGTTATAGTTGTAACTATGCCACGTTTGAGTGATACAATGACTGAAGGTACTGTAGCAACTTGGTTGAAAAAAGTTGGCGATACTGTAGCTGAAGGAGATATTTTAGCAGAAATTGAAACAGACAAAGCTACTATGGAGTTTGAGTCTTTCAATGCTGGTACATTATTATATATCGGAATTCAAGAAGGAAACACTGCTCCTGTTGACAGCTTATTAGCGATCATTGGACCTCCAGGAACTGATATTTCTGGAGTTGCTGACAACTTTACTGCTGGAGGCGCTGCAACTGCAAGTGCTCCTGCTGCAGAAGAAAAAGCTGCTCCTGCTGCTGAAAAAGCACCTGAAGCTGCTGCTGAAACTTCAAACGGAGGAAGAATTTTAGCTTCACCATTAGCTAAGAAAATTGCTTCTGACAAAGGAATCCAATTATCTCAAGTTAAAGGTTCTGGAGAAAACGGACGTATCGTGAAAAGCGATATCGAGAACTTTACTCCATCTGCTCAAGCGCAAACTGCTTCTGCACCTGCTGCTAAACAAGAAGCGTCTGCTCCTGCTGCACCAAAAGTTTTTGTTCCTGCTGGAGAAGTTTACACAGAAGAGATCAAAAATTCTCAAATGCGTAAAATCATTGCAAAACGTTTGGCAGAATCTTTATTTACTGCGCCTCACTACAACTTAGTGATCGAAGTAAGTATGGACGAAGCAATGCAAGCAAGAGCTGCTATCAATAGCGTTCCAGATACAAAAGTATCTTTCAACGATATGGTAATCAAAGCTTGTGCTTTAGCATTGAAAAAACATCCAAAAATCAACTCTCAGTGGAAAGAAGATGCTATCATCATCAACCACCACGTAAACATTGGTGTTGCTGTAGCAGTTGAAGACGGATTAGTAGTTCCTGTATTGAAATTTACAGATGCTATGAGTTTATCTCAAATTGGCGGTTCTGTAAGAGATCTTGCTGGAAGAGCTAAAAACAAAAAATTAGGACCACAAGAAATGGAAGGAAGTACTTTTACAGTATCTAACCTTGGAATGTTTGGTATTACTGAATTCAATTCAATTATCAACCAACCAAACTCTGCTATCCTTTCTGTAGGTGCAATTGTTGAGAAACCAGTAGTTAAAAACGGTCAAATCGTAGTTGGAAACACAATGATGTTATCATTAGCATGTGACCACAGAACAATTGACGGTGCAACTGGAGCTCAGTTCTTACAAACATTAAAACAATACATCGAAAGCCCAGTTACAATGTTGGCATAATTTCAAATTGCCAGCCTGAGCGAAGTCGAAGGTATCCATAATAAAATCCCGTCCCGAAGTTTTTCGGGACGGGATTTTTTGTTTAATTTTCATCCTCAAATTCAAAACCTCACAAAATGAAGAAACTAATTCTTGTTACTTTATTTCTGACAGCAATTGCCTGCCAGAAAAAAGAGCAAACAGAAAAACCAACCAACGTTGTAGACGAACACAGTTATTCTAAACCAGAACTTGCTGTTGTAAAACATCTTGATCTTGATATTAAAGTTGATTTTGATACACAGACAATTTCAGGAAAAGCATCTTGGACAATTGATAACATCAGCAAAGGGAACGAAATTATTTTCGACGAAAACACTTTAGACATCACAAAAGTAACTTTAGGCGATGACGAAAAAGAAACCAAATTCGAACTTGGGGCAGCCACTGAATTTCACGGAAAACCGCTTCATATTACAATCGAACCCAATACAACCAAAGTAAATATTTACTACAACACCACTAAAGATGCTGTGGCATTGCAATGGTTAAAACCAGAACAAACTGCAGACAAAAAGAAACCTTTTGTTTTCTCTCAAGGCGAAAGTGTTTGGTCACGCACATGGATTCCGTGTCAAGATTCACCTGGAATTCGTTTTACTTACAATGCAAAAGTTACGGTTCCTAAAGATTTATTAGCCGTAATGAGCGCTGTAAATCCGCAGAAGAAAAATGATACCGGAGTTTATACTTTCAAACAAGACAAAGCAATTCCTTCTTATTTAATGGCAATTGCTGTTGGAGATATCGAATTTCAAGCAATCGACAACAGAACTGGAGTTTACGCAGAACCATCTGTTCTAAAAAGCGCTGCTTATGAATTTGCTGAATTAGGAAAAATGGTAAATGCTGCCGAAAAACTATACGGACCATACCGCTGGGGACGTTACGATGTTCTAGTTTTACCTCCAAGTTTCCCTTATGGCGGAATGGAAAATCCAAACTTGACTTTCTTAACTCCGGGAGTAATTGCTGGAGATCGTTCTCTTACGAGTTTACTAGCACACGAATTGGGACACAGCTGGAGCGGAAACTTAGTTACAAACGCAACTTGGGATGATATTTGGTTAAACGAAGGTTTTACTACTTATGTTGAGCATAGAATTGGAGAAGCAATCTTCGGGAAGAAAGAATTTGACATGCAGAATGTTATCACCAATAAAGAATTGGTTGATAATGTTGCCGAATATGGAGATACAAATCCAGACACAAGATTAAAAGTTAGCTTGACAGGAAGAAACCCTGATGAAGGTATCAGTATGATTCCTTACGTAAAAGGATATGCTTTTTTAAGAGTTATTGAAAATGCTGTCGGGCGTGAAAAATTCGATCCGTTTATTAAAAATTATTTTGATTCTCACGCTTTTCAATCTATTACAACAGAAGATTTCGTTAAATACATCAACGAAAACCTTATTAAAGGCGACAAAGCTTTAGCAGATAAAATCCAATTAGACAACTGGATTTACAAACCAGGAATTCCGTCAAACATTCTTCCTGTAAGTTCTGCAGATTTTGATGCCATTGATGCTATTCAAAAAAGCTGGAGAGAAACTGGCGTTGCAGGTTTAAGCAAAAAAATCACAACTACAGCAGAAAAACAGCATTTTATTGATCATCTTCCTGTTGATATTACTGCAAAAGAAATGGAAGCAATTGATAAAGAATTCAACTTTACTAAAGGCGGTAATTTCATCATTAAACGCCAATGGTTTGTTCAGGCAATTCGTCATCAATATAAAGTAGCAAATCCTGCAATTGAACAATTCCTAATTGGAAGCAGCAGAACTGGCTCTATTATGATGCTTTATAAAGAAATGGTTAAAACTCCAGAAGGAAAAATTTGGGCTAAACAAGTATTTGACAAAGCTAAATCTGGCTATCATGCAACTACAATTCAGGATGCTGAAGGTGTTTTGAAATAATTTTTTCAAGATTATAACTCTAAAAAGTGGCTGTTCTTTAGGAATAGCCACTTTTTTTTTACGCCTTATTTGTCATTTCGACGAAGGAGAAATCTTCACAAGAAGCTCGACAAAGATTGGATTCTCATTGCGGAGTTACTCGCGAAGATTTCTCCTTCGTCGAAATGACAAGATTGTGTTAATTGTTTGCAGAATTTCTAGTGTGATCCTTCCTTCGTCAGGATGACAAATAAACGAAAACAATCTTATGAAAACGAGTGTTCTAGCCCCGATAGAAGTGGAAATCCTTTTGTGCCGGGGTTCGGCACAAAAGATTGCAACGGATAGCGGGATTAGCTCCTGAAAAACCACTGGGGAAAATTGTCCATCACATAGCGTACATTCTCCATGTTTTAAAATCTGTAATCGTCGCAACTTTGTAATGTCAAAAGACAACAACAAATAATAGCAATTAAATATTAAATAAAATGACACGATTAACAGCTTTAAACCCAGAAGAAGTAACAGGAAAAACTAAAGATTTATTCAACGCAGTTCAGGCAAAATTAGGCGTTGTTCCAAACATGATGAGAACAATGGGAAATTCTCCAGCCGTTTTGGAAGGATATTTGAATTTGAGCGGTGCATTAAGCCACGGAAAATTAAGCGCAAAAACAGGCGAATTAATTGCCTTGGCGGTTTCAGAAAGCAACTCTTGCGATTATTGTTTAGCAGCGCACACTTTTATTGGAGAAAAATTGGTAAAAGCAGATCCTGCAATTTTAAAAGCAGCGAGAACAGGAAATTCCGATGATGCCAAAACAGAGGCTATTTTAAAATTGGCTAAAACACTAATCAGCAAAGGCGGTTTAGTAAATGACGAAGATGTAAACAAAGCTAAAAACGCAGGAGTTTCAGATGCTGAAATTGCAGAAACTATCGCTCATGTAGCTTTGAATGTATTGACAAACTACTTTAACAATGTAGCAAATACTCAAATAGACTTTCCGACAGTTTAAATCAAGATTTACGCAATTACTATAACAAAAAACAATTTATAAAGATAGTTGTGAATTTATTTCATAACTATCTTTATATTTTCAAAAACAAGACCGAATATGAGCGCTCAAAATGTTTTCACTTTAATAAATCCGCAGAATGGAAATTTGGCCTTTAAAATCCTTCCTTTTGAAGACAACAGCTATTTTGATCATTTGCAGCGAAACAATTATTACTCTTTAATTTGGGTAACCAAAGGAAAAGGCAAAGTAAAAGCCGATTTTGCAGAACATCATTTTGAAGAAAATTCACTTCTCGCCTTTTCGCCTTACCAGCCTTTTATGCTTTGTGTAAGCGAACCAATTGAAGGAATCGCAATCCATTTTCATTCTGATTTCTATTGCATTCACATGCATCAAAAAGAAGTTTCTTGCAATGGCGTTTTATTCAATAATATTTATCAGCCTCCGTATGTTCAGGTTACAGAACAAGCTTCACAAACTTTTAATATGGTAATTGATCAGATGAAAGCTGAAATTCAAAATGCAGAATTGGCGCAGTATGAATTATTGATTTCTTATTTGAAAATATTTCTAATTACCGCTTCAAGATTAAAAACAGAACAATTGGAAGAAATGAAATCGGTTCCAGATTCTAAAGAACCCGTAATTCTCCAAAACTTAAAAGATGCCATTGAACTGAATTTTAAAACGAAACATTCTGCTGGAAACTATGCTGAATTATTGAACATTTCTCCAAAAGCCTTGGCAAAATTATCTAAGAATTATTTCAATAAAACCTTAACAGATTTAATTTCGGAAAGAATCATCATTGAAGCCAAAAGGGAATTATACATGACCAACAAAACGGTCAAAGAAATTGCATACGAATTAGGTTATGATGATGAACATTATTTCAGTCGTTTCTTTAAAACTAATGCCGATGTTTCTCCACAAATTTATCGCGAAACGGTAGGTTTTGGAAAAATGGATGCTTAGTTTAGAGTCGCAGTTTGCTGATTACTGTAAAACTGTTACTAATTACTTATTTTTCGCTTCTATCCATTTAGACATGTATCTCGTACTTGTATAAGCGTGATGCTGCAGCAGATTTCCTATGAAATTATGAAGTCGGTGGCTTTTAGAATCTATTAAAAGTGAATTTATCAATGAAATCAATTGACTTGAATAAGTGCTTTTTTGATAGCATTTATTAATGATTTTAATTCCGTTTTTTTGTGATTGTCTCCAAAGATTTTCATCTTTATAAAGCTCAATCGCTTTTTTTGCAAACTCAACCGAATCATCTTCAATAAAACCATTCCAAGGCAAATTTTCATGCATTGCTTCAGAACCAATTGACGTTGTCGCACTTGGCGTTCCACATTGCATGGCTTCTAAAAGCTTACCTTTTAAACCCGCACCAAAACGAATTGGCGCTAGAACTACTCTAGCTTTTTTCACAACTTCATTGGCATCTTCAGTCCTTCCCATTATATAAAAACCATTTTTTGGCTGATGCAATTGCAGTACTTTTTGTGAGGGATATGCTCCGTAAACTTCCAAAATGGCTTCTGGAAAATCTCTTTTTATAGAAGGCCAGATTACTTCTTTCAAATATTGAACGGTATTCCAATTTGGTTCATGAAGAAAGTTTCCAATGAAAATGAAATTTTTTCGTTCATCAAAAGAAGGCAATTTCAAAAGTTCTTCTTCTTTCATTTCATCCACCAAAAAAGGAAGATAAAAAAATAAGTCTTCATTAATTTTGAAAACATCTTTTAGAATATTCATTTCGAATTCAGAAATAATCAAAGACAGATCACATCTTAAAATACTGGCAATTTCTCGTTTTGCTACTTCTTCAGATAACAAATCTTGGATTTCAAAAATGCGATTTTCCTTGAAAGCTTTTTGCCTCGCCGTTCTTAAACAATGCACATCTTCTGTGTCTAAAATTCTAATCGTTTTTGGGCACTTTTCAATTACGCGCCACCCAAATTGTTCTTCAATCATAAAGCGATCAAACAAGACAACATCTGGATTTAATTCCAAGATAAAATCATCAAAAGTGGAAGAATTGAGTTCGATGTTCTTTTTTATTACTCCAAACTCAGACAAATCAACCATAAAATTACTATCCTGAGCCGCACTTGCAAAAGTAATTTCGAATCCATTTTCTTTGAAAATAGAAATCAATTGCATCATTCTTCCACCTGCTGCAGAAGACTTTGGCTCGGGCCAGACAAACCCTATAATTAAAAGTTTTTTGATTTGATTCATAATCTTTGTTTCATATTACAAAATAATACTATTTTCCGCGGATTTGCACCCAATTTCCTGAAATTCGGTCGTAAAAAAACACTAATTTTGCAAAATCTAAATGGTGGGAAATTATGTTGGGATTAAAATTAGCTACGGACCCGCGCTGGGTAAATATCGTTGAGTCAAATATCGAAGAAATTTTAACGGATCATGCCTGGTGCGAACAAAAAGCGGCTTCAAATGCGATTAGTATCGTTACTTACAACTCTGAACTCGAAGAATTGGTAACCGAAATGCTTGAAATTGCAAGAGAAGAACTGGAACATTTTCAGATGGTTCATAACATTATAAAGCAACGCGGACTTGCTTTAGGCCGCGAAAGAAAAGATCATTACGTAAATGTACTTTTTAAATTCATGAAAAAAGATGGTAGCCGTAGAGATGCACTTTGCGATCGATTATTGTTTTCTGCAATGATCGAAGCTAGAAGTTGCGAGCGCTTTAAAGTACTTTCTGAAAACATTAAAGATGAAGAATTAGCAAAATTCTACCGCGATTTAATGATCTCTGAAGCTGGCCATTACACTACATTTTTAGGATTTGCCAGAAAATATCAAGATAATATTGATATCGATAAACGCTGGAAAGAATGGATTGAATATGAAGGTTCGATTATTACTAATTATGGTAAAAACGAAACCGTTCACGGATAAATTACGCTCTTTTTTATTACTCTATTTTCATATTTAAACACCACTATTCGCTATGCAGAAAAGTAAGTCCAGATCAATCGTTTTTAAAATTGCGAAGTATTTCGGAATAACTTTCGCGGTTATTATAGGATTATTATTTTTAACGCCTATCGTCTTTGAGGATCAAATAAAAGAGCAAATAAAGAAAACAGCTAATGAAAGATTAAGCGCAGAACTAAATTATTCTGACGTTTCTGTCTCATTCTTCCGCCATTTTCCTTCTCTTACTTTAACTTTAGATAATTTAAGTTTAAATGGTTCAGCTCCATATACAAACGAAAAATTTATCACTGCAAAAGAGGTTTCTTTCGGAATCAATGTAGCGAGTCTTATTTTCAGCAAATCGGTAAAAATTGACCAGATCTATTTATCCGATTCTTTTATAAATGTAAAAGTGAATCCAAATGGAGAAGCCAATTACAACATTTATAAATCTCAGGAACAGGCTTCACAACCAAAAGACAGCTCCGACACTGCCTTAAAACTAGAGCGAATTGAGATTTTGAATAGTAAAATTATTTACGACGATAAATCGACAAAAGTCCATTTTGATGCTTACGGATTTAATTATTTAGGAAAAGGAGATTTGAATAAAGCAGTTTTTGATTTGTATTCGAAAGCTAAAATCGAGAAATTAAATATCGTTTATGAAGACGAACCTTATTTAATGAACAAAAAAATTGATGCTGATTTGATCACAAAAGTCAACATCAACTCGCTTTCTTTCTTTTTCCAACAAAACAACCTTAAAATCAATCAGCTTCTGGTTGACTTTAAAGGAAAATTTGACATTTTAAAAGATGGTTACAACATGGATTTTGTTATTAAATCTGACAATAGCAATCTATATGATGTTTTTACCGCTTTTCCTCCAAAATACATTACTTGGCTTTCTAAAACCGAATTGAAAGGAAATACGAATCTTTTACTGACCTTAAAAGGAAAGTATATCGCTTCAGAAAATATTGCTCCAGATTTGAACTTAGATGTAAAGATAAATGACGGTTTTGTCAATTATAACAAAAGCTCATTCCCTGTTTCAAACTTAAATTTAGACATTAAAACAAAAGTTCCGTCTTTAAATCCGGATCTGGTTATTGTCGATGCAAAAAACCTTTCCTTGAACATTAATCAGGATTATTTAAAATCTACATTTTTGGTTAAAGGGGTAAACACACCCGAAATTAACGCCGATTTTAAAGCTAAAATTGATCTTGAAAAGCTAACCAAAGCACTCGGAATTCCTGATATTGAGCTAAAAGGAGCTTTGGCTGGAGATGTAAAAGCAAACGGAGTATTCGATCAAAAAAACAAGCGTTTTCCTGTTACAAACGGAATCGTTAATTTAGAAAATGGTTATTTAAAAACACCGTATTACCCAAATCCGATTACAAACATTACTATTAAATCGAAAATCGAAAACCAAAAAGGGACTTTTGAGGATTTAAGAATAAACTTAACCCCAACTCAATTTACTTTTGAAGGAAAACCGGTTTTTGTGCAAGCTTATTTAAGCAATTTTGACGATTTAAATTACGACATAAAAGCAAAAGGAGAATTGGATGTGAGCAGAATTTATAAAGTTTTCTCGCAAAAAGGCCTTGATCTTGACGGTTTCGTAAAAGCAGATTTGTCTTTGAAAGGAAAACAAAGCGATGCCGAAAAAGGAAATTACAGCAAACTAAACAATAAAGGAACTCTTGAATTAAGAAACATCGGAATTGCTTCTGAATATCTTCCAAAGAGATTCATTATCAAAGAAGGAATTTTCAAAATCAATCAGGATAAAATGTCGTTCAATAATTTCTTGGCCGCTTACGGACAATCTGATTTTAAAATGAATGGTTATTTACAGAATGTTTTCAATTACGCCATGACCAATACAGGCGTTTTAAGAGGCTCTTTTAAAGTTACTTCTCGATATATCAATATTGACGAATTTATGTCGAGTGTAGATCCTAATACACCTGTAACACAAAGTCCAGCTCCAAAAACAGAAGCCAAACAATCAAACAACACCCAAACTGGCGTTATTATCATTCCAAACAATTTGAATTTACAGTTATTCGCAAATGCACAAAAAGTTAATTTCGACAAACTAAATCTGCAAAATGCAACTGGAAATTTAACCATGAAAAATGGTAAATTAACTATGCAAAATACTGGTTTCAACCTAATTGGATGCAACGTTTCTATGAACGCCAATTATCAAGCTGTAACTCCGCAAAAAGCAAATTTTGATTATGCTATAAAAGCTACTGATTTTGATATTAAAAGAGCGTATAATGAAATCGAAGTTTTCAGAAAAATGGCCAGCGCTGCAGAGAAAGCACAAGGGATTGTTTCTTTAGATTATCAATTAAAAGGTCGCTTAAATGCAAATATGGATCCTGTCTATCCTTCCCTTGTAGGCGGTGGGACACTTTCTGTAAAAGATGTAAAAGTGAGAGGTTTGAAAATGTTTAATGCTGTAAGCAAACAAACAAATTCAGAGTCTATGAAAAATCCAGATCTTTCTAAAGTAGATATTAAAACAACCGTTAAAAACAATATTATAACTGTAGAGCGCTTTAAATTTAAGTTTGCTGGCTTTAGACCAAGAATCGAAGGAACATCAAGCCTAGACGGAAGACTTAACCTAAAAATGCGTTTAGGACTGCCTCCTTTTGGTATTTTTGGAATTCCGTTAACTGTAACAGGAACACAGGATAATCCAAAAGTAAAAGTGGGAAGAAAAACTGAAGACCTGGAAGAAACTAAGGACACTGAAGATTAAAATTTCAAACTACAAAATTCCAAACTGGATCTCAACATATCAACCTTTGTCATATTGTAAAATTTTGACAAAGGTTTTTTTATATAAATTTGATAAAGTTTTACTCTCTTAAATCATGGCTATTCCAAAAAACAAAGAAGAATTGCAAACTGCAATCAAAACCAATTACAGTAAGCTCAAAAAAGAGTTGTCTAAAACTCCTGAAGAATCCACCACAATTCCAAATTTACAGGGGCATGCAAAAGATACATTAATAAGCATTAACAATCTTGTTTCTTATTTAATAGGATGGGGAGAATTGGTGCTAAAATGGAACACAAAGAAAGAACTAAACGAAACGGTCGATTTTCCTGAAACAGGTTACAAATGGAATGAATTGGGAAAACTGGCACAAAAATTCTATAAGGATTATGAAAAAGACGACTTTAATACCTTATGCACTAAACTAAACAATACCGTTCAAAAGATTCTTTCTTTAATTGAAGAGAAATCTAATACCGAATTATATGAAACCGCTTGGTATGAAAAGTGGACATTAGGCAGAATGATACAATTTAATACGGCATCTCCTTACAATAATGCAAGAGGCAGAATTCGCAAGTGGAAAAAAGAAAACAATATTTTATAATTTCAATTAAGAAAAGACAAATTTAGAAACATACAAAATCCCTTTGCCCATTAACCACAACAATAAAGCAAGTCCCAATAATTTCCAAGCCCAACCTCTTCCTCTTTTCCAATTTGAGAAAAAAGAAAAAACTTCCATATACTTTATTATTACAAATAAGGTTGATCCTATAATGGCAAACCAGATCACTTCGTATAAACCAAAATAAAAACCATACAGAAAAACCGCACCAAGAAAAAGGAACGTTACCAATTGTATAAAATAATAATTTCTAAAACTGTATTTATGATTCATTTTTAATGACAGTATTAAAAATGAAAAAATCTCCAAACTTATGAATGCCGCAATAACATTATAAAAAACAGCACTCCATTGCAGCACAAGAACAATAGTCAAAACAACCGCTACAACTGTACATGCGGCTAGAGAATTGACACTTCTTTCTCTATATACTTCATTCTTAAAAGGAAATAAAATTGGATACATAAATTTTTCCAATGTACGCCAAAACGGTAAAGCATAAATTGCAGCAATTGCTGAAACCACAATTTCGTAGTTATAAAAAATATCTGCAGGAACTTTATACAATACATACCAAAGAGCCAATGTAACCAAAACAGCTGGCAGACATATTGTTTTTATGGTCTCCCACGGATCTTTTCCCCAGAAATTACTTCCGATCTCAAAAACGTATTTTTTAACCCAATATTCTCTAGTAAACAAAGCCGTTGACTGACTCCACAATAAAAATAATCCTAAATGAATAATTACTGTTCGCACTACAAAATCCTCAACAGAAACAGCATAAAAGATACAAGCGAGTCCGATTACCAGCAATTCAAAAGTCAACAATAAGGGAGAAAATAAATATCTTAAAACAGGCTCTAAACGCTTGAGAAGAAATCCAATCCATAAACTCCAATATTTTTTAAAGAGCGCGATAACCGCACAAATAGCTATAAAGGCCGACAAATAAAACATCCAGTTCGTAAACAATTGAGTCTGCATCCAAATTTGAACTCTGGAGTTTTTTTGAGGTTCGTAGATTACTTTGGAATTTTCAAAAATCTGCTGCGCTAATTCATCTCTCGTTTTAGAATCAAACTCTGGAAACAATCTTTTGTTTTCCTCCCAAAATTGATCTGTTTTAAAGCCATTCCTTTTTAGAACTTCAAATTCATATAAAGTTTTTTTCTGTTTTTCATTTAAAGAACTTAAATGACTTACAATATTTTCCGAAGGAGTATTTGCATAAGTGCCAAGACAGCACAACAAAAACAATAATAAAATCTTTTTCAAACTTTTTTATTTAAAGAGGCTAAACAAATGTAAGTTTTAAAGTCTTTCCAAAAAAGCTATAGAAATAAAAAAACCCGATCATTTCTGAACGGGTTTTTTATAAAAAGTAATCTTAAATTATTAAGCCTCGAAAGGAATAATAGATACATAAGATTTGTTATCTCTTTTCTTTTGGAACTTAACAACTCCAGCAACTCTTGCGTGAAGAGTGTGATCTTTACTAATGTAAACGTTTTCACCTGGATTGTGTTTTGAACCTCTTTGTCTAACGATGATGTTCCCAGCAATAGCAGCTTGTCCACCATAAATCTTAACGCCTAAACGTTTTGATTCTGATTCTCTACCATTCTTCGAACTACCGACACCTTTCTTGTGAGCCATGACGTATGAGTTTAAATATTGTTATTATTCTTTAGTAGCTTCTTTTTTTGCTTTTGGAGCTGCTTTTTTAGCTTTTGGAGCTTCTACTTCTTCAGTAGCTGCTTCTTCTGCTACAACCGCTTTTTTAGCTGCTGCTTTTTTAGTTCCTCCTGCTGCAGTAATACCTTCAATTACAATTTGTGTAAGATATTGTCTGTGACCATTTCTTTTTTTGTATCCTTTTCTTCTTTTCTTTTTGAAAACGATAACTTTATCACCTTTTAAGTGTTGTAACACTTTAGCTTCTACTGAAGCACCTTCTATAGCTGGGGCGCCTAAAGTTACATTTCCATTATCATCTAATAAAAGAACTTTGTCAAAAGAAACTTTTGAACCTTCTTCATTAGCTAAACGGTGAACATAAACCTTTAAGTCTTTGCTTACTTTAAATTGTTGCCCTGCTATCTCTACGATTGCATACATATCAAATTGATTTATTGAATTTTAAGGTTGCAAATATACAACTAATAATTTACTATGCAACCCATACAAGCAAAAATATTTTTACCCGAAAAAACCTTGTTTTTCAAGTAGTTCTGCACATAAAATAGAATTAATTTAAAGTAAAAGATTGTTAAAATCGTATTTATTTAAAAACAAATCTACAATTCGTAATTAAAAAAAACTATTTTTGATGTAACCAAAATCAACTCTTATCTACCTACTATATGTTGATATTTTAAAATTATTAATCTTTATGAAAAAATCAGTAATGATGTTAAGTGCTGCATTAATGCTTGGCGGAGTGGCTCATGCCCAAAAAGTAGCTTTCGAAGAATACGACTTAGACAATGGCCTACATGTCATTTTACACAATGACCCTTCTGCCCCTGTCGTTATCACTTCGGTAATGTATCATGTGGGATCAAAAGACGAACGTCCTGACAGAACTGGATTTGCTCACTTTTTTGAACATCTATTATTTGAAGGAACCCAAAATATAAAACGTGGGGAATGGATGAAAATTGTTACTGCAAATGGAGGCGTAAACAACGCCAACACATCTGATGACCGAACTTATTATTATGAAGTTTTTCCTTCTAACAGTTTAGAACTTGGTTTATGGATGGAATCTGAAAGATTAATGCATCCTATTATTAATAAGATTGGAGTTGACACGCAGAATGAAGTCGTAAAAGAAGAAAAAAGAATGCGTTATGACAATCAGCCGTACGGAAATATTCTTCCTGAGGTTAAAAAGAACATGTTCAAAAATCATCCTTATAGATGGACTACAATTGGTTCTATGAAAGATTTGGATGCCGCAACTCTTGAAGAATTCCAAGCTTTCAATAAAAAATTCTATACTCCAAATAATGCCGTTTTGGTCGTTGCAGGAGATTTTGAAAAAACAAAAACCAAAGAATGGATTCAGAAATATTTTGGACCAATTCCAAAAGGTGAAGAAGTTAAAAAACAAACCTACACAGAAGAACCTATAAACCAAACCATTAAAGCAACTTACGAAGATCCGAATATTCAGATCCCAATGATTGTGGCTTCTTATAGAACACCTTCAATGAAAACAAGAGATGCAAGGGTTTTAGATTTAATTTCTTCTTATTTAAGTGATGGAAAAAGTTCTAAACTTTATAAAAAAATAGTTGACGACAAAAAAATGGCGTTACAAATTGGCGCAGTAGGATTTAGTCAAGAAGATTATGGAATGTACATTCTTTACGGCCTACCAATGGCACCATACACCATTAATGATATTTTAAAGGAAATGGATGAGGAAATTGTAAAAATCCAAACCGATCTTATTTCCGAAAAAGATTATGAAAAATTACAGAATAAATTCGATAACAATTACGTAAATGCCAATGCAAGCGTAGAAGGAATTGCAGAAAATCTGGCTTCTTATTATCTTCTTTACGGAGATGTCAATTTAATTAATACCGAAATCGACATTTACCATTCTATTACGAGAGAAGAAATTAGAGAAGTTGCCAAAAAATACCTGAATCCGAATCAGCGTTTGATTTTAGATTATGTTCCTACTGCCAAATCTCAAAACTAAGAATATCGAATCATGAAAAAAATATATCCTTTTTTAATCCTTATTTTCCTAACTGGAATTATGCAAGCACAAGATCGTCCACAACCCAAACCAGGAAATGCCCCAGTAGTCAACATCAAAAAACCGCAGACCTTTGTTTTAGCAAACGGAATGAAAGTTTTAGTTGTTGAAAACCACAAATTACCTAGAGTGAGCTATACACTTACTTTAGATAATGCTCCGTTTACTGAAGGCAACAAAAAAGGGGTTGATGAATTGACCAGCAGCTTAATTGGAAACGGAACTAAAAAAACAACCAAAGAAGCTTTTAACGAAGAAATTGATTTTTACGGAGCTAATATCAACTTTACTTCTCAAGGCGCCTATGCAAGTTCATTGTCAAAATATTCTGGCCGCGTTTTAGAGCTTTTAGCAGAAGGTGCTTTACAACCTAATTTCACTCAAACTGAATTTGATAAAGAAAAAGCAAAACTTTTGGAAGGTCTTAAAGCCGACGAAAAAAGCGTTCCTGCCATTTCAAACCGAGTAGTTGACGTTTTGGCTTTTGGGAAAAATCATCCGGTAGGAGAATATCTTTCTGAAGAGACTGTAAAAAATGTAACTCTTGCAGATGTCCAAAACAATTACAATACTTATTTCGTTCCAGAAAATGCTTATTTAGTTATTATTGGAGACGTCAAATTTAAAGAAGCAAAAACTGCTGTTGAAAAATTATTCAGCGGATGGAAAAAGCAGACTGCACCAAAAAACACTTACCCAACTCCAGTAAATGTTTCGAGCTTACAAATCGATTTTGTTGATGTTCCAAATGCGGTTCAATCTGAAATTTCATTAGTAAATACGGTAAATTTAAGAATGAACGATCCAGATTTTTTTCCTGCCGTTATTGCCAATCAAATTCTTGGAGGCGATTTTAATAGCTACTTAAACATGAATTTACGCGAACAGCACGCTTGGACTTATGGAGCAAGTTCTAGCATTGGGAGCGGGAAATATGTCACTAAATTTAAGGCTTCATCTGCTGTTAGAAATACGGTAACAGATAGCGCTGTTGTTCAATTCGTTAAAGAAATAAAGCGAATTAGAACAGAAAGAGTTGATCCAGAAGTTTTAAGAAATGTAAAAGCAGGCTATATTGGAAGATTTGTAATGCAAGTTGAAAAACCGCAAGCTGTTGCGCGTTACGCCTTGAACATTGAAACAGAAAAACTTCCTGCAGATTTCTACGAAAAATACATTCAGACCATTAACAATGTTACTGCCGATGATATTTATCGTGTGGCCAACAAGTATTTCTTGTTAGACAATATGCGTATCGTAATAGTTGGCAAAGGTTCTGATGTACTTCCTGGTTTAGAAAAATTACAAATTCCGATTCATTATTTCGACAAATACGGAAATCCAGTTGAAAAACCTGCTACAAAAAAAGAGGCTCCTAAAGATGTTAGCGCAAAAACGGTTTTTGAAAACTATATTAACGCAATTGGTGGAGAAAAAGCTGTTACCGCAGTAAAAACATTATACATGAATGGCACAACAACTGTTCCGCAGGCCCCTAATCCATTAACGTTTACCTCTAAATTAGATTCGAAAGGAAAAATGATGGTTTCGCTTTCTATGGGAACTATGAATTTAATGAAACAGGTGGTTAACGAAAAAGGTGCTTACGTTGAACAGCAAGGCCAAAGAAAAAACCTTGAAGGTGAAGATTTAGCCGAAATGAAAGCTAATGCCGCTCCTTTTGAAGAATTACAACTTGTAAAAAGAACAGACCTTAAAGTAGAAGGAATTGAACCAATTAACGGAAATGATGCTTACGTAATTAAAGATGGCAAAACAAAGTATTATTACGACGTTAAATCTGGATTAAAAACAGCCGAATCTAAAGTTCGCGAACAAGGCGGAAAATCAGTTGAACAAATCACTAATTTCAATGATTATAAAGAAGTAAAAGGCGTTAAAGTTCCTTTTAACTTAGTTCAGAATGTTGGTTTTGAATTAGATATTAAGATGTCTGATATTAAGATTAACGAAGGGGTTTCTGAGAAAGATTTTCTTTAAAAGATGCTAAGTTCTGAGATACTAAGATACTAAGTTGCTAAGGGCCTAAGACTTTAAGGCTTTGTCAAAGTTTAAAACTTTGACAAAGCTTTTTTTTATTCATTACGTTTTGTCAGGCTAAGCGACTCCGCGATATTAGAAAAAAACTCTCTTTTGTTAGGCTGAATGAAGTCGAAGCCCCACCCCTATTGGAACGCCTTTCTCCCCAAGCCTCGGAATCGCTCAGGGAGACATTCGCATCAAATCACATTTTACATTTTACAAGTAACATTTCACAATTCAAATCACTTCTTAGCCGACAAATAAACTCCAATTAAAATAATAAAAGCGCCAACAGATTGAATTGGCGTCAGGAATTCATTATCTAAAAGTCCCCAGAAGAATGCTACGATCGGAATTAAATATGTCACAGATGTTGCAAAAACTGGCGATGACATCTGAATCAGCTTGAAGAAAAGAATGTTGGCGATTCCTGTCCCAAGAACACCTAAAATCGCTACAAAAAGTATAGAATGCTGTGTTTCTGCAAAATGTATTTTCTGACTGATATCGGTTGTACTTAAAATGATTAATGCAGGTAAAAGTAAAACTGCAAAATTTCCTGTTGTAATACTTACAGAATTTAGATCGTGAAGATATTTTTTAATTAGATTTACGTTAATAGCATAACTAAGCGTTGCAATAACAACCAATAAAACATAGAGGTAATTTTGAGTTCCACTTGCAGAATCTCCGCTTAAAACCAAAAGCAGACAACCTACAAGTCCGACAAAAACGCCTAAAACCTGTCGTTTTTGAAACTGAATCCCAAATGCTATAATTCCTAGAATCAAAGTGTTTAATGGCGTTAACGAATTTAAAATCGCAACTATCGAACTATTAACCTGAGTTTCTGCAATAGCAAAAAGATAAGCCGGTATAAAAGTCCCGAAAAGCGAAGTTATGGCGACAAATTTCCATTGGCGGCGCGAAATCTTTTTCAGACTATTAAAACCCACAATCAATAAAAACAAAGCAGCAAAAATAATTCGGAACGATCCTACCTGAACAGCACTTAAGCCAATCAATCCTTTTTTTATTAGAATAAAAGAGCTTCCCCAGATAAGAGAAAGTATCGTTAAGTAAATCCACTTTAACTGTTTTGTTTCCATAAATTGTTATTTACTGCAAATTTGTAATTATTTTACGGACTAAGCATTCTCTTTTTATTAATTTTGCAAGAATCTTATTCGCAATTTTTAAATTTATATATAATGAAAATTTCAAAAATCTTATTCGCTGCAGCAATCGCTGGTTTAGTATTTGTTGGCTGTAAAAAAGCAGAAGACAAAAGTCTTGAGGTTGTAAATGCAGAAAAAAGTGCTCCAAAAGAACACAAACCTATTGCTGCCGAAAATCTTCAAACAGCAAGCTTCAAAATTGACGGAATGACTTGTGCTATGGGATGCGCAAAAACAATAGAAGAAGAATTAGCTAATCTTGACGGCGTTGACAAAGCAACAGTTGATTTTGACAAAAAAACTGCAACGGTAAGTTTTGACAAAACAATCCAAAACTCAGAATCTTTAACAAAAGTGGTTCAAGAAACTGGAGATGGGAAAACATATAAAGTTTCGAATTTTAAATCGTAAACAGATCAATTACAATAAAAAAAGGAATCCGATTTGGATTCCTTTTTTTATTTCCATTTCAACGTTTCCATCAAACGCTGCATATCATTTTTAACGTAACTCGCGGCAGGCATAATCGAGTCGAAATTTGGTTTTGCATAAAAATACACAGAACCTATTAAAAAATGTTTTGTGCTATCTGTAACGTAAAATTGAGAGTTTGTCGCTGCATTTCCGTCAACTTGATAAAACATTCCGTAAACCTTTTTCTGCGGATTTAAATACGGCTGTTCCAAAATATCATCGGCTTTAATAACGTGTTCGTAAGTCAGTTTTTGTGCATCACGCAATAACTTATCAATATTTCCATTTACTGGCTTATATGTCAAATAAATCGTTGCTTTCATCTTTGGATACGTGATTGCAAATCCGCATTCTTTCTCTCCTTTGATGATTGCATCTTCATTCATTTCGAAAGCAAACGGACAATTGTTTTCAAAATTCACATATTTTGCTTCCGGATAATCTAATCGCAGGTAACTTGCTGGTTTTGGCAAAACATCATTTTTACAGCTTATAACCGTTAGAGCAAGCAAAATTGCTGTTATTGAAAGTATTTTATTAAACATTTTTATTTATTGTTACTTTTATTTGTTTTACACGCTTTTTATCAACTGTTTCTACAGTGAAAATACAGTTTTCAAAAGGCACTTTTTGATCTTTTTTCGGAAAATTACCCAAAATCTCCAGAATGAATCCGGCCAATGTTTCGGCTTCTCCTTTATGAGCTTCAAAGACATCTTCATCGACATCTACAATTCGATAGAAATCTTTCAGGTTTATTTTTCCTTCAAAAAGAAAATTATTCTCATCGATCTGCGAGAAGTTTAGATTTTCATCGTCAAACTCATCACTAATATCACCAACAATTTCTTCGATAACATCTTCTAAAGAAACTAATCCAGAAGTACCTCCATATTCATCAACCACAATGGCTAAATGGCTTTTTAAGCTCTGAAAATCCTTTAGCAGATTATCTAATTTTTTATTCTCAGGAACAAAAAAGGCTTCTCTAATCAAAGAAGTCCAGTCAAATTCTTCTTTCTCAATATGAGGCAATAAATCTTTTACGAAAAGTACGCCTTCAATCTGATCGATATTATCTCGATAAACCGGAATTCTCGAAAAACCTGTTTCTATTATTTTAGGATAAATCTCCGCAAATGTTTCTGATATTTCCAATGCAAAAATATCAATTCTCGGACTCATTACCTGTTTTGTATCTGTATTTCCAAAAGAAACAATTCCTTCTAGAATTTTCTGCTCTTCTGTAGATGTTCCTTCCGAATCAGTAAGTTCCAATGCCTGAGAAAGTTGATTGACAGAAAAATTACTTTTTTGCTTTCCTAATTTATTTTGAAAATATATAGTAACGGCACGCATTGGCAAACTAACCGGAGAAAGCACTTTGTCTAAAAATGCCAGCGGATACGCAACTCGCTTAGCAAAACGAATACTATTTCTGCTAGCGTAAACTTTAGGAAGAACTTCGCCAAATAATAAAATTAAAAAAGTAACTAAAATTACCTCTAGAGTAAACTTAAAGGCTGGCGAACTTATGTTGGCAAAAATATTTTGCCCTATATAAGCGAACAGGATTACTACACCAATATTAAAAAAGTTATTCGCAACCAATAAAGTTGCCAAAAGTTTTTTAGGCTTTTCTAGTAGATTCGAAATAATTTTACCTTTTGCTGGACTATCATTTAAAGAATCATCTATGTCTTGCTGCGATAAAGAAAAAAGAGCTACTTCAGCACCAGAAACGATTGCTGAAAGAAATAATAAAATAAAAATTCCGACGAAACCAATAATTAAATTGGCGTCAAGATTTGTAGAAAAAAGTAAACTGGGCTCTGGGTCCAAATTGCATAAAATTAGTTAAACATCGCTTAAAAGGGCAGATCGTTAATTGGAAGCCCTTCAGGAGCATCAAAGTTAGTGTTTTTTGCCGACTCTGTATCCTGGTTTTGTTTAGTATACGCAGTTTCTTTTTTAGTTGTCAGGAAAGTAAACTCCGTTACCTGAATTTCGGTCGTATATTTTGTCGTCCCATCTTCTGTTTGCCACTGGCGAGATTTTATTCTTCCTTCGACATAAATTTTGTCTCCTTTAGAAAGATATTTTTCGCAAATCTCTGCGGCTTTATTACGCACAACCAAATTATGCCATTCTGTAGAAGTTATCTTTTCATTAGTCGTTTTATTGATATATACCTCATTGGTAGCCAGCTGAAAACGTCCGATGCAGTTTCCTCCATCAAAATAATGCATCTTTACATCATCGCCTAAATGGCCAATAAGCATCACTTTA
This sequence comes from Flavobacterium sp. CFBP9031, assembly GCF_034044945.1. NCBI lineage: Bacteria > Pseudomonadati > Bacteroidota > Flavobacteriia > Flavobacteriales > Flavobacteriaceae > Flavobacterium > Flavobacterium sp. CFBP9031. Next base: position 149,173 of record NZ_JAXCWF010000005.1, read on the forward strand.
TTTAATGTTCCGTTCATAGTTTTGGTGGTATTTCTCCCAAAGATACATTTTTTTAGCAATTTATTTCTTGCTTTTCTATAAAATTATACAACACAATAGGAAAAGGAAAAGTTTTCAATTTTTGAGCATCTACTCCGTTTTCGACTTCCTCTTTCACTTTAATTTTCCAAAATTGAATATGCAAATGTTGGTGCGAAAGCTTGTGTATAAGCGTCGATTCGTTGCAATCTTCTATACTTATAATAGTATACTTTGTAAAAATTTCATTTTTGACTGCTTGAGAAATCTCATCAAAATCAACAATTGATTGCGTTTCCAATAACGGAAACTCATATAAATTATGCCAAATTCCTTTTGCAGTTCTTTTTTGAATTAATGTGTTTCCTGAAGCATCTTCTAAAATCAAATAATTAAAGTAACGATTGGTCACTTTTACCTTTTTTGACTTAACAGGAAGCATATTTACTTTTCCTTTTTGCAAAGCAGCACAGCTTTCGTTAAAAACACAAATCGCACAATTAGGACTTTTAGGAACACATTGCAGCGCACCAAACTCCATTATGGCCTGATTGAATATCGCTGGATTATCTTTAGGCATTAATTGCTGTGCCAAAGCGGCAAACTCTTTTTTGGTTGCAGGAAGCGCAATATCAGATTCAATATCAAAATAACGAGCCAAAACCCTAAACACATTTCCATCTACAACAGGAACCGCTTCATTATAAGAAAAAGAAGCTATTGCAGCAGCTGTATATTCGCCAACACCTTTGAGTTTTAGCAGCTCTTTATAAGAATCAGGAAAAACTCCATTTAAGTCATTAGATATATATTGAGCCGTTTTATGAAGATTACGAGCGCGAGAATAATACCCCAGACCTTGCCAAAGTTTCAAAACTTTCTCTTCTGAAGCATCTGCTAAATGTTTTACAGTAGGAAATTCCTGAGTAAATGAAAAAAAATAAGGCATTCCTTGCGCAACTCGCGTCTGCTGAAGCATGATTTCTGAGAGCCAAATCTGGTACGGATCGACCGTTTTTCGCCACGGTAAATCACGCTGGTGCTGTAAATACCATTTTATCAATATGTTATGAAAATCCATTGCAAAATACTTAGATTGCAAAAGTAAATGTTTATGTAATTAAAATTTAACGAATTAGCTTGATTAATTATTTTTTTAATTCCTATATTTGCAAACTCAAAAAAATAGTACACCATTTATAAAATAAAATAGGAAAGAAAATGACGAAAGCAGATATCGTAGCGAAGATTTCAGAGAAGCTAGGTCTTGAAAAAGGAGACGTTCAAGCAACAGTAGAAACTTTTATGGAAGAAGTTAAAACTTCTTTAGAGACTGGAGACAATGTATACCTTAGAGGTTTTGGTAGTTTTATCGTTAAAACTAGAGCTGAAAAAACTGGAAGAAACATTTCTAAAAACACTACTATTAAAATTCCAGCACACAACATTCCTGCTTTCAAACCTGCAAAAGTTTTTGTAGAAGGAGTTAAAACCAACAACGAAGCAAAATAATATTAATTAACATAAATCTGACACAATATGCCAAGTGGTAAAAAAAGAAAGAGACATAAGGTAGCTACTCACAAACGTAAAAAAAGAGCGAGAGCTAACCGCCACAAAAAGAAAAAGTAGTTTTAAACTACTTTTTTCTTTTTAAACGTTCATTGAAATTGAAAATTAGTATTCAGTCATCAGTTTTTAGTCTTCAGTCTACTGATTACTTAGAACTACAAACTGCAAGCTGATTTTCCCCGGGTTCAATACCTGTTAAAATATTGTTTAATCCATCTGTAGATAAGATTTTAGATTTTAGACTTAAGATTTTAGATTTTTATTAATCTATACTCTTCTCTCTTTTTCTATTTTCTGAAAAAACAGATAAAAATTTACAGTGTGAATAAAGAATTAATCATTAGATCTAGTTCTGAAGCAGTAGATTTTGCCTTATTAAAAGATGGAAAACTAATTGAATTACACAAAGAAGAAGAAAAAAGCAACTTTCAGGTTGGTGATATTTTTATTGCCAAAATCAGAAAACCAGTTGCTGGACTTAACGCCGCTTTTGTAAATGTAGGCTTCGAAAAAGATGCCTTTTTACATTATCACGATTTGGGTCCAAATCTAGCTTCTCAGCTGAAATTCATAAAACTTGTAAGCGCAGGTAAATTAAAAGATTTCTCCCTAAAAACCTTTCAGTTTGAAAAAGAGATTGACAAAGATGGCATCATTACTGATATTTTAAGTGCCAATCAATCTGTCTTAGTTCAAGTAGTTAAAGAACCTATATCAACCAAAGGCCCAAGAATAAGTGCTGAGCTTTCTCTTGCCGGAAGATTTATTGTTCTAGTTCCTTTCTCTGACCGTGTTTCTATTTCTCAAAAAATAGAGGACAAAAAAGAAAAGGATCGTCTAAAAAAACTTGTTCTATCGATCAAACCTAAAGGATTTGGTGTTATTGTTCGTACAGTAGCCGAAGGCAAAAACGTAGCCGAATTAGAAAAAGATTTGCAGAACCTGCTTGGCAGATGGTCTGCAATGTGTAAAAAATTACCAACTGCTCATCATCCATCAAAAGTATTAGGAGAGCTTAATAGAGCTTCTTCGATATTAAGAGATGTATTTAATGATACCTTCAGTGGTATTCAAATAGATGATGAAGAGTTGTACCATCAAACGAAGGAATATTTGCAAGAAATTGCACCTTCAAAACAATCGATTGTTAAGTTTTATCAATCAAATGACACTCCCATTTTTGAGAAATACAATATAGAGAGACAAATCAAAACTTCTTTTGGCCGAACTGTTTCCATGAGCAAAGGTGCGTATCTTATTATAGAACACACTGAAGCGTTACACGTTATAGACGTAAACAGCGGAAACCGTTCTAATAAAGCGACCAACCAAGAAGACACAGCCATGGAAGTGAATATGATTGCCGCAGCAGAAATCGCACGACAACTTCGTTTGCGTGATATGGGCGGAATAATCGTAGTTGATTTTATCGATATGTCTAATCCAGAAAACAGGAAAGTTTTGTTCGACTTCTTGCGAGAAGAAATGAGCGACGATAAAGCAAAACATAAAATATTACCGCCGAGTAAATTTGGTTTGGTCCAGATTACAAGACAGCGCGTAAGACCAGAAGTGAATATCAAAACCAGAGAGGAAGATCCTAACAAACATAATGGTGAAATTGAAGCTCCAATTTTAATCATTGATAAGATCACCGCTGATTTAGAAAGACTTTTAAAAACCCACAATAAGGTTGTACTAAACACACACCCGTTTGTGGCTGCATACCTCAGTAAAGGTTTTCCATCATTACGTTCAAAATGGTTTTTTGAACATAAGAAATGGGTGAAAATCATACCTCGTGACGCTTACACGTACTTAGAATACCATTTCTATGATAAAAAAGGAAATGTTATTTCAGAATAAATCAAAAACCGCCTTTCGTGAGATTGGCGGTTTTTTTGTGCTTTTTTATAACTTCTTTTATGTCTTATACTAACACAAAAAAAGCTTATGCGTTTACAAAATATTTATATTTTAAAGTAAGTTTATATAATCTTTAAAAGATAATAAATGAAAATTGTTACGACTTATAGTTTTGAGAAAAAAAAATATGCCATTTACCTTCTTATAACAATCCTTTTTTTGCTTTCTTCGAAAGTGGCTGCGCAAAACGATACTCTCTTTTTTGATAAACAATGGAAAATATCTACCAAAGAAGTTGCTTTTTATTACAGAATTAAGCCTTTAAAAATAAAAACAAAAGATGCTTTAGGATATAAAATAAAGAATACTGACTCTCTTTTTACAATTAACGATTACTATTTAAATAGCAATAAAATACAATTTCAAGGCTATTCTAAAGATTACAATGGTGATTATTTAGTTGGGAAAGCAAAATGGTATAATGAAAACGACGACACAATTGAAACGAGAGAATTTGACTACAGAGAAAACAATGCTACACCAAAATTTAGGATTCCAGATTGGCCTATACTTTATTTAAATTATTCAATTGCCAACAAAAGTCTTTTAACTGCAGGTATGGAATTTTGTTTAGTTTGCCATACTGACAACAAACTCTTCATAGGTGCTGGGTACGGAATTACAAACAGCTACAATGACAAATATTATGGTCTTCCAGATCTTCATTTATCATTTAATACAGAATATTTTCTATTTTTAAAAGCTGGGAGTTCTACTAAAAATGCATATGCAATGGGAGGTGTAACCTTTTTAAACATGATAGATTTAGGCTTAGGTTATTCACTTTCATATAACAAAGAAAAAATTCCAACTTATGAGGGATTTACCACTTCAATTACGTTCCGATTTACAAACAATAAAAATGTATATGGCAAATTCAAAATCATGTAATAAATTCATTATTCCTTGACAATTTCAATTTTTCTTCTAATTTCATTTCCAGAAGCATCTACAACTGTTATGTAATGTATTCCTGTTGTTGGCGTAATAGGCAGTTCATGAAAAGTTTTTGTTGTTGCTTTATAAACATCATCAACATACCAAAATAATTCTTTATCTCTTTCAGAATACGCTACTTTCAAAATTACGGGCTGTATGTTACTGTTAAAATCCTTTGTTAAATATATTTTACTATTCGCTTTCGGATAAATAAAGTCCATTGTAGTAGTTTGCGTTCCTTCGCATCCTTCTTTAAATGGCGGTAACGGCAAATATTCAATATGCTGGCTTTTATAATACCAAGCCATAACAGGAGGCAGTACAAACCAGTTTCTAGTCACAATATTATCGATACTCTCACAGCTGCTATTAACCTGAAATTGCTCTGTTTTATCCAAATGAATGGTTCTATGATACGGACAAACCTTAGTCGATTTACCTTTTTTAGAGACCCATTGTTTAATTTTTGGGCAATTTTCTTTTGCCAGATAACCGCTTAAACGGCAAACCTCAACTTCTGCTAAATCATTATACGGAGTATCAAACCATCGTTGTCTTGGCAATAAATTAAAAACGTCAAATAAAATTGGTGCAGCGCTCGTAACTCCAGTTAAAGTTGGCCTTCCTTCTCCTGTTGCATTTCCTACCCAAATTCCAACTACATATCTTGAATTGGTTCCAATAGCCCACGCATCACGATTTCCGAAACTGGTTCCCGTTTTCCATGCAATTTTAAGCGAACTGTCATAAAACTTCCAGGCTTCATCTCCTTCCGGCCTATTAACTTCTTCCATCGCATTATACGTTAACCAAATTGATCCAGCACCCAAAATATTCTTCTGGTCGGTTTCTGAGCCAAAATCCGATTTAAAATCATTTTTATAATTGAGTTCGGTAAATTCGTTACTACGATATTTACTTTTATTTTTAGTGTAATAATTGACCGTAGACGAAAGATTTGCATACGTGCGGCATAAATCCCATAAATTACTTTCAGCACCTCCCAAAATAAGCGATAGCCCATAATGATCGGGAGTTTTATTTATGTTTTTTAATTTAAATTTTTGAAGTTCTTCGTAAAACTTGTTTACAGTAAATTCCTGAAGCATTAAAACCGCAGGAATATTCAACGAACGTGACAATGCACGATTTGCAGGAACAGCGCCATCAAAAGTTAAATTGAAATTTTGAGGCGTATATCCAGAAATCTGTGTTGGTATATCAGCTACTAAAGTATTGGGCAGTAATTCGCCATCATCCAACATTGCTCCATACAAAAGTGGTTTTAGAATACTTCCTGTACTTCTTGGCGAATCAACAATATCTACGTCTTTTTGATGATCTGCATCTGCCGGAGAATTTCCAACATAACTCATTACATTTCTACTCTGAACATCAATAACCAAAATCGCCAGATTATGAACCTCATTCTGTTTATACTGGTTGTAATAATATCTTGCAATTTGATTGACACGATTTTGCAAGGCATAATCAATAGTAGTTTTTACTCTTGTTCCTTCTTCATTTTTTGCAACTCTCTGTAATAAATGCGGAGCGATTTGAGGCAAATCATACGGTTTTTGAGGCAATGGTTCTTCTACTGAAAGTTCGTACGTCTGCTTATCGATAATACCTTCCTCATGTAGTTTTAGTAAAAGTCGGTTTCTTTTGTTCAATAATTTTATCTGGTTTTTCCCCGGATAAATTAAACTTGGCGCATTGGGTAAAACAGCCAAAACTGCATTTTCTGCCCATGATAACTGATTGGACTGCACTCCAAAATAGCGCCATGAAGCCATTTCCAATCCCACAACATTTCCACCAAAAGGCGCATGTGCAGCATACATTTCTAGAATTTCATTTTTAGAATACCCTAATTCTAATCTCGTGGCGAGAATAATTTCTATTATTTTTTCAAAATACGTTCTGTTTTTTCCTTTTCGGGATAATCGAATAACCTGTTGTGTTAAGGTACTTCCTCCTCTGACCACTTTTCCTGCTTTTCGGTTTTGCTTAAAAGCATTAATCATCGCACCAGGATTGAATCCGGGGTGTTTATAGAAATACTCGTCTTCAAAATACACAATGCATTTTTTAAACTTATCTGGAACGCTATCTTGTGCTGGAAAACGCCATTGTCCGTCACGGGCAATTTTAGCTCCAAGTAATTCTCCTTCTTTGCTTTCAATTACGGTTGAATAAGGTTCTTTGAATAACGTTCGAGGTATCGAAAAATAGTAAATCAGCAAGAGCAGAAATGCAATTGCTGATTTTATTTTATTTCTTTTTATCCAGTTTAGAATGCGCTGAAAGAACGCTTTTAATTTATTTTTCAATGCTTGTTTTTTTTAACCGCAAAGGCGCTAAGTTATCGCAAATTCACAAAGTTTTTTTTTGCTCGCAGATTCAGCAGATCTTATTTTATCTGCTTGATCTGCAAAATCTGCGAGAAACTTTTTTCCTAAGTTTGCAAAGTTTTTGTCACAGATTAAAGGATTAAAAAAGATTTTGAAATCTGTGATAATCTGTGCAATCTGTGGCTAAAAAAAATTATTTCACAACCTCAACCCAGAATCCTTTTGTTCTGGCTAAGAATGTATTATCATACATCGCTTCACATTGTAATCCTGGCAGGTAATAATTCCCTAAATACGATGCATTTAACAGGATTCTAAATACTTTAGTTTCTCTAGCTTTCATTCCGAAATAGAAATTAGTTCTGTCATCTCGAATATCAATATAATCTGCAATGTTGTTTACAGCATCTCCATAATCGGTAAAACGAGTGTTTACAATTTCGAATCCTGAAGGCAGAATTTGAGATAACGCTACGTTTTGAACGCTTTCTCCTCTTTGGTTTTTAATCGTAACCTCGGCCACAAATTCAGTTCCCTGATTAATTCTTGAAACATTGATTACGCTTCCTTTTCTGTTTTTGAAAACAATAGAAGCCGTAACATCACTTTGAACCGCATTTTCTTGTCCGATAGGCAATATTCCGGTGTTCAATACACGAACATAAACTGTATTGGCTTTATTGTTTTTCAACGTAACGCTATTTGTTCCAGAAGCAACAGACAAACTGCGATCAGCAACCGATTTACCTGTATTGATTGTCTCTCCTTTTCCGTTTTTACTAAATTGGATATTGATTCCTTTCGGACCATTACTCACCGCAAATTTCGACATTGCATACAAACAATAAGCCGTTGTCTGCGTACTCATCCATTGATTGGCTGACATTTCTTTAGCTAATTTTGTTGCAGTAACAAATGCTTTTTGTTTCTGATCTAAAAGAAGCATCGTTTCTAAAGCCATTGCTCGGTTTCTTTCACTTGAACCATAATAGTAATAGCTGTAGCCATCTGAACTTCCATCAATGCTGGTTTTCAGGAACAAACTTTGCCCAGCCGATTTCTGACCTGCTAAAACATAAGCTGCGGCTAAGCGAAGCATACTTTCATTCGAAATGCCTTTTGTTTCTCTCAATCTGTTCATTGCTGATAAATCAGCATTTCCTGCTAAAGCTAAAGTATATAAACGATATGCCTGAGCCAGATCATTTCCGTATTTTGGTTCAAAACGCCATTGTTTCGCTTCTTTCTGCTGATACGACAGCCATTTCGATTTGAAATTAATTGGCAGTACATATCCTTTTTTCTCTGCTTCAATTAAGAAATGTCCAGCATAAGAAGTTCCCCAATCATCTGCAATTGCATTTCCTTGCCAGTACGGCATTCCGCCATTTGATAATTGGAAATTACCCAATCTGGCAATTCCGGCTGCAATATTTTTCTGAATCAGATCTTTGCGTTTTGCATCTATATCGGCCACATCGCCTAAATACAATTGTGGGAAAACAGATGAAGTCGTCTGTTCTACACATCCATGTGGATATTGAATCAAGAATTGCAATCTTCCATTCAAATTCATTGATGGCATTGACGAAACTTCTAATCTGGCTTTGTTGCTTCCTGCAATTCCGAAAGTATTCCATGAAATTGTCTTCGTACTATTTGGCGTTAAAACAACATCTGTAAAAGTACTCGTAACCGGATTTGGATTCGTCATGTCAATTTCAACATCATAAGTTGATCTCTCACTTCCAAATGTTGCTATTACTTGAACTTTTGCAATTCCTGTTGCAGAGCCTACAACCAAGTTAAAATAAGCCATTTTCTCATCTGGCTGTGCAAAACTTAGCTTCTGAACCGGACTTCCCATTACTTTCAATCCGTTGCTGGTTTTTACCTGAATTGAAACATTTTTAATTTTATTTTCAGTTGCAAAAACAGTTACAGGAAGTGTTACTTTCTCTGATGGAGAAATCTTTCTAGGCAACGAAGCCAGCACCATTAAAGGGCTCTTAACTTGCGTTGCTTTTTCGACGCTTCCGTAAGCGCTTGTATTCGCATCACCCGCTACTACCATTGTTCGAACAGAACCAATATATTTTGGAAGCTTTAAATCATGCGATTTCGTTTCTCCTTTTCCTAATTTAAATGGTCCATAATATAACACTACAGGTTTAAAACGGTTGGCTTTTTTAGCTTTTCCACCACCTAAATCCTGGTCACCACCAATACTAAAAATCTGATTTATTTTTCCGCCATAAGCGCCAATTACATCATCGTACACGTCCCAAGTTTTTACTCCTAAAGCTTCACGCACATAGAAACTATCCCACGCATTTGGTGTTTTAAAACGAGTTAAATCTAAAAGACCTTCATCTACAACTGCGATTGTATAAGTCATTTCTTTACCTGATTTTTCACCCACTTTAACCGTAAATGGCTGTTCTGGTCTTAATACATCTGGCATAGTAAGAATTGGTGACAAAATGGTGTTTTTATCTACGACTTCGATTGGCACAATTCCGTACATGCGAATCGGAGAATCGTTTTTAGTCGAAGCATGAGGCTGTAATAAGGTGATATTGAAATATACATTTGGCGCCATCGCTCCCGTAATTGGAACCTCTACTTTTGTTTCTCCATTTTTAGTTTCAGCCCAAATAGTCTGTACAACTCTCGATCCGTTTTCAATTGAAATTAAAGCACGGCCACCTTCACTTGAAGGGAAAGAAATCTGTGCTTTTTCTCCAACAGCATAATTCTTTTTATCGGTAGAGAAAACTAACATATTGGCTGTTGAAGCATCTCTATTACGTGTTTTTCCAGACCAGATTGGCCAATCGATATTTACGGTTAAAGATGTTGCATGACCATCTTGCTGATCGGCGACACGAATTAAATAACGTCCCCATTCTTCATCTGTCAAGGCAAACTGGAAACTTCCTTTTCCACTTGAATCGGTATTGATGACAAAAGTTTTGTATGAAGTTGTTGCATTCGACGAGTTGTAATTTGATAAATTATCACTCGAAGAATCCCACCACCATCTCCAGTCTACTTTATAAACTCGTACTTCGAGATTACGAACCGATTTTGGTCTTCCGTTTTCGTCAACTGTTACAACATCAAAACGATTGTTTGTTCTCGTTTCAAGCATGCTGTATTTATTCAGTTCCGGCGTTTTTAAACCTACATAGGTTTTGTATGGAGAATAGGTCGTTGACATCACATCTGTACTAAAATCTCCTCCTTCTTCGTACACTTTTGTAATGAATGAAGCACGAAGCATTCCGGGTGCCTGACCTTGTAATCTTGGCTGAATGTTTACTGATGCTTTTCCGCTTTCATTTAATTTGCCAGAGAAAATATTAATTTCTTCTGTACTGAATTGACGTGCTAAATCATCAAAAGTATATTTTTCATAACCTTTAAAAGTCGTGCTTTGTTGAGAGAATTTAGCCTGCATTTCTACATTCAAATTCTTAGCAATTGCACCGTGAAGCCATGTTACCTCAAGATTGTCTGTATTTGGATACGAAGCCGAAAGTGTTTTTCTGCTAAATGTATTCTTGATTTTTAAACGATTTGGTTTGATGGTTTCAATCTTAATGTTCTTATAGAATTTAGCTCCACCAACACTTACCATTGCTTCCCAGTTTCCTGTTGGTGCATCTTGATTTGTTGGCACTATAAAGGCATAATGATTTAAATCATTCGTTTTTTGAACAGTCTGATAAACCGTTTTACCGTTCGGGTCGTTTAATCTGAATTTAATTGGATGTGATTTTGGAAGTTTATTCGCGGCATCATTCAAAATAAATGACAGATACAAATTATCTCCCGGACGCCAAACGCCTCTTTCTCCATAAATAAATCCTTTCAGTCCTTTTTGCAAAGTTTCACCTGCAACATCAAAATTACTTACAGATAACGAAAGTCCATCGTCTAACTTCACATAAGTCGACTGATCGCCTAAAGTAACAATGGCAAAATAGGCAAATTTATCCAATTGGAAAGATGCAATACCTTCACTGCTGGTTGCTTCTGTCGCTATTTTTTGCTGTTGGTAATTGTATAAATCTACCCTTGCATTTGAAACAGGTTCAGTTGTAACGATATTATTTACCGCAAATAAATATGATTTGTTTTCTCCTCTTTTGGCAATAACTCCTAAATCTGATGCTAAAATATTGGTTGCAATTCTAGCGTTGTAATAGTAAGAACCTGTACACGGATCTTGACTTTCTCTCCAGTCATAATCATCATAATAATAGTAATCGTCATAAGAGTTTCCGCTGTAGTTTACGTCGTTTTCATCAACTTCTTCTTCCTCGGCTTCATCATCGCTATTGTCTGATGTTTCACATTTATAAAGCGAATATTTCTTTTTATAAACAAATTCAACTCTGTAAATTGCTCCTGGTTCTGGTTTAATGATCTTAGATAAATCTAAGGCATACGTATTCCATTTCGCCAGATTTACGAGCGTACTTTCTTTTAAATTTAAAGTGGTTTTAGCAATTGGCTGTGCGACTTTTTTAAGATTTTGCCCGCCATTTAATTCATTGTATTGAAGAAATTGCAGAATATTATTTTTATAAATCTTGTATACTTTTACATCTACAGCACTTAGATTTACAGCTTCAAAATTCAGTTTTAAATTGTTGGAACTTGGCAAAATTGTTCCATTTTTAATAAAACGAATGTTTGGTTTTATCTGGTCAAAAGAAATTTTCTCGCTGTAATTGTTTTCCAGTTTTTTACCATATTGGCTCTCGATTCCCTGAAAAACTTCCAATAATAGTTCGCCCGTAACAACTTGTTCTGGTTCTTCGTCTGGTACATATTCAAAGGCTTCTTCTACAACTGCCACGGCTGAATCTACAGCAACAGCAGCTGAGTCAACCATTACCGCAGCCGAATCTACTGCAACTGCAACTGGTTCTTGCACAGCTACTGCTACAGGCTCTTGTTTTTTAGAAGCATTTTGGTTTGTAAAATATACTTTAAGTAAATTTCCTTGGGTAGAAAATTTCAGATTATTGGTGTTTTGAATCGAAACCAATCCCGCAAAATCTTGACCTTTTTCTAAAGGCTCAGAAAAATTAATTAAAACCTGCTGATTGTTTCCGTCTGGAACTTCAACTTTTATAACTTTAAATTCGTTGATGCTCGTAATCGGGAAATCGATTTGTCCTTTTTGATCAATGTCAAAATCATTTCCGTCATAGATAATTTCTAAATTAGAAGCTTCCGATTGACGCTGAATACTGTCAATTATAAAACGAAATTCTTTAGCAGGGCCAGCTACTTTCTCAAATTTAATTTTAAGATTATTACCTTTCTGCTTCGCTTCAACAAGCTTTTGAGCGGTTTCCAAATCAATATTGTCGGCTGTTTTTAAAACACAGTTTAAATATTGGTATTCTTTGCTGTACGATTGAATATCACCCGTATTGATGGTAAAATCTTGCTTAACCGTTTTAACTGTAAAGTTGAATTTTGACAGCTCCTTTTCTTTCTCTTTCGGAATGGCAGTCAGTTTATCTAAGTTTAAAGTAACCTGATATTCTGTTCCCATTTTTAGTTTTTTCTCCGGAATAAAAGCTACCGTGTTTGTTGAAAGCGCTATGACTTTTCCGTGAACACTTGGCGAAATGTCAAACAAATCGTCATCTAATTCCTGATTTGGCTTCCAGTCGTTTTTATCGAAAGCCAAAACCACACGAATGTCAGAATCCGAAGAAACAATTCCGCCCGTAAAACTGGTAATGTAATCTTTAAATAGTGAAAAATCTGAATTGAAATCTGCTGCTGATTTACGCCCGCAAGATTGAAAAATAAAAAACACAAAAGATACGAGAATTAGTCCTTTTACTTTCACCTTTAATTAGAGTTAATTGGTTAATAAACTAAGAATTTAATACAATTTACCGTCAAAAGCCTTAACAGCAAAAACGTAATTAAATTATTATAAAAGTAAAATATTTTCCGAATCCTTTAAGAAGAAAATTCTCTAATATGATTATTTAACTTTTGTTGAAGTTTTATCATTGCTCTCAAAGCTCAGAACCTAATTTTGATATAACTTTATCCATTTCTAAAAAGTGTTCTTCTGTACCCGATGAATAAAAAATTTGATTGTTACTCATTACTATAATTACATCATCATCATGATTTCCATAGAAATTTATTCCATCTGCCCATTGCGTAAAAGAAACAATTTTATTTTTATAATTCGTAGCAATAAAGCGAAAACCTTCATCGTCTATTTCGTAAAAACAATCAGAAGTAAACCCTAACGCAAAACCAGCCTGAAGATAAGCCATTGCAGTAAAAAAGTCTGTCAAGTTCTCTGTTTCCAAATTCCATTCTTTTTCATCATAACTCATGTAAACTGGCGGATTCGTTTTTGACAAATCGTCTTTATGAATTCCCCAAACACAAGCCCGTTGATTTTCATAGTAAAAAATCAAATAATCATTGTGCTTAAAATATTGAAAACGTTCTGGAACAATCAATAAATCTTGGGTCTGATTTAAATTTTGAATTTTCCCCAATTCATTATAGTAATCAACAAAAACTGCTGGAAGATCTCCAAAAATATCTCTTATAAGTTGAATTTCATTTTCGGTAAAACCATTGGGTTCTGTAATGCCAAAAAGCTTTTTTATTTTTGAAAAATCTGTCATGGTATATTGGAATTATTTACGTCTTTCAAGAAAGAATCGTTTCATCAAATCTGCAGCTTCATTAGCCATCACCCCAGAAACGACAGTCGTTTTAGGATGCAGCTTTGTTCCCATATTGATAAACCCACGTTGTTCGTCTCTTGCGCCAAAAACAATTTTAGAAATCTGGCTCCAGTACAAAGCGCCCGCACACATTTGGCAAGGTTCAAGAGTGACATAAAGGGTACAGTCTTTTAAGTATTTTCCGCCTAGAAAGTTTGCTGCTGCTGTGATAGATTGCATTTCAGCATGAGCTGTAACATCATTTAATAATTCGGTTAAGTTATGACTGCTTGCAATTACTTTATCTGCAACGACAATTATAGCGCCAACAGGAATTTCGCCTCTTTCAAAGGCTTTTTCTGCTTCCTGCAAAGCTTTTTTCATAAAATATTCGTCTGTAAAAGGATTTATCATAATTGCAAAAATAGGATTTTAGAACTTATTTTTATTACATTTAATCTTTGATATCTGAATATGGAAAGAAATTACAAAATCAGCATTCCTGAACCATGCTCTGAAGAATGGAACAAAATGACGCCAAATGAAAATGGCCGTTTCTGCATGAGCTGTTCAAAAACTGTTGTTGATTTTACCTTGATGTCTCCAGAAGAAATTCAGCACTATTTTACTCAAAATAAAAATGAAGGGGTTTGTGGGAGATTTAAAAACTCGCAACTAGAAACCATAACAATTCAAATTCCAAGTCGAATTTTACATACGCAAACACAATACCATAAAATATTTCTGCTCGCTTTATTTATTGCTATGGGAACAACTCTATTTAGTTGTTCGGACAAAGATGGAAACAAAAACAGAATCCATAAGGTCGAAATTGTGAACACAGAGAAAAATCAAGATGAAAATGAAACTGTTCCGGCATGTTATGGACATCAATTTGAACCTAAAAAAGCAAAATATGTCGGAGAACTTTCTAAAGGATTCACAACTGGAGTACTTGTAATGACTGAAAAACCTTTGAAATATGATGTCGTTTTTAGTTCAAATGATTTAGATATAGTACCCTCTCCAAAAGATGGAATGAAAAAATTCTATTCTTATTTTACAAAAAATTATAAGGCTTCAAAACAGTTAAAAATGTCAATCTTATTTGTTGTAGAAAAAGATGGCACTTTAAGTAATTTCAATGTAACAAAAAATACATCATCAGCAAATGAAGCAGAAGTTATTAAAGTTTTAGAATCTGGTCCAAAATGGATTCCTGGAAAAGTAAACAATCAATTTGTTCGATCAACTTTCATTTTGCCAATTACACTTAAATAATGAAAATAAAACATGAAATAACTACTTATATAAATCGCAAATCGTTTTTGCCAACGTTGTATGTAGTTATGGCTGTAGTTTTTTTCGGTTGTCAAAACAAAGAAAATAAACAGCAGGAAGTTAAAAGTATTGAGGTTGCCAAAGATACTTTGACAGCAAAACCAGAAGCTTTAGATGCAACTGCAATTAGTACAAAAAAAACAGATCAAGTGCCATCAGATTTATCAAAAATTGAGCAGCTTAAAATAAAAAAAACAACAACAATAGCCTCTAGAGAAGTTGATGATAACAAATCTTCAAAATCTGATAAAGTAAAAAAAGATGATGCTTCTTCTTCAACTCTAAAACCTCTTTCGAATACCAATGCCGAATTTCCTGGTGGTATTGATCAATTTCATACTTTCTTCATGAAAGAATATAAAAAACCAGAAAATGTGAATTACTGGAAACTCAATTTCACACTTGCCTTTGCGATAGAAAAAAATGGAAGTGTTTCATTTCTTGAATGTTCGCCGCCTGTTGAAGAGCCTCTAGAAAAAGAAATTATAAGGGTTTTAAACTTATGTCCTAAATGGCAACCAGGCGAATCAAACGGAAAAAAAGTCAGAATGCAATATTCTGTGCCTATTCTTCTAAAATAATACGCACAGAGAAATTAAATTTAAAACCGTAAATTTGCTTTTTACCATACAATGAAAAGCGATTTACTTTCAAACATATACAATCCGACCGATTTACGTCTTTTAAAAGAAGAACAGCTTACTCAGGTTGCTCAAGAACTTCGTCAATTTATTATTGATATCGTTTCTGTAAAAGAAGGGCATTTGGGGGCAAGCTTGGGCGTTGTAGAGCTTACAATTGCTTTGCATTATGTTTTTAACACCCCCGATGATTTATTGGTTTGGGATGTTGGACATCAAGCTTATGGGCACAAAATATTGACCGAAAGAAGAGAAAACTTTCATACCAATAGGCAAATCGAAGGTATTTCTGGTTTCCCTAAAAGAAGCGAAAGTGTTTACGATACTTTTGGCGTTGGGCATTCTTCCACTTCAATTTCTGCAGCTTTAGGAATGGCGATTGCTTCTAAGCTAAAAGGTGATTTTGACAAAGAACATATTGCTGTAATTGGCGATGCTTCTATTGCAAGCGGAATGGCGTTTGAAGGACTTAATCATGCTGGAGTTACCGATGCTAATATTTTGGTTATTCTAAATGACAATGCAATCGGAATTGACCCCAGTGTTGGCGCTTTAAAACAATATCTGACTTCTGTCAAAAACGGAAAAAATCCAATACAAAATAATATCATAAAGTCTTTAAATTTTGATTATTCGGGACCAATAGACGGTCACGATCTTCCGAAATTAATTAAAGAATTAAAACGTTTAAAAAAGATTAAAGGCCCAAAATTCCTTCATATCGTAACTACAAAAGGAAAAGGCTTGCTTCAGGCTGAAGAAAATCAGGTAAAATATCACGCGCCTGGAAAGTTTGATGCTTCGACTGGCGAAATTCATTTAAAATCGGAAGAAAATCTTCCTCCAAAATATCAAGATGTTTTTGGCTTGACCATTTTAGATTTAGCTAAAAAGAATGAAAAAATAATCGGAATTACGCCTGCAATGCCATCTGGAAGCTCATTAAAATTTATGATGGACGAATTGCCAGATCGCGCCTTTGACGTTGGAATTGCCGAACAGCATGCCGTTACATTAGCGGCTGGTATGGCAACGCAAGGAATGATTGTTTACTGCAATATTTATTCGACTTTTTTACAGCGTGCGTACGATCAAGTGATTCATGATGTGGCGCTACAAAACCTTCCTATTATTTTTTGTTTGGACAGAGCAGGTTTAGTTGGCGAAGACGGAGCAACACATCATGGTGTTTTTGATATTGCCTACTTGCGTTCGATTCCGAATATGATTATCTATGCGCCTTTAAACGAAATTGAACTTCAAAACATTTTGTATACTGCGCAACTTGGATTAGATCATCCAATTGCAATTCGATATCCAAGAGGTCGAGGCGTACTTCCAAATTGGGAAGTAGAAAATTTCGGACATTATAAAAAAATTAATTTAGGTGAAGCAAAATGTTTAAAAGATGGTACAAAAGTTGCGGTACTGTCGACCGGAACAATTGGAAATAATGTTATAGATGCCCTCAAAGAATCTCCCCATTCTGATGAGATTGCCCATTACAACTTTAGCTTTATTAAACCACTAGATACCAATACATTAACCACTATATTTAAAACTTTTAAAAACATTATTACAATCGAAGATGGAGTTAAAAATGGTGGTTTTGGAAGTGCTGTTTTAGAATTTGCAGCATCAAATAATTTTAAAAATTCGATTGAAATTTTGGGGGTTCCAGACCAATTTATTGAGCATGGAACAGTAAATCAATTACAACAATTGTGTAAAATTGACGTTAAAAATTTAATAAATCTTTTTTCTAACGGTTCAAAATAATTATTTTGCGATACCAAAACAAAAATTACCTATAATGAAATTATTGCGTTCTACCCTTTTGCTATTATTGCTTTTGTGTACTTCTAATAACTTTGCCCAGATTATACAAACAACTCTAAGCCCCAATCAAGCACCTAAACCGCCTTCAAACTGGACAGAAAAAAACCAACTTGGTTTTGACCTTTCACAAATAGCTTTTGTAAACTGGAGCGCGGGGGGAACAAGTTCTATCTCTGGATTATTTAAAGGAGAATTCTCTAGAACTTATTTGAAAGGAAATCATAAATGGTTCAACGAACTTATTATGAAATATGGTCTAAACAAACAAGAAGATATTGAAACGAGAAAAACGGATGATGCGATTCAATTGAACTCTACTTACGGTTTTAGAAAAGATACCGCTTCAAATTGGTACTACTCAGCAAAGTTTAACTTCAATACGCAGTTTACCAACGGTTACAATTATCCTAATCGAGACGTTCCTATTTCTAGACCTTTTGCACCAGCATATGTCTTTTTAGGAGCCGGAGCAGAAAATTCAAATAAAGAGAAAAACAGAACATTTTATTTCTCACCAATTACTTTAAAGACTACATTGGTATTAGATCAAAATTTGGCAAACCAAGGTTCTTTTGGTGTTAAAAAAGCCGTTTATGCGCCAGATCCTTTAGATCCAACCCAGCAAATTTTGATTGAAGAAGGTCAAAAGGTAAAAGCCGAATTTGGTATCCTTTTTACTGCCTACATGAAAAACGAAATCTATAAAAATGTTTTTTACGAAAACAGACTTTCCTTATATACTGACTATTTAAATCGATTCGGAAATGTCGACATTGATTATGACACACGTCTAGATTTGGTTGTAAATGCTTATGTCAAAGCAAATATTGGCGTTCATTTAATTTACGATGATGACATTAAAAACAAAAAAGACGTTATTGATCCAGCCACAGGAACAAAAAGTCAAGTTACTGAAGGTCCAAGAATGCAGTTAAAACAAGTTCTTGGTGTTGGTCTCGTGTATGCTTTCAAATAAAGAAATCAATAAAAATAAAAAAAGCTTCTTTTAGAATATTTCTGAAAGAAGCTTTTTTATTTAACGCTTTTTTTGTCCTTGAATCATTTCATAGAGTTCAAGCGCATTTCCGTCTGTTAAGAGCGAAACATAATGACAGATATGCAATAGGCGCTCATATAAATTGGTTTTCTCTAAATGATGTTTTTCTGGAAGCATTTTCAAAATCAACTTATCGTAGTTTGAAGCAGTTCCATCATATTTATTATTAAATGCTGTAATAAATTTATCCAACAGCGTTTGAATAATTTGGTAACCTACAATTTCTTTTTCAATTACTTCTCTGCTTTGGTATATTTTTTCAACACTCAGTTTGATAATATCATTCATCTGTGCTTTGTATTTGCTTTTATCTGTTAAAGCATACGGAAAATTTCCCGCCAGAATTGCTTCTTCATTTTCAACAAAAACATTTACAGCATCATTAATCAAAGTTCCAATTGCCAAAGCTCTCAAATAACTGATACGATCTTCTTTTGTAGTTAACGATTTGTATTTAGAAACCCCAATATTATCTTTTACGAGATTAATCAGATATTCTAAAGCAAAATCTTCAGAAACCAAACCTAAATTAATTCCGTCTTCAAAATCAATAATCGTATAGCAAATATCATCTGCCGCTTCAACCAAATACGCTAAAGGATGTCTTTCAAAACCAATATCGTCTCCAGATTTATTGGCAATCATTCCCATATCTTTGGCAACTTCTTCAAAGAATAATTTATCTGTTTGAAAGAAACCGTATTTCTTATCAGCGATATTATTGGTCGGCTTTTTCGGAAGACTCTCTTTCGGATATTTCATAAAAGCCCCCAAAGTAGCATACGAAATACGAAGTCCGCCTTCAATTCCAGGGCGGCTTGCGGTTAGAACTGAAAATCCGTTTGCATTTCCTTCAAAATCAATTAAATCCTGCCATTGCTTATCTGTTAGCTGATTTCTATATTTCTGCCCATTTCCGATAGCAAAATATTCGCCAATTGCTTTTTCGCCAGAATGCCCAAAAGGTGGGTTTCCGATATCGTGCGCTAAAGAAGCCGCAGCCACAATTGCGCCAAAATCGTTCATATGATAACCATGAACTTCTTTTAAATAAGGGTATTTTTCAATGATTTTCTTTCCAACCAAACGCCCAAGCGAACGCCCTACAACAGAAACTTCCAAACTATGCGTTAAACGCGTGTGCACGAAATCGGTTTTAGAAAGCGGAATAACTTGTGTCTTATCTTGCAAACTTCTAAAAGCGGCGGAGAATATAATTCGGTCGTAATCGACTTCAAATCCTAGACGAGTATCATCTTGTTCTACACGTAATCTTTTGCTTGTATCCCCCTGACGTTTTAATGATAAAAGTTGTTCCCAGTTCATTTTAATTTTTGATTGTAGATTAACGATTTTAGATTTTTGATCTAAATTGCTGATTTTAGATTTCAAAAATACGTTTTATTTTAGGATTTTCTTCTGCTTTAAAATTCTAAAGCGGTGCTGTGTTTGATTTCTCCCATTACAAAAATACTGTTCGTATTTCCAATGTTTTCAATCATTGACAGCTTATTCATTACAAAATCCTGATAACTAGCCATCTCTTGCACTAAGATCTTGAGCATAAAATCGTAATCGCCAGCAATATTCTAACATTCTATAATTTGACTTAATACCTTTAAATAGTTTTTGTTTTTTATGTCAACAAATAAGGCCGAATATTAGTTCTGATTCGGTTCGGCTTCATTTTGTTGGTATTTTATAGCCAGAAATAGATTTGTAGAATAGCAGTCAGTACTTTCTTGCTTTTACTAAAACAAATTGTTTTTCTATTCAGTCTTTTTAAATGTGTTCGCATTGAAAGATTCTTTCTTTCTATACGATTTGTACCAAATTGTTTTGTTTTATGAATTCCTGAAGAGATAAGATATTTATAATGCTTCAGTTTATCTGTATAAATCGCTTTTGGTTGTGATAACTTCAAAGTAGTTAAAACTACATTTAATGTTTTATTGGTTCTACTGCCTACATTAAAACTAACTACTCTTCCCGACTCTCTTTCTAGTGCGTAGACAATCCATATTAGTTTATCTTTACTTTTTATATAACTTCTCATTTCGTCTACTTCATAAATCTTACCTAAACTCAAGATAGGTCTTGTACAATTTTCTGAAATTAGCAGGATACGTTTGATCAAAGTTGTTGTAGAAATTTTCAGAACCCTAGCAGTACTTCTTATTCCCAAACCTTCTTTTGTAAATAAAATAATCTGCTGATCAACATCCTTCTGACAGGCATTATAGTTATAATTCAATTGTTGTTTCTTTTTGCAAACCTTGCATTTATAACGCTGAATTCCGTTAGCCTGACAACCATTTTTATTACATTTTCCTCCGCAAAATCTACACTCTACATCCATGCCCTAATTTGATACACTTAATCAGTTTTACCTTGTTTTTCAGTAGCAAAATGCTTAAAAAATAAGAAAGGCAACCCTAAGGTTGCCTCATTTTATATAAAAATTAATATTCATTCTTTACTCTAATGCTCTTAAAAGCATATTTTCTTATAAATGCCCTAATCTGATACATTACCAATTACTTCGTAAATATGCAACTGAAAAAATAATAATCAAGGGAGCTAAAACTAATATAATTTTAATTCTTTTTTTCATAACTCACTATTTTACTTCCTGAGGAATTGAATTAGCCGTAACCCCTGCCCCTAACTTAAAGTATTCTCTAACAATAGCATCACCAAAACCTGAACCTGAAAGGTAGCTATCGGCTGCTTTCCCAAAACGGTTGCTTATAACTGCTGAACCAGCTTGAACAGCTTCGTGCGGGAGCTGTGCTGTTGGCTATCCTTTAACTAAACATATCGAACCCGTTGTATTAAATATCAATGCTTCTTTAAAATTGTTTTCACCCACTTTCAAAATTATTGGACAATCGTCATAAACATATAAAAAATTAATCCAATTCTGTTTAAATATTTTCCAAGTAGTACAAATTATTAAATCTGAGTTCAAACAAAAAAATATTCTATCTATATCTTTCCATAGCAAATTTTCTAACAAACTAATAATTCTAACATCATATTCGTCATTAAAATCTATAATATAATTCTGGTCTATAATTATACTCTCATGGCTAATCAACCAATTTTCATCTTTAAGCTTAAAAAAATGCAAATCGTTTTTATCGATATTTGCTTCCCATATTTTTACTGCTTCATCTTTGGATAATAAATATATCTCCTCTGAATTAATATCTTCAAAAGCAAAATTATAAATAGTCTTTTTTATTTCTTTCATGTTAGTTTGGGATGTTGTAATATATATGTCCTTGTGCTTTTCCATCATACCATTTTATATGTTGTAGATCATTTCCCGCACCAACTTCTCTTGCATTTTTAACATTATGAACTTCATAACCTTTAGTATAAGGTGTTCTCGTATAATTTTTATATCTGTTCATATTTCCTCTCTCTTGCAACAATTTTTTTGCCTCTGTTGCTGTATTTACTCTAATATTAAGTTTTCCCTTCTCTATACTTTTTATAGCCTTTGAAGCTTCTTTAAAACTTGATATTTTCAGCCCTTGTGAAACAGGAACCTTTTCAGTAATTGCAATTTCCGTCACAACTATTGCTAACACTCCTAATGCAGCACCTTGTTGCTCATTATTCATATTTGGAGTACTAGCAATTGTATTTACTACTCCACCAATTGCATCACGAGTATTGTTTTTCATGCCTAACGCATCGGTTAGACCTATACCATCACTTACAAAAGTAGCTATTCCATTAAGCAAATCATGTACTCCATCTGCAACTTGTGGAAATGGATTTTCTCTAAAAAATGTATCTACTTTGTTATTGAAGTTAGCATTATACTCACTAACCGTCCTATTATAACCATCAAGTCTCGAAGTCGTATCAGCTTTTTTAGATTTAGCTGGAGGATCAATACCGTCCTCTGAACTCATCCCCGAAGGATCTGTAAACTTTACAGGATTATTAAGAGCATAAGCATACGAAGAATATCCTGCATATTGCTCCGCCAATGGATCGACCGATATAAAGATTCCAAGTTTAGGATCTTGATAACGAGCTGAGAAATAATACAGCCCAGATTCTTTATCTAGCTCTTTTGCATTGAATAAATACGGTGTATTCCATTTAGCATTCTTTTCTTCCAAGAAAACTTCCCCGAAAGGTACGTATTCGACATGTTGAACAACCTCGCCGTCTAAATTAGTGATATAAGATGAACTTCCCAAATGATCAGGGTGATAATAAAACTGCTGTAGCTCAGCATTGTCATTTTTACCAGCCATAAGTTTACCAGTTGTAGAACTAGAAGAACTAGAACTTTCCCCAGAAGGATTGCAGCAGAAACCAATTCCATTTACATAATCATTGTTGTCCAAACCATAGTAAGGCACTTCAAAAGTATCATAATTCGCTTTTACAACTTCTAGAGATTTCTTGTATTTAGCATCGTAATTCACTTTCACTCCTGAGAATGATTCTCCAGCCTTTTCAACACGTCGTGGATCTGCTCCGTAGCTGTCAAAATCTCCAAGTTTACTCACAATCCTTTGACTTCCAATATAAATATGTTTGGTATAGCGCCCGCCATTTTGTGCAACCAAATAAGGATTCACATACAATGTAAAGTCTGATGTAGAAGTTTTACCTCCCGCAAAAACAGAGTTTACAAAAATTCCCTGCCCGCCTCCTGACATTTTCGTTACACGTTCACCTCCTGCATCGTAAGTGTAGTTAGAAACGTAACCATTAATATCAATCGCTCCTAAACGGTTTTCTTCGTCCCAGATAAATTTCTTTTCCTGCGCTTTTTCAGCCACTTTTCCATCAAGTTTTACTTCCTCGGTATTTACATAAATCATGTTACCGTTTTTGTCGTAAACATATTTGTTGTTTTTCTGTTTATCGACTTTTGGGTCTGTGTTTTTCGTTCTGTATTCCGTTTCCGTTACATTCTCCAATTGATGTTTATTCGTGCCGTTATAATTGTAATTCAACGTATAACCTGCTTTGAGTGCGCCTGTTTCTGAAACTTTGTTCTGCATCACGTTTTGTGTTTTACTCACAATATTGTGCAGGTCATCGTATTTCATTTCCAGATTATAATTGGCCGTTTTCTGGTCGGCTCCCGTGTAGACTCCGTTGGCACTTATCAGCTGATACAAATTATCGTAACTGTAATTGTGCGCCATGATCCCGCCCATTTTATTGGTTACGCCTGCAGCACTGTTGGTTACATTCAGCACGTTGCTTACTTTGTCGTACTGGTAGTTGTTGTTCATGAACATTCTCGACGTATTGGTTCCCTGATAACCAGTTCCCGAAGCCACGGTCATATTATCGAGTCTTCTTCTCAGAGGCTCGTAATTGTACTTGGTTTCGGTTCCGTTGCAGTATTTCAGGTAACTTCTCTGCTCAAATTTATCGTAGCCAATTTTGTTTACATAATTGTAACTATAGGCTTTTTTACCTGCAACCGCCTGTAATAATCCGCCTGAATTATAGGTATAACTTATTTTCTCCTGATCCGGATAAATCATTTCCTGCAGACGGTTCCAGCTGTCGTATTTCCAGCTTGTTACATAGGTTGCTACAGCAGAATTAGGTACAATTACCGTTCTTCTAATGCTTTCAATTTCTCCCATCACGCCATATGAAAACTCTTGCGCTCCTGTGGCATCTTCCATCAGAATCAATCTTCCCTTGCGGTTCTGGCTTTCATTTTTAGAACCGAAAACATAACGCACATCGTTCTGAGGATTCTCCGGATAATGAATATTGGTTAATCGGTTAAACTCGTATTCATAAGTAATCTTTTTGCTTTTGGCTTCCAGATTTGCCGTTTGCCTTTCCAGTAAATTGCCTAAAGCATCAAACTTAAACGTGCTTTTTCCTGCATCCGGCTGCACGACTTCTATTCTTCTGTCGGCTAGATCGTATTTGCTCAATGTCTGCTGTCCCTGAGCATCGGTTACGGTAATATTTCTTCCAATTCCGTCATAACCAAACTGCGTCATTACACTGTTGGCATCCAAGGTTTTCATCGTTAGTCCAGATCCGTTGGCATAGCTTGAATTGGTATTATTCAACGCATCGGTTACTTCTGTTTTCAATAAACCGCTTTCAATGGTGTACGCCATTTTGGTTTCTGCACCGTCAGGCAGAGTCGTGGTTACTGGTCTGTCCAGAATATCATACGTAGTTTTAGTCGGCTCAACCGAATCAAAACTGTCCATCAATTTATTCCAGTCGCCAAGCGGTGCAGTCTGCGGGTAATATGCCGCTTTTACGCGTCCGAAGGCATCAAACTTCGCACGTCCCGAAACAATCATTACATCACTCTGCTGGTCAGGTGTTTTATTGTCGGTAATTGCTCCGTCTTTTTTCACCTGAATCGCTCTCCCAAGTCCGTCAGCAAAAGTCACCGTTTCAATAGGATCATTCGGGTGCTGCGCGTCAAAATGTTTGGTTCTCGCATAAGCCGTTCTGCTGATGTTTCCGTTAGATACTATAGTCGTCGGGAAATATTCCATCATAATCGTATACGGTTGTCCTGCTGCTGCTTCTTTTGGTCCCTGAACTTTGGTCAGACGACCAAATTCGTCAATTTCTTTTTTAATCACGTAACCGTTTACATCTTCTGTTTCTAAGGCAATTCCGTAACGGTAATCGTAATCTCGGGCATAACTGCGGTATTCAAAATTATCGGAGATTTCTTCTACGTACATTTTATAATACCTGTCATAACGATATTTGTAAAACGGACGCTCATTTTTATAGTTTGCAGGCAGTGTTTTTTGTACTATATTCCCGTATAGATCATAATTTATATCTGTAACTGCCCATTGGCTGTCATTGAGTTTCTGAGATAGCTTTGTAAGATGATTAGCATAATAGATATCATAAGCCGCTTTGACTTCATGTACGTTTATCCCATTCATAGTGACTTTACTGCTAATTGGAAGTCCTAAAATATGTTTAGACAAATTAGTAGTATATCCAATTTCTGTTTTATAATTTCCGGTACTGTTATCTTTAAAACTATAACTTTTTAGATCTCCAAAATCTCCTGAACCTACATAATATTCATTGTGAATTTCGCTTAATTTTAAAGGTGCTACTCCACCTTCATACGCTAATGAAGTTATATTTTTAACAGGGTTAAAACTCACTCCTCTGTCTGAACAAATTTTAGCTATAGGCGTAAAATCGTATTTGTCTCCGCTTGCTTTTACGGCATACGAATAATAATCCTGAGTACTCTCTGTATATTTTGCTCCAGTATTGGCTACAGCATTTACGCCTTCATTACTTTCCAGAACAGAACTTAGTAATTGTCCTGCATTGTAATAATCGGACACATCATAGTTTTGGGTTACTGTTCTGTATACTTTATCGCCATTTTCGGTATCGATGTTTTGTGTTTTCACTTCGCCAAAGCCAAGGAAACTTCTTTCATGGCGTTCGTATCTCCCTTTTGCATAAGCAAATTGTGTTTTCATATCAGGACCGTCACTTGCAATTCCGTCTTTTACCACCACACTCTGCATGACCCATTTTCCTCCCGGATGATCGTAAGTTGGTGTACTGCGGCTATAGTCTACTATAAATTCCCCACCCAATGGCGTATGAACTGATTTTAATTTATTGGTACGTGCAATAGTAGAACGTTTTACATTTAACAGATCATCTGTAGTCGAGGTTAAATAATCTGGGAATCCGTCGCCGTCAATATCCTGTAATTGGGTTTCTACACGGTTACTTGAAAGTCCTGCACTTACTCCAGGGTTAATCGCTACTTTTATTTGAATAATTGGTATTGGCACACCAGCCGTATAGGCTGTGTTAAGCGATTCAGCCGTAGAAGAAACTTGGCCTAAAACATCTAATCCGTTCCATGGCATTGGAGCACTGTAGCGATCTCCTAAATTTAAACGAACCAAATTGTTCTTAAATACTTGATCTACTAATCCATCTCCATTTACATCCTGCAAACTGAAATCATTCCAACTAATATTTTTCGAAATTCCGTAACCAGCACTTATAGATGAAGAACCAAAATCAACCCCCAAACCAAAACTTGGAAATATCGATTCCCCTTTAGAAATATCTTCTAAACCAAGGTCTATTGGTTCTGTAAAGCTGTAACCTAAATTAAGCTGCACTTTTTTATCGCTCAATATTTTATCTGGCAAGCCATCACCATTTATATCTGTCCAGCTTTGTACCGCTGCTTCTTTATTGTAACTTATTCCTCCACTTATAGTTAATGATGAAGATTCTGCCTTAGCTTTATTTAAAGCGCTTTTGGCAGCTTTGTTTGATTTGTCTTTCTTGAATTCTGCTCTTGCTGTTGCGACCTCACTAGAGAAGAAGGCATTTCCTCCAGCAGATAAACTATAAGCTTCATGACTGCTTTTATGTCCTCCATTAATCGCAATATTTTCACCATCAAAACCACCATTGCTATTGGTCATCTGGATATTTGCTTTGGTAATAATATCAGGAAAGCCATCGCCGTTCATGTCCTGAAAATCAGTAATAACCTCTGATGTTCCTGTTGCTGTACTAGCTGTTAAGGGCGTTGCTCCTGCCTGTATTGATATACTTTGAGATTTGGTTACTTTGTTAATTCCAGCTGCACCAGCCCCTTCTGCACAATAAGGATTATTTGTGTTTACTTCTCCTGCATTCAATCCGTCTAATGGATTTGTAAGCACTACATTATCCTCACCTAAACGAGAACTTGAAATTACAGTTCCATTTATATAAGTTAGATTGTCTGCTCCTGACCAGTATTTTTTAGTCATTACATCAGGAGTCATCATATTAAAGATCATCTTTCTAGGATCTGTTTCTGCTCTTTCCGATTGTGGCAATACCAGTTTGCTCTCATCAATAGTCTTATTATAACGCCCATCCATAGCATTATAAATAAATTGTCCCCAATGGCGCTGCATTGGCCCAAATTTCTCTGTATCGGCTAGAACTGGAGCAAATACTGCAGCCACGACGGGAGTTCCGTTTGCCGTTACTGTTGCTGTTGTATTGGCAGATGCTGGAATTGTCCCTAATGCTAAACGATCGTCAATAGTATATTCAATCCAGATTTGATCTCCTGCATTTGCTATAACCGTTAGTGGTGTTGGAGCAGTGAGCACTCCATTTAGCATCGTATAATTACTTTTGCCCAATAAAACACCTGTACTTGTTTTAGCAGACAATGTTACCTTATAAGAAATTCCATTTGTATTAACTGCCGTTAAATTAGGCACTAAGGTTAGCGCTCCAGTAGTTGTAGCAGTATAGATTTTACCTTCAATTAAATGACTGGCAAAAATGCTGTAGTCTTTAAAAGGAACCGTTTCATAATCTGATGTTCCAGTAATAACTGCTGAATTTGCCCCTGTACAATTTACATCTGAAGGTGCTGGCATTATCGCTGTAAAATTCCCCAAAGGATAATGGGTTAGTTTCGCATCCCAGTTTATTTTGTCCCAGGCTACGTTTGTCTCGCTGGTTATGGCAATTTTTAATTCCTGAAAATCTGCAGTAATAGCTGGTAAAACAGTATTCGCTGTCAATATTCCATTTACAACATCTGTTGCAGCGTAGTTTTTACACCAAAGGGTAACAAATGTTCCTGAATTATTTTTGCCCAAAAGACTGACCTGAATTACATCGCTGGTTACTGGTTTTGTAAAAATTCCAGTTACTTGTATGGCTCCTGCTTCGTTAGGCTTCTGAATGATAACATTTGTCGTGCTGTTTTCTACCACAAAACCTTCGCTGGCTTTATAGCTAAAACGCTGCTGCCCATCAGGATTTGTTGGTAAATTGGTTCTGTTTGCATCGGTATAAGTGATTACGGGATTCCAATCGACCTGATCAAAAGCTCCATTTGCCAAATCTGTACGACCTGATTGTACTCTAAAATATACTTTCTCTCCTTTTGTTATTGTCTGCGAGAGAACAGAAAGATTGGCTGAAGGAGCTGTTTTGGTTAAAGGCTGTTGCGACACAATTTGAATTCCTCCTTTTTGAATACCCACAAACACACCATCTGCCAAAGCATATTCTGCTTCATCATAATTTCCTGTTGGCGGTATAAGCGTAGCTGTACTTTCTATTTTTATGGTTCCATCAAAAGGCGCTTCCCACACTCTAACCACATCTTGTAAAGGAGAATTGGCAATAGCTTCTGCCTGTTCTGCAGGATCTACTCTTGTTACACTGCTATCTATTTTTCCGCCTCCTTTTATTGGACTGGCAGTATCAGAACTTGAAGTAGTGAAAGTTGGTATTGCATTACCGTTAAGATCCACAATATGATTAAAATATACCACGCCATCTCGTACCAAATCTACTAAACCATCATTATTAACATCTTGAAAATAAGCACTGGTAGTAGTCGTACTATTTTCATAACTGGTTCCTACTGTTGCAACGGCAGATGCAAATCCAATTTTTGCCACTGCGCCATAACTTGTCGCTTTTGATTTGGTGAATGAAATTCTGGAAATTCCATGAACTTCTAATTTATCTCCAAAAGTATTGCTTCCTGTATTTGGACGATAATAAATTCTACCCGATTCGCTAAAAACTTTATCTGCTAAACCATCACCATTAATATCTACCAGTGCTAAAAGTCCCTTTGATTGGGATGGCAAATAGGAGAAACTTGCTCCCACGGTATTACTCGTAGAATTTAATCCCCCATCATTCGGACCAACACCTACAAATAAAGAAAACCCTTCAGAAGTAGAAACTCCCCCGCCAAGTGCTGAAATTTTATCATTAAAAATAACATTATCTTTAGTAATTTCATTTTTAGTAATCACACCATTCCCTCTCACATTATCATTTCCAGTATTCCAATCTTCTGTATTACTATTAAAAGGCACATATCCTTCTGCTGCTTTTACATCATCATAATAGTCAAAAACATGCTCGTTGAATTTGGCTCCGCTGGCGTCATTCTGCACTATTTTTTCTAATAAGGTTTTCTTGAAGGCTCCATCGTCTTTTTTATAGACAAAATCATAACTGCGTAACGTTTTTTCAAATTGAGTTACCGTAATGTTAGTTAATAACTTTTGCTGTGAAGTTAAAAAACCATATCGTCCACTATTTGTTTTAACTGTTTTTGTAGATCCACTTTTAAACCAAATAGTAGTTTGTGTGGTAGTTTCTTTAGTGCCACATACAATAGAACTCAAGTATTTTGATTGAGATAAAAGCTTATCTCCCGTATTTTCCATTATTGCATTAGTATAATTATATTTGATATAATCTCCATGCAACTCTGTTACGGTAGTCAGATACCATTCGGCAATATTTCCGTTGCCTCCTTTTAGCTGTTGTTGGTATTGATAAACAGTACCGCTTTTATCGGTTACTTCCCACGTATAACTTTTAGGATCAGTCCCTTTTCTAATGATTTTACTAAAGCGACCTTCATTTCTCGGGTAAAATTGAACATCGCCACTCTTACGGGCAATTTTATCTCCACGGTGCGCCACACTTGGTTTTTGATTGTCCATCTGAACTAGCATTACACCATTCAAACTATAGGTTTCTGTTTCTTCTGTAGGGCTAAAACGCGGTACTCCCCAACGGGTATCTACTGCAATTTTTGGAATTTGTATATCCCAGCCTTCTCCTAGCCAGCCACTCCCGCCGTCACTATTATAGGTAACATTGATATCAGGTTGCATGCCATTACGTGCTGGTGGCACCTCAATATGATAACTTAAATTGGCTGAACCCTGTTGATTGGCTGTTGGCGGTTGTATCATTTGAATTGCCGCGGTTGGGTCTGCTGCTTTAATGTCATTCATCATCGTTGCTGCAAAGCCTTGTGTATCGGGAGATTCTGGTGTTTTGATAACACCATTGATCATATCTGTAAAATGAGTTGTTTTAGAAATAATAATCTGATGGGCAACATCAAGACTATCGCGCTCCAAAGCTTCCCAGTGTCCTGTATTTTTGTCAAAAAAGAAGGTACGGATATCTTCCTCCGTATAGCCTGGAGGCAGCAATTCCTTATTATATCCTAATTTCACTAGGGCTCCCTCTGCAAAATGTTCGCCATGAGGCAGAAAACGATATCCTCTTCCGTTGGTTAAATTGGTCATTGTAGGATCTAATGCAGGCAAATCTAAAGATCGCAAAGGTGTAATACTTAATGTTTTATTTTCTAATAAAGCTGTATTATTTACTTCGATACTTGCTGCTCCTACAGAAAGCATCATTTTTTGGCCTTTTACAAATGTTTTAGCTTGTCCTGCAAGAACACTCATTAAGGGTTCCTGATGCATTACCGAAACAGGTTTTACAATAATATTTTGTTGTAAAGTCTGGCCGTTAGCCGTTATCGTTACTGTTGCTTTTGAATTGTTTTCGATTGGCAGAACCGTTTCAAAAAATCCATTATAATGCGGAATCATTTTTCCGTCAATACTAATTTTGCTGTCCGCAGATAATCCATCAACAAAACCACTAATATAGCTTTCGCCTTTGTAACTTAAGGCTGTCATGTTATCTAACCTAAGTGATTTTGCTTTTCCTTTCTCTATGATTATAGATAAGTTACGAACCTGATATCCGTAAGAAGCATTTTCTGGAAGTGAAAATAATACTGTATTATCGCCAAGATGTAAACTTGAGGCACTGATATATTGTTCCTGCTGGCTCCACTGGTCGCTTTTTTGCACCCAGTTTCCTCCTCTTGAAAATTCATCATTGATACTTATAGCTGCCCCATGATAATCTGAAATTCCTTGTAATTCGTAAACCAGTTTCACACGGTCTTCTGATGCTGGCTTTTCTTTAAGACTAAAATGAAAAATATTGTCTGCCGGATTATCTAAAAGCTTGCCTGCGTAAACTCCAATAACTCCTGCTTTTTCTTCAGCAGAAATAATTTCCTGAGTTACTTTTGCAAAAGTTTTATCTGTTTTTTTTACTAAATTATTGGACGCTGATTGATTTGATGCCCCAGCAGATTTAGTATGTTTTGCACTATTATTGGAACTGCTTTTAGAAGATGCATTAAAAAATACTTCTGTTGCCGATTTAAAATTATAAGCGAGAGCACTCTGCCCAAATATTATAACGGCCAGAACACTTGCAGTGATTCTCTGTATTGTTGATTTTAAGTTTTCTTTCTTTTCCATTTTTACTGGTTTTGGCGTATAACTAATTTTTATTGACTTGATGTCTAATTGATGATGATTGATTTCGAGAACTCACCCTCTGTTGTCAAAACTTTTATAAGATAAATTCCTGGTGCTGGAAGACTGGTGGTAATTACAGCTTCTTTTTGCAATTGAGGATTACGCAGTTGCTGTATTAAGGTTCCTGATGTATTAAATATCAAGACCATCACCTCTGAAGGATTGTTTAATTTGACATTGATATTAAAATTCGCCCCTGCTTTTGAAGGTACCGGCGACACAACAAGGTTGTCTGTTACTACCGGTGTAACTGGAGGCAGAATTTCATTACATTCGGGAGCTGTGAGTATTATTTTTTGTGTTACTTTACTTGAGACACCATCACCTTCTGTGATATTTAGATACGTTGCTGTTCCCCAAGCGAGCTTGGCTGGACTGGTTACAAAACCGGTATGGACTAAATTGTAAATTGCATTGTTGCCTGCATCAAGAGCGACAAACCCAAAATAAGTTAATCCTACATCTGCAGTCGCGATATTTTGAGTTCCTTTCAGAATACCATCCACAGAACATTGTAAAATGCCATTTTGGATTTCCAGTTTTATTTTACTGCCTTTAGTTAATGTCGCTAAAGAAGTAGCAGATGCGACTCCTTTATTCCAGAAATACAATTGATCTTTTTTGATCTGAACACCATAATTTAATACCGCCGATGTTTTTGTCGTTTTTTGATTGATAAAACCAATATATTTATCTGAAGCAAAATCGATTACTGCCCATTCTAAACTTCCATTTCCTCCAGCTGGCAATGAAGTAGTTGTGGTTACACCAACCTGACTGCTTCCTCCTGATCTTTCAAAATTGGTTCCTATCATTTCTAATGTCAAATCATAACTACCTGCTTCCAGATCTGTTATTGTTATTTTAGAATCATAAAAAGTATCTGCCTTCAAAATCGTGGCAATTCCTGTTTTATTTAGAGTATATTTATATCCTGGAATGCCTTCTTTTACTTCAATATTAATTTTTCCATCCTGCTGTAAAACACCATTTGCACAACTAGGAGGAATCCCATCTTCCAGCGCTATTAGTTTAACTGTAGCGTCTTTATATCCAAAAGAAAAAACATCTTTTCCATTGCCATCTGCATCCCAAATGACATTATTGAAAACAATTTTCTTTCTATTTTGATCTATATCACTAACAGGATAATATTCTACATTTTCAACCTCAAAAGTACCAGTACCCGAGCGGTCTATAATTAGAAAACTTCGATCAGTATTGTTTGCAAATTCAGCCGCTCTTGAACTATCATATGAAAGTTCTACTTTTGAACCGGTGGCTGCAAAACCACCATGAATTAAGTTTATTGAAAAATCTGTTGTCTTTTTCTCTAACAAAACAGCCCCATAAAAAGCCTTATTAGCATCTGAAGGTAATATCGTCAGGATTTTTGTAGCACTATCTTTATTGCCAATTGGGTTATAGATATTTATAGCAACTTCATTTCCTTTTTTCTCAATGGTAATTTTATGATAATTAGCAATTATTGTCCCTAAATTATAGGGTTGTTTAGTGTTTTCTATTGCATAAATTGCCCCATTGGGATCAATTCTTACACCATAATCTTGTGTACCTGCAACACCGCTTTGAGATCCAAATTTTACGAATATTGAACTTCCTATTGCTACTGGTTTAAATTCCATATAGCCATTTGCTCCTAGCAATGGCGTTTTTGTTACACTTACTCCTGTACTAGATGCCGTTTTGTTGGTAAATGTTGCTTTTCCAAAATTTGAATCTACATCTAAACCATTACTAACAAATAGCAGTATTTTTTGTTCTGTTGTGGGAGGCAAAGTATTTGTAACGAGTTTCCACGTTCTTGTCATTCGTTTAATTCCTGCAATTCCACCAGAATTTTGTGTGACTAAAGCACCATTATCATCTCCCCATAAAGCTGCACTTTTGTCTGCAAGATCGTTCCCAGGAAATTGTCCCATTGCCAACAGGCGATAACGGGTAGATAAATCTTTATAATTGGGTTCCTGATAAGAATCATAGCCATCAGAAAAATAAGGTCCTTCTTCATAACTTGTGGTAGAAAATGGCTGATTTAAGCCACTTATATCATCCCGCATAATTCCGGTTATTCGATTGTTATATGTTTTATTGGCATCCAAGTCCCATAGTAGTTTGTCGTCACTGGAGATATAAGAATTACTTAAACTTACACCATACTTTATGGCTAGATAGGTCTCTGCTTTTCGACGTTCAAGAGGATTCAAAACGCGACTGTAAACCAATAATTCCGGTATATAGCCGTAAAAATTATTGCTAAAATTTTTTAGTGAATAAGTAGCTAACCCGTTTGCAGTATTAAGGTAACCATAACCCAAAGTCAAATTTGATTTTTGATCTTCGCCCCACACCGAAATGTTAGGTTGCTGGTATTGATAATAGGAAACAATTTTTAAGGAACGTTCTCTAAACTTTGCTTCTGTTCCTTCACTATTGTCTTGTTTACGGTACAAATCTTCACCGTTAGTACTGCCATAATCTAGGGTTTCCCCATCTCTTTCGGTACTATTGGCTACTTTATCATTAGTAATTATAGCTCCTTCGTTAGCTCGGCCTGTTATACCAAATAAAATATTTTCATAATTGAAATAAGCTGCTGTATAACCAAACAACCCTATAATAGTTCCTTGCTGTAAATTGGTTTGATTTAAGAAAAACTGTCTGCTCCCTCCATCAAGATAAAGAGCTTCATTAAAATTAAAATATCGACCATAACTATAATACTCCGTGCTAGTATTCCAGTTATTTAATTTAGACGAGTCTCCACTGAAATCCTGCCACTTGAAGTATCCATTAGACTGACGGCTAGTTTTAAACCAAGCCTGAAATCCAGAAATACCTCCAGGAGACTGGCTAAAGGATTTAACATTAAAAAACATAATAAAACTTAAAATCAGTAGGCTTTTAATTTTTCTCATAAGGCTTCATTATAAACAACAGTATTTTTTTTATAATATAAATTTCTTACAATTTTATGTTATTTTTTTGAATTAAAAAATAAAATTGAGTGATTTTTCTTATTTATTTAAAAATAAAGAAGTTCATTACGATGGCTTATCATTCGATCTCATTTGCTAAAATTGAATGCCATATTGAAAAAAAATAAAAAGGAATCTAAAATTAAATACTGTTTAAAGCTGTATTTGTTAAGAGAAGATTGAATTAATAGATTTCGGTTTTTTGGATTATGCAAATAAAAAAAGCATCTGCCACGACAGATGCTTGATAAGATTAAATAATGTTAAAATCTAAAACTAGAAATTTTTAGAAATTCCTATGTTTACGGTTTTTCCAAAATTGACGAAAAACTTACTATAATTAACATCACTGCCACTTATATCATAGTTTAATGTTTCGTATCCTAATCCACCAATACTAAAATTTAGGCCAAAACCTTTTTTCATATTAATAAAAAGAGCCGGAGTGATGCCTGTATAAAAACCATCAGCTTTATTTTCTGACACAAGCGATCCATTTTCGTAATTTTTGATTTTTTGATTTTGAAACCCCGCCCCCAAATCGGCAAAAACTGAAAAAGTTTCGTTCAATGGCATTGTATAACGTACAAAAGCTCCTGTTTTAAAAGTATTCGCTTTACCTTCACCCTCTCCAAGATTACTTTTTGAAGATTGTATCGAAAATTCGACTCCAGCTGTCCAGTTATCATGAAATTGATATCCGATTTTTGGAGAAAACTCAAAAAAATTGTTTTTTGCTGATGCAATTTCTCTATCCGTTTTTTCAGAAGTATAACCAATATTTCCTCCAACTAAAATTGTTCCCTTTTGGGCATTTGCAAAGCCAAAAACTGACAATGCAAGAATAAGTAGCATTTTTTTCATAATGGTTTATAATTTAAAATTTGTAGGTATTAACCAACAACAATGCCATCAGACAATCAATAATAATCGAAAAACCAAACATTTACAGTTACTTAATACATTCTAAACACATTAGCAATAATTGCGTTTTTTATTACAAATTCGTAAACAATAAATTTACAATTAGAGCATAAAAAAAGCGCTCCAAATGGAGCGCTTTCTGAAATTGAATATAAAAACTAAGATTAGAAGTTTTTAGAGATTCCAATGTTAAATGTTTGACCAAAGTTGAAGTAGAATTTACTATAATCAGCTCCATTATTGTCATAGCTTAAAGTTTCGTATCCTAAACCACCAATGCTGAAGTTAAGACCAAAACCTTTTTTCATGTTGATGAAAAGAGCTGGAGTTACTCCAACATACATACCGTCTCCTTTGTATTTTGAGAAAGCATTTCCAGGACCGTATACTTTGTCTTTTTGAGTTTGGAAACCTGCACCCATATCAGCAAAAACTGCAAAAGTTTGGCTTAATGGCACAGAGTAACGAACAAATGCTCCTAATTTGAAGTTGTTGTTTTTTTCTTCGATACCAGCTGTAGTTTCGTTGTTAGATGAACTTACTGCAAATTCTCCTCCTACTGTCCAGTTATCGTTAAATTGGTAACCTACTTTTGGAGAAAAAGTAAATGTACTTGTTTTATCTTCGCTAAATCTGTATTCTGATTTTTCAGAAGTGTAACCGATGTTTCCACCAACTAAGATTGTACCTTTTTGTGCGTTTGCAAAACTGCAGATAGCTAAAGCAGCCATCACTAGAATTTTTTTCATGATTTGGGTTTTATTTTAATTTTAGCATTCCTTTAACAATAACGATGCCGTGAATACTGGGCTGTCCAATTTTTTTATAATTACTTTAAGAGATAAATTTGTAGCAATCGAAACTATTTCTCGCTACTTTTGTAACAAATAAAAAGTCATGTCGATAGAAGTAAACAGTATATCAAAAAGTTACGGAGAGCAAAAAGCTCTAAATGAAATTTCTTTTAAAATCGAGAAAGGAGAAATCGTAGGATTTCTTGGTCCAAACGGAGCTGGAAAATCTACTTTGATGAAAATTTTGACCACTTATTTACTTGCCGATAGTGGCTCAGCCCTTGTAAATGGTCACGATGTCATGACAAACGCAAAAGAGGTACAACGCTCGATTGGTTACTTACCAGAGCACAATCCGTTATATTTGGATTTGTATGTTCGTGAGTATTTGGCATTTAATGCTGATGTTTACAACGTGCCAAAATCAAGAATTGAAGAAGTAATTCAACTGACAGGACTGACACCCGAAAGTCATAAAAAGATTGGACAGCTTTCTAAAGGATACCGCCAACGCGTTGGATTGGCAAATGCCCTGCTTCATGATCCAGAAGTTTTAATTTTGGATGAACCAACTACTGGACTGGATCCTAACCAGTTAATGGAAATTCGAAATGTGATTAAAAATGCAGGGAAAAATAAAACTGTTTTTTTATCGACACACATCATGCAAGAGGTTGAAGCAATATGTGATCGTGTCATAATTATTGACAAGGGACAAATCGTTGCAGACAATAAATTGGATCATTTAGTTACTACCAATAAAGAGCAAGTAATTGAAGTAGAGTTTGATTACAAAGTAGAAGAACAGCTTTTGGCTAGACTAGAAAATATTTCTTCTTATATAAATACGCATGACATGACATGGGAGCTAACTTTTGTTACAGAGAAAGATATGCGCCCTGCTATTTTTGACTTTGCCAACGAAAATGGATTAAAAACTTTACAACTCAATCAGAAAAATAAAAATCTGGAAGCTGTTTTTAGAGAAATTACTAAGTAAGTTTTCAGTCGCAGTCTCAGTTTTCAGTTAGAAAGCGGTTTGTTTTATTTAAAAACAAACCGCTTTTTTTATTCTCTTTTTTCTGCAAATCAGTAAAATAGGGGTTTTTCAATAAAAATAATTTCTATTTTTATTTAGACTTGTTATAAATAGTATTATATTTGGCAAATCAAATTTTAAATGCCACGGTATGTTACCTATTCTCCTTACTCTTAAAAAACTTATTTCTGTTGTTCCAAATCAAGTAATACATCTTCGAAAAAGATTATCAGACGAATTAGAACAAATTGTACTGCGATAAACTCTGATTTTAAAAATTACAAAAGATTATTATGTTCTAAATCTCGGTTTAGAATTAGCCAAATTTAAACAACATGAAAAAAATTATAACCTCTCTTATGCTTGCTTTTTCGGTATATGATGGATATTCTCAAACAGAAAAAGAAACCGATAGTATTGTTGAAACCACTATAAATGCTTTAGATGAAATTGTGATTAGTAAAAAGAAAGTACTTTACACTCAAAAATCGGATCGTCTTGTTTTTAATGTCGAAAACAGCATCGTTTCTGAAGGCGGGACCGCGCTTGACGTCTTATCACGTGCGCCAGGCGTTGTTGTGTCTCAAGATGGCGATTTGTCCATTCGCGGACAACAAGGCGTTGCCGTAATGATTAACGGTAAACTAACACAGCTTTCTCAAAAAGAATTGGCCAATTATCTAAAAGCTACAACTTCATCGAACATCAAACAAATTGAAGTAATTACAAATCCTTCTTCTAAATACGATGCAGCTGGAAAAGCTGGAATTATTAACATCATACTAAAAAAACCAAACTCAGCCGGTTTAAAAGGTACTGCTTTTGCGAGTTACGGAAGAGGTCGAAAAAACAGAACCAATTCGGGTTTCTATTTAAACTACAATAAAGATAAATGGGGCGTTTTCGGAAATTACAGCTATACTTTCCGTGGCGAAGAAGAACACAAACAGTTCAATCAGACTCAATATACAAATCTTACGCATCAGGAAATTGCTTCTACCAATCACCAAACTTCTATAACAGATGAGCCTTTGACTTCTAATAATTTTAAGGTTGGAACTCAATATGAGGTTTCGCCTAAAACCAATTTAGAGTTCTATGTTGATGCCAAAATCGGACGCTATGAAAATATGGCGGACGGAACAAATAAAGTGTTCAACACCTCAAATCAGCCCATTTTTGATGCTTTGACTTACAATGATAGTAAAGAAAAATGGAACGATTATACGTATGCTTTTTCTGGTACGCATAAATTTAATGACGAAGGAAAAAATATGATTTTTGATTTTGAATATGAAACTTCGAAGTTTAGATCTAATCAATTTCAAAGTGCCGATAATACGGCAAATGCTACTGTTGTAAACGATCGTCGCGGTTATATTCCTTCTCAATTAAAAGTCTTTACAGGAAAAGTCGATTTTGTAAATCCGTTCAAGGAAAAACAATCTATTGAATGGGGTTTTAAAGCCAGCATTAAAAACAACGATAATCCGTCTGTTTACGAATATTATGATAACAACGAATGGCTTATTGATTTTAACTCGACCAATCATTTTGAATATAATGAACAGATTTACGCCGCTTACGCCAACTACAAATATCAGTTAGAAAAATTAAATATTCAGGCTGGATTAAGAAGCGAATACACCGCAATCAATATTGATCAGAAAACATTGAATGAAGAACACAAAGATGATTATTTGAAATGGTTCCCAAGTCTTTCTTTAAAATATGAATTCACGAGTAATCATTCTGCACATGCATCTTATAGCAAAAGAATCAATAGACCAAGCCAGTTTGATTTGAATCCGTTCCGTTTTTACGATGATTCATTCAATTACTCGCAAGGAAATCCGAACTTGATTCCAGAGATTACCCACGCTATGGAAATTGGTTATGCTTGGAAAAGTAATTTTATGGCTTCTCTTTATTTCAATAGCACCAAAGATGTTTTTACAGAAGTGTACAACTACAATCCAGACACGAATACAACCGTTACCACTCAAATAAACGTTGATAAATCATACAATTATGGAGTTAACATTACCAATACTTCTGAGTTAAGCAAATGGTGGTCTGTCAACACTTTATTGAATGTTTTTGAAAATAAATTTATGGGGCAAATTTTAAACAGCAATACAATTGATCCTATTATGACAATCAATCTGAGTGTTCAAAACTCTTTTACTATAACCGAAACCTTGAAAGCAGAAGGAAACGCACAATACCAGTCAAAATCTAATCTTGGAATTTACCAAAGAGATGGTTTCTTTGATTTTAGCATTGGGATTTCTAAACAAGTTTTGGCTAAAAAAGGGAATATCAAACTCAATTTTACTGATGTTTTCAATACCAATAATTTCTACATTAAATCTGCTGTTGCGCAAACTACTATTGATAAAAGATATGATCTTGACAATCGTATAGCGACAATTGCATTTACATACCGTATATAAAGTTTCGTTCTTTAAATACCTTGTTTTTTGTTTTTTTTTGTGTTAGTCAAGAGCCTGTTCCTTCAAACAGGCTCTTCTATTTTTGGATTGTATAAGATTGCAGATTATAGATTATAGATTATAGATTATAGATTGTAGATTGTAGATTGTAGATTGTAGATTTTGGATTGTAGATTGTAGATTTTGGAATTTGGAATTTGGATTTTGGAATTTGGAATTTGGAATTTGGAATTTGGGATATAAAAAAGTCTTTTTAAAGCTATTCGCTTCAAAAAGACTTTTACTATTTTGTTGAAAACGCTCTTAGTTCTTCTTTGTTTTTTTCTTTCTTCCCCACCAAATATAAAAACCGGTAATTGGCAAGCTAGCGCAGATTAAACTAGCTGTAAAATAGAGGATTTTAGTTGTTATTCCGCCAATCGCACCAACGTGAAGGCTATAATTTGAGCGGCTCATCCAATCGTGGAATTTCTCGTCGCCTATATATTTTCTAGATTTTGGAAGCAATTCCAATGTTTTCTGATCAAAATATAAATCTCTCCAATTTCCGTTATGCATATCGGTACAAGCGTAAAAGTCATCTTTTGGCTCGTCTGGAAAATGAATAATTACCGCTTCATTATTATGCTTAGCAATCTCGTTTCTGACTTTATTAAATATAATATCAGCCGAAGTAAGCATATCATATTTAGGTTTTAAGAGCGTATCCGATTTTATTTCGGCTACCACTTCTTTCTTTGCTTTTTCATTGCCAAAACCTCCTGTAATCCAGTAAGTGCTTTCTCGTACCCAATGAAAACTCATTATTAATCCGGTTAACGCAATTAAAAATGCCAAAAGAAGCGAATAAAACCCTAAAACATTGTGAAGGTCATAATTCAGTCTTTTAAATTTGGCACTCCATTTAATTTTAAAACTATTGTTAATTCCTGTTTTATTCCATTTTTTAGGAAACCATAAAATGATGCCACTTATTAATAAAAAGAAGAAAATAAGAGTTGCCCAAGAGGTTACTGCAGTTCCTACTTCTCTGCCCAGCCAAACATAGCGATGTCCTTCATCAATTTCATGGAAAAAATCTTCATGATCGACCATTCCGGTTATTTTTCCGTTATAAGGATTTACATAAATCAAAGAATCAGATTCTATATCTACTTTTATTGTTTTATCTAAACCATTATACCATACTCCATGAATATCCTTTTCTGGCAAGGCTTTTTTTACTGCAGCATAAATTTTAGAAGGAGGCAAAACTTTATCTGGAGTTTGTGCTTCTACATTTAGCCACGGAGAAGTCAATTCTTTTATTTCATGTTCAAAAACCAAAATACAGCCTGTAATTCCCATTATAAAAACTACTATTCCAGAAGCAAGTCCAAGCCATAGATGCAACCAGGCATTAATTTTACTGAATCGAGATTTCTCTTTTGATTTTGGTTTTGGTGATTTAATAACACTCATTTTGTTCCTAGTTTAATGACGCAATAAAACCATACAATCAATGCTTTAAAGCAATAATTGTATGGTCTTAATTATGTAAAAATTAAATTGTGTAACTGCTTATTTCTTTTTTGTCAATCTTGTGATTGCTGGCAAATCAACTCCGCCTGTAATTAAAGCTCCTGCTTTTGCCACACCAGTTGCAATATCAATTTGATAAACACGTCCTTCTGTATTAGTTACAAAACTTTTGTAAATTTTACCACTTTCAATTAAAGCACTTCCGAAACCAAAATAATTGTCTCCAGCGTGATCAGGCAATCCTGTAACTGGCGTAATTGCTTTTGTATTAAGATCGATGATAGCAGATTTTAAATTGAAAGATTTATAGTTTAAGAATCCCCAGTTTGGTTGTGCAGCGTCAATATCTGCAGGAATGTAGTTAACTAATACTTTTTCTCCACCTGCTGGATAAGCAGATAAAACTTTTCCTTTTAGAGAACTTGTTTCAAAGTCGAAGAAGTAAGTTGAATCGAATTCTGACTGTCCTTTTTTAATTCTAAGAATTCCTGAGTGAGACGCAGTTGGTGTATAACCACATAAAACTGAATTTGAAGAGAAAGTATAAATATCTCCAGATTCTGTTTGTACCATACCAGTATTAGTATAATATTGACCAATTGCTGTAGTACGAGAATCTTCTAGAGTTTTTAAGTATTTTAAAGATGGATATTCGTAAACTTTTACAACTGCTTTTTCTTGGTAAAGTTTCCAGTCTTTATCACGCTCAAATGTCGAAACAAATAATTTATCTCCTGATACATTTACACTAGTTGGCCATAAAAAGTGTCCGTTAGAAATAGCAAAGTCATCATAAACACGCTTTGAAATTGTAACTGTAGCTGGATCGTAAATTAAAATTTCATTTTGAGTAGAACTAGCATCCCATGGAGAATTAATCATAACCAATTTGTTATCATCAGTAGTTCCGTAAGCATAACTATCTCCTGTAAATAAGTTTGCCGTTGTACCTAATTTACCTTCTGTGTTAAGGTAATATCCAACAGACCCTTCTGCATTTCCTGTTAAAGCAAAAAATGTGTTTGCAACCGGAACTAAAGCTCCTGCTTGCTCGATACCTTTACCAACCATGTTGATTGATCCAGTCATCAATTCATCTACAGATTCAAACTGCCAAACATAAACATCCCAATCAGTTGTTTGATATGAAAGCACATACGTTTCATCAGCTGGATTTCTTACCTCTGAATTATCATTATCGCTGCTGCATGAAAAAAACAGAGCAGGCAATACTGCTAAAGCCAAAAGATTTTTAATTCTTTTATTCATTGTGTTCAATTTAAAATTATATAATTAGTTTAAAAAATATCTAAGTTTAACTGCGAAAGATCTTCCTGGTTTTTGCACTTTAAAATAGTCATAGACTTTTGTGTCTGCGACGTTATTACATTCTATTCCGATATTGTATTTTCCATTTTGAAAAGCATAAGAAGCGGCAATATTCTGTGTAAGTTGCTCCGGAATTGTTTTTCTACTGTCAGGAGTTCCATTTTTTGTTGATACTAAGTAATATTCATCAATGTAATTTGTAAATAAATTAATTGATAAATTGTCATCTGAAGTTCTTAGTTTTCTAAAGTTTAAACCAACACTTGCATTAGCATAAAAAATAGGAACATTTGCCAGCTGAGAACCATTATTGTAATTGATAATATTAGATCCAGGAGGGTCAAATTTATTGGTGTCAATAGTTTTCTGATGAGTAGCATTTACTTCAACTGTCAGCCAATTTTTATATCCATAATGCAAAGAAGCATCAAAACCAGTAACTCTTACACTGTATTCATTTTGATAAATAGACTGAAATCCTTGAGTCTGGATTCGGATAAAATCTTTTGCATCTCTATAAATGAAATTTCCTTGCACTCCAAAAGAATGATCTTCTAAAGCTTTCTTGTATGCAAGTCCTGCATTAAAGTTATCACTTGCCTCTGGTTTCAAAGTCGGTGCTGGTCTAAGATTTAAACCATCTCCCAACATTTCATCGCCTGTTGGCAAACGATATGCATGCTCGTAAGACGTTTTCAATTGCAGTTCACTTGTTACAAAATACGCTAATGCTGCTCCATATCCTATATCATCAAAAGAGCTTTTAAGTGGCGTATAGACATTTTTACCATTAATGTATTCTAAAACATTCATACTGGTATTCAAGAAATATTTCTTTCCAAATGCGATTACAGATAGTTTTCTGTCAAATGCAGCAAGATTATAAGAAAGTCCTAAAATGTTTTTGTTTACTACTGGAGAACCTGGTTTAGTAATTTCACGAACTTCATCATCTTCTTTTCTTTTTAAAGTATTAACAGAATAATTAAAAGCAAAATACTGCCTGTCATTCAAATCATACTTGAAGTTAGTATTAGCTTGAAAAGAATTATCATCGTAAACATAAATCGTTTTTTCATCATTTAACTCTCCTCCGCTATTGCTTACTACACTTGGCGTACTACTCCCATCCCATTGATATCTATAAGATGAAGTATCTACAGAACG
The DNA here is from genome assembly GCF_034044945.1 of Flavobacterium sp. CFBP9031. Taxonomy (NCBI): domain Bacteria; kingdom Pseudomonadati; phylum Bacteroidota; class Flavobacteriia; order Flavobacteriales; family Flavobacteriaceae; genus Flavobacterium; species Flavobacterium sp. CFBP9031. The sequence goes on from NZ_JAXCWF010000005.1 coordinate 193,058, forward strand.
GCTTTGAACGACATTGTACGAAGCAATGAAGTTTACCGATAAATTTTTAGTGAATAAACTGTCTTTTTTGAATTTTAGGGAAGGCACAAAAGCTTTACTATCATTAAAAGCCTGTCCAACTACTCTTTGCATAGTAGATCCCGTTTGTATTTCTTTCTTATTTGCTGAAGCCATCATGCCAATCAACAAATAATCTGCATATTTCTTTCCTTTTACTCCAACCTCAGCCATAATAGCTCCAGATTTGTAACCGTCATGAAAATGTTTGTATTCTTGTTCTGGGTTAAATGTACCATCGGGATTAGAGGTAGTCGCAGTAATTTTATAGCTGTTATCGGTATAATTACCAAATGCGTTAATATTAGCAACTAAACCATTTTTACCCGTAAATCTAGTATTTACAGCAACTCTGTGTGTATTAAAAGATCCAAAACTGTAAGATGCATCAATATATCTTTTTACAGATTGGTTGGTAATAATGTTTACCGCTCCTCCTAAGGCATCGCTACCTAACTCAACAGGCACCACTCCTTTGTAAACTTCGATACGCTCTGCCATGTTTACTGGAATGTTATTCAGGGTAAATGAAGATCCGTAACTGTCGATTGGAATTCCGTCCATAAAGAATTTTATCTGATTCCCTGAAAATCCATTCAATGAAAATTTAAAATCAGAGCCCATTCCTCCTGTTTCTCTAATACGAACTCCAGTAGTTGTACCTAATACTTGATTTAAATCTGCTGAAGAATTATATGTTTTCTTTAAATCAATTGCTGCAATATTAAAAGGCTGTTCTTTAACTCGCTCAATTTTAGACTTTCCAGTTACCTGAACTTCATCTAAAGCCGCCATATCTTCTTCGATAGTAATTTTTGGCGCAGTTTGATTGGATAGTAAATTGATTTTGGTCTGTTTGGATTTATAACCAACATAATTAACTACTAAAGTGTAATTACCTGGTTCTGCAGTAATTTCATATTCACCATTTGCATTTGTAAGGGCTGCATAATTGGTTCCTTTTAGAGCTACAGAAACTCCTTCTGCCGGCTGACCATTGTCTGCCATAATCACTCCACTTAAAACTACTTTGCCGTTTTGCGAGAAACCCTGAACCGAAGAAAGCATCAGTAATAACAGGATTACAATTCTTTTAATCTGCATTATTTAAAATTAGTTTAAATTAAATTTGGCACAAAATTAACATCAACAATCAGGTTTAACAAATTATTTTTAATTATTCTAAATAAAAGTTTTTATTAACGTAAAAAATGATTTTTTTCTAAAAAAAAGATACTTTCTTAAGATTTAATTAATTTTAGATTAAAATCACATTAAAAAAAATCAAAATAAAATCAGAAATTTAAAATCGCTTTTATAAAAAAACTTACAAAAAATAAAAAAACCTGCTTAGTAAGCAGGTTTCTAAAATGGGTTAATTATGTTTCAGATTAAATGATTTCTAATAGATCTTTCATCTCTTTAATTAGTATTCTAATATCTTCTTCATTCGTCCTCCAATTCACAAATGAAGCTCTAATTCCTTTTTTGTTCTGATAAACTGTTGGCGTCATAAATACTTTTCCAGTATCATTCAAAGCAGATAAAAAGGGAGTTACTTTTTCCTGATTGTGTTCTCCTTTTAATGTAAAGCAAACATTATTTAATCGAATTGGAGCCAACAACTCAAAATCATTTTCTATTAAAGCATTTGCAAAATGTAAAGCCAATGCCGCACTATCTTCAATAAGATCTCTAAAACCTTCTTTTCCGTAGGCTTTAAGCGAAAACCATACCGGCAGCGCACGCAAACGGCGTGAATTTTCAGGAAGCACATTCAGATAATTAAAATTCTCTAAAGGATTCCCTAAATAAGGCGCATTAGAATTTTGGAATGTTTCAATTTGCAGATTAACATGCTCTTTTTTAACCAAATAAAAAGCACTTTCGTATGGAACATTCAACCATTTATGGCAATCAATCGTAATACTGTCTGCTCCTTCCCAACCTTTTACATAATGTTTGTATTTTTCTGAAACTGCCGCAAAACCGCCAAAAGCACCATCAATATGCCACCAGAAATTATATTTTTCTCTTAGTTTGGCGATGGCTTCAAAATCATCAAAATCGGCGGTGTTTACTGTTCCTGCGCTTGAAATAAGGATAAAAGGTTTTCCGTTTAGCGCTTTAATCTTTTCTTCTAAATCGGCAATGTCCAAAGCTTCACGATTACCTTCAATTGTTTTTACAACTGTATAATTCTGGCTTCCAATTCCTAACATCGATAATGATTTTATGGAGGAAGAATGTGGAGTCGCCGTTAAAATATTAATGGTTTCAGAGATTCCGTTTTTGGCAAAATCTTTTCCATACTGTTTTCCAAACCATTGTCTCGCAACTGCTAAACTGGTGAAATTGGACATTGTTGCACCTGTTACAAATCCGCCTAAAAATGTATCTGGAAGCTCTAATAGCTGCAGCAATAGATTGATGGTTTCGAATTCTATTAATGCAGATGCTCCGCCCTGTGCTTTAACCGCCTGAGTATTTTGATCGTAAACTGATGCCAGCCAATCTCCAACAATAGAAGCGGGAGTTGATCCCCCTGTTACAAATCCCCAATATCGTGGACCAGGCGAGGAAACCATCAATGGAGCCAATCTTTCATTAAATTCCTTTAAAGCTTCAATAGATCCTAATCCTAGCTCATTTAGCTCCGTTTTAGGATCTATTGAATAAGTATTAGAGGTTGGAATGTTATCGATATTACTCAAAAAATCAATTCCTTGCTGTTTTGTTTTTTCTAAGATATTCTCAAAATTGTCGAGATCGTGCTGTAATTTTGAATTCATATTATATAGTTATTTATATCACGCATTGTCAAGCTGAGCGAAGTCGAAGCCATTTCACGCGAGATAAGTTGTTTTTAGTATTTATTTTAAGAATTGGAAATTTGTAGTGAAGCTACCACTTTGTCTTTTCGGAGAATCGTGAAACCATCATAGAACAGATTACATCTCCATTGGCATTTAATAAAGTAGCAATTGGGTCAACCAGAGTTCCTAAAATCATGGCAACCGGCAAAGCTTGTTCCATCGGAAAACCATAAACAGTAATGGCTAAAATTTCTCCAATATAACCTCCGTTTGGAATTCCGCCTTCGACAATTGAAACTATAACTGTAATTCCGAGTGCTAAAAGAATCGTCATCGGATCTGTAAAATCTTTCCCAAACATGGCAAACAAAAAGGTTATTTTTAAGATGGATGACATACTCGAACCGTCTTTGTGTAGAGGTGCGCCAAGCGGAATTACCAGATTTCGTACATGTGCCGGAATTCCCATTTTTTCTGCTGCCGCTAAATTGGCAGGAATGGTCGCTATACTACTACAGGTTCCTATAGCGGTTAAAGAAGGCATTATGTTATTGCTCCAAAAAACTTTAAAAGCTCTTTTTCCGCCAGCGACAAGTGCATATAAACTAAAGAACACAAAGAAATAGAAAATGCAAGCAGCGTAATAAACTGCCATTGGTTTTGCATAAACTCCTAGCAATTGTGGCCCGAAGACTCCAACTTGATAAGCAAAATACGCTCCTAAACCAATTGGCGCAAATTTCATGATGATGTTTAAAAGCTGTTTCATTACCTCGTTTCCAGAATCCAGAAAACTCTTGAATGCGTTTCCTTTTTCTCCTGATTGTAATGTGGCAAAACCCACTAAAAAAGAAAAAATAATCAACGCCAACATACTTTTTCGAGACAATAATTCGAAGAAATCATTTGCTGTAAGCAGTTTGGCAATTTGATCTCCCGCTGATCCTGACGCTACTTCTTCAAACGGAACTTTCGCAATTGCTATATCTTCATGAATTGGAAAAAGATAAACAGCAAAAATCATTACAATGGCAGAAATCAGAATTGTTGCGAGAAAAACCAATACCATTATAACAAACAGTTTTCCTAACCTTTCTGTACGTTCCAGATTCGCAACCGAAGAACCGATTGTGAAAAATATAAGCGGAATAATGGCTGTAAAAAGTAAATTCAGGAATATATCCCCAAGTGGTTTTATAATCAAAACATCTTCTCCAAACACCAATCCGAAAATACTTCCAATAATAATACCGCCAAGAAGCCATAAAATACTGCTGTAACTCTGCAAAAAATTGATTTTCTTAACTTCCATAAGTTGTAGAGAATTATAATTCGGAAAAGATTAATAATAAAATGAAAGTACTCAAAAAAGGATTGCAAAAATTGATTGGTTATTTTTTGCCACAGATTACAGGGTTAAAATGATTTTCTAATCTGTGCTAATCTTTATAATCTGTGGCTAAAAATTACTTTTCCAGAACAATAGTCGTAAAAGCTCTGTCGACTAATTCTCCTGTTTTGCTTTTTACTTTTTCGGTTTGTGTTTCTGTATACACAATTTTAAAATCCGATTTTTTGATTAATTCCTGCGCTTTTTCTGTACTGTACAATTCAAATTCGAATTGTGTAAAAGGCAGTTTTTTCATGAAATCTTCTTCGGCAAATGTCAAACAGAAAGTACCGTTTGGTTTTAAAACCCTGTAGATTTCTGATAGTAATTCCTCAGGTTTCTGCCAAAAATAAATGGTGTTTACTGTAAATATTTTATCAAATAATTCAGCTTCAAACGGAATAGTATTTCCGTCATAAAGTGAAAAGAAAGCCTGTTTTTGAGAAACGAAATTTCGGTTGATTTGTCTTGCTTCCTGAAACATCAGTTCCGACATTTCCAGTCCGTAGTATTTTAGCTTTTCGGCTTGTTTAAACAAAAACTCTACATGACCTGCGTTTCCGTGGCCTAGTTCTAGAATTCTGTTTTCGTTTGCTATATTTAAATTCTGAATCGAATGTTTGGTCATGTTGATGTTCGTTTCGTTCATCATATTGCCCATTTCGATTCCTTTTTCTCCCGATGGATGTTTTAATTGAGAGGCAATTTCTTGTAATTCTTCATTTTTCATGGCGTGAAAATTTAAGTATCTAAATTAAACAAAAATCCTTCGGTAATTTGTTGTTACTTCGACTTAGATTCCAATTAACGCTTGTTTTTTCATTCCAACGAAAGTGCAAGCTCGACAAAGATTGGATTCTCTTTGCGGAGTTACTTGTGAAGATTTCTCCTTCGTCGAAATGACAAACTTGTGCTATATCTAATAGAATTCATTAAAAAACCTGACTTGCAATCTGGCGAATATTCTCAGATTTCCCCATTGAGTAATAATGCAAAAATGGAACTCCAGCGGCTTTTAATTCTAATGACTGCTGAATCGCCCATTCGATTCCGACTTGTTTGATTTCAGCATTGTTTTTGCATTTATCTACAGCATCGATTAAATCTTCTGGCAAATCGATTCTGAAAATCTGTGGTAAAACCTGTAAATGCCTCTGAACCGCAATTGGTTTAATTCCAGGAATAATCGGAATTGTAATACCCATTTCTCTTGCTTTTTCTACAAAGGCAAAATATTTTGAGTTGTCAAAAAACATTTGTGTTACGACATAATCTGCTCCTGCATCTACTTTTTCTTTTAATCTTTTTAAATCAGATTGTAAAGATGGCGATTCCAAATGTTTTTCAGGATAACCCGCAACACCAATACAAAAATCAGCTTTGTTATCGATATCCATCACTTCATGCAGATATTTTCCACAATTTAAATCTTTGATTTGACGAACCAAATCAACTGCGTAATGATTTCCTCCTGCTTTCGGTACAAAAGATTGTTCGTCTTTCATTGCATCGCCTCGAAGTGCCATTACGTTGTTGATTCCTAAATACTGACAATCAACCAGCATGTATTCGGTTTCCTCTTGTGTAAATCCACCGCAAAGCAAATGCGGCACCGTATCTACATTGTATTTATGTTTTATAGAAGCGCAAATTCCAAGCGTTCCTGGACGCATACGAGTTAATTTCTTATCCAAAAGTCCGTTACCTTTATCAATATAAATATATTCTTCACGAGAAGTCGTTACATCAATAAACGGCGGATTAAACTCCATTAACGGATCAATATTATCGTATAATTCCTGAATGCTTTTCCCCTTTTGAGGCGGAATAATTTCAAATGAGAATAATGTTTTTCCTTTGGCGTTTTCTATATGCTCTGTTACTTTCATTCTTTTTTAGTTGATAGTTTTTGGTTGATGGTTGATGGTTCTTATCGAACTCAACAGTTACAACTTCAACTATATTAATTTTTTATAATAGTTAATAAAACCGTTTAATAACTTTTTACAAGTTTGAATCTGTGCCAATACAATATTAAATGTATTCTCATCAATGTATTTTTGATCTAATGCTAAATAAAATTGTGTTTCTAATTCATATAATGATCCTCGTGAAATATGAAGAAAATGTATTGTATCTTTTGATGTTTGACGCCCACAACCTTCCGCTATATTTGAAGGAATTGAGATTGCAGCTCTTCTCATCTGATTTGTCAATCCAAATAATTCTTCCTTTGGAAACAGTTTAGAAGAGTCATACAATAAATTCACCAACTTCCTCGCTTCAATCCAAACTTCCAATTTACTGTATTCCATTCTTATTTAGTTGTTTGTTGATGGTTGATAGTTGTTGGTTCTCTTTTGTAATCTACAACCAAAAAACATCAACTAAATTAATCTACTTTAATCGGTTCAAATTAAAAGTTTATAGATCTGACAAAACCTATCAACCAAAAACCATCAACCATCAACTATTCTAGTCTGCTATATTAGGGTTTAACCATTTCATGGCGTAATCTGTTGAGACATTACGTCGTTTGGCGTAATCTACAACCTGATCTTCTTTTATTTTTCCTAATCCGAAATATCTACTTTTTGGGTTTCCGAAATAATAACCTGAAACTGAAGAAGCCGGCCACATTGCCATACTTTCTGTTAAGGTTACTCCAATTTCTTCGGCTACATTTAAAAGCTTCCAAATCGTTGGTTTTTCCAAGTGATCAGGGCAAGCTGGATAACCCGGAGCCGGACGAATTCCTTTATAACTTTCTTTAATTAATTCTTCATTCGTTAAGGATTCCTCTGAATCATAACCCCAAAAATCTTTACGAACTCTCTCGTGAAGATATTCGGCGAAAGCCTCAGCAAAACGATCGGCAAGCGCTTTCACCATAATCGAATTGTAATCGTCCAAATTCTTTTCGTATTCCGCAGCCCATTCATCTACGCCAAAACCTGTTGTTACGCAGAAAGCTCCCATATAATCTTCAATTCCGCTTTCTTTTGGCAGAATAAAATCGGCTAAAGCAATGTTTGGAGCACCTTTTGTTTTTTGCGACTGCTGACGTAGTGTTAAGAATTTCTCTAAAACTTTTCCGTTTTCATCACGCAATTCAATATCGTCATCACCAACTTGATTCGCAGGGAAAATTCCGTAAATACCTTTCGCTTTTAGTTTTTTCTCTTCTAAAATTACTTTAAGCATCGCCTGAGCATCTTTAAAAACAGATGTTGCTTGCTCGCCCACAACCTCATCGGTTAAAATCGCTGGATACTTTCCGTACAATTCCCAAGTCTGGAAAAACGGTGTCCAGTCAATATACGGAACCAAAACATCCAGTTCAATTTCGATGGTTTGTGCGCCAATTACTTTTGGTTTAGTCGGTGTGTACTCCGACCAATCCAATGGTAATTTATTTTTACGGGCATCTTCAATCGTCAAGAAATTTTTATCTCTCGAACGATTTAAGAACGTTTCTCTAAACGAATCGTATTCTGCACGAATATCTGCCGCATATATTTTTCGGTTATGATCTAGCAGATTTCCTGCAACGGTAACGGCTCTCGAAGCATCGTTTACATGAATTACAGTTTCTCTATATTGAGGCGCAATTTTCACAGCCGTATGTGCACGCGAAGTGGTTGCTCCACCAATCATAATCGGGATTTTAATATTTTGTTTGTCTAATTCTTTGGCTAAATATACCATTTCGTCAAGCGAAGGAGTGATCAATCCGCTTAATCCAATAATATCTACTTCGTGTTCAATCGCCGCTGCAATGATTTTTTCTGGAGGAACCATAACGCCAAGATCTACAATCTCATAATTGTTACAAGCCAATACAACCGAAACTATGTTTTTTCCAATATCGTGAACGTCACCTTTTACGGTTGCCATTAGGATTTTTCCGTTTCCTTGTTTATCTCCCGCTTGTTTGCTTGCTTCGATAAAAGGCAATAAATAAGCCACCGCTTTTTTCATTACACGAGCCGATTTAACTACCTGAGGCAGGAACATTTTTCCGCTTCCGAATAAATCTCCAACGACATTCATTCCCGTCATCAAATTGATTTCGATAACTTCAATTGGTTTTGTTGCGGCCAAACGAGCTTCTTCTACATCTTCTTCAATAAAAGCATCGATTCCTTTTACCAACGAATGCGTAATACGATCCTGAACAGATCCTAAACGCCATTCCTGAATGGCTTTTTCATCGCTTTTTACTTCGCCTTTTACATTTTCTGCAAAATCCAGAAGTCTTTCAGTAGCATCGTCACGTCTATCTAAAATTACGTCTTCAACGTGTTCTAATAAGTCTTTCGGAATATCATCATAAATCGTAAGCATCTCTGGATTCACGATTCCCATCGTCATTCCTTCTTTAATTGCGTGATACAAAAACACCGAGTGCATCGCTTCACGAACAACATCATTCCCTCTAAACGAGAACGAAACGTTACTCACTCCACCACTGATATGTGCATGAGGCAAATTCTCACGAACCCATTTTGTTCCTCTAAAAAAGTCAAGAGCATTCAGGCGGTGTTCTTCCATTCCTGTTGCAACGGGGAAAATGTTCAAATCGAAAATAATATCCTGCGGAGGGAATCCTACTTTGTTCACTAAAATATCATACGAACGTTGGCAAATCTCCACTCTACGATCGTAATTATCCGCCTGACCAACTTCGTCAAAAGCCATAACAATAGCAGCTGCTCCGTAACGTTTGATTAATTTGGCGTGGTGAATAAAGGCTTCTTCTCCTTCTTTTAATGAAATCGAGTTTACAACGCTTTTTCCTTGTACTACTTTAAGACCTGCTTCAATGATTTCCCATTTCGAACTGTCAATCATAATTGGCACTCTCGAAATATCTGGTTCTGCAGCAATTAAATTCAAAAATTTAGTCATTGCATTAACCCCATCAAGCATTCCTTCATCCATATTAATATCGATGATTTGTGCTCCTCCTTCTACCTGCTGTCTTGCAATATCAAGCGCCTCGTCATATTTCTCTTCCTTGATTAATCTTAGGAATTTTCTTGAACCTGTTACGTTTGTACGCTCGCCAACATTCACGAAAACACTTTCGGGCGTAATAATCAACGGTTCTAATCCTGATAATACAAGGTCTCTTCTTTTTTCTGTCATTTCTTTTTAAGTTACTAAGATCCTGAGATTCTAAGATTCTAAGGTTCTAAGTTTTTTATTCTATATTTTTAGGTTTCTAAACCTATAATCTTTTTAATATTTTGGGCGTGCCCCTCCGGGTCGGGCTATCCGTTACAAGTCCTCGCACTTCCTTCGTCAGGCTGTGGGCTTTTCACTTCTATCCCTCACGCAGATTCGGTTTCAAAATGAACTCTATTTTTCTTCAATTATTTAAAATGAATATCCGATTTATCTATTCCTCTTACTTCTTGTTTTTTATACAAGACATTCCAAATCTCAGTATATAAATCTAAAAAAGGTTTCGCTTTTTTTTCATTTAAAGTATTTGTCCATCCATTATTATAACTCACCCATTTTTTTTCTCCATTTACATTAGCAACTATTACTCTTGTAAAGCTTGGATCCTTAATTACTATTTCGCCTCTTGGTTCAAATTTCATTGGCATTTTCAAAAAATTACTTCTCTGAATCAATGAATATATTTTTTCTTTTTCCTTTTCTGTTAATTCAATTTTTGTAACTCTTTCTCCTTCTGAATATTTTCGAGAAAAAGTACTGTTTTGAGAATTATAAGCATCACATCTACCATCGTTAATTACAAAATAAAAATCAGATGGCTTCTCTCTTTTCTTACTTCCGAAACCAAACAAACCAAAAAGTACAAATACTGATACTATTATTCGTAAATACTTCATTCAATAATTTCTTTATTTAATTATTTAAAATTATTATCTATAAAGAAATTTCGTTTAGTGATCGAAGTAACTCTTTTATATTATTTTTTGCCGAAACTTCATTAGCTAATCGTAATCGTTTTACCCCTATAAGAGCATCTGACATTTTAGCACTACCTGATTGTTGTATATTCTTACTAAACTTTAATTCATTTTTGTAATACAATTTATATTCTATTGCAGTCTTGACTGTAAAAGTCGCACCAAAAAAAGGCTGATCAACAGAAACTAAATTAATTTCAAGAACCCAATCCTCATCATTTGTAATCGAATCTATTTTCGAAAATACTTCCGATTCAATAACAGATTTTTTAAATGCTTCTCCAAAATTTTCATTAGAAATCTTAGATGTCCATAAAGGATTTGTTTTTTTTCCGCCTGTAACAGACTTAATGAAAATTTTATCTCCAATTTTCTTTTCGGCTTTATAATCTTTAACTGTCATTCCTTCGATGCTTGCTGACGAAGCACATTGCGTAAGTAAAGTTGAAAGAAAAACTAATAAAACCAGATATTTAAATTTCATATTTAATATTTCAAAAATTAGACTATACAGTTACTGGCGCCACTCTCGGCTTATAATCCTTCGCAACCTCAGCCATTAATCGGATATGATCTGGAGTTGTTCCGCAACAACCACCAATAATATTAATCAAATTATCATCTAAATATTCTTTAATGAAAGCCTGAGTTTGTTCTGGCGTTTCATCGTATTGTCCGAATGCGTTTGGCAATCCTGCGTTTGGATGTGCCGAAACATTAAAACTTGTATTATGTGCTAATGTTTTTAAGTATGGTTTCAACAAATCGGCTCCAAGAGCGCAATTGAATCCTACACTTAATAACGGAATATGCGAAACTGAAATCAAAAACGCTTCTACAGTTTGTCCAGAAAGTGTTCTTCCAGATGCATCTGTAATTGTTCCCGAAACCATGATTGGAATATCGATGTTGCGTTCTTCTTTTACTTCTTCAATTGCAAAAAGTGCTGCTTTTGCATTTAGTGTATCGAAAATCGTTTCTACTAAAAGTAAATCGCATCCACCATCCATTAAAGCTTCTGCTTGTTGTTTGTAAGCAATTCGTAAATCGTCAAAAGTGACGGCTCTGTATCCTGGATCGTTTACATCTGGCGACATACTTGCTGTACGGTTTGTCGGCCCAATTGAACCCGCTACGAAACGTGGTTTTTCTGGATTTTTTGCGGTAAACTCATCGGCTACTTGTCTTGCGATTTTTGCCGATTCATAGTTTAACTCGTAAACCAAATCTTCCATATGATAATCGGCCATACCGATTGTCGTTCCAGAGAAAGTATTGGTTTCTACAATGTCAGCACCTGCTTCATAATAAGCGGCATGAACATCGCGGATCGCTTGGGGTTGTGTTAGGGATAGTAAATCGTTGTTTCCTTTTAACGGATGTGGAAAATCTTTGAAACGCTCTCCTCTAAAATCTTCTTCTGAGAAATTATAGCGCTGCAACATTGTTCCCATTGCTCCATCTAGGATTAGGATATTTTTTTTTATTGCTTCTTGAATTGTTATTGCCATGGCTTCTTTTTTTAGCTTCTGAGATACTAAGGTTCTAAGATGCTAAGTTTTTTTATTATGATTGTGAAGTTTAAACCTAACAGGTTTTAAAAACCTGTTAGGTTTGCTTCGGATATTTTTTTGTTCACATTAATTCCAAAAGTGCACTATTGCTGGCTCATTAGCCCCGATTGAAGTGGAAATCCTTTTGATTTTTTTCTTTAAAAAAGCAAAAGATTGCAACGAAAAGCGGGAACTGTTGACTGCAAAAATGCGCCAATGATTCGCTCCTGATACAGGATCTGTTTCAGTAAATATTATATGTTATCGAGAAAAGTTTTGAGAAATACGAGTATGTATTTGTGTTATCTATCTTTAATACTGGAAAATGTCGTATAAAGTAGAATTTAGCACCTTCTTTATGATAAAGGGTTGCTAAGGTTTCATCGGGTCTATCCCTCCGCCTTTCGTGATAACTGACAATAATTTTAAGAACAGTGCAAAGGTATGAAATAGGCTTTCTATTTGCAAATGTTTTTTTTCTAAGGTTCTGAGGGACTTAGGCGCTAAGGTTCTAAGGTTTTATCTTTTACGTGATTTAGCTTCGAAGGAGTATAATACTTATAGAAAAACAATATGTAGAACACAAAAGCTCCAGCGAAGCGACATAATATTTCGCTCCGCTGGAGCTCTTACATAAACGTAATTATTTCTTTTCTATAAATATGTCATCCCTCTGGGATTAATTAAAAAAGCCCAAACTTTAAAAGTTTGGGCTTTAAGATATTTAAAAAATCTAGCGCCTTAATCCCTTAGAACCTTAGCACCTTCGATTAAACAATCGCCTTCACAACCGCTTTTGGAGCTTCTTTACGAGTTCCGTCGAAACCGTCTACACCAGAAACTGTTGTATATTTCAATACGTATTTTTTACCTGGATTGATGATTCCGTATGCAGCCTGGCACATTAAAGTTGCTTCGTGGAAACCACAAAGGATCAACTTTAATTTTCCTGGGTATGTATTTACGTCTCCAATAGCAAAGATTCCCGGAATGTTTGTTTGGTAATCTAATGCATTGTTTACTTTAATGGCATTTTTCTCGATTTCTAATCCCCAGTCTCCAATTGGACCTAATTTTGGTGTTAATCCAAAAAGTGGAATGAAATAATCGCATTCGATTTTACGGTGTGCGCCGTTTTCTTCAATATCTAGTGACTCAACGTGTTCAGCACCATTGATTCCGATAACTTCTGCTGGAGTTACTAATTTGATTTTTCCAGCTGATTTTAATTCCTGTACTTTTTCTACAGAATCTAAAGCTCCTCTAAATTCGTTTCTTCTGTGAATCAAAGTTACTTCTGAAGCTACATTTGCTAAGAAGATACTCCAGTCTAATGCTGAATCTCCTCCTCCTGCAATAACAACTCTTTTATCTCTGAATTTCTCAGGATTTTTAATGAAGTATTTTACTCCTTTATCTTCATAAAACTCGATATCTTCGATAAGTGGTTTACGAGGCTCAAAACTTCCTAAACCTCCAGCGATTGCAATAACTGGGGCGTGGAATTTAGTTCCTTTATTTGACGTTACAATGAAAGTTCCGTCTTCTTGCTTTTCAACTGTTTCAGCACGTTCTCCTAAAGTAAAACCTGGTTCAAATTGTTTGATTTGCTCCATTAATCCGTCAACTAAATCTCCTGCTAATACTTCTGGAAATCCAGGAATATCATAAATTGGCTTTTTTGGATATAACTCTGATAGCTGTCCTCCTGGTTGTGGAAGAGCATCTAAAATGTGGCATTTTAATTTTAACAATCCTGCCTCGAATACGGCAAATAAACCTGTTGGGCCTGCTCCAATTATAAGTATATCTGTTTTAATCATTATGTTGTTGTTTATAATCATTCTTAATAACGCAAAGAAACGAATAAATCCTTGTACTTTCAATGATTTTTATCATTAATTTCTTTCCGAAACTTTTTTACTCTTTATTTTTCAATGAATCGGTTATCTCATTCATTCGTTTAACCTTTTCTTCAAAATTGCCTTTTAAGGTTTTTCGATATTCGTTCAGATTCTCAACCATTTGGTTGATATCCTCAGGAATTACTTCTTCAAAAAACTCCCGAAGCCTTTTGGCTGTTGTTGGTGATTTTCCGTTGGTTGAAATGGCAATTTTTACATTTCCTTTTGTTACGATTCCGCCCAAATAATAATCACATAAATCTGGTGTATCGGCTATATTGCAAATCAAATAACGTTTTCTCGCTAAATCGTAAACCTTTTTATTTACTTTCAAATCGTCTGTACAGGCAATTACCATGTGACGCTTTTTGAGCATTTTCTTTTTAAACTTCGATTCCGTTAATTTAATCGAAGGATGTTTTTCGGCCAGAACTTTTATTTCTAAATGAAATTCTTTTGCCACTACCTCAACATTTGCGTTCGGACTTGATTTTAGCAAGAAAGAAAGCTTTTCCAGACCTACATTTCCTCCACCTACAATTAGTACATTTAAATTGTGAAGCTTTAGAAATATTGGATATAATTCGTTTTGTTCCATTTTAATTTAATTTCATCTAAACAAAATTAGATGATTTACCAACGAATTGTTCCTAACGGAACATATAATTATTTTAATGAATGGTTTCCTTTGATAGAAATTCTTCGTAAAATCCTTTTAGTTTATTGCTTTCGCGGACAACTTCTCCTAAAACAATAATGGCTGGTGAACCTAATTCTTTTTCTTTTACAACTTCCAAAATTGAATCAACTGTTCCTACACCCACTTTTTCTTCTGTTGTTGTTCCGTTTTGGATGATCGCAACTGGTAAATTTCCTTTATCTTCTTTTTGAAACAAATCGATTATTTGAGGCAATTTGTGCATTCCCATCAAGATTACAACTGTTGCTGATGATTGCGCCGCTAAAGCCACGTCTGAAGATAATTTTCTATCAGATGTTGTTCCGGTAATCGCCCAAAAGCTTTCTGAAACTCCTCTTTTTGTAATCGAAATTCCTTGACTTGCAGGAACAGCGACTACAGATGAAATTCCTGGAACTACGATTGTTTCTATTCCGAAACTTTCCGCAAATTCCACTTCTTCGCCACCTCTTCCAAAAATAAACGAATCTCCGCCTTTTAATCGAACTACGTTTCCGTAAGTCAAAGCATTATCTACAATCAATTGATTGATTTGATCTTGCGTGTAAACATGATTTCCGATTCTTTTTCCAACAAAAATTCGGATGGCACTTTTAGGCGCGTAATCCAGAATTTCTTCGTTGGCCAAAGCGTCGTATAAAACCACATTAGCTTCAGCCAATGCTTTTACAGCTTTTAGCGTAAGTAAATCGGGATCGCCCGGACCTGCACCGACTAAAGTTATTTTAGGTTTTATATTATGCATTTGCTAATTCCTGTGCTCTGAAAGTTTCGATTTTATCAAAGAAAACTGTTGCTTGTGCAATGTAATCTTTAGCGAAAGCTTCAGATGGTTCATTTTTATTGATTTGGTAAACCAAGTCTTTAAAAGTTGAATTCAATTCTATTTTACTAGTTTCGATAAAAACAGTATCAAACAAGTCTACAATTCCTGCATGATGATTTGTTTTTTGGTTTTCTGACAATAACAAAGCTTTTGCTCCATTTACAAATCCTGCATAAGCATGATAGATTGCATCTGACCATTTTTTCTCGTCGAAAGATTCTTGAGCCAAAATCAATTTCTCTTTCGCTTCAAACAATAATGTCGCTACTAAATCAATCACTACCCCAGCACATTCTCCAACTCCAACTGCTTTTACGTAATTGTCTGCGTTACCCCAATCTACAAAATCAGCTTCTGTTAAATTGGTTACGTCTGCGAAAGGTTTTAAGATTTCGTAGAAATATTTTTCTCCTTTCAGATCGTAATAGTTTAGGAATTTTTCTCCGTTTGCATTGGCATCAAAATCATTTAAGATCGTACGCAAAGCATCTGGCCCTCTACGGCTTGGAATTTTGATTACTTTATCGGCAAAACGTCCTGCTCCGTTTCCTAATCTTCCTCCGCCTAATAAAACCTGTAACGCTGGAGCAACCAGTTTTCCTGAGTTAATAGACATTCCTTGGAATCCGATTGCAGACATGTTGTGCTGTCCGCAAGCATTCATACAACCAGAAATTTTAATTTCGATTTCACGATTGTTTAAATACTGAGGATATTCGGCAGTTAAAACTCTTTCTAATTCTTCTGCAATACCGGTACTACTTGCAATCCCCAAGTTGCAAGTATCAGTACCCGGACATGCCGTAATATCTCCAACTGAATTATATCCTAATTGAACAAAATCCAACTTGGCTAATTCTTGGTAAAAGAATGGTAAATTCTCTTCTTTTACGTGACGTATTACAATATTTTGACGCAATGAAAAACGCAATTCATTTGCTCCGTAATTCTTAATTAAATTGGCTAATAATCTTGCTTTATCGGTATAAAAATCACCTAATAAGACTTTGATTCCGATAGCATAATAACCGTCTTGTTTCTGCTTAATTACATTCGATTTTTTCCATGCTTCATATGCTTCTGTATCTTCGATTGTAACTTGCGGAACTTCTAAAACTGGTTCTGGAATTGGACCGTCAAAAGCGGTTGTATCAATTTCGTATGTTTCAAAAGCGATGGCTTTTTTCTCTTTTTCAACCAAATCAAGAAAAGCATCTTTCCCCATTTCTTTGATTAAGAATTTCATACGCGCTTTCATTCTTTTTGCACGTTCTCCGTATCTGTCGAAAATACGGATGATTCCTTCTGCTGTTGGGATGATTTCGTTTACTGGAACAAACTCCGAAAGTAATTCAGCATGTGCTGGCTGAGATCCTAAACCTCCTCCAAACATGATTTTAAATCCACGTTGTCCGTCCTTAATTTTCGGAATAAATCCTAAATCGTGCAAGTAACTCAAAGCAGTATCTTCGTCTGAAGAAGAGAACGAAATTTTAAATTTACGTCCCATTTCCTGACAAATTGGATTTCTTAACAGATATTGAAAAAGTCCGTGTGCATAAGGCGAAACATCAAATGGTTCGTTTACGTCAACTCCAGCCAATTCGCTTCCTGTAATATTTCTCACTGTGTTTCCACAAGCTTCACGAAGTGTGATATCGTCTTTAGCCAAATCTGCCCAAAGTTCTGGTGTTCTGTCTAAACTCACGTAGTGAATCTGAATATCCTGACGTGTTGTAATATGCAAACGTCCTGTAGAATATTCATCAGAAACCTGCGTGATACGCACTAATTGCTCGCTGGTCACTTTACCATAAGGCAATTTGATACGAATCATCTGAACGCCTTCCTGACGCTGACCATAAATTCCACGCGCTAAACGAAGACTACGAAAACGCTCATCATCAATTTTTCCTCCACGGAATAAGTGAATCTTTTTTTCTAATTCGATAATCTCCTTCTGAACTACCGGATTTTCTATTTCTGTTCTAAAACTTTCCATTTCTCTTTTGAGTTTTTGGTTGTCGGTTGCTGGTTGTTGGTTGTTGGCTCTAAAAACCATCAACTATCAACTAAAAACCATCAACTATCTAATGAATCCTACTCCTGCTGTTGTGTTAGTTGCTGTATCAATTAAGATGAAAGCTCCGTTTGATTTGTTTTCGTTGTACGAATCAAAATATAACGGTTTGCTTAATTTGATCGTTACTTCTCCAATTTCGTTAATAGCTAATTGAGAAGCTTCTGTTGTTCCTGAGTAATCTGTTGCAATCGTATTTTTGATGCTTTCTACTTTTGCTAACACTCTGTTTGTATTGTGTTGTACCAAATATTTAGTTCCTGGAACCAGTTTTTTACTGTCCATCCAGCAAACTGTCGTAGTAATATCTTTTTCAATTTTTGGAAGCTCGCTTGATTTTACAATCATGTCACCCCTTGTTACATTGATATCATTTTCTAATTCGATTGTAATTGAAGAACCTGCAACGGCTTCATCAAATGTTTTATCGAAAAAGTGAATTTTAGATACTTTTGATTCTGTTAAAGAAGGAAGAACCGTTACGGCATCTCCAACTTTAATTGAGTTTCCGTATAATTTTCCTGCGTAACCTCTAAAATCGTGGTATTCTTCAGTTTTTGGACGAATCACTGTTTGAACCGGAAAACGTGCTTTACCTGCTTCAAAAACATCAGAAGCATGTAATCCTTCTAAATGTTCCAATACTGTTTGTCCGTCATACCAAGGCATATTTTCTGATTTATCAACCACGTTTCCACCGTTGATTGCACTTAAAGGAATGTAACTTACATTTTGTTCCTTGAAAGTACTTTTTGCATTTAATGCCTGAAAATCAGCTTTGATTTTATTGAAAACTTCTTCTGAGTAATCTACTAAGTCCATTTTGTTGATGGCAACGATTACTTCTTTTACTCTCAATAAATTATTGATAAAAAAGTGACGGTAAGTCTGCTCAATTACCCCTTTTCTAGCATCAATCAAAATGATAGAAACCTGAGAAGTTGAAGCTCCTGTAACCATGTTTCTAGTATATTCTACGTGCCCTGGAGTATCGGCAATAATGTAACTTTTCTTTGCAGTCGAAAAATAAATGTGCGCAACATCAATCGTGATTCCTTGTTCTCTTTCTGCTACTAAACCATCAGTTGCCAAAGAAAAATCAAGGTAATCGTATCCTTTTTGTTTACTGCTTTTTTCGATTGCTTCTATCTTATCAGTCGTCAATGATTTTGTATCGTACAATAATCTCCCGATCAAAGTACTTTTTCCGTCATCTACACTTCCTGCTGTTGCTATTTTTAAAACGTCCATCTTATTTTGTTTCAAGTTTTAAAAGTTTCAGGTTTCAAGTTTTCAACCTTACTTTTAAATATTTTGTTTTTTTGAATCTTTGAATTTTACTCCGTTGTTAACCTCTTACAATCAACTCCTTACATCTAACTTTTAACTTCTTACCAAAAATTAAAAGTATCCTTGTTGTTTTCTCTTTTCCATTGCAGCTTCAGAACGTTTATCATCGATTCTGGCACCTCTTTCAGAAATAGTTGATGATCTGATTTCTCCAACTACTTCTTCGATTGTTGCTGCGTAAGATTCAACTGCCGCTGTACAACTCATATCTCCAACGGTTCTGAAGCGAACAATTCTTTCTTCGATTTGTTCGTCTTCTTCCTGATACACAAAAGGAGAATGCGACCAGATTAAACCGTCTCTCAAAAAAACTTTTCTTTTATGTGAGAAATAGATTGATGGAATTTCGATGTGTTCTTTTTCGATATAACTCCAAACATCTAATTCTGTCCAGTTTGAAATTGGGAAAACACGAACGTTTTGTCCATTTTCAATTTTTCCATTCAAAATATCAAACAATTCAGGTCTTTGATTTTTTTCGTCCCATTGTCCGAAATCATCACGAACCGAGAAAATACGTTCTTTCGCTCTTGCTTTTTCCTCGTCACGACGTGCGCCTCCAATACAAGCATCAAACTTAAATTCTTCAATTGCATCTAAAAGTGTTGTTGTTTGTAAGCTGTTACGGCTTGAATATTTTCCAGTTTCTTCAACCACTTTTCCTTCATCAATAGCATCCTGAACATTACGAACGATTAGCTCTAAACCTAATTCTTCTACCAATTTATCTCTGAAAGCAATTGTTTCAGGGAAATTGTGTCCCGTATCAACGTGTAATAGAGGAAACGGAATCTTAGCAGGGAAAAATGCTTTTTGCGCTAAACGCACTAATGTGATAGAATCTTTTCCTCCTGAGAAAAGTAAAACCGGTTTGTCAAACTGTGAAATTACTTCTCTGAAAATGTATATCGCTTCACTCTCTAAAGCGTTTGTTTTTAATACTGAACTCATTGTTTTTTTGTTTGATATTTTTTAGTTTCAAGTTTTAAGTTTCAGGTTTCAAGTTGCCTGATCTAAAAATCTCCACTCTTTATTCTATAATCTATATTCTATTCTCTGCAGAAGTCTTGCCTCTTGCTTCTTCCTTCTATTTACTCTTTTTTCGCACTGTGAAGTCCACATTCTTTATGGCTTGATTCCCACCACCATCTTCCGGCTCTGATATCTTCACCTGGGAAAATAGCTCTCGTACAAGGTGCACATCCAATACTTACGAAACCTTGTTTGTGCAATGCATTTTGAGGAACATTGTTTTCGGATAAATACGTTTCAACTTCTTCTAAAGTCCATTTTAGCAACGGATTGAATTTGATGATTTCGAAGTTTCCGTCATATTCAAACAAACTTAAATCGTGTCTGTTTTCTGATTGTTCTGCTCTTAAACCTGTAATCCAAACTGAGTTTCCTGCCAAAGCTTTTCTTAACGGAACCACTTTTCGAATAAAACAGCACTCTTTTCTGTTTTCAACCGAATCGTAAAAGCTATTGGGCCCTTTTGTTTTCAGAAGATTTTCTACTGAAGCAGCTTCTGGGAAAAAAACTTCGATTGGTCTTTTGTATTTTTTTAATGTTTTATGAAAAACATCGTAAGTTTCCTGAAATAATCTTCCAGTGTCTAAAGTAAATACCGTAATATCTGTATTACTTTTTGCAATAAAATCAGTAATTACCTGATCTTCCTGACCGAAAGATGTCGAAAAAATTACTTTTCCTGGAAACTCTTTTGATAAAAAAACTAAGGTTTCGTCAAGCGAAAGAGCTGCAGTTTTCTCTAATAATTCTTGTACAATAATCGCACTCATAATCTCTCCTTTCTAAAATTATCTTTTACAATAATTTAGATAATGTTTTTAAACTCAATATTATAATTAGAACTCCAACTGCAACCATCATTGGTTTTCTTTTGATTCTATTTACCAAATAAGCTGCTATTGGCGCTGAAATAACTCCTCCTAAAATCAATCCGATAATGATCTGCCAACCGTGAATTCCGCCAAAAAGCATGAAAGTAATTCCGCTTGCAAATGAAATGGCAAACTCGGCCGCATTCACAGAACCTATGGTATATTTCGGATTTCTTCCTCTTCCTAACAATGTTGAAGTCACAATTGGCCCCCAGCCTCCTCCTCCAACAGAATCCATGAAACCTCCAAACACTGCCAAAACTCCTAGTTTCTTAGTTTTCTTTTTAACAACACTTTTTCTCAAAGCTTTTCTGATAATTACAACTGCCAGAATAATCATGTAAACCGCAATAAAAGGCTTAATAATATCTCCGTCAATAACATCTGATAATAAATAAGCTCCTGTAATTGATCCTAAAACTCCTGGAATCAATAAATGTTTAACCAATTTTTTATTGATGTTTCCAAAACGGTGGTGCGAAAGCGCCGATGCTCCAGTTGTAAACATTTCTGAAACGTGAACTGCCGTACTGCTCAAAACTGGCGAAACTCCATAAGCCAATAAAAATGACGTAGAAGTTGCTCCATATCCCATCCCTAAAGCACCATCTACCAATTGAGCAAAAGCACCAATTAAAAAAAACGCTAAAAGATTTTCATCAAGCCCCTGAACAAAACCATCCCACGAAAATTCAGCGTGATGATTATAAATTAATGTAACTGCCAAACCTAACAATAAAACAACAGGTATTACAACCCACAATTTTTCCTTTAATAAAGAATCAGACTTTACTATCGTGTTGTTTAACTTAAGTTCATTTTCCATATTTTAAGAATTGTTTTTGTTCTTAAAAATCCATTACCCTATCGGCTTAGTAGATTACTTTGCAAAAGTACTATATATTTCGAAATATCAAAACAATATATTTACTTTTTTACATAAGCTATCCTCTTATAAACCAAGTTAAAAGAGATTTAAAAAAGAATTAGTGATTATTTTAACAAATTAAATGCTGCCTCTTACTATTTTAACAACATGTTCCAATTTTGTGATCCACAAAAATACACATTTAATCTCTACAAAATCTATAGGATAATTATAAAATTGTTATTATTTTAGCGGCAAATAATTTTTCATGGATTTTCAGATCGGTCTTGTAATAGCAGGTTTAGCAGTTGGTTTTATTGTTGGGTTAACAGGTGTTGGAGGAGGCTCTTTAATGACTCCTATTTTATTATATTTCGGCATTTCTCCAACAACCGCAGTAGGAACCGATTTACTATACGCTGCTTTTACCAAAGCTGGAGGAATATTTGTACACAATAAAAAAGGGAACATCAACTGGAAAATCACGGGCTGGCTGACTTTAGGTAGCGTTCCCGCCGCTTTAGTAACTTTATGGATTTTACATAGCATTAAAACCGACATAGAAACTATAAATAGGGTTATTAAGTATAGTTTAGGATGGGCTTTACTGTTTACTTCTATAGCGATTATATTCAAAAAGAAACTTTTAGTTTTTTCTCAAAAACATGCTGGAGATAAATTTCATAGTGAAAGCACTACACAAAACATGCTTACCATTGGAATTGGAGTTTTATTAGGAGCAACCGTAACTTTAACCTCTATTGGTGCTGGAGCATTAGGTACTGTGACTTTGTTTTTTCTTTATCCATTATTACCAACTCCTCGTTTAGTTGGAACCGAAATTGCACATGCTGTTCCTTTAACTTTAGTAGCTGGAATTGGCCATGCTTCTATGGGGAATTTAGATTTAGGATTATTGGGTCAATTATTAATGGGATCACTTCCTGGAATATACATGGGAAGTATGCTAAGCGGAAAAGTGCCAGATCAATTTCTAAGAAATGCAATCGCAGTAATGCTTTTCTTAGCTGGATACAAATTGATATTTTAATCGTCATAAACAAAACAAAAAAGACCATTTCAAATTTAGAAATGGTCTTTTGTTTTTATAAATTAAAGCATTTTCTAAAATGCAATGTCTGCCAAAGAATTACTTTCTAATATTTTAAGTGTATTATCACGAACTTCTGTCATTAAACGTCTAGCAGCACAAGTTGATTCATCATCGCAATCGTCACATCTTTCGTAAAAATTATGACTTGCACAAGGCAGTAACGCAATTGGACCTTCAAGAATTCGGTACACTTTTGCCATGCTGATATCTTTTGGATCTTTTATCAGATAATAACCTCCTCCTTTTCCTTTTTTAGCACCAAGGAAACCTGAGTTTCTTAACAGCAGTAAAATACTTTCTAAAAATTTTATCGAAATATGTTCGCTTTTCGCAATTTCAGCTATTTGTACCGGTTCATTATTCTCACGTCTGGCTAAATAAGTTAAAGCTTTAATTCCGTATTTTGTTTTCTTTGAAAGCACTAATGTAAAATTTTGATTGCAGAATTTAATTTCAAATCAAACTCTTGCAAATTATTGAATAACAAAAGTATGCTTTTTGTTTGAACTATCACAAAGAATAAAGTTAAATTCTACTAAATCTATCAGATTACTTCGTTAAGTTCATTTCAGACACACAAAAATAGGCTTTTTATATAAACCAGAAAAAAGACGATTTTCAACAGTAAAACTTACTATCAAAAATCGTCTTTATATATAGAAATCTAAAATCTTAAGTCTAAAATCTAAAATTTAAGAAAGTGCTTGTTTTAAATCTGCAATTACATCTTCAACAGTTTCCAAACCAACAGAAACACGAACCAAACCTTGTGTGATTCCAACTGCTAATTGATCTTCTTCAGATAATTTGCTATGTGTTGTTGAAGCCGGATGCGTAACAATTGTTCTTGTATCTCCAATATTAGCAGATAATGAGCAAAGTTGAATTGAGTTCAAGAATTTTCTTCCTGCTTCGATTCCGCCTTTAATTTCAAATGCGATGATGTTTCCACCAGCTTTCATTTGCTTTTTAGCAATTTCATATTGTGGATGCGATTTCAAGAACGGGTATTTTACACTGTTTACATTTGGATGGCTTTCTAAAAATTCAGCTACTTTTAGAGCATTTTCGCAGTGTCTATCAACACGAACTGCTAATGTTTCTAAACTTTTTGAAAGAACCCAAGCATTAAATGGTGATAAAGCTGGTCCTGTATTTCTAGAGAACAAATAAATCTGTCTGATTAACTCTGCATCTCCAACTGTTACTCCACCTAAAACGCGTCCTTGTCCATCAATTAATTTTGTTGCTGAATGGATAACCAAATGCGCTCCAAATTTAATTGGCTGTTGCAAATATGGTGTTGCAAAACAGTTGTCGATTATTAAAATCAAATTGTGGTTTTTAGCAATATTTCCTAACAATTCTAAGTCAATTACATCAACTCCTGGATTTGTTGGAGATTCGGCGTATAATATTTTGGTATTGGGCTTAATAAAGCTTTCGATTGTTTCTGGCTTATTAATTTCGAAATAAGAAGTTTCGATATTCCATTTTGGAAAATAAGTCATAAACAAAGCGTGAGTAGAACCAAAAACACTGCTTGCAGAAACAATATGATCTCCAGAATTTAACAAAGCTGCAAAAGTAGAATATACTGCCGCCATTCCTGTTGCAAAAGCATAACCAGACTCAGCCCCTTCCATTTTACAGATCTTATCTACAAACTCCGAAGTGTTTGGATTACTGAAACGGCTATAAATATTTCTTTCTTTTTCTTCTGTAAAAGAAGCCCTCATATCTTCAGCATCTTCAAAAACGAAGCTTGATGAAAGGTACAAAGGCACCGAATGTTCTAAATATTGTGATCTCTCTAATTGTGTTCTAATGGCTTGTGTTTCAAAACCAAATTCTTCTGTATTCATTGTGTGTTGTTTTTGTTTTTTTGTTTAAAGTTTAAAGTTTCAGGTTTTAAAAACTGAAATCTAAACTAAAACAAGTCAATTATTTATGCGCAATCTGAGCATTTTGTAATTATCTAATTGACTAATTATCTAATTTATAAAGCTTCGTTGTTCAAGACAACTTTGTATTTAATTGTTGCAGTCGGTTCAACTGTTTTGGCAACTGAACAGTATTTCTCGAAAGAAAGTTGTGCTGCTTTTTTGGCTTTTTCCGGGTTGATTTCTCCTTCTAAATAAAAAACCACATCTATTTCTTTGAAAGGTTTTGCTTCTTCGATTTGAACTCGTGTTCCTTCAACCTCAGCATTAAAAGAAGTGATTTCCTGACGCTGTTTTTTTAAGATCGAAATCATATCAATAGCGCTGCATCCAGCAACTCCCATTAATACCAATTCCATTGGGCTTGCACCTAAATCGCTTCCGCCAAATTCGGCTCTGCTGTCAACGTCAACTACGTGTCCTCGTTCATTTTTTACTTTAAAATGAAATGCGTCATTTACTCTGTTTAAACTTACTTTCATTGTGTTGTTATTTTTTTGTTTTTTAATTCTATTCAATTTTGTCATTTCGACTGAACTCAATTAGCTGCAAATCTTTAAATCTAAAATCTGCAATCTAAAATCATTTTTATCCTTTATCAGACAATCTCAAAATATCTCCGAAAACCCCTCTTGCTGTTACTGCAGAACCTGCACCGGCTCCCTGAATAACGATTGGACGATCTCCGTATGATTCTGTATAAATTTCGAAAAAAGAATCAGAACCTTTTAATCCGCCCAATGCAGTATCTTTTGGTACTGAAACCAATTTTACTTCTAGATTTCCTTTGTCATTCTGCAAATCTCCAGACAACTCACCTATATATCTCAAGACATGGTTTGGCTGTTGCTCTGCTTTTATTTTAGCATAAATTGGATCGAATTCTTTTAATTTCGTCAAGAAATCGGCAGCACTTCCTTCACGTAAGTGTTCTGGAATTAAATTCTGAATTGAGATTTCTTCAAACTCATTTTGCAAATCCAATTCTCTAGCTAAAATTAATAATTTTCTACCAACGTCATTTCCGCATAAATCCTCACGCGGATCTGGTTCTGTATATCCGTTATCAATTGCTTCTTGCAAGATTTCGCTAAAAGGAGCATCTTTCGCAGAAAAATTATTGAATAAATAACTTAATGTTCCAGAGAAAACTCCTTTAATTTTTGTGATATTTTCTCCCGAAAGGTGCAATAATTTAATCGTATCAATTAACGGTAATCCTGCCCCTACATTGGTTTCGTATAAGTAATTCTTTTGATTTTCTGCCAAAGCTTTTCTCAATTCTTTATAGAAACCGTACGTCAAAGTATTAGCTACTTTATTCGAAGAAATCAAATCGAAACTGCTTTCTACAAGCGGAATATAATTCTCAACGAAAGTCGCACTTGCTGTATTATCAATTGCAATTAAGTTCTCTAAATGATGTTCGTTTGCGTAAGTAATAATATCTTTAATCGTGTAAGCTTCGCCTTTTGTTTGAATATCGTTTTTCCAGTTATCTGTAACACCATATTTGTTTAAAAGCAACTTTTTAGAATTTGCGATAGCAAAAACATTCAGCTTAATATCTTTACGTTTTTCGATTGCTGCAGCCGATTCTAAAATTTGATTAATCAAAGTTCCTCCTACTAGTCCATGACCGAAAATAGCAATGTTGATCTTTTTCGAAACTCCAAAAATCTCTCCGTGAATTACATTTAAAGCTTTATTTAATTCTTCTTTTTTAACAACCAAACTCACGTTTTTTCCCGTTACGGTGTTGTTAAACAAAATCGGAACAATTTTATTTTTAATTAAAGCGGTGTATGGTTTATGGAAAGTACTCAAATCTTGTCCGATTATCGAAATTACCGATACATTATCTGTTACCGTAATCTGATTTACGTCTTTAGAATAGAAGTCATTTTCGAATTCTTTTTCTAATTCTACCATTGCAAGAGTAGCTTTTTCTGTTGCCACAACCAATCCGATTCCTCTTTCTGAAGAACCTTGCGAAATGATACTTACACTGATATTGTGATCTCCCATTACTTTAAAAATTCGAGCATCAACTCCTGCTTTTCCAAGTAATCCACGTCCTTCAAGATTTACAAGAGAGACATTTTCTAAAACAGAAAGCGTTTTAATTCCTTCTTTAGAAGAATCAGATGTAATTAAAGTTCCACGGTTTTCGTGGTTGAAAGTATTTAAAATACGAAGCGGAATATTCTTTTCTAACAAAGGAATAATTGTCTTCGCATGAAGAATCGTTGCACCAAAATTTGCCAGCTCATTTGCTTCATTGAAAGATAAATATTCAATCTTCTTAGCATCGGCAACCAAATCTGGGTTTGCTGTATAGATTCCGTCTACGTGCGTGAAGTTTTGTAATTCTTCTGCATTTAAATAATTTGCGATTAACGAAGCGGTATAGTTACTGCCATTTCTACCTAAAGTAGTTGTGTCGTTGTTGTTGTTTGAGCCAATGAAGCCTGTAACTATATTAACCGTTTCGCCGTTATGTTCTTTAAAATAATTGACTACGTTTTTCTTTGAAAGCTGTTCTAAAGGCTGAGCATCGCCAAATTTAGAATCTGTTTTCAACAAATCTCTTGTATCTACAAAATTGGCAGGAATTCCTTTTTCCAATAAAATTGCTGTCAATAATTTAGCCGAAAGCAATTCGCCTTTAGATAAAATCTGGTCTTTGATTTTTTTGCTGTAATCTCCAATTAAACTTACTCCTTCAAAAAGTTTGTCTAATACATTAAATTCTTCCGATAAATCAACATTCGGATAATCTGATATTTGATATTTTTTAAAATTCTCTAATAATTCCTTGTAACTGCCGTTTTTAGCAGCAATGCTCAAAATAAACTCTAATTCGTCTGTAGCATTTCCGCGTGCAGAAACCACAACGGCAATTTTTTCACCTTGACTTACTTTATCAGAAATGATTGAAACAACTTTGTTAAGTCCTTCTCCGTTTGCTAACGATTTACCTCCAAATTTTAATACTTTCATTTTATTTCTTTATTGTTTCTGCCTTAAAAATATCGGCAAGTAAATGATCTAATTGTTTGTACTCGATTAAAAAAGCGTCATGTCCGTGAACCGAATCAATTTCGCTATAGAAAACATTATCTTTAAATTTCTTCAATTCCTCGTAGGTTTCTACATTCTCCTTAGCTGTAAAAAACAAATCCGAATTGATTCCGACAATATGAATTGAAGCTTTTGTTTTAGACAATAAGTTTTCAAAACTTTCACTATTTCTAGTAATATCAATTGTTTTAAGCAACTGATTCATTAATTTATAAGAAGACAATTGGAATCTTTTCTGCAATTTTTTCCCGTGATGTGCAAGCCAGCTTTCAATATTAAAAATCAAAAGATCTTGGTTGATCGTACGCTGAAATTTTTCTTTGAAAGATTCTGGCGAACGGTAACAAAGCATTGCATGTATTCTGGCGTCTTCAATTGGTTTCGAAGAATTATTGAGAATTTGCTCTTGTAAAAAGCAATTTGCAATAAGCCAATCAGTAGATTTCCAATCACTCGCAATCGGAATAAGGTTTTCTGTAATATTTGGCGATAAAGCTAAAATTTCCCAAGCAATTCCACCTCCAACAGAACCTCCAATAACTGCAAAAAGCTTTTCGATATTTAGAGTTTTTACACCTTCGATAAAGATTTTGGCAATGTCTCTAGCCGTAAAATCTAAATAGTTGTCAATTAAAAAAGAATTGCTTCCGTTTCCTGGAATATCGAAAGCGAGAATGGTATAAACAGCACTATCAATAGTTTTACCTTCGCCAATTAAGTCATTCCACCAGCCATTTTCACCAGTAACTTGCGAATTTCCAGTTAAAGCATGATTAACCAAAACAATAGGCGCGCTGTGCAAAGGTTGCCCTGCCAGCGTAAAACTTAATGGTATAGAATGATAAGTTGCACCACTTTCTGTGATGAAATCTTGAATTATAATGGGATTTGGTATATTTTCCAATTTCAAATCTGTTGTATTATTGATTTGTATATGGAAATATTAGAAAGAAAAACTAGGTTTAACTAGAAAAAATCTTGTTGTTATCTTTCCACGTTTGGCGTGGTAGAATGTAGCACCTTCTTCGTTTTACCGAAGGGTTGCTAAGGCTTCATCGGGTCTAATCCCTCGTCCTTTCTTTATAACATTTCAATACGTGTTTGAACTTAACGAGTGCAAATTAACTACTAATTTCGCTAACAAACAAATTTTATCTAAAAGTGTTTGTTAAATTTCTGTGACATACTTTAGCAAAAACTATTATACGCAAAAATTTACCGAACAAAAATGCCCAGTAAAATTAAGCAGGTTTTCACCTAGTTTATGATGCTTTTCCGTTTAGATAAAAAGCGTTTCATTTTCTTTTGAATACATCAAAAACAATAAAGAGTTTGGTGCTTTTTTTGCAGCGCTTTTATCTTCCTCTGTGATTCCGAATCTTGGGTGAGCCAATTCGTTTGTTGGCGGCGGATTACTATTTTTTGTTCTTCTATTTTTAAATTTAGAAATTTTTTCTGCGAAGTAGTTCAATTTGCTCATGATATTAAGTTTTAGTTAAGTTGTGTTTTATAATCTTTATTTCTCGTTTATCTTTTTGTTAATTCGTTTTACCGAATAAAAAAACCCTTTTGGATTTTTAGATACCAAAAGGGTTTAAGTTTTTACACTCATGTATACTTTTAGTATCAACAGACGTATGCGCAAATAAGCGCGACAGTAAACATCTTGTTCATCTGTAAGGATTTATTCATCTGTGATTTATATTGTATTTTTAAATTTTGCATTTCTGTTAAATTAAAAAGCCTCCTAATATTTCTATCGGAGGCTCTTACTATATTGTTATTGTATTCTTACAATTTTTTTAAGCAATAGACACCCCAGCCTCGGTCTTAACCGAAATGGCACAAAACATTTTGTTGACTTTTAAGTTCATTTGATTTCTAGTAGTTTTTGGGTATAACAAATATGCAAATATTTTTTTTATTACACAAATAAAATTCAAGAATTTAATTACAAAATTCGTTGAAAATGTGTTTTTTAACGACAAAAAACATCTTACAAAAACGAAAACGAAATAACAAAGGTAAAAAACTTACAAAAAAGCTAATTTTTTCT
The DNA here is from genome assembly GCF_034044945.1 of Flavobacterium sp. CFBP9031. Taxonomy (NCBI): domain Bacteria; kingdom Pseudomonadati; phylum Bacteroidota; class Flavobacteriia; order Flavobacteriales; family Flavobacteriaceae; genus Flavobacterium; species Flavobacterium sp. CFBP9031. Next base: position 222,651 of record NZ_JAXCWF010000005.1, read on the forward strand.
TCATGACTCCATTTGACAAATCAATTTATCAAAGAACTTTTTTCTCTTTTTTCTTTTTTTTAACTAAAAAATTAAAGCCAAACAGCTTCTTTGCTCCTAATTCGCTCCGCAATTTTCAGAATATCGGTTATAATTCCTCTAGAAATCGCTTGTTTGCACGGCGGAGCACTTTGAATTACGATCGGAATATCGGCATAAGATTTAGTAAAAAATTCAAAAATGGCATCAGAACCTTTCAATTGTCCGATTGGAGAATCTACTGGTTCCGAAATCAACTTAACTTCCAAAATGCCTTTTTCAACATCAAATTCACCCACATATCTCAATACATGATTTTCTGCTTGAGTAATTTTGGTGATTTTAAAAGATTTATCGAGAGCGTCTTTGTTTAGCACTCCGTTTTTCTCCAAATGCTCTTCGGTTATAAATGGCTTGATTTTAATGTCTGAAAGCTCAAAATCTTTTCCTATTTCTCTGGCCAAGATCAAAAGTTTTCTTGCAGTATCATTTCCCGACAGATCTTCTTTAAAGTTTGACTTCATTAATCCTAAAAGACTCGCATCTTTTAAAACAGATGAAAACGAAACTTCTTCTGATGAAAATCGATTAAAAACATAACTTAGATTATCAGAGAAAACACCTCGGATTTTTGTGATTTTTTCGCCCGAATAGTACAAATCTCTTAAGGTTTGCAAAACGGGAATCCCAGTTTCAACAGAGGTTTCATACAGAAACTCTTTGCCATGCTTTTTAAGATCTGATCGTAGTTCTTTATATAAGTCAATTGGGAGCGTATTGGCTTTTTTGTTTACCGCTACAATATTGAATCCGTTTTTGATTAGCGTATTGTAATGCTTTACCAATTCATCACTGGCTGTTGCATCTACAGCAATCAAGTTTTCAAATTCGTTTTCTTGTGCAAATTCGACAATATCTTCTACTTTAAAAGGAACTGCCAATTGTCTAAAATTGGTTTCCCAAGCATAACCAACACCTTCTTTCTCAAAAAAAGCAACCGTCGAATTGGTTATTATGGGAAAATGAAAATCGACATTTTTGCTTTCAAGAAAAAACTCCTGACTTTCGACAATCTGATTAATCAAAGTACTTCCGATATTTCCAATTCCAAAAAGGATAATGTTTATTTTAAGCTTTGACATAATTTCTATTTTTAATTTTTGAAACCATATAAGAAATGTAAGTTCATTTAATATTCCAACGTTTATCAAGGTAGACGCACTGCAGTGTGTCTCTACGGTGCGTCTCTACAAAATGCACTTATATTCCTTATAGGGTTTAAATTTTATAAAGATGCTTTTCATAAAAAATTACCTTTAGCAAAACCACTCGCTAAAGGCAATTTTTCAAACAAAAAACAAAAAAACCTAATTTTTATTGATGCTGAATTGAGAAAGCGAAACGCTCTCAAAAACAGTTTGCAAATCAGCAATTAAATCTTCGATATCTTCAATTCCCACAGACAGACGAATCAAATCCTTAGAAACTCCTGTTTCTATTTGTTCTTCATCTGTTAATTGCTGGTGCGTAGTACTTGCCGGGTGAATAATCAGCGATTTTGTATCGCCAATATTGGCTAGCAGAGAGAATAATTTAGTATCATCAACCACTTTTTTAGCAGCATCAAAACCTCCTTTTAATCCGAAAGTGATAATACCGCTTTGTCCTTCTGGCAGATATTCTTTGGCCAGATCATTATATTTACTCGATTTTAAACCTGGATAATTTACCCAAACCACCTCATCTTGTTTTTCTAACCATTCGGCTAGAGCCAAAGCATTTTCACTATGTTTCTTAATTCGAATGGGAAGTGTTTCTAATCCCTGAATAATCTGAAAAGCATTAAATGGACTTAAAGCAGCACCAAAATCACGCAAACCTTCAATTCGAGCTTTTGCAATAAAAGCTGCATTTCCTAAAGCTTCATGATATACTAATCCGTGGTATCCTGCAGATGGTTCGGTAAATTCAGGAAATTTTCCGTTTGCCCAATCAAAGTTTCCAGAATCAATGATAACGCCTCCTAATGAAGTTCCGTTTCCTGCGATATATTTAGTTAAGGAATGAATTACAATATCGGCACCATATTTAATTGGATTCAACAAATAAGGTGTCGCAACTGTATTATCTACTATAAATGGCACTTTGAATGCTTTGGCTTCTGCCGAAATTGCTTTTAAGTCTAATACATCTAATTTTGGATTTCCAAGAGACTCCACAAAGAAAGCTCTTGTATTTTCTTTTGCTGCTTTGGTAAAATTTTCAGGTTTTGAAGGATCTACAAATGTGGTAGTAATTCCTAATCTTGGCAAGGTAACTTTTAATAGATTGTAAGTTCCTCCGTATAAACTATTTGAAGCAACAATATGATCTCCCGCTTTTAAGAGTGTCAATAAAGTTGTTGAAATTGCAGATGCTCCAGAAGCAGTTACGACAGCTCCAATTCCGCCTTCAAGAGCTGCCAGACGTTGTTCTAAAATATCATTTGTCGGATTATTTAATCTAGTGTAGATAAATCCAGCTTCGGCAAGACCAAATAAATTGGCAGCATGATCCGCGTTATTAAATACATATGAAGATGTCTGGTAAATAGGCACGGCTCTTGTTCCTGAATTTTTAGTAACGTCGTGACCTGCATGTAATGCGTTTGTTGCGAATTTTTGTGTACTCATGATTTCTTAGTTTTTTAGGTATTTTTAATACGTTTATATATTGTTATATGTAATTGATATTGATATTGCAATTGAAATTGCTATTGAATCTGAAATTGATTTAAGCCAAAATATCTTCAGCTTCTTCTTCAAGATCATATAGATGAAATAGTAATGATTTTTGCGTTTTTATCTGCTGTGCAGGATCATATTTTGGAGTTTCAGTTGATGCTTCTTCCGAATTATTATTTCTTAATAAGTATTGAAATGCGATTATATTTATATCTAGTGTATTCATGATTTAAAATTTAAAATTTTGGAAATAAAAAAGCCCTTTCGGATGGCGACCAAAAGGGCTTATAGTTTAACTATAACAAAGATTGTCTCTTTCACTTTTGGCAACAGCAAATTGGGATGCACATTTGCATCATCTCACAACACATCATATTTCTTTTTGCTATTGTTTTCATTTTGATTTAAAATTTGAATTTGACTATTTTTTAAATTCGACTAATTCGATAGAGTAAATGTAATAAGTATTTTTTTAACGACCAAATTAAAATTGAAATTTTATACTTTTTTTTTTTTAAAATCTCTTTCAAGCCTTTTAAATAAAGGCCTGAAAGAGCCTATTTTAATTAAAATTTAAAGCTTAAGCGGGCAAAACCAAATCTTCCGTTTAATCCGAATTGAGAAACTGCTCTTGAATAAGCAAACTGATTCGCATTTGTCAAATCTGTACTTGGCGCTGGCGACAAAGTTGGAGTTGTATTTGTAAAGGCAGGAGTTGCAGGATTATTTCTGTCCGGATAAACATCTCCTATATTATTCACTCCAATTGTAGCTCTTAAATGCTCGTTGATCTGATATCCTAAAGACAAATCGGTCACCAATTTTGCGCTGTATTCTGGATGTTCGTACACAGAAGAAAATCCGTCTAAATTAACATCTGTTGCTCCTGGATCTGTAACTTTTCCGAAATAGCTATTTCTTAAATAAATATCTAGTTTTTTAATGCTGAATGTTGTCATTAAGTTGGCTTTTACTTTCGGAATTGCTTCTTCCAAATACACTCGGCTTGATTCTGGGAAGAAAGAATAAATGTAAGGTTCTCCTCCTGCATTAACTATTGATTGCGGAATATGCAGATCTCCTACTCTTTTGGTTTCGTTGAAACTAAATGCAAAATCATTTTTAATGACAAAATCTTGAATTACATCGTATTTCTGAGAAATTACCAAATCAATTCCTTTTGTTTCAGAATCGATTCCGTTTGTCCAGAAAGAAGCTCTTTCTACACCCTTCAAATCAAATGCTTGCTGAAACAAAGTCAACGCCTCTGCCTGTTCTGGCGAAGTTGCAGCACCGATTTGTGCATCTGTAGGTCTAGAATATTGTCCAGACAGTACAATTCTGTCGTTGATTCTTGTAAAATAAGCATCAGTTGCAATGGTTATGTTAGCTTCAGGAATTTTGAATGTAAATCCTGTACTGATGCTTTTTGATTTTTCTGGTTTTAAACTTTCAATTCCAATACTTTTTGCTGCTTGTGAATCGTTGGTAAAATAACCCACTTGGTATGGAGAGCCGTTGATAAACTGAGTAGAGCTTGACTCAAAATATCTTTGCTGCAAAGAAGGCGCTCTAAAACCCGTTTGTCCAGAAATTCTCCAATTGATATTATCATTTAATTTTAAAAGAGAAGCTAGTTTGAATGTAACTGTATTTCCAAAATCTGAATAGTTTTCATAACGCGCAGCTCCATTTATAAGCCATTTTTCAGTGGCATTCAATTCTAAATCAACATAAGCGGCACCACTTTTTCTGTCTTTTTCTTTAGCATCAGAAGGCTGAAATCCTGAAAATCCTTGCGCTCCTGCTCCACGTTTGTTTCCGAAGAAGTCAGTTACAATTAATGGTGAATTGCTTGGCAGAATTCCTGAAACTAAATTTCCGTTTACATCATATAATCCGTAAGAAGCTTCTTCTCCTGCTTTAATTTGGTAGTTCTCATATCTGAATTCACCTCCAAAAGCAACGTTTAGCCCAGAAAGCACATCCAGTTTTTTACTAAAGTCCAAATTGGTAGTGCTCTGTAAAAACGAAACTTTTCCGGCATCAAAACTAAAAGGAGAATTGGTTCCTAAAGTCGCATTGATAGAATTATTCACATCATAGTTAAAAGAGTTTGTTCCTAAGTTGGTGCTTAAATCGGTATCAAACCCAAATAATTGTGTATTTACACCAACTGCTGCTGAAGCGTCTAAAATCTTTGATTCAATTTCTGGCAAGAATCCGTTTTGATACACTTGCGTGAAAGTACCAGAACCATTTGGCAATCTATTGAACGCATACGATTTACCTCCTCTATAAGAAACCCCTCCAAAAGAATATAAAGAAGTGGTTTCGCTCAAAGGATATTTAGCATTAAAATACAATTGTCCTGCAGCCAATTCTGACTGCCCAACACTCATATTATAATCACTTCTTTGCTGACCTCTGTAAGCCAATTCATTATTAGTTACGTCAAAATTTAAAGCCGTCTGCATTTGCGCAATTGTTGTTGCAGATGCAATAGCATTTTGTTGTGCTGTTGTAAAATAACCTACTTGCGGCGCATATTGTTTTAAAGAAGACAAAATCTGAGCCGAGTTTGCAGTTGTATTAATATTGCTAAACAAAGAGTTGATTTCTACTCCATTTTGCGCCGCTCTATTTTCAACGGCATTGTAAGCATTGAAAATTCCATTACTTCTTATTCCTGCTCTACTAGTTGCTTGTCTCGTCACCGCAGTTCCTGTAACATTTAAGAAACTTCCCGGTTTACCCAATGAAGTTCCGTAGTTTAAATCGATTTGGGCAGTTTGACCGTCTGCTCCTCCTTCAAAATTATTTGATCCCGAAGACAAATTGGCTCCATACTGAATTCCTCCTGTCAAATAATTAGCGTTTTTCTTTAGAACAATATTAATGACTCCCGCAATCGCATCAGAACCATATTGTGCGGCAGCTCCATCTCTTAAAACCTCTATTCTTTCTATGGCAAAAGACGGAATTGCATTTAAGTCTGTTCCTACAGATCCTCTTCCTGGCGATCCGTTTATGTTTACTAAAGCACTTGTATGTCTTCTTTTTCCGTTTACTAAAATTAAAACCTGATCTGGTCCTAATCCTCTTAATTGTGCAGGATCAACGTGGTCTGTTGCATCTGCTGTAGATGTTGGGTTACTCGTAAACGACGGCGCAACATAATTTAAAATTTGAGTTACACTCGTTTGCGGTGCCCCTTTTGTTATTTCTGATACGTTAAAAACATCAACCGGAACCGGCACATCTGTTTTAACTCTGTTTTTACTTCTTGATCCAATAATAGTAACTTCAGACAGTTCGTTGTTTTTTAAACTATCCTGCTCTTTTTTATTGTCCTGAGCATAAAGTCCTGAAAAAGTCACAAGACCTAAAACGATTAGTACATTTTTCTTCATTTCTTTTTTTACTGATTAATTATTGTTTTTGGCTTAAAAAAATCTTACAGGTTTATTTTTGGCATAAAAAAAACCTCTGCGGTTCGGCAGAGGTTCTATTTATATTTTATTGAAAAATAATTACAATAGCGTCTCTGCGGATAACTCCGGCATCTTACAAGACATCATATTGCAAACTGTAAATTTCATTTGTTTCTTTTGTTTTAACGGGGCAAAGTTGCAAACTATTTTTTAATCGACCAAACAAAAAACAAATTATTTTCCATTACCCTATCAAAATAGTATGTTATTGTTAAATTTCTGCTAGAAAAAATAAAAAAAGTTGAACTTTAATTTGCAAATCAAAATGGTTTCATACCTTTGCACCCGAAACAGAGGAAAAATTTGAACTGATTGCAACCTCTTCATAATGAAATGATTTCGTTATGAATGCTGAAAGATTCATTTCAGTAGTAAAAAATGCTAAAGCAGGAACTCTCCTTTAGCCCTTTTTAGCAATTACTTTCCCTGCTTAAATTTTTAAAAACTAATATTTTATTATTACATTATTATGGCTTATTTATTTACGTCAGAATCTGTTAGTGAAGGGCATCCAGACAAAGTTGCAGATCAAATTTCGGATGCATTAATCGATAACTTTTTGGCATTTGATGCTGATTCTAAAGTAGCATGTGAAACTTTAGTTACTACAGGTCAGGTTATTTTAGCAGGTGAAGTAAAGTCGAATACTTATCTTGATGTTCAGCAAATCGCTCGCGAAGTAATCCGTAAAATTGGATATACTAAAAGTGAGTATATGTTTGAAGCGAATTCTTGTGGAATTCTTTCAGCTATTCATGAGCAATCTGCAGATATTAACCAAGGTGTTGACAGAGCTAAGCCAGAAGAGCAAGGTGCAGGTGACCAAGGAATGATGTTTGGTTACGCTACAAACGAAACTGAAAACTTCATGCCATTGGCATTAGATTTATCTCATAAATTATTACAAGAGTTAGCTATTTTAAGACGTGAAAACAAAGAAATCACGTATTTACGTCCAGATGCTAAATCTCAAGTAACTTTAGAATATAGCGACGATAACAAACCAACTCGTATTGATGCGATTGTAATTTCAACTCAACACGATGATTTTGATGAAGAAGCTACAATGTTGGCTAAAATCAAAAAAGACATTATCGAAATTTTGATTCCAAGAATTATCGCTAAAAACCCAGAGCACGCTCACTTATTTAACGATAAAATTAACTACCATATTAACCCAACAGGAAAATTCGTTATTGGAGGACCTCACGGAGATACTGGTTTAACAGGAAGAAAAATCATTGTTGATACTTACGGTGGAAAAGGTGCTCACGGTGGTGGTGCGTTCTCTGGAAAAGATCCAAGTAAAGTTGATAGAAGTGCTGCTTATGCAACTCGTCATATCGCTAAAAACTTAGTTGCTGCTGGTGTTGCTGACGAAATCTTAGTTCAGGTTTCTTATGCAATTGGAGTTGCTGAACCAATGGGAATTTTCATTGAAACTTACGGAACTTCTAAAGTAAACTTAACTAACGGTGAAATCGCTAAAAAAGTAGAAGCTATCTTCGATATGCGTCCTTACTTTATCGAGCAACGTTTAAAATTAAGAAACCCTATTTATAGCGAAACTGCTGCTTACGGACACATGGGACGTAAACCAGAAACGGTTACTAAAACTTTCTCTGCTCCAGGTGGAAATGAAAAAACGGTTACTGTTGAGTTGTTTACATGGGAAAAACTTGATTTTGTTGACCAAGTAAAAGCTGCATTCGGATTGTAATTCAGATCTATAGACTAACTTAGATTGTTAGACATTATAGATTACTAAACATAAAAAAGCCGATTTCTAATTCTAGAAATCGGCTTTTATTTTATATACTGATAATTCTTTATTAATACGTTCCGTTGCTCATTTTAGTTAAAACTTCTTTCATTTGATTCGCAGTTTCTTCATCCATATCACTAGTCATAAATTTTACTGCTAAAACTTGCGTTTCGATAGCTTTGTCTTTTTGTCCGTCTTTATAATACAATTGCGCTAAAGTGTCTAAGTAATACGGATTGTTTTTAGAGATCACCAAACTATATTCAGACCATTTAATAGCATCTTTAATAAAGTTTGAATTTTGTGGCTTTAATACAACTGTCCATGCCGCATTGTTACAGATGTCTGAATGGTAAAGTTTGAATGAATTCCATCCATCATAAGAATAGCTTGAACTAGAATCTAATCCCGAAAAGATTGCATCTAATTTTTCAATCGGACTTGCTCCTGCCAAAGTATTATCAAAATAAGTGTTGAACTCTTTTAAATAAGTTGTGTTTGAACCGTCTTGATCTTCAAGCTGGCCTAAATAATAAAAATAGTTTCTGTACGAATCGAAATTCCCTTTTCCTGAAGCAATAATCTTTTTATAAATAGAATTGATCTTTTCTTTATTCATCTCTCCAGAAACTCCATCTTGAGCAAGATATAGGTTTTGCTGCAATGCATCTGAAACTTCAGAAACCACATTTCCAATCGTATGAAGTTCTCCTTGTTTGCTATTAAAATCTGCACGATTACGTTCAATATCTTCTGAGTGATTAAGCAAATAATCGATTGCTAAGAAATCGGTATCATTTAGAATTCTATCTGTACTAAAAAGCTGTTTTGTAAATCCTTGGTTTTTGATTTCTTTAATAATCGTTTCTACCAAATACATATTGGCAACTTTATCTTTTTGATGCGCTTCAATCAACTTTTTCCAAGTTTGAGCCACCTCTTTTTGGTTTAAAGCCGTTTTTGTAATTACAAATTCAGTCGAATTAGGATCGTTTACCGTATAATCTGAATCATAATCATAAGATGTTTCTAATAAGGCTGCCTTATTAAAAGCTGCAATTAAATCTGAGTGTGAAGCTTTTTTGTTCTTTAAAACTTTATCTACAGAAAGAAATGCATTTGCTCTCTGAAGTTTTCTATAGAAATCTCCATAATAACTAAATTGATATTGTTGCGTAGTTAAATCTGATTTTGCAACAGCTAGCAGATCACCACTTCCATTTAAAATAATTACACTTTGGTCGCTAGCAATTTTATTGTTTTTAAGCCATTTTTTGTCATCGGCTCCAGCAAAATAATAATTGTAGATATCATAAAGAGCATTATAAGAATCGTACATATTATATCCCGTCTGGGTTTCCTGCTCTTTTACAAAAGCATCAAAATTTTCTTTTGCAGTCTTATCCTTATTGTCAACTACAACAACCAAAAACTTGTTATTTGCCGTTTTTGTAGATTCTATTGCCTTTTTTAGATTGTTTTCAACTTTTAATTTAAAATCATATTTGATATAGGCTGGCGGAGGAATTGTCGCATCAACGGCGGCAGCATCTACTATTACAGCGGCACTATCCACAGCTACTCCAGAACCAAAATCATCGTTTATTAAAGTATTTTCTTTTCCTGGATACGTCCAATTTTTTATGGTTTGATTTTCTATAGGAACAACTGTTGGAGCTTTAGCAGGTTTCTCCTCTTTTTCATTTATAAATACCAAAGGATCTTTTCCGTATTGATCAGAAATTTTCAATTCTTTTGTTCTTTTATCAAAAGATCCAATAAGATTTAAATCGCTTAAAACTGCCAAATCATAATTGATCGTCACTTCCGAAACATCTTTTGGCAATGCATATTTACTCACATCGCTTTTTCCGTCGTAATCTTCGTAAACCAAATAAAGGAAGTCGGTTTTCTCAATTTCAAAATCTAAATCTGTTTTGATATAATCAGGATCTACTTTCGTTTTTATATCAGAAAGTCTCTCGTATTGAACCGATTCTGCTCCTTTTTGGGTTCCAATGTAAAAAGAATAATACGATGGATTCAAGAATTTAATCTTAACTTTTTTTGCCTTTTTATCTTTAGCAAAAGCAAGATCAAATCTATTTGTTTTATTTTCAGTGCTTTTTAAAAAAACTAGCGAATCGCCTTTAATCTCGTAACCTCCCGAATAAAAAACCAATTCGTATTTATTATCCTCTAATAAATTTAACTTAATCTTTCCTCCTTTATTTGTAGATAAATAAGTTCCTTTTTCGATGCCATTTGTTTGAGAGAAAGAGATAGAAATTCCAGCAAACAGGAGCGATACACTCCAAATAAAATTGCGCATGATTACGTTTTTTGTCGTTAATACTATATCGCAAAGATATTTGATTCTTCATTAAACAAATCACAAAAACCACAATATTGGCACCAAAAATACTACAAATTGTATTTCATCGAAAATATGATGTAACGCGGCTGAACCGTATATTGAGAAACTCGAGTCGAGAACTGAGAAAAGCTGTCGTCGTTAAGATAAGTCGTGTTTAACAGGTTGGTTGCCGAAACTTTATATTCCCATTTGCTATTCTTTTTTTGATAAACCAAACTCGCGCTTAAGAAATCATATTCATTATCGACCGTTTTATCTCCATTATAATAATGATAGAATTCGTATTCCGAAACAAAAGAAAAACTATCCAAGAAATAATAATCTAATCTTGCAAATGGCTTGTCGGTGTAAAAAGTTGAACCACTGTATTTGTTAACCAAAAGATTATAACCAAATTCTATATTGGGAAGATTTTTATAATTTGTTGAAGCTTTGACGGTATAACTTTGACTGAAACTTTCTGTGGTTGACAATTGGTCATTTTGAATGTTATTGAATTTCGACCAATTAAAACTAGCATTAACAGAAGCTTTATAATTCTTTAAAAACGAACGCCCGTAATTTCCCATTCCTGTAAAAGTTTCATCGGCCAAATTGGAATTGTAAGGAACAGAAGACTGATTAATTCCGTCAAAATTGGCTTTTGTTTTAATCGCGTCCACTTTTCTGGTATAGGTGGCATTGGCAAAAATGTTCTCAAAATTGAACATATTATATTTAAAATATCGAAGCGAATGTACTTGCGAAGTCGCATTTTCTAAGAAACGATTTCCGCGAAACAAACTGCTGTAATCTGACAAAACATAACCCGAAGCCAATTGATTAATATCGGTAAAATCGTTTGTCAATGAGAAATTATAGGTAAGTGTTTCCGATTTTTTGATTTGATATAAGGCAAAGAAATCAGGAAGGACCTTTACGAAATTCTGAGAATAATCGGTTCCAAATTGCCCATTTGTCATTTGATACGTATGCAAACTCACTCCAGGCGTTAATGTAAATTTTCCTGTTAGAATTTTATAATGAAAACCTAAAAAAGCATCATTAAAACTGTAATCAACATCATTGTTATTTTCGGCATCATTCAAATCATTTTTATCCCCATTATCTAAAATTTGAAAAATATGAGAATTGAAATTCTGATACGAATATGTATTTCCTACCGTAATATTGATGTTACTTTTTGGCGTTACCATATAATAGTAATCCAATTTGGTATCCAATTTATTGGTTTTTACAAAACGATCTTGATTCAAGTCGTTTCGATTTTGTCCCGAAATATATCCTGATAAATCAAAAGGCTGTGTTCTTAAATTGGCATTGTAAAACGGATTTTCGTCTTGATATAAATGTTGCATTTCAAAAGCAAAAATATTTTTACTGCTTTGCGTATAATACAAACTCAGATTTTGATTGATAGAAGTTGGATCTTGTTTCTTTTGAGTTAAAATAGTTTCAACTGCCGAAACATTATCAACAACCGATTCACGAAGCAAGTCTGTATCTTCATTCTGTTTTGATAATTTGGTCAGGATATCATAATCAAACTGAAATTTATCATTTGGCTTGTAAGTCGAGCTCAGTTTAAAAAGTCCCAAATTATTCTTTTGATGCGTCAATTCATCCCGTTTCTGCTGATCTCCAGAATCTAAAATCGTGGTTTGAGATTTCGTTTCCAAATCTGTTTTTGAAGTTGAAAGAATTCCAAAACCGCTTATATTCCAAGCTTTATTTACAGAATAAGCAAAGTTTGTTGCGCCAAATTTGGTTTCGATTTCTTTAGCGCGATTATTTCGAAGCAATGAAATTCCTAGATCATTTGAAGAAACATTAAAACTGCTTCCCCCCTTTTTCATCATATTTTTAAATCCGCCCGTAAACTTAAAATAATCTTGTGCAGTAAGTGGCAATTCTCCAATATTATTAAAATTAGTGATTAAATTAATGCTGTATTTTGGACTGTAATAGAATAATTTCGGATTAATAATATAGCGACTATCCAATTCTGCAACTCCAATTCCAGCAGTCACATCTCCAAACCAAAAATTCTTTTTTCCTTCTTTTAATTTGATATTCATTGCCACATTATCTTGATCGTTTTCTAGACCTTTAAGTGCGCTTACTTCATTGTAATTTCGTAAAACCTGAACCTTATCAATAGCATCGGCCGGAATATTTTTAACGCCTAGTTTTGTATCTCCGTCAAAAAAATCTTTTCCTTCCACCATCAATTTACTGACTTTTTTTCCTTCAACTTCAATTTCACCATCGGCATTTACCTCAACTCCAGGCAATTTCTTCAGAACATCTTCGAGCTTTTTTTCTGTTCCCGATTTAAAAGAATCTGCATTGTAAACAATTGTATCGCCTTTTATAGAAACAGGCATTTCTCGAACAATTTCTACACCTTCCAATTCGATTCCAGCACCATCCATTACAATATTTTGAGTCATGTTCTCAGCCTTTGTAACTACAGCTATTTCCTTAGATTTCATTCCCAAATAACTTAATTTAATAGTGTAAGCTGTATTCGGTTTTAAAGTAAGCTGGAACTTTCCTTTATCATTGGTGATTCCGTATGAATCCATTGCTTTGGTGCCATTGTTAATCGCCATGATATTGGCCATTTCCAACGGATTTTTCTGTTCGTCTTGAATCAAACCATCAAAACGGATACTTTGAGCAAAAGAAAAAGAAGTAAAAAGTAAGGCAAATAAAAAAAGTGTCTTATTCATTATAAGAATATTGGAAGTTTGGACCCGAGCGATAGCGAACAGGCGTAGCAATTTGATATTTTGAGTTTTATAAATTTTATCTTCCCATTGGAGGAGGTCCGCCCGCACGACCGCGGTTCATCTCCCTAAATTCTTCCATTTTTTTAATTACCGTTTCGTCGTATTCTTTCTGAGAAATTACTTTTCCTTTTTTCGAAGGTTTTATTTCCACTTTCTCTTTAGCATTCAAAACTATCTTCGAACACAAAATTGTAGTGGTTCCGTCGTTAATTTCTAAAATTAAACCTGGAAGTCCCCAGTAATTTTCTGGCCCTTGATTTATAGGAATTTCAGGTGTATACCAAGCTGTTACTACAATTTCTTTTGGAATTTCGAAGTTATCAGCAAAATTCGTTTTGGTATCTCCCGAAGTCTTTTTAGCCTCCTCTTTTTTATCTTCATCCTTTTTAGGTCTGAAGTTTCTAAAATCGGTTTTACTGGCTTGCTTTACCGCTGTTGCTTTATAACAATTGTAGCCTCCAATTTGCTTGGTTTCTTGTTCCAGTTTCCAGTCTAATTTTGGCAGCGAATCAATCACAAGAAATTCTTTACCCATAAATTCTTTATCAACCGTATACGTTTTTGTTTTTACATCTTTGTAAAAAGTACCGCCTCCACCTGTAAGCGAACCAAACATCATGCGAAAACCGCCTTGCTGCTGACCTGGCGCTTCTAGTTTTTCTTCTTCTTTGTAAATCGATGCTGCTTTATCGAAATTTAAAACGAATGTTTTTTCGAGCATCTTTTTCATACGCTCTTCCATGTTTTTCTGCATTTCTGGGGTAATATCTCTATTCCCGCGCATGCCTTCAAATTTTGGAGCCTGTGTTTTTGACTCATAAACAGCCATTCCCTGAAAATCTTTTTGCGCTTGAATTTGTGCAGAAACAAGCAGTAAAGTCATATAAAAAAATATCTTTTTCATTTCATTTTCTTTAAGTGAGTAAATCCGATAAAGCTTACATTCAAATGTATTATTTATTTTAAGATTCAAAAAACTAAATATATAAACGGCATTAAGGCATAGATAGAACCGCTTATTTTTTAGACTATTAGATTTAAAAAAGGTTTAAGACTCCAAATTGAAATTTTAAGGAGAGTTTTTTGTAATTTGGTGCTCTTGTAAATTAATTTTCTAATGTATAGAAACGTGCAAAAAATTTTATTTTCCGTATTTCTTTTCTGCACTTTTCATGCGCTTTCAGCTCAGGATCTGAGCATAAATCCAACTTTAATTTCGCAGTATAAAAACACTGCTGATGAATTTTTAGGATACGATTCGTTTGGATATTCCTATCAGATTACGAACAACGTTTTTAGCAAAATTAAAGGAAAAGAAATCTTCGAATACAAGAATGTTTCTTTGGGAAAAATAACAAAAGTCGATCTTCAAAATCCGTTAAAAATTGTTTTGTTTTATGAAGATTTCAACAGTGTCGTTTTATTAGACAATCAATTGAATAAAATGACCGAAATTAACTTTTCGCAAAATGCAGCGCCAATTGTAGTAAATGCCATCGGAATGTCTACGCAAAACCAGTTATGGATTTACAACACTTTAAATCAGCAAATTGGACTTTTTGATTATTTAAAAAATGAATATAAAACGCTTTCAATTCCATTGACTGAACCAATTCAATATTATCAAACCGATTTTAATACCTTCTATTGGATTGATAAAAAAAACAACGGGTATTCTTGTGATATTTTTGGAAAAATCACTTCATTAGGCCCAATAGGGGATTTTGATAAAATTGTTATAATTAGTCCTTCACAATATCTTTTCAGTAAGAATCGTTTACTGTACTTTAAAGGTATTAATAAGTCGAATCCAGAGGTAATTTCTGAGATTAAAATTTTAGAAAAAACCTTTGACAATTTTTATTACAAAGACCAAATTTTATCTATTTTTACAGCTACAGATATATCAAATTATAAAATCGTAACACCGTAATGCACATAGCAATAGCAGGAAACATAGGCGCAGGAAAAACCACTCTGACCAAATTATTGGCGAAACACTTCAAATGGGAACCTCATTATGAAGATGTAGTTGATAATCCGTACTTGGATGATTTCTACCATCAAATGGAGCGCTGGTCATTTAATCTTCAGATTTATTTCCTAAATAGCCGTTTCCGTCAAGTGCAGCAAATTCGCGAAAGCGGAAAAAGAATCATTCAGGATAGAACGATTTATGAAGATGCTCACATCTTTGCTCCCAACTTATATGCAATGGGATTAATGACGAGTCGTGATTTTGAAAATTATACGTCGTTGTTTGAATTAATGGAATCTTTGGTTAAAGCTCCAGATTTATTGATTTATTTAAGAAGTTCTATTCCGAATTTAGTGGGACAAATTCATAAACGCGGACGCGAATATGAAAACTCTATTTCGATAGATTATTTAAGTCGTTTGAACGAAAGATATGAAGCTTGGATCCAGACTTACACTAAAGGAAAACTCTTGATTATTGATGTTGATAATATCAATTTTGTTGATAATCCTGAAGATTTGGGTGATATCATTAATAGAATTGATGCTGAATTGAACGGATTGTTTTAGAACACGAATTACACAGATTAACACGAAATAAAAAAATGCCTCTAAATAATATTTAGAGGCATTTTTTATTTTTCAACTTTCAGAATTACCATATAAGTTATTGGTTTATAATATAAAATCTTGCATTAGAAAGAATATAAGTTTTTTTTAAATTTAACAAACAAAATACTACTTTAAGCAATTAAAATTGCGATCTTTATATTTTAAAAAGATTATGCTTAAAATAAAAATCATCTCGAGGGGTCTCTTTCTAAATATTATAATATTCATTATCGGCGCTTTAATGATTGACAGAAAACTCGATAATCTGTACCCTATTTTACCGTTGCTTTTATTTACAAATTTTTGCTATCAATGGTACATTTTTTCCAGCAATCCAAAATCTACAGATAAGTCAAATTGGACAGTTGCAACCATAAATTTTGTTCTGACTATAGTTCTCTCAATAGCTTCATTAGCAATCTGGATTATACTTCTAACTGTTTCTGGAATTCCAAAAAACAGGGCTGTTACTAATCACAATGTGCTTTATAAAAAAGAGTTTTCTAAAGATTTCAAAAAAAAACTTTTTAACGGAGACCTATATTTTTAACACATAGAATAAAACCTGATTGCAAAACTTTGTTAAAAGGAAAAGTCTCTCGAATAATTCAAGAGACTTTTAATTTGATTATCCTGGCAGGTTTAAAACCTCTCAGGTAGATTATTATTTCGCAGCTTCAACTTTTGCCAGAACTTCTTCTTCAGTTCCTTCAAAAACTTCGGTTGTTGTTTTACCATTTTCTGTTTTAGTAACAGTTCCAGTAGTTTTTCCGTTAATATTTTTAACCTCAACACGAACTGATTGGCTTTCGGTATGAGAGTATTTTCCTTTCGCATCAAAATGAGCTAAACATTTAGCTGTTTCTTCTTCAGAACAACCTTTTTCTTTACACATTTTAATACATTCTTCTTTTGTCATTCCAGACATATCTCCACATTTAGAAATTCCTGCATGCATTTCTGTTTTGGCACAGCAAGAAGCTTTTGTAGCAATATCTGATGGCGCGTGACCTTCTCCTAAAATTGGAGCAATTACCAATCCAATCAAACAAGTTAATTTAATTAAGATATTCATTGAAGGTCCAGAAGTGTCTTTAAACGGATCTCCAACTGTATCTCCTGTTACGGCAGCTTTATGCGCATCAGAACCTTTATAAGTCATTTCTCCGTTGATCATTACTCCTGCTTCAAAAGATTTTTTAGCATTATCCCAGGCGCCTCCCGCATTGTTTTGAAAAACTGCCCAAAGTACTCCAGAAACCGTAACTCCAGCCATATATCCTCCTAACATTTCAGCAATTAACTGATTGTTGTCTGAGTAAACTAATTTTCCTAAAAGAACAATTAAAATTGGGAAACCAATCGTTAAAATCCCTGGAAGCATCATTTCTCGTAAAGCAGCTTTTGTAGAAATCTCAACACATTTTCCATATTCTGGTTTTCCCGTTCCTTCCATAATTCCAGGAATTTCTTTGAACTGGCGACGAACTTCGTACACCATATCCATTGCCGCTTTTCCAACAGAATTCATTGCTAAAGCAGAGAAAACTACTGGTATCATTCCGCCGACAAATAACATCGCCAAAACTGGAGCTTTAAAAATATTGATTCCGTCAATTCCTGTAAAAGTTACATAGGCTGCAAATAATGCTAATGAAGTTAAGGCTGCAGAAGCAATAGCAAATCCTTTTCCTGTCGCTGCTGTTGTATTTCCAACTGAGTCTAAAATATCGGTTCTGGTACGAACTTCTTTTGGCAATTCGCTCATTTCAGCAATTCCTCCAGCATTATCAGAGATAGGTCCGAAAGCATCAATTGCTAATTGCATAGCAGTTGTCGCCATCATGGCTGAAGCCGCCAAAGCTACTCCATAAAATCCTGCTAAAGCATAGGAGATCCAAATTGCAACAGCAAACAATAATACCGTTGGGAAAGTCGAAATCATACCTGTTGCCAAACCAGCAATTACGTTTGTTCCTGCTCCCGTAGATGATTTTTGAACAATTGCCAAAACTGGTTTTGTTCCTAATCCTGTATAATATTCTGTTACTGATGAAATAGCTCCACCAACAACTAATCCGACCAATGTAGCGTAGAAAACACGCATTGACGAAATCGCTTTTGATCCTTCTCCAAAGAAACTCATCTGCATCGTTTCCGGAAGCATGTGCTGTACTAAAAAGAAACAAGCTACAGCTGTTAAAACAATCGAAACCCAGTTTCCTACATTTAAAGCTTTTTGAACTTGTGCTTCTTTGGCATTATCATCTGAAATTTTCACTAAAAGTGTTCCTATAATGGAAAATATAATCCCAAAACCGGCAATTGCCATTGGAAGCAAAATTGGGCCGATTCCGCCGAAAGCATCATTAATACTTCCGCCCATATCTTTTATAACATAATTTCCTAGTACCATTGCTGCAAGAACTGTTGCTACATAAGACCCAAACAAATCAGCTCCCATACCTGCAACGTCTCCTACGTTATCTCCTACGTTATCTGCAATTGTAGCAGGATTACGAGGATCATCTTCTGGAATTCCCGCTTCTACTTTACCAACTAAATCTGCTCCAACATCGGCTGCTTTAGTATAGATTCCACCTCCAACACGAGCAAACAAAGCAATTGATTCTGCTCCTAATGAAAATCCTGCTAAAGTTTCCAAGACAACTGTCATGGTATCTGTATCTTTCCAAACACCATCAGAGAATAAATGAAAGAAAATAATAAAAAAGGATGTTAAACCTAAAACGGCTAAACCAGCAACGCCAAGCCCCATGACAGTTCCACCGCCAAAAGAAACTTTTAAAGCCTGTGGCAAACTTGTACGAGCCGCTTGAGTAGTTCTAACGTTTGTTTTAGTTGCTATTTTCATTCCGATATTTCCAGCATAAGCCGAAAATAAAGCACCAAAAATAAATGCTATTACGATTAATAAATGTGTTTTTACTCCTGGAATAAAAGTAATTCCTGCCAAAGCTAAACTGGCGATAATTACAAAGATTGTTAATAATTTATATTCGGCTTTTAGAAAGGCTAAGGCTCCTTCGTAGATGTAATCTGAAATCTCTTTCATCTTACCGTCTCCAGCGTCTTGTTTTAAAACCCAAGTCCTTTTTATTCCCATGAAAAGTAATCCTAAAACTGCCATTATAATGGGCAGGTAAATCATAAATGCATTCATAATATTTTAATGGTTTTGGTTAATAGTCAACAATCTAACTAAAACGAATTTAAACAAAAAAGCAATACTCCTGACGGTAGTATTGCTTTTTTTATATTAGAATGCGGTTAAAATTATTTAATACTAAATAATCCAGCCGGTTTATTTTCAATGTCATCAAAACGTTTTGTACACTCAGCGATAATCTCGTAAGCTTCTTTTACGTCTCCCCATCCTTCTACATCTACTTTTTTGTTTTCAAGATCTTTGTAAACTTGGAAAAAGTGCTCGATTTCTTTTACTAAGTGAGGATTAATATCTGATAAATCTGTTAATGAATTCCAAATTGGATCTGAAACTGGTACACAAATAATTTTTTCGTCTGGTCCTTTATCATCTGCCATGTGGAATACACCGATTGGCTTAACTTCCATAACACATCCAGGGAAAGTTGGTTC
Source organism: Flavobacterium sp. CFBP9031 (assembly GCF_034044945.1). Classification (NCBI taxonomy): domain Bacteria; kingdom Pseudomonadati; phylum Bacteroidota; class Flavobacteriia; order Flavobacteriales; family Flavobacteriaceae; genus Flavobacterium; species Flavobacterium sp. CFBP9031. The sequence goes on from NZ_JAXCWF010000005.1 coordinate 242,033, forward strand.
GTTTACCAAAACTAATACGTCAAGAGGATCACCATCTAAAGCTAAAGTTTCTGGAATAAATCCGTAATCTGCTGGGTACATCATTGAAGAGAATAACATTCTGTCAAAACGCATTCTTTTGATTTCAAAATCGTACTCATATTTATTTCTGCTTCCTCTTGGTATTTCGATTAATACATCGAAAGTCGTTAATTTGTCTGCGGTCATTTTCGTTTTTTATTATTTCTATAATTTCGGTTGCAAAAATAACTAAAGAATCTAGTTCTACAATAAAAAACAAGGTTAAATTATCTGTATTAGAGTTTAAAATACAAGCATTTAATAACTAATCGTTCGATTTCTTTTTTTTAGGTAATAATGCCAAAGTAAATAAGTCGCATAAGATCGATATGGACTCCATTGTTCTGCATGAATTTCCATTTCTTGTTTATCATGAATATTAAGTAATTCTTTGATGGTATTGATTACTGCAATATCGCCAAGCGGAATCAAATCGGGCTCTTCCAGACAAAACATTAAATAAATATCGATAGTCCAGTTTCCAATTCCTTTTAATTTAATGAGTTCTTCGCGAACTTGTTTTGCAGATTTCAAAGCCAAACTTTCAATATCTAATTCTTTGTTTAAAACTGCTTCCGCTAAGATTTTGATGTATTTTGTTTTCTGACGGCTTACTCCTAGATTTCTAAATTCTTCATCAGACAAAACGGCCATGTTTTCAGGATCGCAAGTTTTGTAAGCTTTTATTTTCAAAAAAGTGGCTTTCGCCGAATCTATAGAAACCTGCTGTTCGAGTATAAGCAAAACCAAAGTTTCAAAACCTGGAGGACGTTTGGGAATTGGAGGCAATCCGTATTTTTCTATGATTTCAAGAAATATTGGATTTTTAGATGAAAGAAAATCAATTGCTTCTTGCATGGTTTTGGGTTTTGAAAGTAAATCAAAAATAAGAAAAATGAAACTAGTTCTCGCAAAGACGCAAAGGCGCTAAGTTTTTTTTTCACGCAGATTCTGCAGATTTAAGCAAATTCTATTTTTCCAATCTTAAATATATTTAATCTGTGTTTATCTGCTCAAATCCGCAGAATCTGCGTGAGAAAAAGTATTAAAAACACAAAAAAAGTCGCAAAGATTTAAACCTTTGCGACTCTGTAACTTTGAACCTTTGCCCCTAAATACAATTAGAAATAGAATCCAAAAGATCCTTTTACTGCAAATTTGTGAGCATCTGGCATATCTAGATAATTTCCTCTCCAAGAAAAATCAATTCGAAAAACTTTAAATATATTTCCAATTCCTGTATGATACTCCCAATACACTTTTTCTGGAGCATTATAAGGTAATCCAGAGGCATTAATCGCGCGGTTGGCATCAGAAATTGTTCCGTGAACCGCTCTTACTCCAACAAACTCTCTCCAATTAAGTTTTCTCATAAAAGGAACTCTTGCGAATAATCTTCCTCCAAAATCATGGTTCCACTGCAGGGTCGTATATTGATCCGTAACAAATTCGTAGAAATTCAAGTTACTGAATGTATTCTCGATTGTAAAATACGTCTGGTTACCTGGAATTACACTCATCAAACCTAACGGAATTGTACCAAATGTTTTTCCTGTTTCAACTGTAATATTTGATCTTCCTAAAGGTCCAATAATGATTGGCTGCCTGTAAAAAACTTGAATTTTTTCGTAAGCAAAATCACTGTCAAAAACTCCTTTTAAACCATAACTAAAATTCACAAAGAAATGACTAAAAGGGCTATCAACTAAATCTCTTTCGACACCATAACCAATAGTTTTGCGGTTAGGCATATATTCAAATTGAATATTTGCTTCAGATTGTTTTACTGCACTTTCAATAACTCCAGCTGGATTTTCAGGAGTTGGTAAAGTCGAATAATAATCTAAACTAAATGTTTTTGATGCCGATTCTAATGTACGATACGAGAAACCAGCCTGAACTATAAAGTTCTTTTTAGCTTCCATTTCAACAGAAACATTACTCAGATTAATGTTAGTCAGCTTACCATTACTTCCCGTTGTAAACAAAGCAGAAGAAGCAAAACTTCGCCCTAAAACATCATTTGTTGTAGTTAAGCTTGCACCAATTTGTTCAATATCACGCCTATTTCCTCCAGAAATAATAACACGGTTTTTCTTGTCAACCATCCATTTTCCAGAAACTCCGTATTTGAATTTATTATCATCAAATCCATAAGCTGTATAGGCTTGAATACGCCAAGGATCATTTGGTCCAAAATAGGTCCTTCCTCCCACTCTCAACCTTAAACCTTCGACTTCATTATATCCAAAAGTTGAAAAAATTGGTCCGTAATCGAAGTTTTTAAACTCAACATAACCACTTCCTAAAATGGAGACGAGATTATACAACTGCTTAAATCGCTTTACTGTTTGCAGTGTATCGAGCATTTTATAAATTCCCTGTTCGTCTTTATTTAATTTTTCAAAACGATTTTCGTCCCAGAATTCAGGCGGTCGATCATAGACTGCATTATCAATAAAATTGACTTCTTCTTTGTAAAACTTCTCGGGTTTCTGAATATTGAATTTATGATTGCGATATAAAGTTGTTCTTTTACCATAAACTCCTTTTGATTTTTCTTTTTTATTTAAAGCAAAATCGGACATCATGTAATCACGCGTCAAAAGGAAAATTGAATCGTTTTGCACATCAAACTCCTGTTCGATATAAATATCTTTTACCCAGTTAATATTGGCACTTTTGGTTACGCCCATATTAATTTTTTTGATCGCAAAAGTGGTATCGTTAACCCAAAAATCTCCTTTAAAAGTTAATTCGTTTTTACGTCTAGGATAAAAGACAATATTATAACACCATTTTTTATCTACAAATGCACTGTCTTTTAAGACATAATTGTAAACATCAATTCCTGTTCTTGAAAGTGGGCTTGTAAAACTTTTATCAAAAAACTTAAGGTGATTATCGTAAATATTATACTCAGAATAAAGGTCTTTTACAAAGGATAAAATCTGCTGATTTCCATTAAAACCAGACATTTTATTTCCTGTTATATTTTCTTTTACTTTCTTTAATTTATTATCGCCATAAACATCATAAACAGATTCGTTAATAAAAATTGGCAGATACGTTTTTCCTGTAACATCTGAAGTATCAACATGATTAAAGATAAACTCCATTCCTTTAAAAAGCTTGTTTTTCATGAATGCACTATCAATAGTGTTCATGTCAAACTCTACTTTTTCATACTTCTGCATTTGATATTGATTAAACTGATAAAGTCCGTTTTTACGTTTTCTTTCCCAGATTTTTCTTAAAATATCCAATGCGGGATTGTTCTTTTTAGAAGTTTTACCCGTATAAATTACAACTTCATTTAGCGCTTCGGCTTCGCCTAAAACAATTTTGAAATTATAATTAACTGCTTTTTCTAACGGAACTTCTTTATCCGAAAATCCTGCCGAAGTAACAATAAGTGCCGTATACGTATTTGGAGATTCTAAATAAAAACGTCCATCTTCGTTAGAAACGATTCCTATATTAGAACCTTTAAATACAACATTTGCAAAAGGTATTGGCTGATTGGTTTTGTCCAAAACAACTCCACTCACCTTAGTTTGTGCAGTAGCAACATTCGCAAATGCAAATAAAAAATATAAGAGAAGTAGAGTTAATTTGTTCATTATAAAGTAAAAAAAAACTTCACCAATCCATGTTTGTCTGATGAAGTTTTATGAGTATTATGTATTTGTATTATTTATATAATACTTTTTTTACTGCTTTTACTACATCACCTGCATTTGGCAACCAGTCTTTAAGCAGTACTGGAGAATACGGTGCAGGAGTATCTGCAGTTGTAATACGTTGAATTGGCGCATCAAGGAAGTCAAACGCTTGTTCTTGTACGATATAAGATATTTCAGAAGAAAGGCTGGCAACTGGCCAAGCTTCCTCAAGAATTACTAAACGATTTGTTTTTTTAACCGATTTTAAGATTGCATCTTTATCCATTGGACGAACTGTTCTTAAATCGATGATCTCACAAGAGATACCTTCTTTAGCTAATTCATCAGCAGCGATAAAAGCTTCTTTGATAATTTTTCCGAAAGAAACAATTGTTACATCTGTTCCTTCACGTTTAACATCAGCAACACCTAGAGGGATTGTATATTCTCCGTCTGGCACTTCACCTTTGTCACCGTACATTTGCTCAGATTCCATGAAAATAACTGGATCGTTATCACGGATAGCAGATTTCAAAAGTCCTTTTGCATCGTAAGGAGTTGAAGGAACAACAACTTTAAGACCTGGAGTGTTAGCAAACCAGTTTTCTAAAGCTTGTGAGTGAGTAGCTCCTAATTGACCAGCAGAAGCTGTTGGTCCGCGGAAAACGATAGGCACATTAAATTGTCCTCCTGTCATTTGACGCATTTTAGCAGCGTTATTTATAATTTGATCAATACCAACTAAACAGAAGTTGAATGTCATATATTCTACAATAGGACGGTTTCCATTCATTGCAGAACCTACTGCAATTCCTGAAAATCCAAGCTCAGCGATTGGAGTATCAATTACTCTCTTTTCACCAAACTCAGCAAGCATTCCTTTAGAAGCTTTGTAAGCTCCATTGTATTCTGCAACCTCTTCTCCCATTAAATATATGGATTCATCGCGACGCATTTCTTCACTCATCGCTTCGCAAATGGCCTCTCTAAATTGTATTGTTCTCATATTTTATATTGTATGTTGAATTTTCTGAAGAGCAAAAATAAATATTTTAAATAACTTAAAAGCATAAATTGAATTTAAAATCGTACGAACTTCTATCTGTTCTGCCATTTTAACTTTTTAATCTTTATTGTGATAATTACGAAATCGATATAATAACGTACAAATCACACTTAATCGCTCTAAAATATTTTTCAGACAAACTTTTATCTATTTGTTTAATTCTTGTCTCTCCAAAATTCATTCATCAAAACGCAAAAAATCAAAAAATAGTATTTATCAGACAAAAATAATTTACATTCCAATTATCGGTTATTGCAAAATTCCTAACAATCAGACAAAATGAATATTATTTTATTTTTAGATTACGATGAAAATCATCCAAAACTGAACAATCTGCGAAATCGTAATAGTTTTAAAAAATATTATGCATGCATAGTATAATTATTCCAAATTAAATTCTAAATTTGTAAAAGCATATTATAAATTCAAAATATATACTTATGAAAATACTAGTTTGCATCAGCCATGTGCCTGATACTACTTCAAAAATTAACTTTACCAACGGTGATTCAGAATTTGACACTAATGGAGTACAATATGTAATTAACCCTAACGACGAATTCGGTCTTACACGCGCAATCTGGTTTCAAGAACAACAAGGAGCAAATGTAACGGTTGTAAACGTTGGAGGTCCTGATACTGAACCAACTTTGCGTAAAGCATTGGCAATTGGAGCAAACGAAGCAATTCGTGTTAATGCAAACCCTACTGATGGTTTTTTTGTTGCAAAACAATTGGCAGAAGTTATTAAAAACGGTGGTTACGACTTAGTAATTGCTGGTAAAGAATCTTTAGATTATAATGGAGGGATGGTTCCTGGAATGATCGCTGGTATTTTAGGCTCTAATTTCTTAAACTCTTGCACTTCTTTAACTGTTGACGGAAATAATGTAAAAGCTGTTCGTGAAATCGACGGTGGAAAAGAAACAGTAAGCACAACTCTTCCTTTAATCATTGGAGGTCAAAAAGGTCTTGTTGAAGAAAAAGATTTACGTATCCCGAACATGAGAGGAATTATGACAGCCAGAACTAAGGCTCTTACTATTCTTGAGCCAGTTGATGCTGCTGTAAATACAAAAGCCGTGAAATTTGAAAAACCAGCTCCAAAATCGGCAGTAAAATTAGTTTCTGCAGATAATTTAGATGAGTTAATCAATTTATTACACAACGAGGCAAAGGTGATTTAAGATTGTAGAATTTAGATTTTAGATTGCAGATTGCAATACTAAATCTAAAACTCAACATTTGATTCACTTCAAAATCTAAAATCAATAATCATTTTAGATTTCAATTTTTAAATCTGAAATCTAAAATCTAAAATCTAAAATTGTTATGTCAATATTAATATATGCAGAATCTGCAGAAGGAAAATTTAAAAAAGTTGCTTTCGAATTAGCTTCTTACGCTAAGAAAGTAGCTGAATCATTAGGAACAACTGTTACGGCTTTGACTGTAAACATTAGCGATGTAAGCGAATTAGGCAAATACGGAGTTGATAAAGTTCTAAAAGTAAGCAATGATAAATTAGCTGGTTTTAATGCAAAAGCTTATGCTGATGTTATCAAACAAGCTGCTGAAAAAGAAGGAACAAAAGTAGTTTTACTTTCTTCTACAACAGATAGCATTTACCTTTCTCCACTAGTAGCGGTAGGCTTAGAAGCTGGTTTTGCTTCAAATGTAGTTGGATTGCCTGTTAGCACTTCTCCATTTCAAGTAAAAAGAAATGCTTTCTCAAACAAAGCTTTCAATATTACTCAAATCGATACAGATGTAAAAGTTATTGGTTTAGCCAAAAACTCTTACGGTCTTTTTGAAAGCGCAGGAGCTGTTGCTGCTGAAGACTTTAACCCAACCGTTGGAGACAATGACTTTGGAGTAAAAGTAGAATCTGTAGAAAAAGTATCTGGAAAAGTTTCTATCGCTGACGCCGATATTGTAGTTTCTGGCGGACGTGGATTAAAAGGTCCAGAAAACTGGGGATTAGTTGAAAATCTTGCCGCTGTACTTGGCGCTGCAACTGCTTGCTCTAAACCAGTTTCAGATTTAGGATGGAGACCTCACAGCGAACACGTTGGACAAACAGGAAAACCTGTAGCAACAAACTTATATATTGCAATTGGTATTTCTGGAGCTATCCAACACATTGCGGGTATTAACTCTTCTAAAGTAAAAGTAGTAATCAATAACGACCCAGAAGCACCTTTCTTCAAAGTTGCAGATTATGGTATCGTTGGAGATGCTTTTGAAATTGTACCGCAATTGACAGAGAAATTAAAAGCTTTTAAAGCGCAGCATTCTTAATACAAAGAATTCTCTTTAAAAAATATTGTCGCCTAAAAACAAGATGTTGTATCTTTGTTTATAGGCGGCTTTTTTGTTCCATATTTTTTGATTAAAATTGCAGCTTTATTTTTCAAACCAAAAAAGTATTAAAATAAGGTGCTAAGTGCCTTTTTTACAAACATATATGAGTCTAGTAAAATTATCCATAAAAGGAATTTCATACAGTCAAACTCAAAATGGCGCTTATGCCTTAATTTTGAATGAAGTCGATGGCGAAAGAAAATTACCCATTGTTATTGGCGCTTTTGAAGCCCAGTCAATCGCTATTGCTTTAGAAAAAGAAATAAAACCGCCACGTCCTTTAACTCACGATTTATTTAAAAATTTTGCCGAAAGATTTGATATTGTAGTAAAACAAGTTATCATTCACAAATTAGTCGATGGTGTTTTCTACTCTAGTTTAATTTGTGAAAGAGATAAAATCGAAGAAATTATCGACGCAAGAACTTCTGATGCTATTGCTTTGGCACTGCGTTTTAATGCTCCTATTTTTACTTATAAAAACATCTTAGACAAAGCTGGGATTTATCTAAAATCAAATACTGCTGAAACAGATTCTGGAGCTCAGGAAATAGATGATGTTCTTTCAAATCCTGAAACTTTCGGACACGAAGAAGAAAGCAACCAATCTGGAGATGTTTACGCAAAACATTCTTTACAGGAATTAAACGAGCTTTTAGACCAAGCCGTTTCTCAAGAAGATTACGAAAAAGCAGCAAAAATTAGAGACGAAATCTCTAGAAGATAATTTTTAGGCTATAAGCCGTAAGCTTTAGGCTATAAGCTTAAAGCATAATCATAAAAAAACAAACTTTAAGCATTAGGACAAAGCCTAAAGCTTGAAGCCTAAAGCTTAAAGCAAAGATGAAGCAATACTTAGATTTAGTAAAACACGTTTTAGAAAACGGCAATCAAAAAGGAGACCGAACTGGAACTGGGACAAAAAGTGTTTTTGGCTACCAAATGCGTTTTGATTTAAGTGAAGGTTTCCCAATGGTCACAACAAAAAAACTGCATTTAAAATCCATCATTTACGAATTGCTTTGGTTTTTAAAAGGCGATACAAACGTAAAATACCTTCAGGAAAACGGAGTCAAAATTTGGGATGAATGGGCAGATTCTAATGGCGATTTAGGACCTGTTTACGGTCATCAATGGCGTAATTGGAATAGTGAGGAAATAGATCAGATTTCTGAATTAATTAAAGAATTAAAAACAAATCCGAATAGCAGAAGAATGTTGGTTTCTGCTTGGAACCCTTCGGTTTTGCCAGATACTAAAAAGTCTTTTGAAGAGAATGTTGCCAATAACAAAGCAGCATTACCTCCATGCCATGCCTTTTTTCAGTTTTATGTAGCAAGCCCAGATCCTGAAAAAGGCGAAACAAAAGGAAAATTATCTTGCCAATTGTATCAGCGAAGTGCTGATATCTTTTTGGGAGTTCCTTTTAACATTGCTTCTTATGCATTGCTAACCATGATGATCGCACAAGTATGCGATTTAGAAGCAGGCGAATTTATTCATACTTTTGGTGATGCACACATTTATAACAATCACTTTGAGCAATTAGAATTACAACTTTCGAGAGAACCAAAACCATTACCAAAAATGATTTTAAATCCGGAGATTAAAAACATTTTTGATTTTGATTATAATGATTTCACACTGGTAGATTACGATCCGCATCCAGCCATAAAAGGAAGTGTTGCTGTATAATAATAAAAAAATCCGCTTAAAAATTTAAGCGGATTTTTTTATACAACTAAAACTCCATTTTCACTTCCGGCATAATCGTTCCATTTGTAAAAATCGGCTTCAGGATCGTTAACATAATTTCCGTCGATTACATACTTAAATTCGTAAATCGCATCTTTCACCAAATCGTAAGTTGCTTTAAACGTTCCGTTTTTTAACTTGCTTAAAGTTCCTTCTGAGGCATTCCAGTTATTAAAATCTCCAACCACCGCTGCCGAATCAGCATCTTTGGCATCTATTGAAAATGTAACTTTAACAACCGGCTTCGTTTTGATAAATTGTTTTTTCAAAGACATAACTATTTCGTTTTTAGATTTATACCATCTAAAATTACTTAAATTCAACGAAACACTAACTAACCCCAGAACCGATTTATGATAATACCAAAAACAGCATATTATTTTCGCTTTATCTGTAATTTAAAGTGGTTAAAATTTTGTTTTTCAAATTCTTATAATTTTTAAAAGCAAATATTCCCAATCCAAAATATGGACTTTCGAAAATAAATTTTAACTTTATAATCTCATTTTTATCTTATGGAAAAAGAAGTACACGAACAATACGAATACGCTAGACGCCGGTTAAGACAAAAAAAAATCTTATATTTTCATTTTGTTCTTTTCCTTCTAGGAAGTTTATTCCTATTTATTGGCAACAAATTTTTTGGTTTTGGTGAGGGCACAACCCAAAACTGGTGTATTTGGGGAATTACAATCTGGCTTTTCCTTTTTATTCTACATTTTATAAAAGTGTACATAACTGACCGTTTTATGAATAAAAAATGGGAAAGAGAACAAATTGATCGATTAGTTGCTTTACAGCAAAAACGAATCAGTCAGCTCGAATCTTCTATTAACGAAGAAAATGAAAATAAAATTTAGTTAGGCATACCATGATTATAATGATAGCGGCTGCAGCCGAAAATAATGCGCTTGGAAAAAACAATGAATTAGTATGGCATTTGCCAAATGATTTTAAAAGATTTAAATCGCTTACTACTGGTCATCATATTATTATGGGAAGAAAAACTTTTGAAAGTTTCCCAAAACCATTACCTGACCGTGTTCATGTTGTAATTTCTCGCCAAGAAAATTATAAACCAGAAGGATGCATCGTAGTAGATAGTATTGAAAAGGCTATTGCAATATGTCCTGAAAATGATGACAGCTACGTTATAGGCGGTGGAGAAATTTACAATCTTGCCCTTCCCTTTACCGACATTATTGAATTAACCAAAGTTCATCATTCTTTTGAAGCAGATGCCTTTTTTCCTAAAATCAATAAAAGTGAGTGGACTTTGGTAGAATCTGAAGAAAATTATAAAGACGAAAAACATCTTTATGATTACACTTATGAAACTTACATTAGAAAATAAATAAAAAACATCCTCTTTTAACGGAGGATGTTTTTAAATAATTGACATGAAGCTTAACTCGCTCAAGAAAAAATTTTTGTTTAAAAAAATCACAAATGTTGAGAAACATTTGTAAAACTGAATAACATTTAATGTTGTTTGAGACCTAAATCTCAAAAAGCCTTTAATAACAAATACCACTAAGATATTAAAGGCAGAAAATTAAAATTTCCAAAAACAAATTTAATCCTAAGAACGTACTTTGCACTTAATATAGTATATCCCCCCAAAGAACGATACTTACAAAACTCTTTCATGAACAAATGAAATTACCAGCGCAAAAAAAGCAACCATTTGTTTAAGTCATGGCGACATTATCAATCATTAACTTTAATCATTTTTACTTTGACAAAGTTGCTCATAATAGCCTTATTAGACAATACCGTGATTTAGGGATTTTGATAAAATCCCTAGATTTAGGGATAGCAGAAATACCCTTTTATTCTGTTTTAAAATAAACACTCCAAAACATTTATTTGACAAATTAAAAAACTCAATTACAGTTAAACTAGATTGTTTATATTTGCCTAAATAAAAAAAATGTCTGAAAAAGTAACTCCGTATAAAGACTCTACCTTAGGTAAAAAAGAGCAAGTAACCCAAATGTTTGATACCATTTCTGGGAATTACGACAATTTGAATCGTGTAATTTCATTTGGAATTGATGTTAAATGGCGTAAAAAAGTATTAAAAATTGTTTCAGACAAAAAACCAAAAGTTATTCTGGATATTGCAACAGGCACTGGTGACTTAGCCATTTTAATGGCAAAGACCAATGCTGAAAAAATTATTGGCCTAGATATCTCTGCTGGAATGCTAGAAGTTGGTAAAAAGAAAGTTGAAGAAAAAAATCTATCCAATATTATTGAACTAGTTTTAGGCGATTCTGAAAATATGCCTTTTGAGGACAATTACTTTGATGCTATTACGGTTGGCTTCGGTGTGAGAAATTTTGAAAACCTAGAAAAAGGTTTTGCAGAAATCTTAAGAGTCTTAAAACCAAATGGAGTATTTGTTATATTAGAGACTTCTGTCCCAGATAAATTTCCTTATAAACAAGGTTATAATTTTTACAGCAAAAATATACTTCCATTAATTGGTAAATTATTCTCTAAAGATAATGATGCCTATGGCTATTTGTCTGAATCTGCTGCCGCTTTTCCTTATGGAGAAGCCTTAAACAATATTTTGAGAAAAACTGGGTTTATAGATGTTGTGGCAATGCCCCAAACTTTTGGTGTCGCAACAATTTATTCTGCATCTAAAAAATAGTATGAAAAAAGTTGTAATCTTATTTTTATTAGTCTTAACGACAAAAGGACATTCTCAATTTGCTAAAAACATGTTTAGCAAAGACCCTATCATTAATCTTGAAAATTGGCAAAAACAGCGTGTCTATTTTGGCTATTATCTAGGTTTTAATAGTTTTGACTTTAAATTTGACTACAAAACTCCTGTACAGGAAGATATTCAAGTAAAAAAAACTACTGGTTTTAATGTTGGTGTCGTAGCCGATTTAAGACTTCAGGAATACATTAACCTTCGTTTTGAACCAGGTTTGTATTATACTAAACGTGATTTGTTTTTTCCTGGCGTAGGAACTACAGAAAACGACTATTTAAGAGAAGTAAACAGTACTTATATTCACTTTCCTTTATTATTGAAATTTTCTGCCTTGCGCACAGGAAATATACGTCCGTACTTGGTTGGCGGTATGTCTACAACTTTAAATTTATCTAGCAATGCTAAGTCTCAAGATGATAACTTTGAGCAAAAATTTAGAGTAAAACAATGGACAGCTGCTTACGAGTTAGGTTTAGGAATTGATATTTTTACCGAATACTTTATTTTTTCTCCTTCTGTTAGAGGAATGTTCGGAATCACAGATGAACTTATTAGAGATAAAACTCCAGACAGCCCTTGGACTGGAAATATCGATTCGATGAAATCTAGAGCAATTTTAATAAATTTCACTTTTCATTAAAACAAAATATCAACTATTTCGTTTAAATTCACTAAGAATAATTGCTGTTGCAGTAGCTACATTTAAACTTTCGGTTTTTTGAAGCTCTCCAAATCTAGGAATTGTTAGGCGACTGGTTACTATTTTTTCAATTTCTTCTGAAATACCATTGGCTTCATTACCCATAATAATGATTCCATCCTGAGGTAATTTGGATTGATAAATATTTTCTCCGTCCATAAAAGTTCCAAAAACTGGCAGTTTAGTTTGAGCAAGAAAAAGTTTTAAATCAACATAGCTTACATTTACTCTGGTAATTGAACCCATTGTAGCTTGTACCACTTTCGGATTATAAATATCTACCGTTTCTTTAGAACAAATAATCTGCTTAATACCAAACCAATCGCATAAACGCAAAATAGTTCCTAGATTTCCAGGATCTCTAATGTCGTCTAATGCTAAAATTAAGCCCGAATCGATTGTCTTTTTGGGAGCTGGAATTTTAAAAACTGCCAAACAAGAATTCGGAGTCGACAAAGCACTTATTTTTTTCAGTTCTTGGTCATTAATAAGCGTTCGTTTTGAAGCATGTACCGTTTCAAAATCATTCAAAGTGGTGTATAAATGTTCTAATTCAAAATTGGATTGCAGCAATTCTTGAATTACTTTTACTCCTTCTGCAAAGAATAATTGACTAGCAAAACGCTGCTTTTTTTGATGTAAACTAGAGATAAGCTTTATTTGGTTTTTACTAACCATAAAATAATGTACTTTTGAATTAAATATTAAAAAACACTTGAAAAATAATTCCACAAAAATAATAGCATTTCTTCTAATTGCAATATTAATTTGCGCTTGTAATGCCGTAAAAAGAGTTCCCGATGGAAAAAACCTTCTTGTAAAAAATAATATTTTAGTTAACGGAAAATCTACAAATGACGAAACAGCTTCTAACCAAATGTACCAAAAACCAAATGGTAAATTATTAGGTTACAAACTTCGATTAAATTTATACAATTTAGCCAATTTAAATCCAGATTCTACTTATCAAGCAAAATTTAAAAATAATCCTGGAAAGTATGAACGAATGTCCAAAATATTTTCTGCAAAACAAGTAGATCGCCTTGGACAATCGTTTTATTACAAAGGAATTCATGAGTTTTTAAAAAGCACTGGTGAACCGCCTGTAATAGTTGACACTTCAAAAACCAGAAAATCATTATTGCGTTTAAAATACTATTATTTTAACAATGGTTTTTTCAACGTCCATACCGATTACACAATCGACACGGTTGGAGTAAAAAGAGCCGAAATTAATTATAACATCACTACAGGACCAGCTTATAAATTGGATACTATTAGAACCAAAATAATGACTCCTGCGTTAGACTCTTTATACAGAACCAACAATGAACCTTCTTTATTAAAATCTGGAAATCAATATAAAACTACCGATTTTGAAGAAGAGAAAAATCGTATTACAACCTATTTTAGAAATCACGGAGCGTATTATTTTCAGCCTACTTATGTAACTTTTGACATTGATACCATTGGCAAAAAAGCAAAAGCTGATGTTAGCTTAATTATAAACAACAATACTATTCAGGAAAAAGATTCGAGCCGTACAGAACCTTTTAAACTATACAAAATTAGCGATGTAAATATTTACACCGATTATTCTGCTACCAATGCCAAGAAAAAACCAACAGATAGCGTAACATACAACAATTTTAATCTATACAGTTACAAAGGATTAAAATATAGACCGCGTGCTATTACCGATGCTATTTTCATTACAAAAGGAAGCACTTTTGCCGATTTTAGAACCACCCTTTCTTCTCGCTCTTTAAACAATTTAAGGATTTTCAACTATCCTTCTATTCAATACGAAGTAGACAAGAGAGATTCTACAGCTCAATCTCTTATCGCTAATGTTTATCTGACTCCAAGAAAAAAATACAGCTTTGGAGCTACTCTTGACGTAACGCACTCTAATATTCAGGATTTCGGAATTGGAGCCAGCATTTCTGAAACGATTCGAAATGTATTTAATCGAGCAGAAACTCTTGAAATTTCAGCGCGTTTAAACATTGGTTCATCTAGAGATATGGCCAATCCGAACAACAACTTCTTTAACGTTTCGGAATATGGATTAGATATGAAATTAAATTTTCCGAGAATTTTACTGCCCTTTGGAACCGAAAAAATCATTCCGAAAAGCATGATTCCATATACCTCAATATCTTCTGGTTTTTCCAAACAGAGAAATATTGGTCTTGATAAAGAAAACTTCACAGGAGGTATCTCGTATAACTGGAGTCCAAAACGCCATAATACTGCGAAACTGGAATTATTGAATGCACAGTTTGTCCGCAACTTAAATCCAGACAACTATTTTAGAGTTTACACTTCTTCTTATGATGATTTGAATGGAATTGGAAAAGACTACAATGTTAACCCTGGCAACTGGGGAGAAACAACAGAAGAACAAGCAAGAAAAGATCTGACAATACCTAAAGGGACAACAGGATTTACGAATGACGTATTAACAGGCCAAACTGCTCTAACACCTTCAGACTCTCAATACCAAGAAGTTGAAAGTATTGAAGAAAGAAGAGTTCGTTTAACTGAAAATGATTTCATTCTAGCAACAAGTTTCTCTTTTACTAAAACAACTAAAAAAGATTTAGCAGATAACAACTTCTATCAATTTAGAACAAAAATAGAATCAGCAGGAACTTTGTTGTCTCTAGTCTCTGAAATTGGAAACCTTCAAAAAAATTCAAGAGGAAATTATGAGATTTTCAACCTAGAATACTCAGAATATGTTAAAACTGAATTTGATTACATCAAACACTGGGACTTTGGAAAAGAAAAAGTTTTGGCTGTTAGAAGCTTCTTCGGAATTGCAGTTCCGTTTGGAAATTCAAATTACATTCCGTTTTCACGAAGTTATTATGCCGGAGGTTCAAATGACAACCGTGCTTGGCAACCTTATGCTTTAGGACCGGGAAGTACAAATGCTGTAAATGACTTTAATGAAGCAAATATGAAAATTGCGGCAAGTATCGAATATCGCTTCAAAATTTTTGGAGATGTTAAGGGAGCTCTCTTTGCAGACGCCGGAAATATCTGGAATGTGCTCGATAATGTCGTAGATCCTAAAGCAAAATTTGACAACTTAAACGATTTAGAAGAAATTGCTTTGGGTACAGGATTCGGTTTACGATACGATTTAAGCTTTTTTGTTATTCGTTTAGATTTAGGCTTTAAGACCTATAATCCCTCGCATGACAAAGGAGATAGATGGTTTAAAGAATACAATTTTGGGCACTCGGTTTTAAATTTTGGAATAAATTATCCGTTCTAATGCTAATTAATTCTTATTTTTGCAACCTAAAAACTAAAAACAACTATAAAAAAAATTACAATGGCACATAACATTAAACCAGGAGTAGCTACAGGAGATCAAGTACAAGAGATCTTTAATTATGCTAAAGAGAAGGGTTTTGCTCTTCCAGCAGTAAACGTTACTGGATCAAGCACAATTAACGGAGTTCTTGAAACTGCAGCAAAACTAAAAGCGCCAGTTATCATTCAATTTTCTAACGGAGGAGCACAATTCAACGCTGGAAAAGGATTATCAAATGCAGGTGAAAAAGCAGCAATCGCAGGAGGAATCGCGGGAGCAAAACATATTCATACTTTGGCAGAAGCTTACGGTGCAACTGTAATCTTACACACTGACCACTGTGCAAAAAAACTTTTACCTTGGATTGATGGTTTATTAGACGCTTCTGAAAAACACTTTGCAGAAACAGGAAAACCATTATTCAGTTCTCACATGATCGATTTGTCTGAGGAGCCAATCGAAGAAAATATCGAGATCTGTAAAGAATATTTAGCTAGAATGAGCAAAATGGGTATGACATTAGAAATCGAACTTGGTATTACAGGTGGTGAAGAAGATGGTGTTGATAACTCTGATGTTGACAGCTCAAAATTATATACTCAACCAGAAGAAGTAGCTTACGCTTACGAAGAATTATCTAAAGTAAGCCCTAAATTTACAATTGCTGCTGCTTTCGGAAACGTTCACGGTGTTTACAAACCAGGAAACGTAAAATTAACTCCAAAAATCTTAAAAAATTCTCAAGACTTCGTACAAAACAAATTCAACACAGGACACAATCCAGTTGATTTCGTATTCCACGGAGGTTCAGGTTCTACACTTGAAGAAATCAGAGAGGGAATTAGCTACGGAGTTATCAAAATGAACATTGATACAGATTTACAGTTTGCATACACTGAAGGAATCCGTGATTATATGGTTAAAAACCTTGACTATTTGAAATCACAAATTGGTAACCCAGAAGGTGCTGATGCTCCAAACAAAAAATATTATGACCCAAGAAGATGGGTTCGTGAAAGCGAAGTAACATTCAACGCAAGATTGGAACAAGCTTTTGCAGATTTAAATAACGTAAACACGTTATAAAAAAGTATTCAGTTTACAGTTTTAAGTATTCAGTATCTGAGTACTTAAAACTGAATACCACTGAACACTGAAATTTTTATTACTGAACACTGAATACTAGAAAAATGGCTTGGTTTAAAAGACAAGAAAAAGGGATTACGACCGCGACAGAAGATAAGATGGACGTTCCGAAAGGATTGTGGTACAAATCTCCTACTGGAAAAATTATTGATGCTGACGAATTAGCGAGAAATTTATTCGTGAGCCCTGAAGATGATTTTCATGTTCGAATTGGAAGCGCAACCTATTTTGAAATTTTATTCGACAACAACGAATTTGTTGAGTTAGATAAAAACATGACTTCTAAAGATCCTTTGCATTTTGTGGATACAAAAAAATATGCAGAGCGTTTGAAAGATGTAATGGAAAAAACTCACTTAAAAGACGCTGTTCGTACGGGAGTAGGAAAATCTAAAGGAAGAGAACTTGTAATTTGCTGTATGGATTTTGCATTCATCGGTGGATCTATGGGAGCTGTAGTAGGTGAAAAAATCGCAAGAGGTATTGATCACGCTATTAAAAACAAACTTCCATTTGTAATGATTTCTAAATCTGGTGGAGCTCGTATGATGGAAGCTGCTTATTCTTTAATGCAATTAGCAAAAACTTCTGTAAAACTAGCTCAATTAGCTGAAGCTAAATTACCTTATATTTCTCTTTGTACAGACCCAACAACTGGAGGAACAACAGCATCATACGCGATGTTAGGAGATATCAACATCTCTGAGCCTGGCGCTTTAATTGGTTTTGCTGGTCCGCGTGTTGTACGTGACACTACAGGAAAAGATTTACCTGAAGGTTTCCAAACTGCTGAGTTCTTATTAGAGCACGGTTTCTTAGACTTTATCACGCCTAGAAAAGAATTGAAAGATAAGATCAACTTATATATCGATTTGATTCAAAACAATGATATTAGATAGTTTTAAAACTACTTAAAATAGAAAATCCCAAGAAATTGCTTCTTGGGATTTTTTTTTGTTTTTAAACCAAATAAATTATATAAGTATATTCAATCTTTTCCTGCAAGGTTTTAAAAACCTTGCAGGTATTAATTTCATGCAGAATATTTTTTCTAAATTAAAATCTTAAGCTAGACCTACAAGGTTTTCAAAACCTTGCAGGAAGACATGAAAAAATCCTATTCTTAACTCGCCTTTTTCAAATCTTTTTTCAACTCTTTCTCCGCTATTTTATAAGCTCGCTTTTCACGCCAAATCGCATAGCGCTTTCTAAAAATCACTTTTATACCGCTATCTACTGCTCCATGCATAAATAAGCTCCAAACGCTCGCAATTTTTCTTGACACAGATTGATCCCATGCGCGAAGTGTAAGCGAAAAAGAACCGTCTATATAACGCATCCAGTGCCACATTCCTGTTGGCATGAACAAAGTATCTCCGTGCTCTAAGAAAACCTCATAGCCCTCTACTCCTTTTAGAGCTGGAAATTTTTCAAAATCAGGATTCGCAACATCGTAATCTTCTAAAGCATAAGTCGTATTTGGGATACAATAAAGCCTTTTCTTCCATTTATTATCAAATAGTATAATATGTTTTCTTCCTCCAAAATGAGTGTGAAAAAGATGCGGCAAATCGATATCATAATGCAAAAAAGTAATTGCCTTTGAACCGCCAAAAAACATGGCAGGCATACTTTCTATAAAACCTCCCATTAATTCTTTAGGAACTTTTACATCATCAATTAATTCTGGTCTGTGTTTGAAAAGATTGAAGAAAAAAATACGCAATTGAGTTGGTTCGCGTTTTATCAAATCTAGATATTCTCCAAATTTCATACTTGCTATAGAAGCGTTGATCACTTTTGCTGGATCTGCCTTTGAATTATCTACAAGTTTAACCTCTATATCTCCAGCAATCTGCTTGAAATACTCTGTCGACCATTTTTCTCTTGCTGGCCAATCTTTTGTAAGTCCCTTTATGATTAAAGGTTTTCTTTTATCTAGGTAATTCTTTTTAAAATCTTCCCTAGAAATCGACTCAACAGTATCAACAGATTTAAGATTAAAGCTCATTTATCTTGTATTTTAATTTGTTGTCTATCAAATGTATCTATTTATTCCCACTCAACAAAATTTACAATTAAATAACACAAAAACAATATTTTACATTCCTGTTCGAATGGCTTCTACAGGATCTAAATTTGCCGCCGAAATAGCAGGAAGAATTCCAGAAATCAAACCAATAAGAGCCGCTAAACTAGTTCCTAAAAGAATATTTCCTAAACTCAAAACAAATTCAAAATCAAGGGCTTTTGTTAAGATTACAGCAATTCCCCAAACCATCAGCAGACCTATAATTCCGCCAATAACAGAAAGAATAACAGCTTCAAACAAAAATTGAAATAAGATAAATTTATTCTTCGCTCCCAATGATTTCTGAATCCCGATTAGATTGGTTCTTTCTTTAACCGAAACAAACATAATATTCGCAATTCCGAACCCGCCAACAAGAAGAGAAAACCCACTAATAATCCACCCTACAAAATTCATCTGACCTAAAATTCCGTCAATAAAATCTGTAAAACCGGAAAGTACATTAATAAAGAAATTATCCATTTCTCCCGCTTTCATTCCACGAATTGCTCGAAGTTTCTGAGCAATTTCTGCTTTATACGCCTCCATATCTACGTCTTTTTCTGGCTTTAAAACTATAACTGGAGTCATAGAATCGCTGTCTCCGTACATTCTTCTTAAAAAATTAGCCGGAAGATAAACCGAAGTATCATTACTGTCTCCAAAAAAACCGGCTCCTTGTTTTGCCATTACACCAATTACAGTAAATCGCTGTCCATATAAGCGAATATTTTTCCCAATTGGATCACTTGCACCAAAAAGACCATCGGCTATATCATATCCAAGAACAATAACAGGAGTTCCCGAATTAGATTCAGATTCGTTATAAAATCTTCCTTTGTCAAAACTCAATCCGTCAATATCGACCATTTCGTTTGATGCCGGAATAATATTTACATCGCTGACTGTTTTAGAATCATATTTCAAACTTTCCCTATTTACAAAAAGCTGATATGCTACTTGATCGGTATTATTCATTGAATTTTTTAAACCAATATATTCGTCATATTTTACATTTGGAAACTGTTCTCTCTTCCATTGCGGAATTTCAGACGGCCCAAAGCAGTATTTCATTAAATAAATTGTATTTTTATCTAAGCTACTCAGATCTTTAGAGATTTTTTTATCTAAAGAGTCAACAGCGGCCAAAACGGCAATGATTGAAAAAATACCGATCGTTACACCTAAAAGCGACAATAATGTGCGTAATTTATTATTTCGCAAAGCATTGATGGCAAAGCTTAGACTTTCTTTTAATAATCTTAGATAAACGATCATATTTTTGTATATTTCAATAAAGTAAAATTCAATAATTTAAATTCAAAAACCTAATAAAAGTTAACTTACTCATCAGTAGATTTTTTTAGCATTTTGTTACACTAATTTTCTTTAATATAATATATAAAAAAACTACTTTTGCAGTCTCAAAATCATAACTACACAATGAGCACAACAAAAAAAATACAATCGGCATTAATTTCTGTTTTTTCTAAAGATGGATTAGAACCAATTGTTAGAAAATTACACGAACAAAATGTAACACTTTATTCAACTGGAGGAACTGAAGATTTTATCAAAAACCTTGGCATTCCAGTAGTTCCTGTTGAAGATATCACTTCTTTCCCTGAAATTCTTGGCGGAAGGGTAAAAACTTTACACCCAAAGATTTTTGGCGGAATCTTGAATCGTCAAGACAACGAAAGCGACGTTCAGCAAATGAAGGAATTTGATATTCCTCAAATCGATTTAGTAATTGTTGATTTATATCCTTTTGAAAAAACAGTTGCTTCTGGAGCTAGCGAACAAGATATTATTGAGAAAATTGATATTGGTGGTATTTCATTAATTCGTGCTGGTGCAAAAAACTTTAAAGACACTGTAATTGTTGCTTCTGTTAACGAGTACAGCTTACTTTTGGATTTGATTACGGAGCAAGATGGAGCAACAACTTTGGAAAACAGAAGATTGTTGGCTACTAAAGCATTCCACGTTTCATCTCACTACGATGGCGCTATTTTTAATTATTTCAACACAGACGAGACTATCTACAAAGAAAGCATTGCAAATGGTCAGGTTTTAAGATACGGTGAAAACCCTCACCAAAAAGGATTCTTCTTTGGAGATTTTGATGCTATGTTCAACAAACTTCACGGAAAAGAATTATCATACAATAATTTACTTGATGTTGATGCTGCAGTAAATTTAATTGCTGAATTTAAAACTGACGGACCAACGTTCGCCATTTTAAAACACAACAATGCTTGCGGATTGGCTTCAAGAAAAACAATCAGCGAAGCTTATTTAGCCGCTTTAGC
The DNA here is from genome assembly GCF_034044945.1 of Flavobacterium sp. CFBP9031. Classification (NCBI taxonomy): domain Bacteria; kingdom Pseudomonadati; phylum Bacteroidota; class Flavobacteriia; order Flavobacteriales; family Flavobacteriaceae; genus Flavobacterium; species Flavobacterium sp. CFBP9031. Next base: position 263,243 of record NZ_JAXCWF010000005.1, read on the forward strand.
TTGTGATCCTACTTCTGCTTTTGGAGGAGTGTTAATTTCTAACACCAAAATTGATTTAGAAACTGCACAGGAAATCAACAAATTATTCTGCGAAGTAGTAATCGCTCCAGCTTATGATGATGAGGCTGTTACGGTGCTACAAGAGAAGAAAAACAGAATTATATTAGTTCAAAATGAAGTTGAATTACCAGCTCGTCAAGTAAGAACTTGTCTTAATGGTTTGTTAATTCAGGACAGAAATAATATTACGGATAATAAAGAGCATTTAAAAACCGTTACAATTACAGAACCTACTGCTCAAGAGATCGAAGATTTGATCTTTGCTTCTAAAATCTGCAAGAATACAAAATCAAACACTATTGTATTTGCTAAGAACGGAACATTGATTTCATCAGGTACAGGTCAGACTTCAAGAGTTGACGCTTTAATTCAAGCTGTTGACAAAGCAAAAGCTTTTGGATTTGATTTAAATGGAGCTTCGATGGCAAGTGATGCATTTTTCCCATTTCCGGATTGTGTAGAATTAGCCAAAAAAGCAGGAATAACTGCTGTAATTCAGCCAGGAGGTTCAATTAAAGACGAATTAAGTATAAATTATTGCAATGAAAATAATCTTGCAATGGTATTTACAGGAACTCGTCATTTTAAACATTAATTTGTTTAACTTTGTTCGATAAATAATTTATAACATTTTAAACCCCTAAAAAACTTATGGGATTTTTTGATTTCATGACCGAGGATATTGCGATAGACCTTGGAACCGCAAACACTTTAATCATTCATAATGATAAAGTTGTCATTGATAGTCCATCTATCGTTGCACGTGATAGAGTATCAGGCAAAATCATTGCTGTTGGTAAGGAAGCCAATATGATGCAAGGTAAAACACATGAAAACATCAAAACTATAAGGCCTTTGAAAGATGGTGTAATCGCTGATTTTGATGCTTCGGAAAAAATGATCAATATGTTCATTAAAAGTATTCCTGCATTGAAAAAAAGAATGTTTACTCCAGCTTTACGTATGGTTGTATGTATTCCTTCTGGTATTACTGAAGTGGAGATGAGAGCGGTGAAGGAATCTTGCGAGAGAGTAAACGGAAAAGAAGTTTACTTGATTCATGAGCCAATGGCAGCGGCAATTGGTATTGGTATAGACATTATGCAACCAAAAGGCAACATGATTGTAGATATCGGAGGTGGTACAACAGAAATTGCTGTTATCGCTTTAGGCGGAATTGTTTGTGACAAATCTGTAAAAATTGCAGGTGACGTTTTCACAAACGACATCGTTTATTACATGCGTACACAGCACAACCTTTTTGTAGGAGAAAGTACTGCAGAAAAAATTAAAATTCAAATCGGAGCGGCTATTGAAGATTTAGATGGTCCGCCAGAAGATATGTCAGTTCAAGGTAGAGATTTACTTACTGGTAAACCAAAACAAGTAGATGTTTCTTACCGTGAAATTGCAAAAGCATTAGACAAATCTATTCAGCGTATTGAAGATGCGGTAATGGAAACATTATCTCAGACTCCTCCTGAGTTAGCAGCAGATATCTACAACACTGGTATCTATTTAGCTGGTGGTGGATCGATGCTAAGAGGTCTTGACAAACGTATTTCTCAAAAAACAGACTTACCGGTTTATATTGCCGAAGATCCTTTAAGAGCAGTTGTACGAGGAACAGGAATGGCTCTTAAAAACATCGCTAAATTTAAAAGTATCTTAATCAAATAAGATTCAAAATAACAATCAATTTACTTTTATAAGGGTCAGATTTTTAATATTTGACCCTTGTAAAAACTGAAACCTTTAAGCATATCCTGAAACAAAATAACCAGACAAGAAATGCAGCAAATATTTAATTTCATTATAAGAAACAGTAATCGATTGCTGTTTTTGCTGCTTTTAGGTATTTCGTTGACGCTCACAATTCAATCGCATTCCTACCACAGAAGCAGAGTAATCAGTTCAGCTAATTTTTTAAGCGGAGGTGTTTATGAAAGAATTAATCGTGTAAACGAATATTTGAATTTAAGAGCCGAAAATGATGAACTTGTATTAGAGAATGCAAGGTTAAAAAGTCTTTTGTTTAATAAAGAAGACACTACCAAAGCACCATTGCCAGATAGCATTAAAGGTGTAAAACCTGCAGATATTGTGGTATCAAAGGTAATTCATAATACATACAACACACACGAAAACTATATCACTTTAAACTCTGGAAGCAAAGAAGGAGTTAAGCCAGATATGGGAGTTATAAACAGCTTAGGTATTATTGGAGTAGTAGACAATACTTCTGCAAACTATTCTACAGTAGTGAGCATTTTGAACATGAAGTCGCATATTAATGCTAAAATCAAAAAATCTAACCACTTTGGTTCTTTAACTTGGGATGGTAAAAGTACAGGATTTGTTCAGCTAGAGGATGTGCCAAGATTAGCATCAATTAGAAAAGGTGACACCATTGTTACCGGAGGACAATCTGTAATTTTCCCTGAAGGAATTAATATCGGAACTGTAGACGTTATATACAAAAAAGAAAACACAAGTTTTTATGTTATAAAAGTTAAACTATTTAACGATATGACAAACTTGGGTCATGTATACGTCATCAAAAGTAAAGACAGAGAAGAACTTATTAACTTAGAAAACAAAAACAAAGAAAAAAATGAATAGCGCTCTGTTAGTCAATATTTTTCGATTTATTATGTTACTGGCAGTTCAGATTGTTATTTTTAACAATATGAATTTCTTAGGATATATAAGTCCTTTTCCGTATATCTTGTATATCATTCTATACCCTGTAAACAGCAATAAAGCAGGACTAATAATTTCTAGTTTTTTACTTGGACTTACAATGGATATGTTCTGTAATTCTGGAGGTATACATGCAACTGCGTGTGTTATATTAGCGTATTATAGACCCTATATTTTTAAATTTTCTTTTGGTCTGAGTTATGAATATCAAACTATTAAACTAAACGAATCTTTAACACCAGAACGATTTTCATTTATACTGGTTTCGGTTTTAATGCACCATATTGTATTATTTGTTTTAGAAGCATTTCAATTCAAATTTATCTGGGACATTTTGCTCCGAACCTTATTTAGTTCTATCTTCACTATAATCACCTCAATAATAATAATTTATCTTATTAAGCCCAATAAACGATGAGAAAAGTCTTGCTGCCCACTATAATTATTATTGCAGCGTCTTTGCTAGTGATTAGGATTTTTTACCTGCAGATTATTGATGATTCTTTTAAATTGAAATCGGAAAATAATGCGATAAAAAAAGTATATGACTATCCTGAAAGAGGTTATATTTATGATCGTAACGGAAAACTTCTTGTTGCGAATCAGGCTTCTTATGACATCATGGTTATTCCTAGAGATGTAAAAAAAGATTTAAATATTGCCGAATTTTGCGCTCTTCTAAATATTACTGAAGAAGAATATCATAAACGCGTCGAAAAGGCAAAAGTATATAGTCCGAGACTTCCTTCTGTTTTCTTATCTCAGCTAAACAAAAATGAATTTGCTGCTTTTCAGGAAAAAATCAGAAAATATGATGGTTTCTATTTCCAGAAAAGATCACTTCGTGATTATGAAGTAGATTATGGAGCAAATATTTTTGGTTTTATTACACAGGTTAACGAAAAACAGATTGAAAAAAATCCTTACTACAATAGTGGAGATTTAATTGGAAAACAAGGTGTAGAGCAAAGTTATGAAGAAATTTTACGCGGAATAAAAGGTGTAAAATACATTCAAAAAGACAAATACAACCGAGAAATTGGTGCTTATAAAGAAGGGAAATATGACACCATCGCCGTAGCTGGAGAAGATATTAATTTAACTATTGATGCTGAACTTCAAAAATATGGTGAGGAATTGATGATTAATAAGCGAGGAGGAATTGTCGCGCTTGAACCTAAATCTGGAGAAATTCTAGCATTGGTCACTGCTCCTTCCTATGATCCAGGTATTTTAGTAGGTCGCCAAAGATCTAAAAATTATACGCTTTTATATAACGATTCTATTTCAAAACCATTATACGACAGAGGACTTTTAGCAGAGTATCCTCCAGGCTCTCCATTTAAAATCCTAACTGGTTTAGTTGCACTTCAAGAAGGTGTGATAAATGAGCAGACTACTTTTATGTGTCATCACGGATTTAGTTATGGTGGAGGCCGATTCATGAAGTGTCACGGTTTTGGTCCACATCAATTGCATAACGGAATTTACAATTCTTGCAACACTTATTTTGGACAAGCCTATATGTTGACCATTAATAAATATAAAGATCCTGGTCAGGCGGTTGATGTTTGGAGCGGTCACATAAAAAGTTTTGGTTTAGGACAATTTATGGGATATGATTTACCTATTGGAAAACGAGGAAATATCCCAACTTCTAAAACCTATAAAAGAATTTATCCTAACGGAGGATGGAGAAGCTCAACTATTGTATCGAATGCAATTGGTCAGGGAGAGGTCTTAATGACACCTATTCAATTGGCCAACATGATGGCGACTGTTGCAAATCAGGGTTATTATTATACTCCTCATATCATTAAAAAAATTGAAGGAGAAAAAATCGACGAAAAGTTCACTACAAAACACGTGACTACGGTTGATCAAAAATATTTCCCACCAGTTATCAGTGGACTGTTTGATGTTTACAACAAAGGTACAGCTTACAGTTTAAGAGTAGAAGGAATCGATATTTGCGGAAAAACAGGTACTGCCGAGAACTTTGCCAAAATAAACGGCAAAAGAACACAGCTTAAAGACCACTCTATATTTGTTGCTTTTGCACCAAAAGACAATCCAAAAATTGCTATTGCGGTTATGATTGAAAATGGAGGTTTTGGAGCAACAGTTGCGGGTCCGATAGCGAGTTTAATGATTGAAAAATATCTAAGAAAGAAAATTACAAGAACCGATCTAGAAATAAGAGTACTGAATAAAAGCTTACTTTCAGAATATGCTAAATTGGGAGGAATAAGTGAGGCTCTTAAAATTGAATCTGTTCCTAAAGATTCTGTTTTGCAAGCTAAAATTGCAAAGCCAAAAGCACCAGTTACAACGGCACCAAAAACTGAAGTTAAAAAAACAGCGGTAGACACAACTAAGAAAAACTAAGAAAGATTATTTCAAATGAAAAATCAAAGTGTAAAAAATAATATTGATTGGATAAGTGTCTTTATCTACATTGCGCTGGTAACTTTAGGTTGGCTTAATATTTACTCGTCTTCCTTATTATCAACAGATGGTACTTATCAAAAACAGCTGATTTTTATTTGCTGTACAATTCCTTTGATATTTGTTGTGCTTTTTGTTGATGGTAAATTCTATGAAAAATATGCTAGTATCATATTTGGAGTTTCTTTATTATCTCTTGCTGGATTGTTTCTCTTCGGAAAAACAATTGCTGGACAGCGATGCTGGTACGCAATCGGAAGTTTTACTTTGCAACCTTCTGAGTTTGCAAAAGCCGCGACATCATTGGCTTTGGCCAAATATTTAAGCGACACACAGATCAACTTAAAAGAAACCAATAGACAAATTCAGGCTTTAGCCATTATGCTATTACCTGTAATACTTATTCTTCCACAGCCAGATCCTGGAAGCGCTTTAATTTATAGTGCTTTTATTCTTGTTCTGTATCGAGAAGGCTTACCTTCTTGGTATGTTTGGACAGCATTTATAACAATTATACTCTTTGTTCTTACTTTGGTTTTAGAACCATACGCTGTTATCGCAATGGCTTTTGTAGTTTTGGCAATCATACATTTTAAAGGCAGAGCAGTAGATCGAAATATTATTTTAAGCGGTATTTTATTAGTTTTAATCTCAGGATTTGTTTTCTCTGTAGATTATGTATTTGACAATGTTTTTAAACAGCACCACAGAGACCGTTTCAATATTTTACTAGGTAAAACTGTAGATATGAAAGGGATTGGATATAATACCAATCAGTCTGAAATTGCAATTGGTTCTGGTGGATGGATCGGAAAAGGTTTCCTAGAAGGAACACAAACCAAAGGAGGATTTGTTCCTGAGCAACACACCGATTATATTTTTACAACTGTTGGTGAAGAATGGGGATTTGCAGGTTCTTTTGTTGTTATTTTACTTTTCGTTAGTTTATTGCTTAGAGTAATTTATTTGGCAGAAAGACAGAAGACAAAGTTTAGCCGAGTCTATGGCTATTGCGTCGCCGCAATTCTATTTATACACTTCTTTGTAAATATCGCAATGGTAATTGGAATTTTCCCTACAATTGGTGTTCCTCTGCCGTTCTTTTCATACGGAGGCTCTGGACTCTGGGGATTCACCATTTTGCTGTTTATTTTCCTTAAAATGGATGCAAATAAAGTGAATGAATGGTAATTTAAAATATTCCATTTTAGTTGCTTTACCTGTTCGCTATTGCTCGGATTTAAATTCCAATTAGAAATATTTATACAACTAAAATAATTTAACCTAAAAGCTGTAATTACGTTTTAAAAACTAATTGCAGCTTTTTTTGATTTTACATTTACTCTCTTAGCTTCGATTTTATTTTCTAAGTAAGATTATATATCATACAATGGAAACGTCAACAATAACTTTAAAAACAAAGCATAAAAAAATCCGAAGTTTAAGCTTCGGATTTTTTTATTTACTTTAAGATTATATTTGTTCCTTTGGTGTCTTTTTAAATAGTTTAACTAGAACCGGGAACGTTGAGATTATAACGATAATAACTATAATGTATTCAATATGTTTCTTTAAATCTATGCCTTGCTTTAAGAAAATACCGTATAGATAATGTCCTGCGAAAATTAAAATAAACGACCAAAGAAAAGAACTCAGGATATTGTAAAACATAAACTTCTTTCTATCCATCGATACAATACCCGCAACAATTGGAGCAAAGGTTCTGAAAATTGGAAGGAAACGTGCGTAAATAATTGCTTTTCCACCATATTTTTCAAAGAAATCTTTTGACTGCAACAGATATTTCTTCTTGAACCAGAATGTATCTTCTTTTTTGAATAAATAATAACCGCTTTTTGCGCCAAACCAATAACCAGTCATATTACCTAAAACTCCCATTACAGCAACTGCTGTAGCAAGCAGAAAGACATTTATAAAATCATTTGGAATAGAGGCAACATTCTCAACTAGATCACGGCTGTAAATACCTGCCAAAAAAAGCAAACTATCTCCAGGCAGAAAAAAACCTGCAAAAAGTCCTGTTTCGGCAAAAACGATAAACAGAACAATAAACAACCCAATCTGAAAACCTCCAACGCTTAAAGTAATATAAAATTCAGGGTTTAGTAACTGGGTCCATTCAAAATTATTCATAAAAGGGGAATTGGTTATCTTATAAGTTCGTGAAAGTAACAATAATTTAGCTTAACCACAATAAAATACGGTATTTTAAACATAAATTAACTATTAAAAAAAGCCCAAACTATTCGTCTGGGCCTTCTTTACATTATTCTCTTACATACTTGCAACAGCTGTGTAAGTTATCATAATCTGCAGTTGTCGCCTTAACTTCCTTAGTATCATGACCTGCCTTTGCAATCGCTTTGTTTAAATCTGAAGGAGAACATTTTTCTTCGTTTAAAATAACCGAAAGCTGATGAGAGCTTACATCCCAACTTGCACTTTTTACACCCGGAACTCCGTAAGCCGCTTTTTCAATTCGTTTCTTGCATTGTTCGCAGTTACCATTTACTTCTGTTGCATACTTTAAGTTCTTATTTTTCTTCGTTTGAGCCTGAGCCGACAAACCTAAAAAAACCATCATTGCGATTAAAACTATCTTATTCATTGTATTTATTTTTATTGTTATTAAAATTGATTTTTGATATTGAAATTGTTATTTAATTTTAAACCTTAATCCTGCATAATACATCTGTCCAAAAATTGGAGCGTATGCGATCGATGCATCAAAATTAGGTCCAAAAGGATCGTTTGCCCCTAAAATTGCTTTTTGCTGCTTATAATTTCCAATATTCTCCCCTCCTACATATACCTCAAAAACCGATGAAAAAACACGAGTTACCTGAGCATTCATCACGCCATAAGCTGGTGAAAAATCAGGAAACTGATCTTCTACAGGATTTGTTGCCGTATAAGGCAATTGCTGTTTTCCTGACCAATTATACGTAAAGTCAAACCTCCATTGTTTATCATCATTCATTGTTGTTTCGTATTCTAAATTTCCTAAGAAGCGATGTTTAGCCTGAAGCGGACGCTGGAATGTCCCCCTTAAATAATCGGTTTGGATATCGTAATATTTATAAGCTGTTCTCAAATTTAAGTTATGAATCAATTCATAATTAAACTCTACTTGAAGGCTGTTTGCAAAAGAACTTCCTTTCAAATCATAAAACAAAACTTGTTGCGGGCTTTGCATCACATCTACAACAGCTTGATTTTGGAAATCGGTGCGGTAAAAATCAAAACCTGCATCGGCATTTTTATTGAAAAGACGGAATTTCTGCGAGAAACTCACGCCATAATTCCAAGCAATCTCTGGGTTTAAACCGTAAACTTTTCCACTAGAATCTAAAATCGAAAAAGTTCTTGAACTAGCAAAAAGCTGCTGATTCTCGGCAAAAATATTGGCAGAACGTTTCCCTCTTCCCGCAGAAAAACGAACTACTCCATTTTTCCAAGGATTATATCTCATGTGCAATCTTGGTGTAACAAAAAAACCTAATCGATTATGGTTATCTACTCTCCCTCCTAAAATCAAACTAAAATTGTCTGTATTATCGTAAGTGTACTCAAAGAAAGCACCAACCGAATTATCAATTCTACCCACATCTGTTAAATTAACAAACTCTTGATATTGATCGTAAGTAAAATTCAGACCAGTAGTAAACTTGTGCATGGTGTTATTGATAATCGAATTGAAAATCAAATTAGAATAAAAACTATTTTGTTTGATATCGTATTGATTTAAGCCATAATAAGAATCTTGTTTATGACTATTAAAAGCATTCTGAAAACCGATACTTTGATAAGGCATATCTTTAAACACATATCCAATTTTTGTTGAAACATCAAAACGTTCTGTATTAATTTCAGAACCCCAATGATTAGTTGTACCTCGATCGCGATCTTTATCAAAATCAACTTCTCCCGTTTGTTTTTTATCATTCATATATCTGAAATTGATAAAACTAACCAAACCGCTTTCCGGATCATAATATTGGTAACGGTTTAAAACATTGATTTGTTTTCCTAACGGATTATCTAAAAACCCATCATTATTCATATCGTTTTTAGCTACGCGCGCATTTCCATGAACAAACAAACTTGTTGCCCATTTATCTGATAATTTTTTATTGAAATGAGTATTCAATTCAAAACGAGAATCGGTTGAACCATAAGCATTCAAGAAAAACGGAATATCGTTTAAAGGCTTTAAAAGCTCCGTATTAATTTGACCTGAAATACTTTCGTATCCATTTATAACACTTCCCGCTCCCTTGGTAATCTGAACACTTTCGATCCAAGTTCCAGGAGTAAATGACAATCCGTAAGCTTGAGAAGCTCCTCGAACAGAAGGAATATTCTCTTCTGTAATCATTAAGTAAGGACTCGTCAATCCAAGCATTTTAATTTGCTTAGTTCCTGTTAAAGCATCAGAAAAATTGACATCGATTGATGGATTGGTTTCAAAACTTTCTGCCAAATTACAACAAGCTGCTTTTAGCAGTTCTTTACTAGTAATTACAGAAGTATTGGCTGTTAACGTATAGGATTTTTTAATTCCTTTTTGCTTTTTAGTGATTTTTACCTCTTCTAGATCTTCTTGTGAAAACACAGATACAGAAAGCAAAAACGCCACAAAAAGCATTATATTTTTTTGCATAAAAAATGATTTTAATGTTGAAATAGAATTACATTATTGCATTCTGCGCAAAGCAAAAGCAATTAAAATGTAAATACAAAGCCTTAATCAAGACTCGTAGTGCATCTTAACATTAAAATCAGGAATAGAAAATATACTGATGGTATAATTTAAATAAAGGGGGCGCATTCGCATCAGCATAGTACGAAAGAACTTCTTTCTTTTTAAAACTTGGAATTTCTAAAAAGACAAGAGGTTTGTAATCTTGTACAACTGCTGGGAAAGTAAATTGAAAAAAGAAGAATTTGATTGTTGCATTATCTGATTTCTTTTCGAAATGAACAACTTTGTCTTTACAGCAAGAGTTCTTTTTCTCTTTAGAACCACAACATTTCTTTTCAACAACAGGTTCTGCAGTAGTCTTTAATGAAACCGAAGCAATTTCTCCGCCACAATAGTGCACATCAAAAGCAAACCCAATATTGGAAACCAATAAAAGGAACGCCAAAAACAGACCTGTACACTTTTTCAAATTCATACTGCAAAGCTATTCAAAAACTGTCGATAAAAAACTAAATGAATTGTTATTTTTTAGATTTTTGGAGCTGATAGTAAAATCCAGGAATAAACAATAACACCAAAATTGGCTGAACTATAAATCTTCTCACATAAAAAAGAAGCCAACTGCCATCTGGAAAAAAATGAAGTATTATATAAAATGAACTCAATAGCACAACCAAAAAGCAGGCATAAACAAATGAGCTAAACTTAAAAATATCACGATCTTGAAATAAGACATAAATCAGTAAAAGTGACAAAGCAGAGTTTAGAAAATAACGAAGAAAAAGCGACCCGAAAAGTTTTAAAGTTTCCACTTCTGGATAAGGACTCGAATGGTAATCGGCTTCAAAGTATCTCAGAAAAGGATCATAAAACAAATTTCTTTCAAATGTCCTAATCAAAGCAAAACCTATTACCACAACAATTGCTGTAAAGATTTTAAATTTATTCTCTCTTAAATTATTTAGCATATTTTGAAAATCTATTAATCCAGAAAACCCATAAAATAAAAACATATCCGTAAATCACTAATGGAAAGAAAGTACCATGTAAAAATCGGGTATAATGAGGAAAGTTATATACAAGGACAATCAAAATCGCAATTCTTATAACATTTAATAGATATATAGATACAAGCCCAAAAAGTATAAACAATACTGTTTTTTTTAAGCTTCTCGAAAAAGCAGATACAAATGATACAAAAAGTATCATTACGCTAACAGCATTGCACCCTTCTGTTATACGCGCTATAAATTTGCCATTTAAAATAATCTCCTGCCACGGATTTTGTGAACTTTTCTGAATTATGACATCATAATTAAAAAGCTTTAGTAATTGCTCTGCATTTTGCCCGGCTATCATTGTCGCTCCATCAAGTTCCTCGGCTTGATAGGTATTTAAATAAAACTTATACAGCAGTGTAAGCACAATATAGGTAAGAAAAAAGACGCTTACAAAAATTAAGAATGGCTTAAACTGGACTAAATATTTTTTCAAGAGATTTTTTTTTTCAAATTTATGTATTTTTTGAGTTCAGCTTTAAATACTTTTGTATAAATTTTTACATTATGACATTTCAAGAATTACAACCAAAAATAAGTGCAATTGTTGCTGGCACTGAAACAGATAGAGACGGAAAATTATTAGCAATATGCCAACTTTTAAACGAAAACGTGGAGTATTACAACTGGGTTGGATTTTATTTTGCTAATCACGAGGCTAAAACTTTACATTTAGGACCTTATGTTGGTGCAGAAACAGACCATACTGTTATTCCTTTTGGAAAAGGAATTTGCGGCCAAGTTGCTGAAAGTAATGCCAATTTTGTTGTGCCAGATGTTAAAGCACAAGACAATTACATCGCCTGCAGTTTAACCGTAAAATCGGAAATCGTAGTACCCCTTTTTGTTAATGGAGTAAATATTGGTCAAATCGACATCGACAGCCACGTTATTGATCCTTTTACAGAAGCTGACGAAAGATTTTTAGAATTTGTAAATCAAGAAGTTGCTAAATTATTCTAGAAGAACTATTTTTAAGATAAAAAATAGCACAGAATGAAAAGAAACTTCCTTCTCTTTTTGCTTACACTAATTTCAGCTCATCTGTCTGCACAAATTAATATGGTTTCTAAAAAAATCTTTTTAGACTCCTTAAATCGCGAATGCACACTAGAAAACTCTGCCTACACAAGAGTAATTACCAATTATTCGCAGAAAAGTGTTCGCTATGTTGTGACTGACTTTTATAAGAATGGAAGAAAGAAAATGACTGGTTCGACTCTGGATCGCGATGTCTTAAAAAAAGACGGCGAGTTTATTTACTATTATAAAAACGGAGCAAAAGAAACAGTTGTCAATTATTCTGAGGATCATAAAAATGGAAAAGAAATCAATTGGTACGAAAACCAAAATAAAAAGTGCGAAAAACAGAATCTCTGGGATCCGAAAACAAAAAAGACACAAACTTTAGTTCTTAACTGCTGGGATGAAAACAAAAGTCAGACCGTAGTTGACGGAAATGGAGATTATGAAGAAACAGATTTATTTGTAACACAAAAAGGAACTCTTAAAGATGGATTGAAACAAGGAGTTTGGGAAGGAAATGATGCGTCGAGAAAAATTACATTTGTTGATAATTACGACAAAGGTGTTTTAATTTCAGGTGTGAGCACTGATACAAACAATGTCAAATTTTCGTATTCTTCTTTAAGCGAAAAGCAATCTGGTAAAAAAGCTCAGAAGCTTAAGTAAAAAAACGATCGTAAATCATTAAAAACAAATTTCTTAACCCTTATTTTAAGATTCTTTTATTTTTGTTTGATTTTTTTGTTTTTTTAATCTAATTTTGCACCCGTCTTACAAAAGTTGTATTGACATACATAAAAATCATTAAAACAATATTGGAATGTATTTAACTAAAGAAAAGAAAGAAGAAATCTTCGCACAACACGGTGATGCAAAAAACACTGGTAAAGCTGAAGGTCAAATCGCATTGTTCACTTACAGAATTTCTCACTTAACTGAACACTTGAAAAAAAATCGTCACGATTACAACACTGAGCGTTCTCTTGTACTATTAGTAGGTAAAAGAAGAGCTTTGTTGGACTACTTGAAAAAGAAAGATATCAACAGATATCGTGAGATTATCAAAGTATTGAATATCAGAAAATAATCAATATAGAAAAGAGGTGCGAAAGTGCCTCTTTTTGTTTTTACATTATAGCTATTTATAATAAGCATATTACAAGAAAAAAAGTTTGGTTTTTCATTGGGTTTTAGATAACAACAACTACACACAACAACAACTACAACACAACTAAAACCCATTGTATAATCAATAAGGAAAAAATTTATGATTCCACAATTATTTGTAGAAAAGATCGATTTAGGTGATGGCAGAAGCATCACAATCGAGACAGGACGTTTAGCGAAACAAGCTGACGGTTCTGTAGTAGTAAGAATGGGCGACACTATGATTCTTGCAACAGCAGTTTCAGCTCGCACATCAAACCCAGGCGTTGATTTTTTACCGTTAACGGTAGATTACCGCGAAAAATTTGCAGCAGCAGGTCGTTTCCCAGGAGGTTTCTTTAAAAGAGAAGCACGTCCAAGCGACAGCGAAGTATTGACAATGAGATTAGTTGACCGTGTATTGCGTCCGCTTTTCCCAGACGATTACCATGCTGAAACACAAGTTATGATTCAATTAATGTCTCACGACGAAGAAGTTATGCCAGATGCATTAGCTGGTTTAGCTGCTTCTGCGGCATTAGCTGTGTCAGACATTCCATTTTACAACTTGATTTCTGAAGTTCGTGTTGCACGTATCGACGGGAAATTAGTAATCAACCCAAGCAGAGAAGAATTAGAAAAATCTGATATCGATATGATGATTGGAGCTTCTATGGATTCTGTAGCAATGGTTGAAGGTGAGATGAAAGAAATCTCAGAAGCTGAAATGATCGAAGCTATTAAGTTTGCTCACGAAGCTATCAAAGTTCAAATTCAAGCTCAATATCGTTTACAAGAAGCTTTTGGTAAAAAAGAAATTCGTACTTACGAAGGAGAGAGAGAAAATGAAGAAATTTACGCAAAAGTAAAAGCTGCAGCATACGATAAAATCTATGCTATTGCAAAAGTTGGTTCTGCTAAACACGAAAGAGGTGCTGCATTTGCTGAAGTAAAAGAAGAAGTTAAAGCTTTATTTACTGAAGAAGAATTAGCTGCCGATGGTGATTTAGTTTCTAAATATTTCTACAAAACAAACAAAGAAGCTGTTCGTAATGTAGTTTTAGAATTAGGTGTTCGTTTAGATGGTAGAAAAACTACAGACATTAGACCAATCTGGTGTGAAACTGATTATTTACCAAGAGTTCACGGTTCATCTTTGTTTACTCGTGGAGAAACTCAGGCTTTGGCAACTGTAACTTTAGGAACTTCTAGAGAAGCAAACCAAATCGATTCTCCATCTGAGCAAGGTGAAGAGAAATTCTACTTGCACTATAACTTCCCTCCTTTCTCTACAGGTGAAGCAAAACCATTAAGAGGAACTTCAAGAAGAGAAGTTGGTCACGGTAACTTAGCTCAAAGAGCTTTAAAAAATATGATTCCTGCAGATTGTCCTTATACAATTCGTGTTGTTTCTGAGGTTTTAGAATCTAACGGTTCTTCTTCTATGGCAACAGTTTGTGCTGGAACAATGGCTTTGATGGATGCTGGAGTTCAAATGGTAAAACCAGTTTCTGGTATTGCTATGGGATTGATTACTGACGGTGAGAAATTTGCTGTATTGTCTGATATCTTAGGAGACGAAGATCACTTAGGAGATATGGACTTTAAAGTAACTGGAACTGCTGACGGTATTACAGCTTGCCAAATGGACATCAAAATTGATGGTTTACGTTATGACATTATGGAGCAAGCTTTGGCTCAGGCTCGTGATGGACGTTTACACATTTTAGGAAAGTTAACTGAAACTATCGCTGCACCAAGAGCTGACGTAAAAGCTCATGCACCAAAAATCATTACCAGAACTATTCCTGGAAACTTTATTGGAGCTTTAATTGGACCTGGTGGAAAAGTAATTCAAGAATTACAAAAAGCTACTGGAACAACTATCGTTATTAATGAAGTTGATGAGCAAGGTGTTATCGAGATTTTAGGTACAGATCCTGCTGGAATTGAAGCAGTATTAGCAAAAATTGCTTCAATCACTTTCAAACCAGTATTAGGAGAAGCTTACGAAGTTAAAGTAATTAAAATGCTTGATTTTGGAGCTGTTGTAGAATATACTGCTGCACCAGGAAACGAAGTTTTACTTCACGTTTCTGAATTGGCTTGGGAGCGTACAGAAAATGTTGCTGACGTAGTTAAAATGGGAGATGTTTTCCAAGTGAAATACCTAGGAGTTGACCCTAAAACTAAAAAAGAAAAAGTGTCTAAAAAAGCACTTGTTCCAAGACCTCCACGTGAGGAGAAAAAAGAGTAATCAGATCTTAGTTTACTAAAGGTTTATTCATAGAAAACCCCAATTCATTAATTGAATTGGGGTTTTTAAGTTTTTATTTTGTCTCCGCTACAGGATTTCCCATTTTATGCAAATGAACAAAATGCGAAAACATCATTTCAAACAATGTTTTATGATGATAAGGCTGCTTATACTCTTTTGTTGTTTTTTTAATTATTTCATTTATTTCACTATAATTAGTATGACAGATATTAGGAAAAAGATGATGAGCAGCATGACAATTGGAACCTCCACTTAAAAATCTTGCCCAACCTTTATCTGCATCCCAATCGCAGCTAGTGTAAAGCTGATGAACCGCCCAAGTGTGTTCTAAAAACTCTCCCTCGGGCTGCGGATAATCTGCGCCATCAAAAAAATGGGTTCCAACAAGCATAATAATAAATACCATTGATGTAAATGCACTGGCGGTAAGATAACTCAAAACCACAAATCTCCATGAAAAATCAGAATACAGTAATGGAAGAACCAGCACCAAAGAAAAATAAAATATTTTATACAATACAAATCTAAAATATAACGCCGCTTTAGGAACACCCCTTTTCATCCAGTTGTAGTCTTCTGAAAATAAATATACCCAATCACTCATAAAAACAGAGTGCAATAAAGTAAACATATAAACAAATGGCGCGTAATATGCCTGATATTTATGCTTCGGTTTCCAAGGATGCGTTGGGCTTAATCTCAAAAAAGGGTTTTTATCTATATCAATATCACTTCCTTCTACATTTGCATATAAATGGTGTGATCGAATATGTCTTAATCCCCAAAGCATCGGGTCAATTCCTACCGTAAGAAAACTAAAAAAATGCAAAACGGAATTTGCCTTTTTATTTTGGAATGCTGTATTGTGCGAAGCATCATGCCCAAAACTAAATCCTATTAACAATCCTGATAATTGAAAAACAACATATAATACCCAAAAGTTTATTTTAGTGATGGACTCCAAAAAAAGCAACGAATAAGACAAATAACAAACGAATGTCCAAAACAAACCTTTAAACCAAAACTGAGCATCTCCATAAGAAATAGTTTTATCCTGAAGCTTCTCCTGTACTCTTTTCTTTAAAACAGAAAAGAAAAGCTTTTCGTCTTCTGATTTATTAAAATATTTAGCTTTCATAAAATTTTATTTTTTTTTAATTACAGAACAAACGTATTGCATTTATCGCATATCAATTTGTGTAAACTAATAAATCATTTTTATACATTTGCGATTATCGCAAAATATGAAATCGCAAGAATTATTTTTAAAAGCAATTAGACAAAAAATACCTAAATCAGTTTCTTTAATAGAAGAAATTGCAGGCATTTTACAAATTAGCTACGATGCTTCACACCGAAGAGTTTCGGGAAAAAGTAAATTCTCTATAGATGAAACAATTACACTGGCAGGCTATTTCAACATTTCGTTAGATAACTTATTTTCAAATAAGGAAAAGGTGGTGGTTGAAAAAACAATTGAGATTGAAAACTTAAAGGACATGCTTCAATATTTCAAAACATCATCTGAAAATATAGCAACCTTAATAAAAAACAAGAAAACAACACTTTTTTATTCCGCAAAAGATATTCCTCTGTTTTATTTTATGGATGGTACAATCCTATCTAAATTTAAAGCTTTTGTATGGCTGAATCTATTAAATTCAAATCAGAAAAAAGTTGCTTTTGAAAATTTTGTAGTCGATGAATCGTTTACTGAGTACATGCAGAAATTAAAAGAAATATATGAGAATACTTCTGTCAACGAAGTATGGAATGATACTACCATAAACAGCAGCTTACAGCAAATTTTATATTTTTATGAAGCTGGCCTTTTAAATTTAAAAAGTGCCAATGCCCTTTGTTTAGATTTAAAACGGATTGTAAATCTAATAAAATCAAAGTGCAACGATACTAATAATAAGTTTTCCATTTATTATAATGAACTCATATTATTAAACAACAATATGCTTATAGAAACAGAAGACAAGCTTACGATGTTTGTACCCTATACTCTTTTGGGATATTTTATAACCGACAATAAAGAAAGTTGTAAAAATGTTCATCAGTTTTTTAAGCAACAAATCACGAACTCTATACCTTTGGGTCAATCTGGCATTAAAGAACAAAATCTTTTCTTTAATCGAGCCATTCGAAAAATTGATTATTATTTGGAAAAGATAAATTCACAAGTAGATTTGTTTTTTTGAAAAAAAAATATTAGAAACCCCAATTCGATTAAGAATTGGGGTTTTTCAGTTTTTTGGACATTTGCATCTTTTTGCTATCTTTCTACAAATCAAGCTTATCCTTCATAAAATCAAAAAACACACCACTACAACATCATTTTTCGAATATTTTTAATAAAAATTCTAAATTTTAATAGTCCTACAATGCCTTTCACTAGCCTGTAGCGTCATTTTATAACAATTTAACAAATTAGCGTTTTATTTGTAACCTTTTTTTTATACTTTTGAAATCTTCCAAAAACAACTAATAAACCATTAAATCCTTTGAAAAATTACCAAAAAAAAATCGTTTTTCTCATTTTATTTGAATTATTATTAAATATTCATCCTATCCAGAGTCAAACTAGCAATGACGTAAAAACTTACAATTGGTTTGACACTACAGTTGGCAAAGACAATCTGGATATTTATAATGGGGTACCACACACAAATCCTTACAGAACCTTAAGAAATGACATTCATTTGTATTTAGTAGATAAATACGAATTAGGAAAAGCGGTCTACGAAGACCAAGCCTATTATGACATTAAACTTAAATACGATATCTATCGCGACATATTGGTTTTAAATCCAGCTGGAGGTTCAGAAAATATCGGTATAAGCTTAATACAGAATAAAGTCAGTTCGTTTTCTCTACAAGATAAAAACTTTATCAAAAGAGAAAGAACAACCGAAGACATTCCTGAATTTACCACAGGCTACTACGAAGAAAGTAAAGTTGCTCCCGAATTAATTTTGTATATCAGACATCATAAAGACATGCAAAAAACAATTTCTGACAACAGCATCTATTATGTATTCAAAGAAAACAATTCTTATTTTATCGATTTAAAAGGCAAAATTTATTTAATAAAAAGCAAAGGCGACCTTATTAAATTATTCCCAGAACAGAAAAAACAAATCAATGGGTTTTATTTATTGAACAGAGAACTACGAAAATCCGATTTAAATCAATTCATGAAAAATTTGATGAAATACACTTTTAACTCTCTTTCAATATCAAGCAAATAAAACAAATGAAAAAATTTTTACTCTCCTTACTTATCGTCTTCTCCTTTCAATTGTCTTTTGCACAAAATTCTAATGAGAAGTTATCGATTACTTTAAAAGATGAAACTTTAGAAAACACTATAAAACGTATTGAATCATCGACATCTTATAAATTTTATTTTGATTCGGCTTGGTTAAATTCTAACAAAACACTTATTTCTGACACTTTTAATAATGTTAGTATTGATGAATTTATGTCTGCTGTTTTAAATAAAACAGACTTAAATTATGTTGTTATCAAGAACAAAGTAATCTTGACGCTTAACAGCACAATATACAGTACTTTACCATCTAATTATTTCCCTGACGAACCACTTCAAACAAACAGCCAAGGAAATGATCAAAATGACAATCCTGTTTTTTATCAGCAATATGACTCAACTAGTAGCTATAGTGTAAGCAAAAAGAGTTCTATTGTATTTATAGGTAAAGAGAATAAGGACACAACAAAGAAAACATTTACAGTTACTGGAACCGTTAAAAATGAAGAAAACGGAAAACCAGAAGCCAATATTTATATTAAGGTAAAAAATAAAAACATAAGCACATCTAGTGATCTTGATGGAAATTATACTTTACAATTACCAAGAGGAATTAACATAGTAGAAATAAAATCGCTTAGTCACAAAGAGGTTACAAAAACTTTAGTGGTATACGATGATGGCCAATTTGATATAGAACTTAACGAAAAATCGAATCAATTGGACGAAGTCGTGATTAAAAAGAAAGGCCAAAGAGCGACAGAAACAGTTGTATCTGGTTTGGTTTCTATTGATATTGAAAACATAAAAAATGTTCCTCTTATTCTTGGAGAAAGAGATATTTTTAAAGTTGCTACTACTTTTCCAGGTATAAAAACTACTGGTGAAGGATCTTCAGGGTTTAACGTTCGTGGAGGAAAAGAAGATCAGAACTTAATTCTTTTAGATAATGCAGTGGTGTATAATCCGCAGCACTTTTTAGGTTTCTTCTCTGCCGTTAACCCTTACACAACAAAAAAAGCAGACATTTACAAAGGAAGCATTCCTGCCGATTTTGGAGGAAGACTATCGTCTGTATTTGATATTGCAACAAAAAATGGAAACAAAGAGAAAATTTCTGGAGAAGGTGCTATAGGACCAATTACTTCGAACCTTACATTAAGTGTGCCTCTTGAAAAAAATAAATCAAGCATAATTTTTGGAGGTCGTGCAACATATTCTGATTGGATTTTAAAACAATTGGATGACGAAAGACTTAAAAATAGTGAAGCTGGATTTTATGATGGAATTTTAAAATACCAAAACAACATCAACAGTAAAAATGCAATTGAAGCAATGGCATACTACAGTCATGACCGTTTCAGATTGAGTTCAGATTCATTATACAAATACAGCAACAGATTATTTTCTGCAAAATGGGATCATACTTTTAATGACAAAAACAAAGGAGCTCTTATTTTAACGAATAGCGAATATAAATTCAACATAGATTATCATTCTGACAATATTAATTCTTTTGATTTCGGATATAAAATAAACGAGACTCAATTGCAATTAAAGATGAATTATAAGTTGAATGAAAAACACAATTTTTCTTATGGTTTAGCTAGTAAATTATATAATATTTCGCCAGGCTACCAGCATCCAACAAACCCTAATTCAACTTTAGTTCCGACTGATATTAATAAGGAAAAAGGATTAGAATCTGCAATTTATCTGGCAGACAATTATAAAGTAAGCGACAAATTATTGATTGATCTTGGTTTAAGATATTCTTTATACGCATCATTAGGGCCTGCTGATGTCAATACTTATGAAAGTGGAAAACCGATCAGTGACGCTACAATTATCGATACTAAGCACTACAACAATAATGAAGTTGTAACAACTTATGGAGGTCTAGAACCAAGAATAGCGGCACGTTATTTCTTTACAGAAGATTTTTCTATCAAAGCGGGTTATGATGTGACGAGACAATACATTCATCTTTTGTCTAGCAACACCACACAATCTCCTACTGACACTTGGAAATTATCTGATGCTAACGTAAAACCACAAAGTGCACAACAAGCATCTTTAGGATTGTTTAAAAACTTTGGAGATGATGAATACGAAGTTAGCTTAGAGGGTTACTACAAGAAATCTAAAAATATTTTAGACTATAAAGTAGGTGCGCAATTATTGCTAAACGAAAATGTAGAAACAGAACTTTTACAAGGTGAAGGAAAAGCTTATGGTGTAGAATTTTTAATTAAAAAACAAGTTGGTAAATTAAATGGATGGTTAGGATACTCTTATTCAAGATCATTGATTAAATTAGATGGTGAGTTTAATGAAGAAATTGTAAACAATGGTAAATTCTTCGCTTCTAATTTTGATAAGCCACATGATTTAAGCGCTGTTTTAAATTACAAATTCACAAAACGTTATAGTCTGTCAACAAACTTTATATACCAAACGGGAAGGCCAATTACCTACCCTATTGGAACTTATAATCTTGGAGGCGCAGAATACACATTATATAGCGACAGAAATGAATTTAGAATACCAGATTACATTCGTTTAGACATCGGTATCAACATTGAAGGGAATCATAAAATTAAAAAATTAGCGCATAGTTTCTGGAATATTTCTGTTTACAATGTATTAGGAAGAAATAATCCGTACTCGATATTTTTTGTAACAGATCCAAACGGAAAATTAAAGGGATACAAAACATCAATCTTCTCTATTCCGGTTCCAAGTATAACTTATAATTTTAAATTTTAATCTTCCGTAAAGCAGAATTTAAAAATCATGAAAACATTATTAAAAAATAAAATAACAGTATTACTACTAATGAGTACTATATTCATTAGCTGTACTGAAACCTATAACCTTAAGACTGATTCTTACGAGGAGGCACTTGTTGTAGAAGCAACTATAACAAATGAATTAAAAAATCAGGAAATTAAACTGACGAAAACTGCTCGTTTGGAAGAAGAAGGCGTACAAGTAGAAACAGGTGCGAATGTTGTAGTTACCGACAATAAAGGAAACAGCTATCACTTTACTGAAAATTCAGAAAAATATATTTCTGATTCAGAGTTTAAAGCAGAACCTAACACAGAATATTCTTTAGAAATCACTACAAAAGGCGGTAAGAAATACCAGTCTTCAACTGAAGTTTTGACAACTGAAAATCAGATTGAAAACCTAGTCCCTAAAGTGGTTTCAACCCAAGAAGGAGAAGGCGTACAAATAAGTGTTGAAAGCTATGACCCAACAAATACTTCAAAATATTATAGATACGAATATGAAGAAACTTATAAAATAATCGCACCAAAATGGGGTGACCAAAAACTAATTGCAACGGGTCCAAAAGAAATTGCGCTTGTTCCAAGTCCATTAGACATTCAAATTTGTTATGGCTCAAAAAAATCTGTTGATATCATTCAAACATCAACAACAAATCTACAAGAGGATCGTGTTAATTTTCCTGTGCGATTTATAAGTGACCAAAGTTATATTATCAGTCACAGATATAGTATTCTAGTGCGCCAATATGTACAAAGTATTGAGGCATTTACTTTTTACAAAACATTAAAAGAAATCTCAAGCAGTTCTAGTGTATTATCGCCTAAACAGCCTGGCTTTGTAAATGGTAATATTAAATGTGTTACCGATACTGAAAGCAAAGTAATAGGCTTTTTTGACGTGTCTTCGGTATCATCAAAAAGAATGTTTTTTAATTATGCTGACTTATATCCAGGAAGACCTTTACCTCCCTATTATGTGCCATGTATTGACGCTGAGTACAGATTCTGTTTCGGATTTGGTGACCCTCCTTGCCTTGGGCCACAATTAATAACAGAACTTAACAGCTATAGACTTTGGTACAGCTATAATACCAACGATTATTATACTATGGTACCTATAGAATGCGGAGACTGCACAACATTTTCATCTAACGTAAAACCTTCATTTTGGACAGAATAAAGCACCTATTATTATTGTTTGTTTTAATTAGCACACAATTAGGAAACGCACAGCAAAATATTGTTGTAGACGAAACTATTTACCTTCATGCCAATGCATCGACATTTGTATCGGGTGAGACATTATTGTATAAAATTTACTGCTTAAAATCGTCTGACAAAACTATAAGCCATATTAGTAAAATTGCTTATGTAGAATTGGTAGACAGCGATAAAAAAAGCGTTTTTAAAGCCAAAATCAAGCTAGAAAATGCGTTAGGACAAGGAGATTATTTTATTCCGACTACTCTTAAAACAGGAAGTTACAAACTAGTTGCTTACACCAATTGGATGTTAAACAAACCTGCTTCAGAATTTTTTCAAATGGATATTAATATCGTTAATCCTTATAAAACAAATGAAAAAACTCCAAACAGCAATGTTTTAACAGGCACTTCAAATACTTTAGAGAGTTCAGTAAACGCGACAGATTTAAACCTTAGATTAAACAAAAAAGTTTTCTCTAGCCGCGAACATGTCGATTTAAAACTAGAATCTTCAAATGATAATATTAAAGAAGGAAGTTACTCTTTATCTGTTAGAAAATTAGACAACATTCCTACTCAAAATTCAATTTCAGCAACTAATTTTGCCACTATACCATCAAATACTGTTGTGCTAGATGCTACTTCAAAAGCAGTTCTTCCAGAATTAAGAGGAGAAATGATCTCTGGTAAAGTGGTTTCTAAAAGCGGAACAGATAAGATTCAAGATGTTACGGTTTCTTTTTCTTTGCCAGGAAAATCTTTTGTTTTTCAGGTAGTAAAGACAAATTCAGAAGGACGCTTTATTTTTAGTATTGATAAAGAGAATTACAATCCAAACATCATTATTCAAGTAATTGATGAACGTGCTGATAATTATTCTATTGCATTGGACGAACTTCCAAGTATAAACACAACACAATTAGCATTTTCGCCAAATAACAATTTATCATACACGTTTAAGGAAAGTCTTTTGGACAGAGCGGTTTCAAGTCAAATTGAGAATGCTTATATCCATAGAAAAAAGGACAACTTAGAAAAGCAAACTACTCAAGATCCATTCTATGCCACTAAAGCAAAAGAATATGTTTTGGATGATTATACAAGATTTAAAACGTTACGAGAAACAATAACAGAGGTTACAACAGAAGTATATCATAAAGAAAATAACGGAGTCATGCATTTGCATGTAACAGATCCATCTGTTTTCCCTCAATTGCCAGATCCTGCATTAGTATTAGTTGACGGATTGCAATTGCAAAACCAAAATGATTTATTAAAATACAACATGAAAAATATCTATAGAATCGACCTTATTGTCGGCAGATATTATGTTGGACCAAAATCATTTAACGGATTAGTAAGTTTTATAACTTTTGATAAGGATTTCGCAAGCACACAAAGCGGTTCTTCGATTCTAAAAACTACAATTTTGAGACCACAGCTTAAAAAAATCTACAACAATGTAGATTATACAAACTTGGCTGATAATGCAAGAATTCCTGATTTTAGAAATCAATTGCTTTGGAATCCTGATGTAAAATTAAACAAGGATTCTCAAACCTCATTCTACACTTCTGATGTTGCCGGAAATTATGAAATAAGATTGGAAGGTTTTGCAAAAAACGGAACTCCAGTTTCTATTAAAGAATTAATTGAAGTAAAAGATACAGCGACAAATTAAAAAAATTACAACTGCTAATAAAAGCCCATGTTTCAAAAACTTAGAAACATGGGCTTTTTATTTTTTCATAGTTACGCAACCTTTTCATTGTTTTTATACTATAGATTATAAAAGGCTAACTAAGATGAAAAAAGCAACACTTTTTATTTCGGCAATTCTGCTTGTTTTTTTATTTTCATGCAATAATGAAGCTGCAGAAACAAAAAATACAATCCCAATAGATGATAGCGCATACTATGATCAAGATCCGGATTGCAAAGATATAACGTCTGGAACCTGCTGCGATGTAGATGGCAGGATATGGGTAGAAACAGAAACTTCATATAAATATACCTATGACTATAAAGCATTTAATGCACCATCTGACGATTATGAAATTGAATGGACTGTTATAAGTGGCTCAATAATTTTACTGAAAGGACAAGGCACAAAAGAAGCCACTTTTTACTTTAATAAAGATTTTACTAAGGGAGAAATTTCAGCATATAACAAGAAATCTTTAGAATGTCAAAGCACTATATTAATTTCAAAATTATAGTTTTTAAAATTTGAATTTAGATCAGCTCATAAAAGATTGCATTAGGCAAAACAGAAAAGCACAAGAAGAATTATACCAATTGTATAAAAACACTCTTTTTGTGCTTAGTCTGAAATATTGCCCTAATGAAGCAGAAGCCGAAGATAATCTGCATGATTCTTTTATTGAAATCTTTACCAATATAAAAAACTATAAAGGAAACGGAAGTTTTGAAGGCTGGATTAAAAGAATTACGATCAATAAAGCCATAATGCGATACAAGCAATCGTACCTGCTCACTGCAATTAAAGACGATTTCTCTCAAGACGACACCGTAAATGAAAGCGAAATAGATTTTTCTCTTGACACCATTTTATCTTTTGTTCAAGAACTCCCTCATCAATACCGATTGGTTTTTAGCTTATACGAGCTCGATGATTATACGCATAAAGAAATTGCTATAATGCTATCGATCTCTGAAAGCACATCAAAATCAAATTTGCATCGAGCAAAACAGATTCTGAAATTAAAAATCAAATCAAAAAATACATTTTATTATTCAAAACAAAAAAATGGAGAATAAAACTGAAATAGGAAAAGCAATCAAAAACAAATTGGACAATTTAGACAAAAGTCCGAGTGATTTTGTATGGTCTAAAATTGAAAAAGATTTAAATAATAAAAGACGTAAAAGAATTTTGTTTTGGCTAATTCCTAGCATTCTTACGTTTACAATTTTATCAAGCTTGCTGTATCTTAATTCAGATTTTCAGAAAGAAAATATAGACCCAAAAACTCCGTCACAAAAAAATGCTTCTAATTCGACTAGCTCTAAAAACCAAACTTTGCCAGTTAACCTGCAAAAAAAAGGATCGGATGAAGTTACTACTGTTAAAAAAACCAAGACCGTAAAACTCGTAAAACAGTCAACGAAATTTGTTACATCGACTAATGAATACGAAGAATATGAAGTGGTAAAAAAGTATAAAGTCATTATTAAAAAAGAACAAATCACGTCTAAACCAATAAAAACTACTGCAAAAGATCGCAATACAATTAATGCTAAAAAACCAATTGTAGCTTATAAAAAAGGTAATTCTAAAAATGGTATTGCACAAAAAACAGCAAAATCTAGTTTCACAAATCCGAAGAAAACTCAAAAAAAGGAAATCAATAAAATTTCAAAAAATACTATTGCAGGAAACAAAACTCCAAAAAACGCAATTTCAGAAAAGGCAATTTCAGGAAAAGATACTATAACTGATAATAATTTCAAAAAAGACCTCCCAACTTCAATAGTAATAACTGAACCCAAAATGGATAGTGTTGCCAAAAAAGACAGCACAGATTTAAAGAAAAAGACAACTCCAAAACGAGAGTATAAAGAACGTAAGTACACGCCTCAAACAACAGAGATTGAACCTGAATTTACAGTTGCTGCTTTTTATGGCCCTGCACTTTTTGGCTCTTTAAACAGTAAATCCATGATTAGTCCTAGAATGAATGATTTGTCTAAAAGTCATCCTATTACCTCACATTATGGTGTTTATGTAAAAACGATGTACGACAAAATTGGTTTCAGAGCAGGATTTTCTAAGATAAATCTAAAAACATCAACGCGATTAAATCAGAATTTAATTCCAGATTACACCAATATCAATTTAAAAACAGAAATAAACGTAAAAGAAACATTTGGCGATTCTAATCAAGTAGATTTAGTACAGAATCTCTCTTATTATGAACTGCCATTAGAATTTAATTACGCAATAAAAAAAGACGAAAGCAAAGTTGGAATAGAAGCTTTTACAGGCTTTAGTTTTTTAATATTGGATAAAAACAAACTGTATTTAAAATCAGAAAATGTGTCTCAGCAAAATATAGGAGAAGCAAAAAATCTTTCAGGCGTAAATTTCTCCTATAATTTAGGTCTCGGATTAAGTTATAAATTGACCGAACGTATTGCATTGGACATAAACCCTTTATTCAAATATTACTTAAGCACTTTCAATAAAAAAGAAGAGGCCAAACCATATAGTATTTCGCTTCAAACTGGTGTTAGTTATAAATTTTAAAAAATATTTTTAAAATATTGTAACTTTTTTGATACTCCTTACGTATAACCATTTGTACACTTTAAAAATAGGGAGACAACAACATGAGACAACTTAAAATCACCAAGCAGGTAACTAATCGTGAAACTGCATCGTTAGATAAATATCTACAAGAAATTGGAAAAGTTGACCTAATTACCGCTGATGAAGAGGTAGAATTAGCACAAAGAATAAAGGCTGGTGATCAAAGAGCTTTAGAAAAACTAACAAAAGCCAACCTACGTTTCGTAGTATCTGTGGCTAAACAATATCAAAATCAAGGATTAACTCTTCCGGATTTAATTAATGAAGGAAACTTAGGTTTAATTAAAGCGGCTCAACGTTTTGATGAAACTCGTGGTTTTAAATTCATTTCTTACGCTGTATGGTGGATTCGTCAATCGATTCTTCAAGCTCTAGCTGAACAGTCTCGTATTGTACGTTTACCATTAAATAAAATTGGTTCTATCAATAAAATCAACAAAATGTACGCGTTATTAGAGCAATCTAACGAGCGTCCGCCTTCTGCTGAAGAAATTGCAAAAGAATTAGACATGACTGTAAACGACGTAAAAGAGTCTATGAAAAACTCTGGACGTCACCTTTCTATGGATGCTCCTCTTGTTGAAGGAGAAGATTCTAACCTTTATGACGTATTGCGTTCTGGTGAATCTCCAAATCCAGATAGAGAATTAATTCACGAATCTCTTCGTACTGAGATCGAACGTTCTTTAGAAACATTAACTCCAAGAGAGGCAGATGTTGTACGTTTGTATTTCGGACTTGGCGACCAACACCCAATGACTCTTGAAGAAATTGGTGAAACTTTCGACCTAACTCGTGAGCGTGTTCGTCAGATTAAAGAAAAAGCAATCCGTCGATTGAAACACACTTCTAGAAGTAAAATCCTTAAAACTTATTTAGGATAAACAATATTAAATTTCAATATTTAAAATCCCAAATTCCAATCTAATTGGGATTTGGAATTTACAACTTGGAATTTTACCCCAAACAACAGTTTGATTGACTGTTCGTTTTTTGATTGATGATTGAAACTCCGGCTGATTACCGGAGTTTTTTATTTTTTTAGTATTTAGCTAAAATGTTAGTAACGCAGAGTACACAAAGTTTTTACGCAAAGTTCGCTAAGATTTTATTTAAGTATCAGTCGAAAGACAAAGGTCACAAAGCTTTGTGGACTTTGGTTTCTCAAATAATTTCAAACAGAAACTTTGTGAACTCTGCGAAAAATCTTTGCGCTCTTTGCGTTTAAATCATTAACTACAGCATAAAAAAACTTAGCGCACCTTGCGTAATTCTTTGCGCTCTTTGCCGTTAAAAAAAAATTATCTTTGTAAAAAAAACAACACACTACAATGAAAAATACACTTATTGCTCCTTCAGTTCTTGCTGCCGATTTTGGTAATTTACAGCGTGATGCAGAAATGCTTAACAACAGTCAGGCAGATTGGTTCCATATCGATATTATGGACGGCGTTTTTGTTCCAAACATCTCATTTGGTATGCCAGTTCTAGAAGCAATTACAAAACATGCAAAAAAATATATCGATGTACATTTAATGATTGTTGACCCAGATCGATACATTAAAACCTTTGCCGATTTAGGAGCAAACGGATTAACCGTACATTACGAAGCATGCACGCACTTGCACAGAACACTGCAAGCCATTAAAGCAGAAGGAATGAAAGCGGGAGTAGCAATGAACCCTCACACTAATGTTGATCTCTTAGAAGACGTTATAAATGATATTGATGTAGTTTGCATCATGAGTGTTAACCCAGGATTTGGAGGACAATCATTCATCGAAAATACTTATGACAAAGTAAAAAAACTAAAAGCATTGATTACACGCAAAAATGCTTCAACACTAATCGAAATTGACGGCGGTGTAACCAGCAAAAACGCCAAACAATTGGTAGAAGCTGGTGCAGATGTTTTAGTTGCTGGAAGCTTTGTTTTTAAAGCCGAAAACCCAACAGAAACAATTGCAGAGTTAAAAGCTCTTACTGCTTTTTAAACTTTCAAAAACAAAAAAGAAAAGGCCAAAACATTTTTTGTCCTTTTCTTTTTTTATTACCTCAAACCTACTTAGGAGTAATCCAATAAGGGTTTGCTTTAAGTTTTTCTACAACGTATTGGATCACTTTCTGAGCTTTCAAACTATTTCCAGTTTCATCTAATGGCGGCGAAATAACCGCAATTCCAAATTTGCCAGGACACACTGCCAATATTCCTCCTCCAACTCCACTCTTTGCTGGAAGCCCCGAGTTAAACAGCCAAATTCCAGAATTGTCATAAAGCCCAGCAGTTGCCATTACAGGCAAAGTATACATAACAGTTGTCTGACTAACCACCTTATTCTTTGTAATAGGATTAACACCTCCATTTGCCAATGTGGCCGCCATTGTAGCAAGATCCTTTACATTTACATTCAATGCACATTGTTTCGTATAAAGATCTGTTGCTTGTACCGGATCAAAATATATTCTGTTATAAGCCAATAGCAAATGTGCAATAGCTTGATTCCGCAAATTATCACCAGCCTCACTTCTATAAACAGGACGATTTATAGAAAGCTGTCTTCCGGCAAAATCACTATGAATTTTCTGGATTTCTTTCCATTTTGCTATAGAATCATTACCCCGAATAAGGCTAGTGGTTGCAATAGCTCCTGGATTTACAAGAGGATTAATTTTATCGCCTTTGTGCATTTCTACTGCAACAATAGAATTAAATGGCAATCCAGTCGCATTTACTCCTACTTTATCTTCCAAAAATTGTGACCCTTCTTGCTCAATTACTTTTGCCATAGTAAACACTTTCGATATACTTTGAATCGAAACCATTGATGTTATATCACCTTTTGTATATATGGCTCCCTCTGCGGTAACAATTGCAATACCAAAAATATCGGGATCAACATTGGCAAGCTCTTGAATATAGTCGGCATTTTTTCCTTCTTTTAAATCTTTAAATTTATTAAAGGCCTCATTAAGTGTATTCTCTATATTTTGTTTATTCAGTAGTATTTGGCTATAGCCTTGGTTTATGATAAAAACAATCATTAAACCAACAAAAATCATTTGCTTGTTCATTCTAAAAAATGCATTCTTATTTGTATTCTGTATTAATTTATGACTAAATAGTATTGAATTAAAAATCCTTACTGCTTTTAAGATTTTTAAGATTCGGGAAGAAATCAATTCCAGTCATTTTTTCTAAAGTTTCAATCGGAACAACAAAATCATAAATAGATTTATCGCTTTTTTCGTTTGGAACCAAGAAAGCAATTGCTTTATGCTCTTTACCTGTTTTAGCCAAAACGATTTTATAAAAATATTTAGGAACAGCAACTTTTTCTGTTCCTATTTTTCTATCCGATTCTTTCGCAATTCCGCCAGTTACGACATAAATATCATTATATTTTCCTGCCCAATAACGCGTCTTCTGCTCTATTCTATTCCAAATTCCAGCATTAAATTCCTTTTTCTGAGGAGAAATATTCGACGTGTAAAAAGTATCGTTATAAGCCTCTTTGCTAAATTCCATATCTCCAGCAGGGCAAAGATGTCCTTTATCATAACCTGAATTTTTATAATTTCTCCAATCTGCAGAACCTGTCGTTACATTTGGATCTTCAATAAAATATGGCCTTTTAAAATCATTATTTTTTAAATATTCTTTTTTCAATTCGTACGCCACCCATTCTGCCTGTTCAAACTTTTCATTATACGACAAAGTATAGTATTGATGTTTTACAATCTGCTTTGTCGTCGACGTTGGCAAATAAGCAACCGTATAGACCGAATCTGTGTTAGAAGAATTTCCTGCAAAAGAAACCGCTTCCTCATTATTTACTTTTTCAGTAATTTCTGCATTCTCCTTTTTACAAGAAAACAAGGCAAACCCCATTAAAATCAAACTCAGGCCAACTTTCATAATTTTATTTTTTTTGAGGTTAAACTTACAAAAAAAACGCTCCATAAATTTAAAATTCATAGAGCGTTTTTAAACAAATTAAATTCTTCTCGAATTTAAGACTTCACTAGCTTGTCCTTTTTCATTTTAGGATTAACTGTAGCTTTTACCAAACTTTTTGATTGTAAATCATCCAATACGTTTAACGCTTCTTCTACATAAACATCTTTAGATAAAGCTTGGTGCCATGCATCTCTTTTTTCTTTTAAAGAAGCATCAGCTTTCATTTCATCTTCTTCATACGGTAATGATTTAAAAATCAAATCGTTTTTGTAATCAGAAATTGGTTTATATTTTTTTCCTTCGTTTTCAACTTGTTCTTGAGTTTCTTTAAAACTCTTAATATTCAAGCTATATACGTTTTCTTTATTTTTAACATCGATCCATTTCGCATTATCATCAATTAACTTAAATTGAGCATTTTGAGCAATTCTGTTTTTACTATTCATAATTGCTTTGTTGAAATTCTCATTAGAAGTCCAAGTGCTGTAATCGGCTGGATCAATTTTATCCCAAGGCATTGCATTATCAATGTCTCTCTCTCCCATTTTTAAGTAAGCATAACGATCTGGCATTACCACATCACTATGAACACCTTCTAATTGAGTAGAACCACCGTTAATTCTATAAAACTTCTGTCCTGTAATTTTCAATGCTCCAAGATCTCCATAGTTTGCATTACGCACAAACTGATTTAAATCTAATACGTTTTGCACAGTTCCTTTACCATAAGTTTGTTTACTTCCGATAATCACACCACGTTTATAATCCTGAATTGCAGCCGCCAAGATCTCAGAAGCCGAAGCAGAAAAACTGTTTACCATGATAACTAATGGGCCATCCCACTCGATTTTTTTATCTTTATCATATAAAACTTCTTTCTTTTTACCAGCAGATTTTACCTGAACGATTGGTCCTTCTTCGATAAATAAACCAGCAATATCAACCACTGTAGAAAGAGATCCTCCACCATCATCACGAACGTCTAAAACAATACCGTTGATGTTTTCTTTTTTCAATCTCTCTACTTCACGAGCAATATCTTTTCCTGCATCACGTCCGTCTTTGTTTTCAAAATCGATATAAAATTTAGGAAGATAGATCACTCCATATTTTAAACCATCTTTCTCCACAATACTAGACTTAGCGTATGTTTCTTCAATTTCAACAACATCACGAATAATAGAAATCACTTTAATAGAACCATCAACTTTCTTAACAGTCAATTTTACTTCAGTTCCTTTGTGACCTTTAATTTTCTTTACAACATCATCCAAACGCATTCCAACAACATCTACAGGCTCTTCGTTTCCTTGAGCCACTTTCAAGATTAAATCTCCTGCTTCTAATTGTTTTCCTTTCCATGCTGGACCTCCAGAAATTAATTCATCAATTTGAGTAAAATCGTTTTTCTTAGTCAAACGAGCTCCAATACCTTCCAATTTACCGCTGATGTTTACATCAAAACGATCTTTTTCTTCTGGTGCAAAATAGCTTGTATGCGGATCAAAACGAGCCATGATCGAGTTCAAATAAACAGAAAACCAGTAGTCTCTATTCAAATCTTTAATCACGCTAAAATTATCATCTAGAGATTTTAATGAACTTTCACGAGTTTCTTTCTCTAAAGTTTCAAAAGATTTCTCTTTGTAAGCTGGATCTTTTTTCTTCTTTTCATCTTCAATTTTTTGTTTTGTAACCAAAGAAGAAAGAGTCGATAATTTAATCTGTTTTCTCCATCTTTCATTAATTTCCGCTAAGTTTTTTGCATAGGGGATTTTCTCATAATCCGCATCAAAAGTCTCATCTACATTATAATTAAATGGCTGAGCTAAAATCGTTTTATAACGTTTTTTACTTTCCTCCATACGCTTCATTAACCTTGTATAAGTAAGATTGAAAAACGTAATATCTTTATTCAAAAATTGATCATCCAGCATTAATTCATACTGTTTGAATTCGTCAATATCAGACTGAAGGAAAAATCTTTTTGAAGGGTCTAAAGCATCAATATAATCCTTGAAAATACCTTTAGAAAATTCATCATTTATTTCTGCTGGGCTGTAATGTCCTTTTTCAATAACAAATGCTAATAATTCTAAAAGTGTCTTGTCTTTGTTTGGATCTGGGTCGATTGTCCTATCGGCATTCATCTTAAATGCAAATAATGTAAGCGATAAGCACAATACGGCTATGAGTATCTTATAATTTCTTTTCATAAACTTTATAATAGCATTCATCAATTTTTTTATCTAAGTTACGTTAAAAACTATGCCACGAGAGCTAACGCTTCGATAATTTTTTGTTAAAGATATAAAAATGTTTAATTCGCAAAAAAGTTCTTTACCTTAGTTGACAAATTTTACAGTATTTGTGACTTCTCGCAAATAATTGTGATTAATTTTGCTCTTAAAATCTTACAATTGTTAAAACTACACATAATATTTATTAAATGAAAGCCGAGAAACCACTTATATTAGTAACCAACGACGATGGTATTTTGGCTCCTGGAATTAGAGCCCTTATTAGTGTCATGGAAACAATAGGCGATGTCATTGTCGTTGCACCAGACAAACCGCAAAGCGCAATGGGGCACGCAATCACCGTTAACAATACTTTATTTATTGATAAAATCTCCAAAGATAATGACACAATTGCAGAGTACAGCTGCTCTGGAACGCCTGTCGATTGTGTAAAATTGGCAGTAAACGAAATCTTAAAACGTAAACCCGATTTGTGCGTTTCGGGAATAAATCACGGATCGAATTCTTCTATCAATGTCATTTATTCTGGAACCATGAGTGCCGCAGTTGAAGCTGGAATCGAAGGTATTCAGGCTATAGGATTTTCTCTTTTAGATTTTGATTGGAATGCTGATTTTGAACCAATAAAGTCTTTTGTAAAAAAAATCACTTTAGAAACCCTAGCCAATAAACTTCCGCCAGGAGTAGTTTTAAATGTCAATTTTCCAAAATTAAAGGAGTCTGAAATTAAAGGAATTAAAGTTTGCCGTCAAGCGAAAGCCTACTATGCGCAAAAATTTGATAAAAGACAAACTCCTTTTGGGAAAGATTATTACTGGCTTGCCGGAAAATTTGTAAACGAAGATAAAGGCGAAGACACTGACGAATGGGCATTGGAAAACGGATATGTTTCTGTAGTTCCAGTACAATTTGACTTGACCGCTCACCACTCTATTCAACAACTTAATACTTGGAAATTAAATGACTAAAGAAATACTGATCGGATTTTTAATCGGAATTTTTACGGCTCTTTTAGGAAGTTATCTATTCATCACTTTTTTTACCACATTTGATATTTCGCAAGGATTTCAAATGATTCGAGAATACGGATATCTCGGAAAAATAATTACTATAGGAACACTTTTAGACCTTGCCGTTTTTGGTATTCTGTTAAAAAGAAATAAAGAATTTATGGCGCGTGGCGTAATTCTAGCCGTGATTGTACTGGCAATTTCTACATTAGTTATTTAAATCTTATCTTTGCTAAGTTCCTTTTAATGGTTACAACTTTAGCACATTTACAAAAAAACCAACATGAAGTATTACATAATTGCAGGAGAAGCCTCTGGAGATTTACATGGTTCAAATTTAATGAAGGCATTATATACCGAAGATCCAGAAGCAGAAATTAGATTTTGGGGTGGAGACTTAATGCAAAAAGCAGGCGGAACTCTCGTAAAACACTATCGCGACCTAGCTTTTATGGGCTTTATTGAAGTGGTTTTCAATTTAAAAACCATTTTAAACAATATTAAAATCTGTAAAAAAGACATCTCGGAGTTCAAACCAGATGTGATTATTTTTATTGATTATCCTGGTTTTAATATGCGAATTGCAAAATGGGCAAAAGAATTAGGTTATAAAACACATTACTATATTTCTCCTCAAATTTGGGCTTGGAAAGAAAATCGAATTAAAGCCATCAAACAAGACATTGATAAGATGTATGTTATTTTGCCATTCGAGAAAAGTTTCTACGAAGACAAACATCATTTTCCTGTAGATTTTGTTGGACATCCGCTTATTGATGCCATTCAGAATCAGCCCGCTTTTGATGAAGCTTTCTTTAGAAAAGAAAATAATTTAGGCGAAAAGCCCATTATTGCCGTTCTACCAGGAAGTCGTAAACAGGAAATTACCAAAATGCTGAGTGTGATGCTGAGCGTTGTAGATGATTTTCAGGATTATGAATTTGTTATTGCAGGCGCTCCAAGTCAGGAATACGAATTTTATCAGCAATTCCTGAAAAATAAAAACATTGCCTTTGTTTCGAACAAAACATATGATTTGCTTCGTTCTTCGACAGCTGCTCTTGTAACTTCTGGAACTGCAACTCTTGAAACTGCACTTTTTAAAGTTCCCGAGGTCGTTTGCTATAAAGGAAGCGAAGTTTCGTACCAAATTGCAAAACGCATTATTACATTAAAGTATATTTCTCTTGTCAATTTAATTATGGATCAAGAAGTTGTAACCGAGTTGATTCAAGCAGATTGTAATAAAAAACGAATCAAAGAAGAACTTCAAAAATTATTAGAGCCTGGCCATCGCAATAAAGTGCTGCAAAATTACGATATATTAGAACAAAAATTAGGTGGAGTTGGCGCGAGTAAAAACACAGCAAAACTCATTGTTGCCGATTTAAAACAAAATAATTAATTGATTTGAAACGAATTGTAATTTTTCTGCTTTTAGCAATTGCTGTTACTTCTTGTAAATCCACTTCGACAGCGGTATCAAAAAACAGCACAAAAAGCGAATCGAAAAAAGAAAACAGAGCTTTGGTTAATAATTTAATTGAAAAAGCTACTGATAATATTGGCGTTCGCTATAAAGCAGGCGGAACTACAAAAAGCGGTTTTGATTGTTCTGGATTGGTTTATACCACTTTTGAAAGTGAAAACATCCAACTTCCGAGAAGTTCTTTCGATCAAGCAAAAATTGGAAAAGTTGTCCCATTAAATGACGCCAAAAAGGGAGATTTAATTTTCTTTAAAACCAACAAAAGCAGACAAATCAATCACGTCGGACTAATTACAGAGGTCAATTCTGATGAAATAAAATTTGTCCACTCATCTACCTCAAAAGGTGTAATTATTTCCTCTACCAAAGAACCTTATTACAAAAACTCCTTTGAGCAGGTAAATAGGATTCTTCAATAAAAAGATATTTTTTTATTATTTTTCTTACAAATATTTAATACTTTTAAGCCATGAAAGTATTAGATTTTCCGTTAATAAAAATTACAATCGCTTTTATAATAGGTGTCATCACAGCTTATTATTTACACTTATCTATTGCGGCAATTCATTATTTGCTACTAATTTGTCTTTTCTTATTTGTCAGTACCTATTTATGGAATTTAAAAAACAATAAGAAAACAATTCTTTTTGGGATTTCAGTTTACTTGCTCTCTTTTTTCTTAGGTTCTTTTACTCTTATTAGCCATACCGAAAGTCTTCAAAAGAACAATTACACGCATTGCAAAGCAGCATTTGAAACAAAACAATCTCTTACTTTAATCTTGAGAGAAAAATTAAAAAGCAATGATTTCAGTGATCGTTACATTGGGCATATCAAAACCATTTCAGGAAAAGTTTATTCTGGAAAAATAATTGTAAACGTTCAAAAAGATAGTAACCGCAATGCTCTAATTATAGGAAACAACATTAAAATTCAAACGCTTTTACAGCGAAATAAACCCAGTAAAAATCCAAATCAATTTGATTACAGTAGATATTTGGCAGACAAACAAATTTATGCTCAGATTTATTGTTCTAAAAAAGAAATTTTGGTGAACAAAAACATTCAAAAAGACATTTGGTATTATTGTGCCAAATTACATTCGCGAATAATTTTTAATCTTGAAAAGTCAAAATTCAACAAATCTGAAATGAATGTTGCTCTGGCGCTCATTTTAGGTCAGCAGCAGGACATTTCACAAGACATTATCCAAGATTATCAATACTCTGGCGCTACACACGTTTTATCGGTTTCTGGGCTTCATGTAGGCTTTATAATGATTTTTATAACCTTTATACTCAAACCAATTCCAAACACAAAAAAAGGTTCATTTTTTAAACTGGCTTGCATTCTAATTTCCTTAGCTGGTTTTGCTATTATTTCTGGCTTATCGCCTTCCGTTTTACGATCTGTAGTCATGTTCTCCTTTCTTGCAATTGGAAATCATTTGCGCCGAACTGGCAACATCTACCATACTTTACTCGTTTCAATTTTACTAATATTACTTTTTGAGCCTTATTTCTTATTTGATGTTGGCTTTCAATTAAGTTACATCGCACTTTTTTTCATTCTTTGGCTACAGCCTGTTTTAAAAAACATTTATAAACCAAAAAACAAAATAACAATTTACATTTGGGAAGCTTTAACGGTTTCATTCGCTGCTCAAATTGGCACATTGCCTTTATGCCTTTATTATTTCCATCAATTTCCAGGGTTATTTTTTGTCACAAACATTATTATACTCCCTATTTTATCCTTTATCATGATTGCTGGAATTGTGGTTATGATTATCTCCATTTTCACCAGTCCGCCCTTATTCATCACTATGATTTTTGAGAAAAGCATTTATCTGCTAAATCTTACGATTCATGCTGTTGCTTCTATAGATTCATTTGTTATCAGAGACATCAGTTTTAATTTGTTTCATTTATGGGCATTTTCTTTATTTATAATCAGCACCATTATCTGGATTAAAAAGCCAAGTTTCAGCAAATTGCTATTTGCATTGATTTCAATTATTACGATCCAGCTTGCCTTTATTTTAACCAAAATAGAAACAGAAAAAGAAGAAGAATTGATTGTTTACAACGAAAGAAACAATACACTCATTTCTGAACGTTCAGGAAGAAATCTTGTGCTTTTTACTAGAGATACTGTTATTGAAAACAACAGAAACATCAATTCGTATCTCGTAGGGAATTCAATTGCGTTATCTAGAATCAAAGAGATCAAAAATGTGCTTTATTTTAAAGACACCAAAATTCTAATTATTGACAGCACTAAAACTTTACCAGAAAAAGTAAATCCAGATATTTTAATTCTTACTCAGACCTCAAAAATAAATCTGGATCGATTGCTAGAAAATATTCGTCCTAAAATTGTTATTGCTGATGGATCGAACTCTAATTCGATTCAGAAAAATTGGAAAAATAGTTGTCTTAAAAAAAATATCCCTTTTCATTCAACAAAAGAAAAGGGATATTATAGATTGTAATTTTATTCTGGATTTAAAATCAAATCCGATTCAGAAATCCATGATTTAACGCCAGAAGCTTTATAGCCTATAAGTCCTAGTTTATTAAAATTGGTCTTTCCTTTTCTACTGGTAACTTCAGAAAAACACACTTGCGGAACCTCTTCTATACCAAAAGCATTTTTCAATCGCAAATTTTGCTCTTTACTAGCATCAGAAATAGATGGATCAGAAAGATCAAGCTTGACCAAAATAACATTTTTACGCGACCATTCTTCAAAATCACGAGTGGCAAAAATTTCATTTTGTAATTGAGGACTCACGTTTTGACTAGTAAAAAAAATCAGCAAAGGCTTTCTCTTTTCCGCACTTACAGTTACGGCATCATTAATGTCTGTTTTCCATATTATATTTTGAGAATTCATATAAAATGGACTTAAAAAAAATAGTAGGATAAGTAATTTTTTCGGCATATAATTTTGGTTTAGGTTATGTTAATAAAACTAAAATAGTATAAAAATATAATCCAATAAAGATTTTAAGAGATTAAAAACCAAGTTCTAAGCATTAAAATCAAATTGACAATAAATTGCCTGTTTTTTAATAAATGTGAAATAAACACTAATAAAAACAATCAAATATTGATTGATCTTTTTTAGAATAAAAAAAATCCCCTCCTGTAAAACAGAAAGGGGACTAAAAAAAATTAAAATAAAAGTCGAATGAAATCGTTTACTATTCTGATGGATGTAAAATTGCATTTGATTCTGCAATCCAAGCTTTCGCTCCTCCAGGTTTATAGGCTATTTTTCCTAAAGCACTAAATGTAGTTTTGTTTTTTCTTACCGATGCCATTGCAAAGCATACTTCTGGAAGATCTTGAACTCCAAATGCATTTTTTAATTTCACATTTTGTTCACGATCGCTATCTGAAGCATTCATATCAGACAAATCTAATTTTACTAAGACCACATTGTCACGTGACCAAACCGCAAAATCGGGCGTTTTAAAGATTTCATTTTGAAGATTTTCTGGTACACCTGAGGCAGTGAATAAAATCAGCATTGGTTTTTTCTGGTCATTACTTATAGCAATAGCATCTGTCATGTTTGTTCTCCATGCTAAGTTTTGTGCTTGGGCCATAAATGAACCTAAAAAAAACAGTAGGATAAGTAGTTTTTTAGTCATATAAATTGGTTTTGGTTAGATTAGCAAGACGAAATTAACATTATATTTTAGTTATCCAAATTTTATTAGCACAAAAAATACATTATATGTTTTTTTAAACGTGATAAAATAAATAATACTCAATTTGCCTATATTTTGTAAAGAATTTTTCCTACTAAACAAAAAAAAGGTCCCTTACAGTGTAAGAGACCTTTTGATATTTTTTTATTCTAAATTTATAATTTCTTCGGATGCACTATACCTTCTGCAACATTTAACCAAGCAGATGGCCCACCAGCAACATATCCTGTTTTACCAAGACCTTTAAAATTAACTCTTCCGTCTTTTGTTTCTGCACTTGTAAAGAAAACAGTTGGAAACCCTTGAATACCGAAAGCTTGCTGCAATTCATTGTTTTGACTTTTAAGCTCTGGCGTTTGTGCAACAGCTCTAGGATAATCTAATTCTACTAGAACTACATTATCAGTCGCCCACTTTTTAAATTCGGCAGTTTTTAAAACTTCATTTTGCAAACGAATACACCAACCACACCAATCACTGCCTGTAAAAAACATTAGCATAGGCTTTTGTTCTTTGTTACTTATAGTAATGGCTTCTCTAACATCTGTATACCATTTTAATTCTTGCGCCTGAATATTTGCGGCTCCAATTAAAAACAAAGCGATGAGTAGTATTTTTTTCATAACGAGGAATTTTATGCAAATTTATGCAAAAAGTTATTACAATATAATTATTTAACTTCCTGCATTAATCTCTTGATTAGCGGGGTAGCCACAATTAAAACAACTCCGGCAATTAAAGAATACAATGCTAATTGATAATATCCGTCTGTATAGGCAATAAGTTTAGACATTAATGTAGTTCCAGTGTTGGCATCAGATATTTCGGCTCCCAATTTCCCAGCAGCAAACTGACCAAATGCACTAGACAAGAACCACAATCCCATCATCATTCCAAACAATCGTTTAGGAGATAATTTGGTAATTACCGACATTCCGATTGGACCAATACACAACTCTCCAAGCGTATAAACAAGATATCCTAAAGCAAAAACATCCAAAGAACTTAATCCATCTGCATCTACAAAAAATCTAGCAGAGTAAAAGATAAAGAAACCTGCCGCAAGAAGAATAAATGACAAACCAAACTTAATAACAGTGTTAGGTTCAATTTTTCGCTTAGCCATTAATATCCATAACAAACCTACCAATGGACTAAAAATAACAACATACAATGAGTTGATACTGTTATTTACCACATTTGGATCAATATGAAAAAACAACAACTTGTTCGATAAATTGTCTTTTGCAAACAAAGACAATGAACCTCCAGATTGCTCCGAGATGGCCATAAACATAAAGTATCCAAAAATGAATACAAATGCAGCTAAAAGTTTTCTCTGCTGTTTTCCATCTTTTAACATTATCAATTCATATGCAAAATATCCTAATGCCACTACTCCCATAGTATACATAAAGTACTCTGTAAAATCAGAATTGATAACCATTATATAAACTAGTGGAATTACAACAAAAGAACCTACATAAACTGCAGTTTCATAAAGATTACGTTTTTTAGGTGCATGGTTTTCTAATGGAGAATTTCCAATTGGCGCAAGATGCTTTTTCGTTAAAAGAAAAGTAATAACTCCAATTATCATCACAATTGCCGCAGAAAGAAAACAAAGACTCCAAGAATAGTTTTTTCCTAAATAAATAGGAATTGCACCACCAAGCATTCCTCCAATATTAATTCCTGCATAAAACAATCCGTAACCAGCATCTCGACGGCCGTCACTTTCATGATACAACTCTCCTACCATTGAAGATACGTTTGGTTTAAAAAAACCAGTTCCGATAATAGAAAGTGTTATTCCGTAGTAAAAGAAATCATGCGGAGAAGCTGCAATAAGCAAGTTCCCAAGAATCATGACAATTCCTCCAAAAAGAAGCGATTTCTTAAAACCTAGTATTTTATCGGCAAAGATTCCACCGATAAAAGTAAATGCATATACAAAAGCCTGAATTGCTCCATATTGCAAATTTGCTTTTCCTTCTACTAGACCTAATTGGTCTACCATAAAAAAAGCTAAAACCCCTCTCATTCCGTAGAAACAAAAACGCTCCCACATTTCAACCAAAAACAAGTACCACAATTGTTTTGGGTACTTGCCTTTAAAATTTTGAATTTCTTCTAAAGTAATATTGTTTTCCATTTTTTATCTAACACCGTGCATTAATTTTTTCAATAGTGGTGTTAAAGCAAATAATAAAATTGCAGCAATACCAGTTAGGACAACAAATACCATAAAGAATTCATATAAGTTATGGATTTCAAATCCTGCAAAAATTGGGTTTTGCGCACTAATTTGATGATGATCCAACAAAGCCAATTGGTCTGCTGAAAGCGTTATTTTTTTATCTAAAACTGCCTGAAGATCGATTCCTAATTCTTTTGCTTTTGCAAATTTATCACCAGTTGCTGGTAAAATAGAACCTAAAGTTCCTCCTAAAGCGTAACCTGATGCATTAGACAAGAAGAATACTCCGTATAATAATGATGCAAAACGTTTTGGAGATAATTTACCAACCAATGACAAACCAATTGGAGACAAACACAACTCTGCACATGTATTTAAGAAATATAATAAGATCAACCATTTAACTAGCAAGAAACCTGAAGTTCCGATATAAGAAACCTGAGTCGCGATCATAAAGAAACTAATCGAAATGATTACTAAACCTGCAGCCAATTTTACAGGAGAAATCGGCTCTTTCCCTTTAGCTCTTAAAGTATCCCAAAGCACACTGAAAGGAACTGCTAAAAGCACAACAAATAATCCGTTAAAAATTTGAACCATCGATGGTGGCATTGCCCAACCAAAGAAATGTCTGTCTGTTTGGTTATCTGCAATAAAAGTTAAAGACGAACCCGCCTGCTCAAATGCCGCCCAGAAAAAGATAATAAAGAACGATACGATGTAGATTACAATAATTCTATCTCTTTCAATTTTAGTTAAAGAAGTATCAGAGATAATTAATCCTGCCAAAGCCAAACCACTTGAGTAAATCAAAGTATAAATTAAGTTCTGACCTACAACATAATGAAAAAAGAAACCTAAAGCAATAAAAGCAACTCCTGCACTTATTAAAGCTTTATTAGAAAAGTTTGCTTTCTGAGCTTCTCCTTCTTCAAAATCCGAAGCATCATTTTTAGAAGGAAGTCCTCCTAATGGTTTTCCTTCTGGAGAAACCACATATTTATTTTTTAAGAAGTAGAACAAAATTGTTCCTAACAACATAGCCACAGAAGCCGCCATGAATCCCCATCTAAAAGCGTGGATATCTCTAATTCCACCAGCATCTTTAACATCTCCTAACAAAGGACAGATAGACTGACCTAAGAATGCTCCGATGTTAATTCCCATATAGAAAATAGTAAATGCACTATCCAATTTTGTTTTTTCTTGTTTTGGATACAAACTTCCAACCATACTAGAAATGTTTGGTTTAAAGAATCCGTTACCAAAAACAATTACACCCAATGCAGAGTACATAACGATTTTTGCCAAGTCTAAATTAGACTCAAAAATACTTCCGCTCGTAAACAAAAGCATTTGTCCTATTGCCATTAACAACCCTCCTAATAAGATACAATTTCTGTTTCCTAAATAGCGGTCAGCAACAAAACCTCCTAACATTGGAGTCAAATAACAAAGCCCAAGGAAACCTCCGTAAATTAAAGAAGCTTCTTCTTCCTTCATTAATAATGAATTCACAAGGAATAAAGTTAATAAAGCTCGCATTCCATAAAAATTGAATCGCTCCCACATCTCCGTTCCAAACAATACCCAAAGCCCTTTTGGATGCGCGGTTTTTACTTGTGTTTCTCCCATATTATTCACTATTTAATTAGGTTATGATTTTAAATTATAGATTTTCTTTGATGAAATTGGTCATTTTTGCGTAAAGCTGAACTCTAGTGTTTCCGCCATAAATACCGTGGTCTTTATCTGGATAAATTTGAGAATCAAACTGCTTATTAGCCTGAATTAAAGCTTCCATCATCTGCATCGTGTTTTGAACATGAACATTGTCATCTCCAGAACCATGAATCAACAAGAACTTTCCTTTCAATTTACTAACATGATTAATTGGAGAGTTTTGATCGTATCCGCTTGCATTCTCTTGTGGAGTCTGCATGTATCTTTCTGTATAAACGCTGTCGTAAAATCTCCAGTTGGTAACTGGCGCAACAGCAATTGCCATTTTAAACACATCGTTTCCTTGGAAAATACAGTTAGAAGCCATAAATCCACCGTAGCTCCATCCGAAGATTCCAATTCTTGAAGCATCAACATAAGAATAAGCACCAATTACTTTTGCAGCATCTATTTGGTCTTCAACCTCATATTTTCCTAATTCTTTTTGAGTCACTTTTTTGAAATCAGCTCCTTTGTAACCTGTACCTCTTCCGTCAACACAAGCTACGATATAACCTTGCTGCGTTAATGAAAGGAACCAGTAATCATTAGAATTATTCCACTGATTTGCTACCTGCTGAGATCCTGGACCAGAATATTGGAACATGAAAACAGGATATTTTTTTGAAGGATCAAAATCTTTTGGTTTTAAAATCCAAGCATTCAATTCATTTCCTTTTGCTGTTTTTAAAACAATAAATTCTTTTGAAGGAAGGTCATACCCTTTCAATTTATCAGCAAGAGCCTGATTATTTTCGATAACCTGAATTTCTTTTCCAGCTTTTGCATCATTTAAAGTATAAACCGTTGGCTGTGTAGCGCTAGAATACGTATTGATAAAGTATTGGAAATTTGGACTGAATGTCGCTTTATTTGTTCCAACTTTAGAAGACAAACGAACTTTATTTTTTCCGTCTAAACCAATTCTGTAAAGATCTCTATTGATAGAGCCATTTTCTGTAGATTGGTAGAAAATCGTTTTTGTTTTTTCGTCGAAACCGTAGTATGAAACTACTTCCCAGTTTCCTTTTGTAACTTGATTTTTAAGTTTTCCGTTTTTATCATATACATAAATATGATTGAAACCGTCTTTTTCGCTTGTCCAGATAAAACTGTTATCTTTTAAGAACGTCAAATTATCATTGATATCTACATATGCTTTATCTTTTTCATTCAAAACTACTTTTGAAGCAGCTGTGTTTCCATCAAC
Source organism: Flavobacterium sp. CFBP9031 (assembly GCF_034044945.1). Taxonomy (NCBI): domain Bacteria; kingdom Pseudomonadati; phylum Bacteroidota; class Flavobacteriia; order Flavobacteriales; family Flavobacteriaceae; genus Flavobacterium; species Flavobacterium sp. CFBP9031. The sequence continues at coordinate 307,872 of NZ_JAXCWF010000005.1, forward strand.
AAACAATAAGTCTAAATTATCTTGATGACGGTTTAAAACCTGTGCACAAAGTATATTTGTATCATTTGTCCATTGCATTCTTGCAATATAGAAATCATTATATTTTCCTAAATCTACTTTCTTAGTTGCTGCAGCAGCTACATCATAGATATGTAATGAAACTTCTGAATTTTTTTCTCCAGCTTTAGGATATTTAAAAGTCTCAATTTTTGGATATAAATCTTTATGGAAGATTGACATTGAAAACTCAGGAACTTGGCTTTCGTCAAAACGAATATAAGCTACTTTTTTACTGTCTTTACTCCAGTCGAAAGCGCGAACAAATGCAAACTCTTCTTCATAAACCCAGTCCGTAATACCATTTATAATAGCATTTTTCTTTCCGTCTGTTGTAATAGCCGTAGATTTTTTTGATGCTACGTCGTATACATATAAGTTATTTTCTTTTGCGTAAGCGATTTTTGTTCCGTCAGGTGAGAATGTTGGCTCTTGAATTTGAAAATCAACAAGTTTGATCAGAGATTTTGCTGCGATATCATAAAGGTAGTAATCGGCAGTAAAAGAGTGACGGAAGATTTTAGAAGAATGACAAGCAATTAAGATCTTTTTTTCAGAAGCATCAAAAGTATAGCTGTTAATTCCGTCGGCAAGTTCTTTATGGTTCTTAGTATCAATAAGATTCGATACTTTTTTCAGGGTAGCAAAATCGTATAAATCAATCTGCATACTTCTACTCGCCTGATCCACATTTAAAACAGTGTATTGATTTGTATTTTTCAGCGATTGTAGTTCATCCATTCCTTTTGCCCGGAAAGTACCGCCAAAAACATTTTCGACAGTTATTTTTTGCTGTCCAAAAACAACCGCAGTTAAGAATAAAAGTACTGCAGTAAATTTGCTTGTATTCATTAGAATTATTTTAAATATAAAAAGAGTCCAATTTTAGTAAAAAAAATAAACATAATACACATTTTAAGTGTTAAATGTTAAAAAAAATAACGATTGCGTACTTTCATGTCTGAAATAGATTGCAATCAAAACTCTTAAAATAGTATCTTTGTGCACACAATATTATTTAATACATTGAGAATGAACAACGCTGTTGCCGGATTTTCTAAATTATCCAAAAAAGAAAAAATTAACTGGATTGCAAATGAATATTTTTCAAATCCTGAAGAGGCACAAAATATTATAAGAAATTACTGGAATTCAGACGAAAAGCTTCAGCAGCTTCATGACGAATTTATAGAAAACACCATTACAAACCTTTATATACCACTTGGAGTTGCTCCTAACTTTTTGATTAACGGAAAATACAAAACAATTCCGATGGCAATTGAAGAAAGTTCTGTAGTTGCAGCAGCTTCAAAAGCCGCAAAATACTGGTCTACAAGAGGCGGATTTAAAGCTACTATTATCAATACTGAAAAAATTGGTCAGGTGCATTTTACTTATAGCGGAGATGCAGAAAAACTAACTCAGTTTTTTGACCAATTAAAACCAAAATTCTTTTCAGAAACGCAAAGCATTACCAAAAATATGCAGCAGCGTGGTGGAGGAATTTTAGATATTAAACTAAAAGACAAAAGAAGTTTACTTGAAAACTACTATCAGCTTCATGCTACTTTTGAAACAAAAGACAGCATGGGAGCCAATTTCATCAATTCTTGCTTAGAGCAATTTGCTACAACTTTAAAAGAAGAAGCTCAAAATTCTGACTTGTGCAAAAATGGTGAAAACCTAGAGGTCATAATGAGTATTCTCTCTAACTACGTGCCGCACTGCCTTGTTAGAGCTGAAGTTTCTTGCCCAATCGAAGAATTAGCAGAAAAACACATCACCAATCCTCAAGAATTTGCAGAACGTTTTGTTCAAGCCGTTCAAATCGCAGAAGTTGAACCTTTTAGAGCAGTTACCCATAACAAAGGCATCATGAATGGTGTCGATGCTGTAATTCTGGCAACAGGAAACGATTTTAGAGCCGTAGAAGCTGGCGTTCATGCTTATGCAGCTCGAAATGGTCAATACGCAAGTTTATCTCACGCCAAAATCGAAAACGGAATCTTTACTTTTTGGCTTGAAATTCCGCTTGCAGTTGGCACAGTTGGTGGCTTAACCTCTTTACATCCTTTAGTAAAATTGTGCTTAGAAATTTTAGAGAAACCATCCGCACCAGAATTAATGCAAATTGTAGCAGTTGCAGGTTTAGCACAAAATTTTGCTGCATTGCGCTCGCTAACCACAACTGGAATTCAGGAAGGACATATGAAAATGCACCTTAACAACATTATCAATCAATTTGAAGCTACCGATGAAGAGCGTCATTTAATTAAAACACACTTCAAAAAAACAGCTGTTTCTCATAGCGCTGTGGTAGAATTTATTGAAAACTTAAGAAAATAAAAAAGTCAAAAATTCCAATATTTTAAGTTCCAAATTTCCTACTTGGAATTTCACATTTGGAATTTGAAATTTAAGATTTAGAATTTATATAATAAAACAAGTATGTCAACAACCTTTTATAGTAACGGAAAACTTTTTATTGCTGGAGAATATCTGGTTTTGGATGGAGCAGATGCTTTTGCGTTGCCTACAAAATTTGGTCAGGATTTAGTGATTGAAGATTCAGAAGACAAACAAATTGAATGGAAAAGTTATGATTACGACAAACACTTATGGTTTGAAGAGACTATTTCATTTGACGAAGTTATAAAAGGTTTAAACTCTCAAATTGACACGGTAAAATCGACTTTAGTCAACATACTGCATGAAGCTTATATTTTAAATCCAAAGTTTATTGATAACGCTACTGGCTATAAAGTAAGCACGCATTTGAGTTTTCCAAAAAACTGGGGATTAGGAACCTCCTCGACTCTTATAAATAATATTGCACAGTGGACTGAAATTAATGCTTTTACGCTATTAAATAATAGTTTTGGCGGAAGCGGTTATGATATTGCGTGCGCACAAAACAACACCCCTGTTTTATACAGAATAAAAGATAATTTTGTACAGCAAGTTGAATTTAACCCAGACTTTAAGGAGCACATTTATTTTGTTTATTTGAATAAAAAACAAAATAGCAAATCTGCAATTTTCTCTTACAACAATCACAAAAACAATCATTTAGCAGACAGAGTTACAGAAAACAATAAAATCACAAATGCGATTCTTCATGCTCAAACATTAAAAGATTTTGCTTCTGCAGTTCAGAAACATGAAATTCATTTGAGCAAAGTCTTAGAAATGCAAACTATAAAAGAAGCTATTTTTCCTGATTTTAATGGTGTCATTAAAAGTCTAGGAGCTTGGGGCGGCGATTTTGTTATGGTAGTTTCTAAAGAAAATCCGAAAGACTATTTCTTTAATAAAGGATATGAGACGATTTTAACTTATGAAGAAATGATTTTATAAAATCAATTTTGAAAAAAAGACATTAATTAGCCTTTTTAGTGCTTTTAACGTGCTTTGTCTCCAAACGACGCACAGCTTTGCTTTCTTGCTCATTAGACTCTATAAGCCTATTGTGCAAGCGTTCAGCCATTTTTTCGATGCTGTTTGTAATAGAATCGTAAACCACTTCCATTCGGCGGTGTTTCTCCTCTTTTACAGCCCTTAAAACATCTTCTACAAAAACTTTATCATATTTTTCGGCAACAGAATCATGTGTATTTGTCAATCTGATCACATAGTCGTTACTCAAAATAGTAACTTTAAAATGCTGCTCTTCATTACTCAAATAATACTTTCCACCCAATTCATCAACATTGATGTCGGTGCTGCCCACTTTTAAAAGCTCGATAATAATCCCATAAATATGACTTTCTATTTTGGTATATACTCTCGGCTTCTTTCTAAAAAAATTAAAAGTAAAAAACATTAAATGATTAATTATTAAGGATATTGCTTTTGGTTTTGGTTTGTTTCTTATTTTTTTTCAGCAAAAGCCAAAAATATGTTAAAATAAAAAATCGAGCAAATAAACTGTAATATTTTGAAAATCACAAGTTTTTCAAATTAAATTTCGATAATCCCTATATACTTTAGGAAAATTAATACAAAGTAAAATTATTTACTTCTGAAAAATAAATAAACTCTATTTAGATTTACAAAATTAAAACCGCTAATTACCAATAAACCATTTTTTTAGCAAAGTCACTAAAAACAAAAAAGCCCAAAACTAAATGTTTTGGGCTTTTATATATTAACCTTTTTAACTTAATAAAACTAGTAGTTAAATTGTAATCTGTTATCTTCAATTTTAGCATTGTTTTTCAACGCTGGTAATACTCTACTTGCATCATTAGCACTTTGAGCTTTTACTTTCTCTACATAAGCAGCGTGATTAGCAATTGCAGGAGCTTTTACAGTTTTAATGTTTTTAACAACATAAACACCAGTATTTCCTTCAATTGGAGCAGAGATTTTGTTTGCTGTTAAAGCAAATGCATTACCTACTACTCTTGGCTCTTGTCCAACTCCGCCTGGCAATACAGGATTATCTAGAGTTACATCTGTAGCTTGTTGAACTGCAACACCTGCAGCTTTAGCAATAGCTTCAATGCTAGAACCTTGCATTTTAGCTTTTAACAATTCTGCTTTTTTCTTGTTTTTCAAGATTGGCTCAACATAAGGTCTTGCCATATCAACAGAAACTAAACCTGATTTGTTTTCACCTTTATATTGTGCGATAACGTGTCCGATGTTTGCGATTTCAAAACGTTTTACATCTCCTTTGTCAGTTTCTTTATCAAAAGCCCATCTTACAATGTTACGTTGGTTTCCTAATGGTCCAAACGCTTCATCCATAGCTTTTGCATTAACTGGCTGAGCCACTTTTAAACCTAATTCTTTCGCTGCAGCGTTGAAATCTTTATCAGCAGCATCCATTTCGAATTTAGTAGCTAATGTAAATACTTTATCAGATGTAGCTTCAGATGGCTCGATTTTTTGAGCAATTGTAGCTAAACGAATTCCGTCTTGTTTGTCTGTAACTTTGATAATGTGAAATCCGAAAGGAGTTTCTACTAAACCAACTTTACCAATTCCGTTGCTGAATACAAAATCATTGAAAGCTTTTACCATTTGGTTTGGTCCAAAATATCCTAAATCACCACCTTGCTGTGCAGATGAATCATCAGAACTTGTAAAAGCCAACATCATAAAACTATCTGGATTAGCTTGAACTTGAGCTAAAATTTCTTCCGCTTTAGCTTTAGCTTCTTCTTTAGTTCTTTTCTCTTTTGGATTTGGAGTTTGAGATCCTTCATAACCAATTAAGATATGACTTGCTTTTGCATTAACGCCCGCTTTAAATCCTAAAGATTTAGAGATTGCATAGTATCTTCCGTAAACGTATGGTCCGTAGATTGCTCCAGCTGGTAAGCTAAATAATTTATCAGCATCAACTGCTGGTAATGCATTTTTAGGAACATAAGTAGAATCGTAAGGCACATCAGAATTTGCATTTACAAATTCAGCGATGTTTGTTGCGCTTTTAAATCCTGGCAATGTATCATTTTTACCTGTTTTTGCATTGTAAACAACACTTCCTGATAATAAAGCAGTTAATTTAGCTTTAATTTCAGCCTCATCTTCTTTAGAAGCTTTATCTTCAACTAAAACGTACTGAATTTCGCGAGTTGCATCAGCTTTGAATTTTTTCTCGTTTTTCTTCATGTAAGCTACGATCTCATCATCAGAGATTTTTACTTCACTATCTTTAATAGAAGAATAAGGAGCTGCTGCATAAGCAAAACTCACTTTATTAGCTTCCATTTCATACTTTAATTTTCCTTCACTAGCAGTTGTGTAAAGTCCTGATTTAATTAAAGTATTATAGATTTGAAACTTAGCATTCAATTCAGCATCTTTCTCTTTCTCAGCGATGTATTGTGCAGCTTCTGGATTTGTTTTAAAATAATCTTTAAACTTAACAACATCAAAAATTCCTGCTGCGTTTAAGAACATTGGGTTTTTACCAATATTTGGATCTGATTTCAAAACCTCTAAAATGTGTTTTTCACCAACTCTCAATCCTAATTTATCAAATTGAGATGACAATAAAGCGATTGAAACTTCTTGATCCCAAACTCTGTTTGCAGCTTCAGTGGAAGTTATACCTTGCCCACTTTTTTCAACATTACTAACTTTAACTCTAAAGTCTTCAAATGAAATATCTTTTCCATCGATGCTTCCTACATCTTTTGAACTTTGACCAAATGTTCCTCTTGTAAATAGATCTTGTATTATAAATGCAAATAATGCAAGTGCAATAACTCCTATCAATAAAGCGGAACGCTGTCTAATTTTTGCTAAAACTGCCATTTTATTATCGTTAATTTTATATTCAGTTTGCGAAAATACAATTATCTAGTTAATAACAATACAACTAGCGTTTTATTTTCAACATTTTTTTTCATTAATTTAAAAAATCAGTCTTTAATTGTCATTTTGACTAGTTCTATTTTCTTATTTGATGCCTCTTCAATATAAAAATGAAACTTATCTATTACAATTTTATCTCCTTTTTGTGGGATTTCTTTTGTATGATTGACAATAAAACCTCCTAATGTGCCATAAGAATCTTCTTCTGGAATCATTAATTTATAGGTCTCATTCAAATACTCAACATCTAATCTGGTTGAAAACAAATACTTGCCTTCTCCAATTTGCTCTTCGATCAATTCTTCATCTAAATCGTGCTCGTCTTCAATTTCCCCAAAAAGCTCTTCTACAATATCTTCAATTGTGATAATTCCTGAAGTCCCTCCATATTCATCTAAAACTACTGCAACATTTTTTCGCTTTTTGATCAATAAATTCAGAACATCTTTAATTAAAATGGTTTCTGGAACAAATTCAACGGTCATTAGAACCGATTTTATTGTAGCTGGTTTTTTAAACAAATCGAAGGAATGAACATAACCTACAATATCATCTAATGAATTCTGGCTTATGATAATTTTAGAATATCCTGTTTCGATAAATAAGGCTCTAAGATCGTCTACAGTATCAAACAAATCTATGTCGACAATTTCTGTTCGAGGCGTCATAATATCTCGTGCCTTTACTCCGGAAAATTCTAATGCATTTTGAAAAATCTGAATTTCAGAATCTACCTCTTCATCTTCTTCAACCGTGCTCATTTGCTCTGTTATGTAATTTCCTAGCTCAATTCGACTAAATAAATGAATTTGGCTTCCTTCTGTTTTAAAAAATTTACTCAACACAAAATCTGCAATCCAAATAAAGAAAGTCGAGATATAATAAAACAATCGGTAAAATAAATAAGCCGGAAGTGCCAAAATCTTAATTAAAGAATTGGCATAAATTTGGAAAAATACCTTCGGGAAAAATTCTGAAGTCAACAGCACTACAAATGTAGCTAGAAGTGTCTGAATAAGGATATTCCACCAATCAGAAAAAACTAAACCAAAATAGGCCATCCAATCTAAAATTAGATCGCCCATAAAAAAACCGTAAATCACCAAAGCTACATTGTTGCCTATAAGCATGGCAGCGATAAACTTAGAAGGATTTTCGGTTAATTTTGTTAAGATTCGAGACAAGAAATCGTCTTGTTTCTTTTCTATTTCGAGATAAATTTTATTGGCGGATGTAAAAGCGATTTCCATCCCAGAAAAAAAGGCAGCTAGTATTAAACAGATTACTATAATACTAATTTCCATTTTTATTGTTTTTTGTTTCGATCATTATGCCTATTAAGAAATCTTCTCCTAAAGAAAAACATAAAAACAGCCATCCCTGCAATTACAAAATAGAAAGGATAACTTTCATCACCTTCATTCAGTTTTACAATACCATCATAAGTAAAGAAAACCGCAAAAAGGATGTAAACGTATTGTGTATATTTTAAATAACCCATAATATTATATTTCTTCGTCTGATTCTATTTCACCGCTTATTCGCTGCGAATTAATCACTTTAAAATCTTTACTAAAATCTATTCCCTGACCATAGGAAACCCCTTTTTTATCGGTCAATTTGAACTTTCGTTCTGTATAAAACCACTCGTTTTTCTGATCGAAATACAATTGTTCTGTTTCTAAAACCTGTCCTTCTTCAGAAGTAATCTTTACTTTACCGATCAAATCAATAATTCCCGTGTTTTTATAGGAAACCGCATAATTAGCTCTAATAAAGGTACGCTTTTGCTTTTTATCATATAAAGTAACATCGATTCCTTTAGGGAATTCTGTAAAAGGAAAATCAAGATTGGAATAATCTAGCATTTTCGGACTGATCAAAACCCCTGTAATGCGTCCAGAATCTGTGTATTTAATATTTACAGTATCGGCATCACTGGCAGGAACAAATTCTGAGAAGTTAATTTTCTGAACTTCTTTAAAATTACTTTCGCATCCAAAAAACATTGTCACAGCAATAACTGTGACAACTAATAGACTATATCTTTTTGGTAAATTCATTTGCCAAATGTAGTAAATTGTAATGAGCTTCTAAAAGATAAAATATTTTGTTTATTGGAATTTGCTCTTCACAAACCATTTGTCGTTGAAAGAGAAACTCACACTAAAATTAACATAATTCTCTTGCACTAAATCTGATGCTGTTGTACCACGTTTACCAAATTCAATTCCGAAATTTAGATTTGAGAAAGATCCTGTAATTGGAATTCCAGCTCCTAAACTCATTCCAACATCTTTAATAGATTCATTATTTACAATAAGACCGATTTTTTCATATTTCAAACCAGCTCTATACGTAATTCTGCTCAAATAACTAGTAAAAGAAGTATAATTTGGAAGGTAATATCCACCAAGAGCGTATTTAGAATAGCTCTCATATCTTACATTACTTGCCTCATTGTAATAATTTGCTAGCTGTCCGTCTCCTTGAAAAGTCATGTTTGCTCCTACAAGCCATTTTCTAGATTCGCCAATACCAAAACCAATACTCAATTTGTTCGGAAGTTTTAATTTTGTTGTTTCTGTTGGAGAGATATAAGGGTCAGAATCTCCTTGAACCGAAATAGCTCTCTTATTATCTGAATTCAGATTGCTAGCGAAAGTATAGCTTAAACTAGAAAAAATGCTCGTTTTTTTATCGATTTTTTTCTGATACATTGTACCGAAACTAAATGCCATGCCTGAAAGTTCAGAAGTATTCACTTCTGCCGTTCCGCTTTCAACTCCAGTAATACCTTCTATAGTTGTAGTAGTAATTTTTCCAAAATTATATTGTGCATCTGCTCCAATATTCCAGTTTTTCATGATTTTATATGATAAACCAAAATATACTTTATTCACACCACCTTTTCCATCAAGCTGAGAATTTAATGCGCCTTCTGTAGCTGAATTGTCATTACGTATTTTGTATCCTACTGAACTTACAGGAATCAAACCAAATGAAGCACCAAATTTTCCCATCGGAATACCTAATGCTAAATAATCAAAAGTAGTTCTTTGTGCTTTTTCTGATTGAGAAGTCGTCTTTAAATTAGAAGTAGCAAATGTTCCTCCAACTGTAAAAGTTGTCTGAATTAAGCTGGCATAACTTGCCGGGTTTTCTATATTTAAGTGAATCGTATCTTGCTCTACTGCAACTCCTGCCATAGATCTGTTTTCAAGTGTTCCCTTGAATCTCACATCTCCTATTCCGAAAAAAGAATAAGGTGAAGCAGTACCTTGTTGAGCGAATGAAACGAACGATATAAGCAAACAAGCGCTTAGTATTACTTTTTTAATCATTGTCGATTTTATATTGATATGTTTGGCTCAAACTCTCCAGAAGGAAATTTGAATTGGCAAATATGGTATTTTTTAATCGTTTAGCCAAAAAATCTGCATCGCCACCCGTTAAAATTATGATAAAATTTAAAAACTCTTTCCGATATTCATCGATAAAACCATCAATCTCATAGACGAAACCGTTGACAACACCAGAATGTATAGCCTGCGCCGTTGAGTTTCCTACATAAGAGTCGGGCTCTTCTAAGGTTAGTAACGGCAGTCTGGCCGTAAAATTATGCAGCGATTCATATCGCAAACGAAGTCCTGGAGAAATGGCTCCTCCTAAATAATTATCATTTTCGTCGATGAAATCGTAGGTTATGCAAGTTCCCGCATCGATAACCAAACGGTTTTGTTTTGGAAATTGAAGTGTTGCTCCTGCAGCCAAAATCATTCGATCTATTCCTAAAGTTTTTGGAGTTGCATACTTATTTTGAAAAGGGAAAACATCTTCGTGGGTAAAAAAGTGAACTTTTAGTCTGTTTTCAAAAGTCAAAAAGGACTGTTTTTCGATATTTCCTACCGAAGCAACAACCAAATCGGAGCATTTTGGATATTTTTCTAAAATTTTTTCAATTTTTTTTTCGATTTCATTTTTATCAAAAACAAAATTTTCTAGAGAAGTATTATCCTCAAATACAGACGCTTTAATTCTGGTATTGCCAACATCGATCGTTAAAATCATATTTCCATTTTTGCTTTTGCGAAGATACGAATAGATTTTTTCTAAAAAATGTTTTGCACAAACCAAAAATGATTATATATTTGCACCCGCAACAAGCACGGTACCTTAGCTCAGATGGTAGAGCAATGGACTGAAAATCCATGTGTCCCTGGTTCGATCCCTGGAGGTACCACGAAACCCGAATAGAAATATTCGGGTTTTTTGTTTTTATACTTTTCTGTTTTTTTTTGACCGCAAGGAACGCTAGGGTTTACGCAAAGGTTCGCAAAGTTTTTAAAATTAAACTTTGCGAACCTTTGCGTTTTTTCTTTGCGCTCTTTGCGGTTAAACCCTCTTCAAATTTTCTTTTGTGAGCCAATTCAAAAAAACCTTGCGCTTTTTCTTTGCATTCTTTGCGGTTAAACCCAAATGTCAACAAATAAACAGTTTTTGTTAAAAAAGTATTAAGTGAATAACAAAATATCTTCTATATTCGTAAAACTGTATTTTTAAAATTCATTCATTAACAAGATCTCAAAGCAGTTTTATGAGCAAAACTTCTACTAAGGGCATTTGGAAAGTAATTTCAGCCTCTTCTATGGGCACCATGATCGAATGGTACGATTTTTACATTTTTGGCAGTCTGGCTGTCGTTATTTCAACTAAATTTTTTCCAAACGACAATCCAACCGCAGCGTTTTTATCTACTTTGGCCACATTTGCCGCAGGATTTGTAGTTCGACCTTTTGGAGCTTTATTCTTTGGAAGACTTGGCGATATTATTGGGCGCAAATACACTTTCATGGCTACCTTATTATTAATGGGTGGTTCTACTTTTCTAATTGGCTGTATTCCGAGTTATGAAACGATTGGTTTTCTCGCTCCTTTATTAGTTCTGATTTTACGCCTACTGCAAGGGCTTGCTCTTGGAGGTGAATATGGCGGAGCCGCTACGTATGTAGCCGAACACGCACCTGCTGGAGAAAAAGGATATTGGACTTCTTGGATTCAGACTACTGCTACTGTTGGTTTATTTATTTCTCTAATGGTTATTCTAGCAACTAAAAGCGTGCTTTCTGCCGAAGCTTTTGATTTATGGGGATGGCGCGTTCCGTTTTGGGTTTCGATTGCGATGGTTGGAGTTTCGTATTTAATTCGAAAAAACATGGACGAATCTCCAGTTTTTGCGAAAGCTAAAAAAGAAGGAACCACAAGCACAAATCCGTTAAAGGAGAGTTTTGGAAACCGATATAATTTAAAATTTGTTCTTTTGGCTTTGTTCGGAGCGACAATGGGACAAGGTGTTGTTTGGTATACAGGTCAATTCTATGCAATGAGCTTTATGAAAACGGTAATGAATGTTGATTCTTCTCAAGTTGATGAATTATTAGGAATTGCTCTTTTAATTGGAACTCCATTTTTTATTGTTTTTGGATGGCTGAGCGACAAAATTGGACGCAAATACATTATGATGTTCGGGATGCTATTGGCAATTTTATCCTATAGACCTATTTATAAGGCAATGTACAACACAACAGACATTAGCAAAAAAATAGAAATCGTAGAAAATCCTAGAGAAACAACCGAAAAGAAAGCTGATGGAAGTTCTGTTACAACCATTCAAAAAAAATATACAGATGGTACAACCGTAATGGAGAAAAAAACGTACATGGAGAAAAAAGATGTGCAAACAAGTGTCTCCATTCAAATAACTCCAAATGATAAATGGGCTTTAATTTTTCTGGTTTTTATTCAAGTACTATTTGTGACCATGGTTTACGGTCCAATTGCGGCATTTTTGGTGGAGATGTTTCCAACTAAAATTAGATATACTTCTATGTCATTGCCTTATCATGTTGGAAATGGAATTTTTGGAGGATTGCTCCCTGCTATCTCTACTTACTTTGTATCACACGCCAAAACAGCAGGCAAAGCCGATTTTTATCTGGATGGATTATGGTATCCTATAATTATTGCTGGAATCTGCTTTGTTATTGGGATGATTTATATTGACAACAAAAACAAAATTACTCACCTTTAAAATTTACAAAAAAAATGAATGCGATTAAACAAGTTTTAGGGGCGTTATGGATTGCTTTGGCCGCAGCTGCTGCTTATTTTTGCGTGTTTGAATTTGGTTTGCCCAAACTTCTTTCAGACCAACAAGACGATTTAGTATTTGGTGTAATAATTTTATTTATACTTACTCCGCTAATCGTTATGGGATTAGGAACATTTGGATATTATTCTTTAATTGGAGAATATAACGACCCTAAAAGAAAAACAAATAAATAATTATAGCTAACACAAAAAATAATATCTGCTTATTCAATTACTTCAAAAGATATAAAAAACATTAAAATAAAACATTTGCATTAAAAAACTACTTAACAAAAAAAAGGCTGTCCATTTCTAGACAGCCCTTTTTCATTACTAACCAAACCTAATTTTTAATAAACTTCACAACGCGAACCTTATTATATTCGTCAAACGTTTTTACTAGATATAATCCAGATGCTAAACTGCTTACAGAGAATTGATAATCTGTATTTCCGTTTGTATTAAATGTTTTTACTAATTGTCCTGTAACAGAATAGATCTCTACTTTTGAAGTTTTGAATCCTAAAGTAAAATAATCGGCAACAGGATTTGGATATAAATTAACTTGGCTTCCTTTTTCGAAATCTTCAATTGCCAAGTTTGCTGTTTTATTACCATAAATTCTATACTCTCCAGCTGGTAAATTAATTGGGGCGTTTACATCGATAACATTTATTGTCGTGTTATCCATCAAATTATACCAAATTCCTGTATATGGAAAACCAGTTGAAATATTTTGTGCCGAAGTATCGAAATTAGCTAGAATCAAGACATCTTTTAACTGTGCTGAAGTAAGATTTGCATTCGTAATCTTTACATTTAAAGTTAATGTATTGGCGTCTGGAATTATGGCTGTACCTAAAAAAACGGGCTCCGTTTTTTTAAGTGTAATCATTTTTGCCCAATCGTTATAAATCTTATTACGATTAGAATTTCCAAGCCAATTGTTTACCCATTGAGGCTGTGGCTTTGTATCTAATTTACAATCTCCGCCTACAGCATCAAAATCTGAATTTACAGAATCATCATTGCAGGTAAAAATAGACTTCTCCCAGCCTAGTTCACCAAAATGCCAAATCATTTTTGGTCCTGGAATTAATAAAGAAACGGCACCAATTGCCGACATTCTTGACAAAGCTGTATTTAATGTTTTTACATTATAACTTCCGTTTGAAGCTCCGTATTGTACATTTTTACACATTAAACGTTCTTCGTCATGGCTTTCTGCATACCCCATTAAACGGTTGGCAGCAAATCCGCGGTTTGCACTATTCATTCTAAAAATATTACTTTCAGAAGCATATCCCATTGACAATTGATTGTACTCTTTTGTCATTTTCCCCCACATCATCACTCCTTTACTTGGCGTTTCAGAAATTTTATAATCTGCCCATTGTTTTTCTTCGGCGTCACTTCCTAAATGCTCAAAAATGGTATAATGAGTTGGATCTAAACTCCAAGAATAATCGGCATATTTTTTTAAAACATCTACTCTATCTTGCTGATAACCATCAGTACATGCATTATCTGAAGCCGTACAAGCTTGAGTAAATCCTTTGGTTAAATCCCATCGAAATCCATCAATTTTATACTCTTCAATCCATTGTTTAATTACTCTTTCTACATAATATTGCGTTTTATCCGACTGATGATTAAAGTCCTCTCCTACACTATAAGTATGTTTTGCCACGGTATTAAAATATGGATTTTCTAATGTTGGCGATCCAAAACCGTCTCCGTCAGGATCATTCATCCACATTCTAACCATCGGATTTCTTCCAAAAGCATGATTTAAGGCAACATCCAAAATTACTGCGATTTCATTTTGATGACACAAATCGATAAACTCTTTTAGTTTATCTGAAGTTCCATAAAACTTATCTAAAGCCATATGAAACGAAGTGTTGTAACCCCAGCTTTCATTGCCTTCAAACTCCATTACTGGCATTAGCTGAATAGCATTTATTTTAAGGTTTTTAAAATAATCTATCTTATCAATTAAACTTTGAAAATTGCGAGAAGCATCAAAATCACGAACCAAAACCTCGTAAACTACCAGTTTTTCTTTTTCTGGTTTTACAAAGTTTGTAACCTGCCAGTTGTATGGAGCCTGTCCTGTTTTAAGAACGGTAACTTCAAATTGTTGGCCTGCAGGATAAACTGGTAAATTTGGATAGGAAGATGCTGGAATCCAAGGATCATCATAAGGAGATAAAACCAAAGTTGAGTAAGGATCTGCTGTTTTTACTAAAGATGGAGAATTAGCCAGCGGTGAAGCATCTACAACCCAATATTGAAAAGTATTATTTACACCTGAAACCAATCCAGTTAATTCTAACCAAAATTTTCCTGAAACAGGGTCTTTTTTCATGGCATACGCCGATGTAGGCTGCCAGTTATTGAAACTTCCGGCAACGTAAACAAAATCTTTTGATGGCGCATCAAGAACCAATGTTGCTTTGGAAACATCACTAGAATAATTAATTCCATCAGCCAATCCTGTTGGCATTGCTTCAGAAACTATATTTGGATTTACAACAACCGAAAACTTCTTTATAAGGGTAACTCCTGCTTGAGTCACACTCAATTCATAGGTCTGATTGCTTGTAACATTTGTATGAGAATAAGAATAGCTCGCTGTACTTGCATTAGCATTTATAACTACTCCATTTGCTTTTAAAGAATAACTTGCCGCTCCATTTGTATTTGTTGCAACAATATTAAAATCTGATCCAGATGCTATAATTAAAGCACTATTCTCGACTGGCGAAGTGAGATTTACCTGAAAAGCTCCTACTTCAGCAACGGCATCTTGAGATTGTTTTGATCCAGATCCGTCTTTTGCTTTAACCAAAAAACCTATTCTGCCTATTCCATTTCTGCCAAAATATACAGAGGGTATAAATGTTTTGGTATACGTATCGGCTCCTGCATTGTATGTAAATCTGCTGGCTTCGTTTGAAGCGGTCCAAGATCCGTTTGAAGGAGAATCTGCTTGATTTGCATCATTTACATCATAAGACCATGACCAAAGATATAAGGCATTGTCTGTAATTCCCCAAGTGCCTTCATTAACACTTGTTCCTGCAATTGAAATAGTTATGGAAGTGGTATCTTCAAAAGTGGGCGGATTTATTGAAAAACTAACCGTTTGCTGTTGGGCAAAAGCAGTTAGTCCCATCAATAAAAATATTGATAGTAAAGTTTTTTTCATAATCAGTGTGGTTATTTGATTAGTAAGTTTGATTAAAAAAGGGCTATCTGAGATAGCCCTTTTTCAGTTATTAACTGAAGTTTTTATTGATTTGGAATCATCAAATAACTTCCGTCTAAATCATTGAAATAAATTACATATTTAGATTTTGCAACCGGTATATTATCCCCAGTTCCTCCACCAGAAAAAGCAGTAGTTCCACCCCATGAAACATCCCATGCATTATTCGCTCTGAAT
Organism: Flavobacterium sp. CFBP9031; assembly: GCF_034044945.1. Classification (NCBI taxonomy): domain Bacteria; kingdom Pseudomonadati; phylum Bacteroidota; class Flavobacteriia; order Flavobacteriales; family Flavobacteriaceae; genus Flavobacterium; species Flavobacterium sp. CFBP9031. Next base: position 323,860 of record NZ_JAXCWF010000005.1, read on the forward strand.
TTTGCTTCTCCATCATTTAAGCTTGTTGCTCCTAATGACCACGCATGTTTGTCAAAAGTCGATTTATCTAATGCAGTAGAAGCATCCCAGCCACCAGGAGTACTGCTTCCTATAACACCAACAGTATCATATAATTTTGCTATTGATGCAGCATCTGTGTAAGGTGTCAAAGTATATTTTAAAGTTTTGGTATTAAACTGGAAATTATAATATCCATCTGCTGGAATTGTAAATTCACCTGCATTATTTTTAATTTCAATCGAACTGTCATCTGCTTTCCCCAATTGAGAATCCCAGCTTCCTTTTACAGATATTAGTTTAAAGTTACCTGCTTTGAAATAACCAACAAATTTATATTTTGTATCATCTTTACCATCTCTGAACATTGGCTGATGTTTCGTATCAACATTATTATCCCATCCGCCAGCAACAGCCGCTCCTATTAGATACCAATCTGTGAAATCATAAGTAACTCTTCCTAAATAAGGAGTAACACTAATTGTAATTAAGTTTTTTCCAACTTGAACAAAACCTCCAGAAACATTAGCAGTAATTTTTACATCATACTGAGCCGCTTCTTCTGGTTTTCCTCCTAAATCAATTGCTGCTTGATTTAATTCTTTACCTAGTACAGAAACCTCAGTAATACTGTTTGTAGTACTTTGCAATGTTTTTGCAGCAGTAAAATCTCCGCCTTTCTTATCAATAAGCAAAGTATACTTTATTGCTACAGTTGAAGAATATTGCGCAGCCGACCAAGTAAATTTAGCTACTTCGTCTGATGCTTTATCAACATCAAGAACATAATTCTGACCTGTTGTTGGCGCTGTAATTTCTGGAGCTGCAACAACATTAAGCACTGGTCTTTCGTCTACAGAGTCCGCATTACACGACACCAATAGCACACCAATAAATGCGATTAAAATTTTATATATATTTTTCATTTTACAGTTCTATTAGATATTAGTACCCAGGATTTTGTTTCAATGTAGGGTTCGCCTGAATTGTCTTAGAAGGAATAGGCATTAAGTCTCTATATGAATCTGTTGCCATACCATTCATTACGCCACCTTTCCATTGCCAGATCTTGCTTCCTCCTGTAAATTTTCCAAAACGAATCAAATCTGTTCTTCTGTGGCACTCCCAGAATAACTCTCTACCTCTTTCTGCCAAAAGAAAATCAAGAGTTAAATTTGCACTTGATATTGTAGTTGCTCCTGCTCTTGTTCTAATTTGGTTTACATAATCTACAGCAGTTGCCAAATTACCTGTAGTTGCACCACGTACAACAGCTTCAGCATACATTAAATAAGCATCAGAAACTCTGAAAACTGGAAAATCAGTATCTGGAATATCAGTTCTTTGAGCTGGTGAACCATCCGATTTTTTATTAATATATTTAGTCACAGCATAACCATCTGTAAATGTTGAAATATTAGTAATATCTAAAGCTTGTCCATCAGTATGGAATGTTCCTCTTTTATCTCCAGTAGCAGTTGCATCAGGAAAAAGAGCCACGAATTCTTTACGAGTTCTAGTACCGAACCAACCTCCGTCCATTCCTCTTGAAGCAGCATCTATACTTCCTCCAATAGCAGCGTGAATAATAAAACTCATTCCTCCACCAGTTGCTCTAATTGCATTTCCATCACTTATGATCGGGAAAATAAATTCGTTTTGAGCACCATTTGTATTGTTATCTGCAGAGAATAAGTAAGAATAAGGAACGTTTGCAAATGTATATCCTGAATTAATGATTTCAGTACATAAAGTTGCTACGTCATTGTTTCTTTCTGTTCCTGTATATACTTTAGAGTTCAAATAAATTTGAGCTAATAAAAATTTAGCCGCTACCTTATCCACTCTACCGTATTCATTTGATTTTGCATTTGCTAAACTATTATCTAAATCTTTTAATTCAGACTCTACAAAAGCAAAAACTTCTGCTCTAGATTTTTGTACTGGATAAAAGAATCCAACAGGATCTGCTTCTGTTGTAATTGGCACATTACCAAACAAATCCATTAAGTTTACATAAGAATAAGCTCTTAAGAAACGAGCTTCTGCTCTAAAGGTTGCAATTTCAGCTTTTAGACTTGCATCAACACCTCTTGCTTCTAATTTCTCATCTGTAGTTTGTCTTAAAAATTCATTTGCCAAACTAATATGGTAAGATGCTCTAGAATACGTTCCGTATAAAAACTCATTTACAGGAGACCATGTTTGCGTGTTTAATGTTGGCAAAGCACCATCAGCCCAAGCAATAACAGCCTCATCTGTAGGTAATTCTTGCGTTACAAAAAGCAAACGCAAGTAACTACTAAAATCCCCGCTAAGACCAGCAATATCTGCTTGTCCGTCACCATCATTTCCTCCTACATAAAGTCCAGCGTATAATTTTGCTAAAACCTGTTTGTAAGATGCTGGATCTTCAAAAAAAGTTTCCGATAAAAATTCATCATCATCTTTTGGTGTCACGTTTAAATCGTCAGTACACGAAGTAAGCGTCATACTTATTCCTAAAATAAATAGGAAGAAATAAGATATATATTTAAATGATATTTTCATTTTGTATGTTTTAAAATTTTGTTTTTCAATGTACTATTAGAAACTTGCATTTACTCCAAACAAGAATGTTCTTGCTCTCGGATAAACGTTACCATCGATTCCGTTGAATTTCTCCGGATCTAATCCATCATATTTTGTAAGTACAAAAACATTTTGAACACCTGCTGAGAATCTTAAAGAAGCAGCTTTCAATAAAGCTTTATCCAAAGTATAACCAACTGTTACGTTATCTAATTTGATGAAAGAAGCATCTTTTACATAGTAATTAGATAAATAACGCTGAGTTCCATTATCTTCATAAGTAAATCCAGTATTTAAATAATCTGAACTTACGTTTGATAAGTCTGTTTGTCTTCTTAAACCTGCATCTGAATATCCTAAGTTAGAATTTACGTTATCAAAAATGTAATTTCCTAAACTTGCTCTCCAGTTCATTGTAAAATCAAACTTTTTGTAGTTTAAAGTTGAGAATAAACCGAAAGTATAATCTGCTGTTGGTTTTTTGTATCTGTAACGATCATTTCCATCAATTTTACCATCTCCATTTCTGTCAACATAAGCTCCAGCAATAGGTTTTTTGTTTGCATCATACAATTGCTCGTATACAAAGAATGAATTTGGAGCAGATCCAACTGTATTAATTAAAACTTTATTTCCGTTTCCACCTTTAATATTATCTCCTACTTCATAACCTTGGAAACCTTCAACAGTCTGACCTAAACTCTCAATTTTTTGGTCTAAATAAGTAGCATTAACCGCTACGTTCCAAGTTAAATTATCTTTTTTGATGATATCTGACTGAAGGCTGAATTCAACCCCTTTAGTTCTTAAATCACCAATATTATTAAATCCTTGGTTTCTCAAGTTAGCACCATCTGGCACTAATACATCAGCTAATAAGTCAGATGATTTTTTATCAAAATAGTTAACAGATCCAGTAATTCTATCTTTTAAGAATCCAAAATCAACTCCGATATTCATCTCAGCCAATTCTTCCCATTTGATATTTTGGTTATATCCTTCTGGTCTAGCTGTTCTGTAAACAACACCATTAAATACATATTGAGTATTAACCGTACCAAGTGTAACTCTTCTTAAATAGTCATACTGAGCAGAAATATCTTGCTGACCTGTAGTACCGTAACCAACTCTTAATTTCAAACTAGAAAGTGTTTCGTTATCTTTTAAGAAAGACTCTTCAGCAATATTCCATGCAAAAGCACCTCCCATAAAGTTACCCCATCTGTTTTCTTCAGAGAAACGAGAAGTTCCGTCTCTTCTGTAGTTTAAAGTCAATAAATATTTACTGTCCCAACCTAAATTCACACGTCCAAAATAAGATTGTAAATTAATATCTGGATCAGTAATAACATCTTCATTTCTACTAGCTGCAGGCTGTGTAAGCTCTCCAGATTGGTATTTTTCTTTTTGGAACAACTGATAGTTGTAACCAGCTGTAGCATCCAATTTAAGTTTTCCAAAAGTTTTGCTATACACAAAATACGCATTCAAGTTTTTGTTTTGAAGATCATCTGTGTACGTATTATCGTTTCCTAAATTTACCCAGTTTCCAGAACTGAATGGGTTTGGCTGATATCCTAAAGCACTTTCTGTACTTTGTCTGTTGTATCCGCTACTGTCGAATCTATCGATACCAGCTTCTGCAACAAATCTTAAATCTTCGAAGAAATGGAATTTATAATCAAGGCTGATGTTACCCCATTTTCTAGTAGATTTAGATCTTTTGTCTTCTTGATTTAATCTTGCAACTGGGTTTTTAGCAGGTAATAATGCTAAGTTTCCGTTTGGCTCCAACCATTCAAAATATCCTCCGTAACGAGAACCCGCTTCGTAAGGAGATTGTGTTGGATCAAAACTAATTGCAGAACCAATAACCGCATCTTCGTCTTGAAATTGATTTTTGCTGAAAGATAAGTTTCCGCTAATATCAATTTTTAAGTGATTATCAAACAATACTGGATTTAACGATATCGATGTCGTTGTTCTTTCAAAAGAAGTGTTTCTTAAGATTCCTGGATTATCAACATTACCAACAGATAAACGTACTGGTAATTTATTGAATAAAGCACCGCTTACAGAGATATTATTGTTTGTTGTTAAAGCTGTATGGAAAATTTCATCTTGCCAGTTTGTATTTGCAGTACCCATTAATGCTTTTTGAGCATCAGATCCTTTTGAGTTTACAAAACTTCTAAATTGATCTGCATTTAAAACATCAACTGTATTAGCTACTGTATTGATACCAACTTGAGAGCTGAAGTTCACTTTTACACCACCTTTAGTTCCTTTTTTAGTTGTAATTACGATTACACCATTTGCTGCACGTGAACCGTAAATAGCCGCTGCAGAAGCATCTTTAAGAACTGTAAATGACTCAATATCATTTGGGTCAATTGTAGACAATATACTTGTAGCACCACTTGGAACAGCGTTGCTTAAAGGAAGTCCATCTAAAATAATCAATGGGTCGTTTGAAGCACTTAATGAAGATCCTCCACGAATTCTAATATCTGCTTTTGCTCCTGGAGCACCTCCTCCAACAACATTTACACCAGCAATACGTCCACCAATCAAAGATTCTGGAGTAACGTTGATACCTTTATTAAATTCTTTGGCAGAAATTTGAGAAACAGATCCTGTTGCGTCTTTTTTCTTAACAGTTCCGTAACCCACTTGCACTACAACTTCCTGTAATTGATTGGTATCTTCTTCTAAAGATACTGGCAAGTTTTTTTGACCATTAAAGACAATAGTCGCTGTTTTGTATCCAATAAATGAAACTAAAATCTTGTCTCCATTTTTTAAATTTGGCAATTGGAATTTACCATCAAAATCTGTAGAGGTACCAGTTGCGGAACCTTGTACATTTACATTTACCCCTGGTATTGGCTGACCTGTGGCATGATCAGTTACTACTCCACTTAAAGTACTCTGAGCTAGTACTGTAAACGGAAGCAGAAGGAATAAAAATAACAACTTTTTGTAAATTGTTTTCATACTTTTTGTTTAAATTAGTTTTGAGTTTTTGACTGTTAGTTAAGTTTTTAATTTTACTTCGAATTCCAAAATTATGAATTTATTAACATGCTCAACCAGAGACAATTTTTATTGCTTTACGAAAACGTGGTAGTGTTGAAAACTTTCTATTTTTTGTAATCTTTTAGCGTTAAAATTGCAAATACCAAAAATATTGCACACCTTTATTATTAATTAGATTTTTTTCAATTAACTCCATGAAACGTAAAATAACCCTCAAACAGATTGCAAAGGAGCTTGACGTGTCTATCTCAACTGTCTCAAAATCACTTAGAAACAGTCTAGAAATTGGCGAAGAAACACGACTAAAAGTGCAGGCTTTTGCGAAGTTTTACAACTACAAGCCCAACAATATTGCCCTTAGTTTAAAGAACCGAAAAACCAAGAGTATCGGGATTATTATTCCAGAAATCGTACACTACTTTTTCTCTACTGTCATCAACGGAGTAGAACAGGTTGCAAACGAATACGGATACAGCGTAGTTATCTGTGTATCAGACGATTCTTTTGACAAAGAAGTGCTAAATATGGAGATGTTAGCCAACGGAAGTATCGATGGTTTTATCATGTCTCTTTCTAAAGAAACACAATTTAAAGGCGACTTTCATCATATTACCGAAGTGATCAACCAAGGAATGCCTGTAGTAATGTTTGATCGCGTTACAAACGATATATTATGCGATAAAGTAATTATTGATGATAAATCTGCAGCCTATGAAGCAGTTCAAAGTTTGATTGACAATGGCCGCAAGAAGATTGCTCTGGTAACTACAGTCGATTATGTAAGTGTTGGAAAACTGAGAACCGATGGCTATGAAAAAGCATTATTAGACAATGGATTACCTTTTAATGAAGATTTAATCATAAAAATTGAAGATGTAGAAACTTGCGAAATAACCATTAGTCAGCTTTTGCATGAAAGAGCTTTCGATGCTGTTTTTGCCGTAAATGAGCTTTTTGCTGTAACAATTATCAAAACAGCAAATAAAATGGGATTAAAAGTTCCTGAAGATTTAGCTGTAATTGCATTTACTGACGGAATCATTTCAAAATACTCGACTCCAACAATTACAACCGTTAGCCAAAGCGGAGAAAAAATGGGCAATAAAGCAGCAAAAATGCTTATTGAAAGACTTGAAGCAGAAGAAGATGACGACGAAGAACATACTGAAAATTACACCACAGAAGTTATAGAAACTCATTTAATAAAAAGAGAATCTACTGACTAAAAAACTTAAAATCAACACTTTCTAAAGCCATAAAAAATATTTATGGCTTTTTTATTAGCATATATAAAAAAATAATTTATAATTTTACGCCCGTCAAGGCTTTTAGTTTTACTTCGAAAAGAACAAAGTTTTGATAAGCAAGGCGCTTATCGTATAATTTTTCAAATTACGATAATGGAAAAGCGTAAATTAAGTTTCTGGGAAATTTGGAACATGAGTTTCGGTTTCTTAGGAATACAATTTGGTTTTGCACTGCAAAACGCAAATACTTCAAGAATTTTTGAAACCCTTGGTGCTAAAATAGATGAAATCCCAATTTTGTGGATTGCTGCGCCTGTTTCAGGTTTAATTATTCAGCCCGTTATTGGTTATTTCAGTGATAGAACTTGGACTCGTTTAGGGAGACGACGCCCCTATTTTTTAATTGGCGCTATTTTGTCATCGATGGCTTTGTTCGTAATGCCCAACTCTCCAACTTTATGGATTGCTGCAGGAACTTTATGGATAATGGATGCTTCAATCAACGTTTCAATGGAACCTTTCCGTGCTTTCGTAGGCGATAATTTACCCGACCATCAGCGTGCCTTGGGCTTTGTTATGCAGAGTTTCTTTATTGGTACCGGTGCCGTTGTTGGTTCTGTTCTACCCTATCTTTTCACAAATGTTTTTGATGTCAGCAATGTTGCGCCAAAAGGAATTATTCCCGATGCTGTAAAATGGTCATTTTATATTGGCGGAATCGTTTTTCTGCTTTCCGTTTTATGGACCGTTTTTAAATCAACCGAATATACGCCTGAAGAACTTCATGCTTTCGAAGCTAACAGCAAAAAAGACTCCGAAGGCATATCAAATTCTGAAACAGAATCTGGCGTTTCTACAAAAAAACAATTGCTTTTAGGATTATTGTTTGCTGGTATCGGAGCATTAATTTCATTTTTAATTTTCGAAAACAGTCTGGCAAAAGAACTTTACATTCTATTTATAGGTCTAATTTTCATGGGTGTTTTATTTGTAATTGCATCGCAATTACGAACAAAAAAAGTTCAGAATGGTTTTACCATAATCATGACCGATTTATTGAATATGCCAAAAACAATGCAAAAATTAGCTTGGGTTCAATTTTTCTCTTGGTTTGCGCTTTTCTCAATGTGGATTTATACAACTCAAGCAGTTACGCAGCATATTTTTGGAACTACAGACACAACTTCGAAAACCTACAATGATGCCGCCGACTGGGTTTCGGTATTGTTTACAGTTTACAACGGAATTGCCGCTGCAGTTGCCTTTTTACTGCCAATTATTGCAAAAAAAGTAGGCGTTAGAGCAACACACTTATTGGCTTTATGCGCTGGAGGCGTTGGTTTAATTTCAATTTATTTTATTGGTGACAAACAAATGCTTATCCTTCCAATGCTGGGAGTTGGTATTGCATGGGCGAGTATTCTATCAATGCCTTATGCGATGTTATCTGGTGCTTTGCCAGCTGCAAAAATGGGTTATTATATGGGAGTTTTTAACTTTTTCGTAGTAATTCCGCAAATCGTAGCCGCTACGATATTAGGATTCGTAATCAAACAATTCTTCCATAATGAACCTATTTACGCTCTAATAATTGGAGGTGTATCAATGATTTTCGCAGGATTATTGACTCTTAGAGTAAATAGTAAAACTAAAATTGAAATCCATGAATAATAAAAAAGCATTCATCTTCGATCTTGACGGCGTGATCGTTGATACCGCTAAATACCACTTTTTGGCTTGGCAAAAAATTGCTCAGTCGTTAAATATAAATTTTACGCATGAAGACAACGAACTTTTAAAAGGTGTAAGCCGAGTTCGTTCGTTGGATATTATACTTGGATTAGGAAATGTTGAGGCTTCGCAAGAGGACAAAGACAAATGGTTAATTCAAAAAAACGAAGATTATTTATCTTATTTAGTTGACATGGATGAAAGTGAGGTTCTTCCAGGAGTTTTAAAAATTCTAAAACTATTAAAAGAGAAAAATCAAGGTATTGCATTGGGTTCTGCCAGCAAAAATGCAAGACCAATTTTAGAAAAAACTGGAGTTCTATCTTACTTCGATGTTATTGTTGACGGAAATGACGTTACCAATGCAAAACCAGACCCAGAAGTTTTCTTAAAAGCGGCTCAATTATTACATATTGATCCAAAAAATTCAATCGTATTTGAAGATTCTGTTGCCGGAATTCAGGCAGCAAACATCGCAGAAATGGTAAGTGTTGGAATTGGTGAGGAAACAATTTTACATGAAGCTGATCATATTTTTAAAGATTTTACCCAAATCGAAACAAGCTTTATTAACGATTTAATTAGTCAATGAGAAAATTTGATAATTAGATAATTTCTAAAATGAGAATTATTTAATGATCAAACCGACAAAATTATTTCATTTAAAAAAAAACGTAGAACAACCAAGCAATTAAAAGGTAAAAACAGTCAAAAATAATTATCAAATTATCAAATTGACACATTATCTAATTGCCACATTATCTAATTTAAAAATGAATCAAGATTATATAAAACCAGACAATTGGTCCATAATAGAAGAAGGATTTGATGTCGAAAGAGTAAAATCGTCCGAAAGTCTTTTTAGTATCGGAAACGGTGCTATGGGGCAGCGTGCGAATTTTGAAGAAGCATATTCTGGCGAAACATTCCAGGGAAGTTATATCGCAGGGATTTATTATCCAGATAAAACAAAAGTGGGCTGGTGGAAAAACGGTTATCCGAAATATTTCGCCAAAGTACTAAATGCACCAAACTGGATTGGAATTGATATTGAAATCAACGAAGAAAACCTTGATTTACACAATTGTACCGAAGTTAAAAATTTCCGCAGAGAATTGAATATGAAAGAAGGATGGTACAATCGTTCTTTTGAAGCTGTTCTTAAAAACGGAACTGAGATTGCGGTAAACATTCGTCGTTTTCTTTCCTTAGATTTAGACGAAGCCGGAGTGATCAAATACGATATTACACCTTTAAATAAAGATGCAAAAATCGTTTATAAACCGTATATCGACGCTGGTGTAACCAATGAAGATGCCAACTGGGAAGAAAAATTCTGGGAACCTTTGGAAGTTAAAAAAGGTACAAATGAAGCTTTTGTAACGGCTCAAACTTTCAAAACGCATTTTAAAGTAACGACTTTTATGCACAATACGATTTTGGCAAATGGAGAAAACATCAATGTTTCGCCATCAACAATCGATTCAACTGTAGATAAAGTTCAATATACGTACGGAACTATTATTGCAAAAGGACAAACCTCAACCATTCAAAAAATTGGAGGTTATACGGTTTCTTTAAACCACGAAAACACTTTGGCTGGAGCCGAAAAAGTAATCAAATCTGCTGTTGCCTTAGGATATGATGCTTTGCTTCAAAATCAAATTGATGCCTGGGCAAAAGTTTGGGAAATGTCAGATATTACAATTGAAGGCGACGTAAAAGCACAACAGGGAATTCGTTTCAACATTTTCCAATTAAACCAAACCTATTCAGGAAAAGATTCTCGTTTAAATATTGGTCCAAAAGGATTTACAGGAGAAAAATACGGCGGATCTACTTATTGGGACACTGAGGCTTATTGCATTCCGTTTTACATGGCAACAAAAGACCAGCAGGTTGCAAGAAACTTATTGACGTATCGTTACAACCAATTAGACAAAGCGATTGAAAATGCTAAGGATAATTTAGGTTTCAAAAACGGCGCAGCGTTGTATCCAATGGTGACCATGAATGGTGAAGAATGCCACAACGAATGGGAAATCACACACGAAGAAATCCATAGAAATGGTGCGATTGCTTTTGCAATTTACAACTATAACCGTTACACGGGCGATTACTCTTATATTCCAGAAAAAGGTTTAGAAGTTTTAATTGGTATTGCGCGTTTCTGGCACCAAAGAGCTTCTTTCTCAAAAGATAAAAATCAATACGTGATTTTGGGCGTTACAGGTCCAAATGAATACGAAAACAACATCAACAATAATTTCTACACCAATTATATTGCAAAGTGGTGTATTGATTTTGCTGCTGAACAAATTGAAAAAGTAGCTTCAGAATATCCAGCAGATCACAAAAGAGTGATGGAAAAAGTTAATCTTTCATCTGAAGAAATCAAAGAATGGAAAAAAGTGGCAGACGATATGTACTTCCCTATTTCTGAAGAACTTGGAATCTACTTACAGCAAGATGGTTTCTTAGACAAAGATTTAGTTCCGGTAAAAGATTTAGATCGTTCACAACGCCCGATTAACCAAAAATGGTCTTGGGATCGTGTGTTGCGTTCTCCTTACATCAAACAGGCAGACGTTTTACAAGGTTTTTATTTCTTCGAAGATCATTTCTCAAAAGAAGAATTAAAACGCAATTTCGAATTTTATGAATCATTTACCGTACACGAAAGTTCGCTTTCGCCTTGCGTGCACTCGATTCAAGCTGCAGCTTTAGATAAAATGGACATGGCATATACATTTTATTTAAGAACTTCTCGTCTGGATTTGGATGATTATAATAAAGAAGTGGAAGAAGGTTGTCACATCACGTCAATGGCTGGTACATGGATGAGTATCGTGGAAGGCTTTGGAGGAATGCGTGTTAAAAACGATCAGCTTCATTTCTCACCAAAAATTCCAAAAGAATGGAAAGGGTATTCTTTTAAAATTAATTTCAGAAATCAAATTTTAAAAGTAGCTGTAAATCACAATGAAACAACATTTACTATAGATGGCGATCAAGATTTAACAATTATCGTTAACGGAAAACCTGAAATTGCAAGTAAATTTGTACAAATAAATTAAATTACAATACACTAAAAATCTAAAAAACATGAAAAACTTATTTTTCGCAAGTTTAATTTTGTTTGCGTTCAGCACTGTTGCAAAAGCGCAGCAATTAAAATCACCCGAAGGCAAGTTCGTAATGGAATTTTCTCTTCAAAACGACGGAACTCCAACTTACAATTTAAAATACAAAAACAAAGAAGTTGTAAAAACCAGTAAATTGGGTCTTGAACTTAAAGATGACAAAAAATCTTTATTAAACGACTTTACAATTGCTGATACTAAAACTTCCACTTTTGACGAAACTTGGAAACCGGTTTGGGGAGAAGTAGATCACATTAGAAATCATTATAATGAGTTAGCGGTTACTTTAAATCAAAAAGGAACAGACAGACAAATTATTATCCGTTTCCGTTTATTCGAAGATGGACTTGGATTTAGATATGAATTCCCAGCACAAAAGAATCTTACTTATTTTGTAATTAAAGAAGAAAGATCTCAATTTGCTATGACTGGAGATCATACTGCTTTCTGGATTCCAGGAGATTATGATACTCAGGAATACGATTACACAAAATCGAAACTATCTGAGATTCGAGGTTTATCTGAAAAAGCATACACAGCAAACGTTTCACAAAAATCTTTTTCTCCAACAGGAGTTCAGACTTCTTTGATGTTAAAAACAAATGAAGGAATCTACATCAACTTACACGAAGCGGCTTTAATTGACTATTCTTGTATGCACTTGAATTTAGATGATAAAAACATGACTTTCACCTCATGGTTAACTCCAGATGCAAAAGGAGATAAAGGTCATATGCAAGCACCAAATCATTCACCTTGGAGAACGATTATTGTAAGCGATGATGCTAGAGAAATCTTAGCTTCAAAAATGACTTATAACTTAAACGATCCATCAAAAATTGACAATACTTCTTGGATTAAACCAGTAAAATACGTTGGTGTTTGGTGGGAAATGATTACAGGAAAAAGCTCTTGGTCATACACTAATGATTACCCAACAGTACAATTGGGAGTTACTGATTTCGCGAAAGCAAAACCAAACGGAACACACGGAGCAAACAATGCTAATGTGAAAAAATACATTGATTTTGCTGCACAGCACGGTTTCGACGCTGTTTTGGTTGAAGGCTGGAACGAAGGCTGGGAAGACTGGTTTGGACATTCTAAAGATTATGTTTTTGATTTCTTGACTCCATACCCAGATTTTGATGTAAAAGGTCTGCATGAATATGCAAAATCTAAAGGTGTAAAAATCATCATGCACCACGAAACTTCAGGATCTGTTCGTAACTACGAGCGCCACATGGATGCTGCTTACAAATTCATGAATGATAATGGATATGATGCTGTAAAAAGCGGTTACGTGGGTGATATTTTGCCAAGAGGTGAAAATCACTACAGCCAATGGATTGTAAACCATTATCAATATGCTATCGAAAAAGCAGCTGATTATAAAATTATGGTGAACGCTCACGAAGCAGTTCGCCCAACAGGAATCGCTAGAACGTATCCTAACTTAATTGGAAACGAAGCTGCAAGAGGAACAGAATACCAAGCTTTTGGAGGTTCTAAACCAAATCACGTTACCGTTTTACCATTTACACGTTTAATTGGAGGCCCAATGGATTACACTCCGGGAATCTTCGAAATGGATATCAGTAAAATGAATCCTGAGAACAAATCTCATGTAAACAGTACAATTGCAAACCAATTGGCATTATACGTTACTATGTACAGCCCGTTGCAAATGGCTGCTGATACTCCAGAAAACTACAACCGTTTTCTAGATGCATTCCAATTCATTAAAGATGTGGCTGTAGACTGGTCAGAAAGTAAATATATTGAAGCTGAGCCAGGAGATTTTATCACTGTTGCTCGTAAAGCAAAGGGAACAAATAACTGGTTTGTTGGAAACGTAAACGGAGAAACGCCACGTACTTCAAACATCGATTTCGGTTTCCTTGAAAAAGGTAAAAAATATACCGCAACAATTTATGCTGATGCAAAAGATGCGCATTACAAAACTAATCCGCAGGCTTATACTATCAAAAAAATTGCTGTAACAAACAAATCAAAATTATCTCAGTTTTCTGCTCCAGGTGGAGGTTATGCGATAAGCATTATTGAAAACAAATAATTTTTAAAGACAAGTAATTAACCCCAAGATTACTTGTCTTTTTTTTAAATTGCAAAAAGCTTATCCTAACAGGTTTCAAAATCTGTTAGGCATAAATCATAATCCTACTTAAATCCGATTTAAATGAATTACAAATCAAGCTTTTTAATTATTTTAATAACACTTTTGACTCTTAACAGCTACTCTCAACAGAAAGTTGCAGCGAAATATGATTATTTATTATACGTGCCAAAAGACTATTCAAAAGAAAATAAAAAATATCCACTTGTAATTTATCTTCATGGCGGAGGGCAGAAAGGAAATGATTTAAATAAGCTCAAAACATACGGTTTACCTTATTTAGTTGAAAAAGGACAAAATTTTGATTTTATAATTGCTTCGCCTCAATGTCCAGATAATAAATACTGGTCGACAGAAAATTGGTTTGAAACATTATTTGCCGATTTAGAAGCAAAATATAGAATTGATAAAAGCAGAATTTACATTACCGGAATTAGCATGGGCGGTTACGGAGCTTACATTACAGCTCTAGACTTTCCTGACCAATTTGCTGCAGTTGTTGCGCTTTGCGGCGGAATTAACGACAGCGATTTAACGAGAGTTTGCAATCTTAGTAAAATTCCAATTTGGGCTTTTCATGGCACAGCCGATGATAAAATCCCATTTAGTGAAACGGAAAGAATTGCAAAAGGTCTTGAATCGTGTGAAACTAAGAATAAATTCAAGTTTACTCGTTTAGAAAATGAAGGACATGAGATTCAATATCTCTATGAAACAAATCCTGAAATTTATAAATGGATGCTTGAACAAAAGAAATAAAAATTACAAACTATGAAAAATCAAAAAACATCTATTATCTATAAATTAGCCTTATTGGTATTGTTGTTTTCCGCTTCCGCGAAAGCGCAAATTCAAAAAGTAGAACCACCGTTTTGGTACGCAGGAATGAAAAATTCAGAACTGCAGATTATGTTCTACGGAAAAAATATTGCACAATATGAAGCTTCGGTTTCGAATAATGTCGCGATTAAAAATGTAGAAAAAACAGAAAACCCAAACTATCTTTTCGTGACAATCGATACAAAAGACGTAAAAGCTTCTGAATTGGTTTTCTCTTTCAAAAACAATAATAAAGTTGCCTTTAAACAAAAATATGCTCTAAAAGAAAGAAGAGCGAATTCGGCCGAAAGAAAAAGTTATGATGCATCTGATTTGATGTACTTAATTATGCCGGATCGTTTTGCTAACGGAAATCCTAAAAACGACAGCGATGCTTCTTTAACAGAAAAAGCAAATCGTCAAGACCCAAGCGGACGTCATGGTGGCGATATCGAAGGAATTATTAAAAACTTAGATTATATTTCTTCTCTTGGTGCAACTACAATATGGAGCACACCTTTATGCGAAGACAACGACAAACAGCATTCGTATCATACGTACGGACAATCGGATGTTTACAAAATCGACCCACGTTACGGAACAAACGATGATTACGCTCGTTTATCGGCAGAAATGCACAAAAATAACATGAAACTGGTTATGGATTATGTTACCAATCACTGGGGAATTACGCACTGGATGATGAAAGATATTCCAACCAAAACATGGTTCAATCAATTTGAAACTTTTACACAAACACACCACAGACGTGAAGTAATTACAGATATTCACGCTTCTCAAATAGATCAGGAAGTTTGTGTTGACGGCTGGTTTGTGCCTTCAATGCCAGACTTAAATCTTAGAAATCCTTTGGTTGCAAAATATTTAACTCAAAATGCAATCTGGTGGATTGAATTTGCAAATCTTGATGGTTTCAGAGTAGATACTTATAACTACTCAGATAAAACTGCTATGGCAAATTGGGCAAAATCTATTACAGATGAATACCCTAATTTTAACATTGTAGGTGAAATCTGGATGCACAATCAAGCAAATTTAGCTTTTTGGCAGAAAGACAGTAAAATTGGTGCTATTGAAAACTACAATTCGAATCTTCCAAGTGTAATGGATTTTACGCTTCAAAGTCAGATTACTTCTGCCTTTAGTGAAGATGAGCCAAACTGGGATAGCGGATTGATTAAATTCTACAACAATTTTGCTATGGATTTTCTATATCCAAATACCAATAACATTTTGGTTTTTGCCGAAAATCATGACACGGATCGTATGAATGAAAAATTCAAATATGATTTACCAAAATACAAACTGGCAATGACTTTATTGGCAACAGTTCGTGGAATTCCGCAAATCTATTACGGTTCAGAGATCGGAATGGGTGGAGATAAAGGCAAAGGCGGAGATGCCGATATTCGTCAGGATTTTCCAGGCGGATGGGCTGGGGACAAAAACAATGCTTTCACCAAAGAAGGAAGAACTCCAGAACAAGCGGCTTACTTTGATTTCAGTGCAAAATTATTCAACTGGAGAAAAACAAACGAAGCGGTTCATTTCGGAAAAATGAAGCATTATATTCCAGAAAATAATACGTATGTGTATTTCAGATATACTGATAATAAAACGGTTATGGTGGTTTTCAATAACAATGCAAAAGAGCAGGTTGTAAAAACAAACCGCTTTAAAGAAAGCATCAAAAACTACAAATCAGGAAAAGATGTTATTTCAGGAAAAACATTCGATTTAGCTTCTGAAATTACTTTAGAACCAAAATCAGCTTTGGTTTTAGAATTGGAATAACAATGTTTTTTCTCTCGCAGATTTAGGAGATTGATTCGCCTGTTCGCTTACGCTCGAGTGAGCAGATAATTTTAAAAAAAAAATCTGCCAAATCTGCGAGAAACTATTTTTCCGCCACGAATTCACGAATTTTTATTCTCACAGATTTTAAAAAATAATTCGTGAATTCGTGGCTATTTTTTTCAACACAATCCATCCTAAAATATTCTAAAATAATGAAAAAATACACTTTCCTTTTTTTATCTTTAGTATACTTAACAATGAGTTGTTCTGGCTCAAAATCAGTTACAATGAATAACGAAAATACTTCGAAAACACCTTTCGTTTGGGAAGGGGCAAATGTTTATTTTTTACTTACAGACCGTTTTTACAATGGAGACACTTCCAACGACGTCAATTTCAATCGAACCAAAACTCCCGGAAAACTACGTGGATTTGAAGGTGGTGACATCATCGGAATTACCAAAAAAATAGAATCGGGATATTTTGAAAAATTAGGAATCAATGCCATTTGGCTTACGCCGATTGTCGAACAGATTCATGATGGCGTTGACGAAGGAACTGGATTGAGTTATGGCTTTCACGGTTATTGGGCAAAAGATTGGACAGCTCTCGATCCGAACTTTGGAACAAAAGAAGATTTAGCCAATCTGGTAAAAAAAGCACACGAAAAAGGCATCAGAATAATTCTGGATGGCGTAATTAATCATACAGGACCAGTAACTCCAGAAGATCCCGTTTGGCCTTCTGACTGGGTAAGAACTGGCGTAGTATGCGATTATAAATCTTTTGAAAATACTACGATGTGTACTTTGGTTGACAATCTTCCAGATATTAGAACTGAAAGTGTACAAGAAGTCGAACTCCCTCCTTTTTTAATAGAAAAATGGAAAAAAGAAGGCCGTTATGAAAAAGAAATTGCTTCGTTGAATGATTTCTTTAAAAGAACAGGATATCCAAGAACACCAAAATATTACATTATAAAATGGTTGACCGATTATATTCTGGAATTCGGAATTGACGGCTATCGCGCCGATACTGTAAAACATACCGAAGAAGGAGTTTGGGCAGACTTTAAAAAAGAATGTGATTATGCATTTGAGACTTGGAAAAAACATCATCCTTTGCAGGTTTTAGATCAGAATCCGTTTTATACTATTGCCGAAGTTTACGGTTACGGAATCAGCGGTGGGCAGGATTATGATTTTGGAGATCGAAAAGTAAATTATTTCCAAAATGGTTTCAATAGCATGATCAATTTTGAATTCAAATGGAATGCTGCTCAAAACGATTATGAAGGTTTATTTTCGAAATATTCTAACGCTTTAAACAATGACTTAAAAGGCTATTCTGTCCTTAATTATATGTCTTCTCACGACGACGGACAACCTTTTGATGCGAACCGAACAAAAAACATCGAAACAGCCAACAAACTATTGCTTTCGCCTGGAATGTCTCAGGTTTATTATGGTGATGAATCAAATCGTTCTTTAGTTGTTGAAGGGACTCAAGGCGATGCAACTCTACGTTCTAACATGAATTGGGAGGAGATTCAGAACAATCCTGAAACACAAAAAACACTTTTACACTGGCAGAAATTAGGTCAGTTTAGACGAAATCATCCTGCGGTTGGAGCTGGAGTTCATAAACTCATTAATCCGTATCCTTATACTTTTTCCAGAACGTTTATTAAAGGTTCCTTTACAGATAAAGTCGTGATGGGAGTAGATTTACCAAAAGGCAGAAAAGAGCTTCCTGTTGGCGATGTCTTCCCAAACGGAACAAAATTAAAAGATACTTATTCAAATCAGGAAGTCGAAGTAATTGATGGAAAAGTAATTATAGACAACGATTTTGATATTGTTTTACTAGAAGAGATTTAAACCAATAAATATTTTTTCTCTCGCAGATTTTGCAGATTCGGCGGATTTCTTTTTTAATTATCTGCTCCATCTCCTAAATCTGCGAGAGACATATAATTTACTACAGATTTTAAAATTCTTTTAATCCTAATAATCTGTGGCTAACATTTTTTTATAATATTTGCTCCCGATAGCTATCGGGATTGCGTAAAACTTTGCGACCTTTGCGGTTAGAAAAAAACATTGCAAAATGCTCAAAATTGCACATCGAGGCGCCAAAGCCTACGAACCTGAAAATACTTTACAAGCTTTTCAAAAGGCCTTAGACTTAAATTCTGACGGAATTGAACTAGATGTTCATCTAAGCGCTGACGGACATGTTATCGTAATTCATGACGAAACCATAGACAGAACCACCGATGGAAAAGGGCTTGTAAATGATTTTACTTTAGCTGAATTGAAATCTTTTTTAATTGATGGTAAATACCAAATTTCAACTCTAAACGAGGTTTTTGATTTGGTTGACAAAAAATGCTTCATCAATATCGAATTAAAAGGTTTAGGAACTGCCTCTAGAGTTGTTCCATTAATTGAAGAATATATCTTAGAAAAAGACTGGAAATACGAGCATTTTATCATTTCAAGTTTTGATTGGAATATGTTGGAGGAAACATCAAACCTAAATCCAAACATTCCGATTGGTATTTTAACAGAAGAAAATCTTGAAACCGCTTTGGCTTTCGCCGAAAAAATAAAAGCAAAAGCCATTCATCCTGATTTTAATTTATTGAATGAAGAAAATGTTCGACAAATTCAGGAAAAAGGATTCTTAATTTTACCTTGGACAGTAAACACAACAGAAGACATTGAAAAAGTAAAAAGCTATAAAGTAAACGGAATTATCTCTGATAATCCAGATAAAATATAAAGTTTAAAATAGCCACGAATTCACGAATTTTTATTGTCAAAGATTATCAAAAAATAATTCGTGAATTCGTGGCTAACAAAAAAAGCATGATCAAAAATTTCGACATAATCATCGTTGGCGGAGGCGCTGCAGGTTTTTTTACCGCGATTAATATTGCAGAGAAAAATCCGAAACTTAAAATTGCCATTTTAGAAAGAGGAAAAGAAGTGCTTTCTAAAGTTCGCGTTTCCGGAGGCGGAAGATGCAACGTTACGCACGCCTGTTTTGAACCTAATGAATTGGTAAAATTTTATCCCCGAGGCGAAAAAGAACTTCGCGGGCCTTTTCATCAATTTTGTTCTGGAGATACTATTGAATGGTTTGAAAAACACGGCGTAGAATTAAAAATTGAAGAAGACGGAAGAATGTTTCCTGTTTCCAATTCATCCCAAACTATTATTGACTGTTTCCTTAAAGCAACCGAAAAACTAGGCATAAAAGTGCTGACAGGACAAAGCGTTCAATCTATTTTCAAAAAAGAAAATCATTGGAAAATAGATACACAAAACGACAATTATGCTGCCGAGAAATTAATAATGGCAACCGGGAGTAATCCTAAAATCTGGGAAATGCTTCAGGAGCACGGACACGCAATTGTGAGCCCTGTTCCTTCCCTATTTACTTTCAACATCAAAGATTCTCGAATTAAGGAATTGCCGGGCGTTGCGACACAAGTAACCGTAAATGTAAAAGATACTAAATTAGAATCTACAGGACCTTTGTTAATCACACATTGGGGAATGAGTGGTCCAGCAATCCTAAAACTTTCAGCTTGGGGCGCTCGTATTTTACACGATAAAAATTATCAGTTTACCATTTTCGTTAATTGGCTAAATGATGTTGATTTTGAAGATGCCGAAAAAATCCTAAAAGACTTAAAACAGGAACACGCTAAAAAAGCAGTTTCAAAAAAATCTCCATTTGACTTTCCGAATCGTTTATGGGAAAGTTTAGTTTTGGCTTCGGGAATTGAAGTTGAAACCAAATGGGCCGATTTATCTAAAATTCAATTGCAAAATCTAACTTCACAATTAACAAAAGCCGAATTTAAAGTAAACGGAAAAAGCACTTTTAAAGAAGAATTTGTAACGGCAGGCGGAATCGATTTAAAAGAAATCAACTTTAAAACGATGGAAAGCAAAATTCACGAAAATCTTTATTTTGCTGGTGAAATTGTAAATATCGACGCCATAACGGGAGGATTTAATTTTCAGAATGCCTGGACAAGCGGGTTTATTCTGGCTCAAAATATTTAATACAAAATGAAATTTAAAGGAATTATTTTCGATTTAGACGGTACATTAGTCAATTCTTTAGAAGACATCTCAGATGCGATGAATAAAGTGCTTACCGCTTTAAATTATCCTACACATACTTACGACACTTATCAATATTTTATTGGGAGCGGTTTACGAAATCTAGTAAGTAAAGCTTTACCTGCTACAAACAATTCTGATGATGAAATCGAAAGTTGTTTTGAATGTATGGTCGATGAATACACTAAAATCTGTACGCTGAAAACAAAACCTTATGAAGGCATTGTAGAATTGTTAGAAAATCTGACTTCTCAAAACATCAAAATGGCAGTTTTCTCTAACAAAGCAGATGAATTGACAAAGAAAATAGCTTATGAATTATTTCCAAAACAATTCGACACAGCTATTGGTTTAAGCACAGAAGAACTAAAAAAACCAAATCCGTTTGAAGCGATTGAAATCAGTAAAAAATGGAATTTAAAACCCGAAAAAATTCTTTTTGTCGGAGATTCTGATATTGACATGAAAACGGCTATAAATGCTAATATGTTTCCTGTGGGAGTAACTTGGGGCTACAGAACAGCAGATGAATTGAAATCTAGCGGGGCAAAAGCGGTTATTAATAGTGCTTCTGAGTTAATCGAAATATTGTAAATCGTGAATGCTGAATTACAAAAACAAATACTATCAATCGCTTCGTTTTCTGAAAAAGAAATCGAAAAGATAGATTCTTGTTTTGAATATGAAAGGTTTACCGCTAAAGATTCTCTTTCTTCAATGGGAAAAATCAGCAATAAAATCTTTTTTATTGTCGAAGGTCTAGCGCGGGTCTATTATTTAAAAGACGGAAAAGAAATTACGACTTATTTAAGTTGTGATGAGGGTTTTATCGCTTCATATTCCAGTTTTATAAATCAATCCGTTTCTTTTGAAAATATTCAGTGTATTGAAGATTGCGAGGTTCTTTCAATCACTTTCGAAAAAATGCAGTTTTTGTATAACGAAATTCCGAATTGGGAACGTGTCGGGAGAATTTTAGCCGAGCAAAATTACCTTTGTATGGCCGATCGTGTTCTCAAACTACAAATGATTCCGGCAAAAGAAAAGTACCAGACTTTTTTATCTTCGGCTCCAGCCAAAATAATTCAGCGAACGCCTTTAATTTATATTGCTTCTTTTCTTGGAATAACTCCAGAATCTTTGAGCAGAATCCGTCAGGACATTTCTTAACATTTATCAAGTGGATTAAGAATCTGAATTCAAATCTTTGTCAAAATAAAATTTGAAAAAGATGAATAATATTGCCACAGACGTTTACCAGATTCCTTTATTTCCGCGCAACGCCATTAATTGTTTTGTAATTGAAGATGTTTTAATTGATGCGGGAATTCGAACTTCTGCCCATAAAATAGTAAAAGCAATTAAAGGTAAATCCATTACCAAACACGCCCTGACGCACGCTCACGCCGATCATCAGGGAAGCAGTAAAATAATCTGCGAAACCTTTAATATTCCCCTTTTATGCAGTGAACCTGAAAAAGCATTTGCTGAAAACGGAAATGTAATTACAGAATACCCAAATCCGAATCATATCATTTCTAAATTTCAGAAAAACTTTTGGGCAGGAAAAGGACATCCCGTTTCTGAAACTTTAAAAGAAGGAGATCAGATCGGCGGATTCACGGTTATTGAAACTCCTGGACATTCCTGCGGACATATCTCTTTTTTCAGAGAAAAGGATGGCGTTTTAATTGTAGGCGATGTGATGACCAATATGAATCTTCTCACTACAAAAGTCGGTTTGCATGAACCTCCCCATTTATTTACTGCTAATAAAGAAACCAATAGAAAATCGATTCTCAAATTGGCATCATTACAACCTAAAATATTGTGTTTTGGTCACGGACCAGTTTTATTTAATAATGGAGAACTGGAAAAATTTGTTCAAAATATGCGATAATTTTATTAACAAGAATTTACATATTCCGCAAGTTTTCATTAAGACAATTCTAATAATTTTACTCTCAACTAATTAATTATATATGAGAGTAAAATTACTTACTACAATTTCTATTTTCACTTATCAGCTCAGCGTTTCTCAAACGGAAAAAGTATTAAACGGAAAAGTTTTTTCGCAAAACATTCCGCTTAATAAAGTAGAGGTGATTAACAAAACAGCTCGAATTAGTACCAGAACAAATGAGCTAGGCGAGTTTTCAATTTTAGTCCGTCCACAAGACAGCCTTCTTTTTTACTCCAAAGACTATTTCTTTAAAAGATTTAAAATTTCTCAGGAAAACATAGATCAAAATAACCTAGTTGTAAATATGATTTTGAAACCGGAAGAACTCGATGAAGTCTTAATTACAACTATAAAATTTCCTCATGTGGGTCCTACTCAAGAAGTTTCGGATTCGATTGCATTAATGAGATCTTCGCAAGATTTACGAAAATATACTGGCGTTTATGACGGTACTATTGCAAACGGAATGAATTTTGGCGCTATTGGAGCAGGCCTTTTTAGTTTGTTTAAAAAAGAAGATAGTGGTAACAAAAAACCTAAAAAGAAAACTCCTGAATTGGATTTCAAAACATTCGCCGAAGCAACTTGTCCTTTAGATTTTTTTACAAAAGATCTAAAATTAAATCCTGATGAAAAAGCTCTTTTCCTAGAATTTTGCACAGCCGATCCGCAATCTGAAATTATTCTAAAACAGAAAAATTTACTTTATACAATGGATTTTTTATATGTTAAAAATGAAGAGTTTAAAAAATTGAATACTGGAATTAAAAACTAAAAAATCCGTAAATGAAAGTAAAATTACTCACTACAATTTCTTTTCTTACTTATCAGCTTAGTATTTCGCAGACAGAAAAACTACTTCACGGAAAGGTTATTTCTCGGGAAAATGCGCTTCAAAATGTAGAAGTCATTAATAAAACAGCCAAAACCAGCACTAGAACAAATGAATTTGGAGAATTTTCAATTTTAGTGAAAGAGCAAGACAGTATATTGTTTTTTTCCAATAATTACTTATTTACAAGATTGAAGCTAACCGCCAAAGATTTAGAAAAAAACTATCTCATTGTCGAAATGACTCCAAAAGCCGAAGAATTGGAGAATGTCACGGTTTCTAGATCCGTTTTTAATAAAGCTGAAATTAAAAAAATCGCAAATGATAAAGAAGAAATAAATAAGATTATAATTCGAAAGAAATTTGACGAAGTGACTTCAAAAGTGACAGTTTATGACGGAAAAATTAAAAATGGATTAGATTTCAGCTACCCCATTTTTGATAAGCCGAAGAAAAAAATTGAGCCACGTGATGACCGTTTTAAGAAACTTGTCATCGCGACTTGTCCTCCGGATTTTTTTATGAAGAATTTGAAAATAAAACCCGAAGAAAAAGAAATTTTCTTAAACTTTTGTAATGCCGATTCGAAATCTAAAACACTTTTAGAAAAATCAAATGATTTGGAATTGTTAGACTTTCTATATACTAAAAATGAGGAATTTAAGAAGCTGAAGTAGACTTTTTCAGCTTCTTCCATTTTATGAAAAATGCAACAAAAGCAATTAATAAAATTAGTATTATTCCCGAAAGGATAACAATAATTATTTCAATTTGAGATATATAACCTGAATATATGTTCCCTTTGCTTTCTCTTAAAGCCCGAAGTTGAGAACCATAAATTTGAGCTCTTTCACTATAATAGTTAATTTCGTTCTGGGAACTATTAATCATTCTTTCTACAATTAAATCTCCCTCATAACCATATTTTCTGGCAGTCCTGTAAGTCTCAAGCGCACTGCTATTTTTTCCTAATAATTCTGCAAGATTTCCAAGTTCAAAGAGTAGAATTGAAATGATTTTATCTTTTGGCTCTATAAATGACATTCTTTCATTTACCTGAAAATAAATCGATTGTGCCAATTCATCAATCTCTTTTTGAGACAATTTTGTTTTAGGCTCATGTGACGTTCCAAAATTTGTATTAATTAGAAACTGACCAGAAACATCTTTTAGGTTCTTGATTTTTGCTTCTAATATTTTCAAGTGAAGCCATTCTGATCCTTTATGAGATTTGGGATTTATAGCAATAGACTTTTTAATCCAATTATAGGCTTTTTGGTTTTCACCCATTAATTCATAAAGTGTCCCTAAATTAGATGCTGTCGAGTATCTATTGGGTTTAATTTTTTCAATGTTCAGATATAATTTTAAAGCTTCATCATATTTCCTCAAAACAATTAAAAGATATCCTTTATCTGATAGATAATCTAGATCTTTGGTCTTCTTATATAAGCTGTCAAGTTCAATTATCAATCTTGGAAAATCTCCTTCGAAAAAATTATGCCCTTGAGGATTAATTCCATCATAATCTTCATAAGCATAAGCTCCATTTTTTAGAATTTTCGTTTCACCATTCAAACAAGCGAACCCTTTAAAGGAAATTAAAACTAAAGCAATAACAAAAACCTTGAATCTATTCATAAAGTAATACGTCTTGATTAAACCTGAAACAAAGAAAAACTTGAAACAAAAAACTACTTATTCAGCCACCAAATACTAGCATTCAAAACTGTAGCAAATCCAACCCAAGCTAAATAGGGAATCAATAAATAACCTGAAGTTTTATTGATTTTGATAAATTTCAAATACGTTTCATAAATCATCAGCCATAAAAGCACGATTTCGACTAAAGCCAACATCGGGTTTTTTAATCCGAAGAATAAATAAGACCAAATGGCATTTAAAATCAATTGAATGATGAAGAAAAGCAGTGCTTTTTTAACTTCCTCAGTATTTTCTTTTATTCGGTCCCAAACCAGCGCTGCTGCAATTGCCATAAATATGTAAAGAACTGTCCAAACTGGCATAAAAATCCAATTCGGCGGATTAAAAACTGGTTTTTCCAACGTTACATACCAAGTCTCAATACTTGGTCTTGTTACTAAACTAGCAGAATATCCAACCGTTAAACAAATTACTAAAGCTATAGCGATTTTTACAAACTTATTCATGACATCAAATTTTGAATTCAAAAATAGTCAAAAGAAAAGTTTAAACCATATAGATAAAAAATTATCCCTTTAGGGCGAAAAAACTATCTTTGCCAAAATTTTACAATTCATGTTAACAGCAGCCGATTTTATACCAAATTCATATACTTCAGCAATCGAAAACGGAAACTTTGAATGGAGCGCTCCAAGCAACATTGCATTAGTGAAATACTGGGGGAAAAAAGACAACCAGATTCCAGCAAATCCTTCTGTTAGTTTTACTTTAAATAACTGTAAAACAATTACAAAATTAGGTTTTGAAAAAAGAGACGCTTCTACTTCGCTCAGCGAAACAAATGGTTTTTCTTTTGATTTACTTTTTGAAGGAAAACCAAAAGAAGACTTTAAACCAAAAATTCAGAAGTTTTTAGAAAGAGTTGAAGTTTATCTGCCGTTTTTAAAAGAATATCATTTTACAATTGACACTCAAAATACTTTTCCTCATAGTTCAGGAATTGCTTCTTCGGCTTCTGGAATGGCGGCTTTAGCAATGAATTTTATGAGTTTGGAGAGAAAATTGAATCCAGAAATGACCGATGATTATTTCTATCAAAAAGCTTCATTTCTAGCTCGATTAGGTTCTGGAAGCGCTTGCAGAAGTGTAAAAGGAAATGTAGTGGTTTGGGGAAATCAGGAAAATATTGAAGGAAGTACAGATTTGTTTGGAGTGGAATTTCCATATACGATTCATGAAAATTTCAAGAATTATCAAGATACTATTTTATTGGTTGACAAAGGCGAGAAACAAGTTTCGAGTACAGTTGGGCACGATTTAATGCACAATCATCCGTATGCAGAAAGACGTTTTGCGCAAGCACACGAAAATCTGGATAAATTAATTTCCATTTTTGAAAGTGGAAACTTAGACGAATTCATCAAAGTGGTAGAAAGTGAAGCATTGACTTTACACGCCATGATGATGACCTCTATGCCGTATTTCATTTTAATGAAACCAAACACGCTGCAGATCATAAATGCCATCTGGAAATTCAGAAATGAAACCCAAATTCCAGTTTGTTTTACCCTAGATGCCGGAGCAAATGTGCACGTACTTTATCCCGAAAACGTTAGCGAAAAAGTACTTCAATTTATTCAGGGCGAATTAGTTGTATTTTGTCAGAATAGTCAATACATTTGCGACAAAATTGGAAGTGGCGCGATTGCATTATAATTTTGCGTATCTTTAGTTAAATTTTTGATTATGGACATTCAATTAGAAAAACGCGAAGCGATTGATATGCTGAAAGAGACAAATGATCCAGAAATCATTATGGCTGTTGCTAAATTGCTTAGAACGAATAAAAAAGATTGGTGGGACGATTTGACAGATCAGCAAAAAGAAGACATCGCTCAAAGTGAATTAGAATTTGAGAGAGGTGAATTTACAAGTTTTGAAGAGGTCATGAAAAAATATAAATAAGTAGTGGATGTTAGAATAAACATTTCTAAAACTGCTGAAAAAAATTTAGCTTCACTTTTAGATTTTATTGAAGCAAGATGGTCTAAGAAATCGAGAGAGATATTTACTATAAAATTGCAGAAAGCAGTTTCAATAATAATTATGAATCCTGAGATTTTTCCAAAATCAGCTGTGAATAAAAAATATCGAAAATGTGTTATAACAAAGCAATCGAGCCTATTATATAGTTTTAGTGCAAACGAAATCAGGATTCACAACATTTTCGACACTAGACAAAACCCAAATAAAATAAAGAAAGACATAAAATAAATCATGAAAGGACCACTATTTTACTCAAAAATATTACTCTTTGGAGAATACGGAATTATCCGCGACTCTAAAGGACTTTCTATTCCTTATAACTTTTACAACGGCGCTTTAAAAAAATCTGAAGAGCCTACAGAAGAAGCCATTTCATCAAACAAAAGCTTAAGAAGTTTTGCTTCTTATCTTGAAGTGCTACATACGCAACAGCCTGAATTGGTTACTTTTGATTTAGAAGCTTTAAAAAATGATGTTGAAACTGGAATGTACTTCGATTCAAGTATTCCACAAGGATATGGTGTTGGAAGTAGCGGTGCTCTTGTTGCAGCTATTTACGATAAATATGCTACCAACAAAATCACTGTTCTGGAAAATCTGACTCGCGAAAAATTATTACACTTAAAAAATATATTTTCTCAAATGGAAAGCTTTTTCCACGGAAAAAGTTCTGGTTTAGATCCTTTAAACAGCTATTTGAGCATCCCAATCCTGATCAATTCGAAAGACAATATTGAAGCAACTGGAATTCCGACTCAAAGTTTTGACGGAAAAGGTGCTGTATTTTTGTTAGACTCAGGAATTGTTGGAGAAACTGCTCCAATGGTAAGTATTTTTATGGAAAACCTAAAAGATAAAGGTTTCCGTGCTATGCTTAAAAATCAGTTTGTGAAATATACAGATGCCTGCGTAGAAAACTTCCTGCATGGCGATATGACATCTTTGTTTACCAATACTAAAAAACTTTCTAAAGTTGTCTTAAATCATTTTAAACCAATGATTCCTGAACAATTTCACGGAATCTGGCAACACGGAATTGATTCTAACGATTATTACCTAAAACTTTGCGGTTCTGGAGGAGGCGGTTATATCCTTGGTTTTACCGAAGATCTAGAAAGAGCCAAAGCATCCTTAAAAGACTATAAATTAGAAGTAGTTTATCAATTTTAAAGTTAAACCTCTTAAAAATATTGTTGTGATTTATTGAATACCCTTTCCTAACATTTAATCTTAAAAAATTATTGCCTATGAAAAGTATTTTAAAGATTATCAAAGCAACTTTTTTAGGAGGAATTCTTTTTTTAGTGCCTTTAGTTGTACTATTAATTGTTTTGGAAAAAGGATATGGTATTGTACAAAAAACAACACTTCCGTTAGTAAGTGCTTTACCAAAAGTAAGCGTTTTAGGACTTGCAATTCAAGAACTTGTTGGATTATTAATCATAATTCTAATCTGTCTGGTTGCTGGATTATTGGCAAGAACTGCAGCGGCAGAAAAATTGGTTCAGAAATTAGAAGAAGGAATTTTAAGTTTTGTTCCCGGTTATTCATTTATGAAAAGCATGAATGAAAACATATTGGGTTTAGAATCTAAAGACGATTTAAAAGTAATATTAGTTCCTACTGATGCTGGTTTACAATTTGCTTTTTTAATAGAACAAATCAGTGATGAGAAATCTACAGTTTTTATACCAGATGCTCCAAACCCTTGGAGCGGGTCGGTGGTTTTTGTAGATAAAAAAGATATTACAGAAATCGATATTACGCAAAAACAAGCTTTGGCCTGCATTCGAAAATTAGGTTACGGATCTGAAGAATTGTTAAAAAACAAGCTCTAGTTTTCAGAATCAAAAAATATACTTTAACTTCCCTACATCAAATCAATCCCACTATATCATCTATGTTAAGCAGACAACAAAAACTTTTAGTAATGAAAATTGTTAGTCTGTTCTCTGTAGTTCGAGGTTACAATATTCCAATCATCGTTTTAGCCCAGTATTTATCAGCAATTTTTATATTGGCGCCAGAAATTAGAGCATTGGATATTTTGCTTGATTTTCACTTGTTTTTAATTGTTTTTGCTTCGGCTATTACAATCGCTTCAGGATATATCATCAATAATTTTTACGACAGT
Organism: Flavobacterium sp. CFBP9031; assembly: GCF_034044945.1. Classification (NCBI taxonomy): domain Bacteria; kingdom Pseudomonadati; phylum Bacteroidota; class Flavobacteriia; order Flavobacteriales; family Flavobacteriaceae; genus Flavobacterium; species Flavobacterium sp. CFBP9031. Next base: position 353,165 of record NZ_JAXCWF010000005.1, read on the forward strand.
CAGAAGGATTTGATTAATCGTCCGAATAAATCGATGCTGGATCGTTTGGTTAGTCAGAAAACTAAATTGAACGTTTATTTCAGTTTGAATTTTCTTGCCGTTCTAATGGCTTTTATTGTTTCCTGGAGAGCTTTTTTGTTCTTTTCAGGTTATATTTTTATGATTTGGTTTTATTCTCATAAAATTAAAAAATATCCCATTATTGGAAATTTAATGTCTGCTTTGCTTGCTGTAACACCTTTTTTTGCCATTCTTTTATATTTCTATAATAAGATTTCGTTTGAAGAAATTGAGAATCATATGAGTCATTTTGTGGTGATTTCGGCACATGCGGTTTTCTTGTTTCTGCTTTTATTGATTCGCGAAATGATAAAAGATTTAGAAAACCTGAAAGGCGATTTAGTAAGCGACTATAGAACAATTCCAGTTTTATATGGAGAAAAAATTTCTAAGCAAATTATCACGGTTTTGACTTTGTCTACCATTTTACCTGTTTACGTTTTGGTTAACATTTATGATGTAGGCTATATGGACATTTATTTTTATGTGTGTTTTGGAGTTCTTCTTTTCTTCTTGATTTATTTATGGAAATCGGACTCTAAAGAACAATATTTAAGACTCCATAATGTTCTTAAGTTCCTGATTGTATCTGGCGTTTGCTGTATTGTTCTGATTAACCCGAGCGTCTTATGGCATGGTCGTGAATTGATTTCTAATTACTAAAGCTTTTTAATATCCCGCAGATCTGGCAGATTTAGCAGATTTTTTTCTTTGTGTGGCTCTGTGCAAACTTTGCGAATCTCTGTGAAATAACACTCTTTAAAAGAAGCCAATTGATTGTTTTTTAGCCCCGATTATAGTGGAAATCTTTTTATTTTTTTCTTTAAAAAATAAAAAATTGAAACGGAAAGCGGGAAACCATGCCTCAAAAAAAAGCCAATTGTATTGCTCCTAAACCTCTTAAAATAAAGCGCTATTAATCTAAGAACATTGAACTTAAGATTTATTAGCAGGAAAAAACTATCTTTGCACAAATTAATGATTCTATGAACAACAAGGAAGGCAACAATAAAAGAGGCGGATCGAGACCAAATAGCTCACGACCAAACTCTAACAAGCCAAAACCTCCTATGGCTAAGCGCGCGCAAGGGCCTAAAAAAGTAAAACCTGAAGTTAAAGCTGCTCAGGAAGCTGCTGCTGAAAAATTGAGAAAACAAAATCAGCCAGCAAAGAGACAAAAGGCTTCAGATGAAATTCGTCTGAACAAATACATCTCTAATTCTGGAGTTTGTTCTCGTCGTGACGCCGACATTTATATTCAGTCTGGAAACGTTAAAGTTAACGGTACTGTAGTTACAGAAATGGGTTATTTGGTAAAACTAAATGATGTTGTAAACTTTGACGGTGTTACATTAACTCCTGAAAAGAAAGAATATATTTTATTAAATAAGCCTAAAAACTTTACGACTGCCTTTGACGAAGGTCAGGAATATCGTAACGTTCTAGAACTTGTTCGTGGCGCTACAAATGCAAAAATTGCTGCTGTAGGAAGAATGGACAAGAATACAACTGGTTTATTATTGTTTACAAACGATACTGATATGATTCGTAAGTTTACATTGCCAAACCAGAAATCGTCTAAAATCTATCAGGTTTCTTTAGACAAAAACTTAAAATTTGAAGATTTAGAAAAAATCAGCAAAGGTTTAGTTCTTGACGGACACCGCGTTTTTGTTGAAGAAGTAAGCTATATTGATAATGAACCAAAAAGCGAAGTTGGTCTTAAACTGCGTACTGCTAACGTAAAAGTTGTGCGTTCAATTTTTGAATCTTTCGAATACAATGTATTGCGTATTGACCGTGTTTCGTTTGCTGGATTAACCAAAAAGAATCTTCCTCGTGGAAACTGGCGCTTTTTGACCGATCAAGAAGTTATCAATTTGAAAAACACATAAGCATTTTTCAAATTTAAGTCCATAAAATGAATCCTGTTTTCTTCTAGAAAATGGGATTTTTTATTTTTAAAAACTAAAGAAATTATGTCCGAAAAGGGTAAAAATAGATCTTCCGATAGATTGGTTTTTATCTTCTACAGTTTCGTAAGATGAAAAACCTAGGATGATTTTAATTCCGGGAGGAATGCTGTTTAAAATATCTCTTTTTTGGTCTTCTAAAAGGAGTTTTAAACTTTCTATTAATTGAAGATTGTATCTTAAATAAGACATTACAAGTAATGCTGAAAAGTTAAGTATTTCTCTGGCTGTTTCGCTTTTAATGCCAACTTCGTTTGAAACCATTTCTGAAATTCTGCCTTTTTTGTTGGAGAATAATTCTTTCAGTAAAGCATTTCCTTCTATGCGGTAACAGTCGTCGACTGATAAAATTCTGCCTGCATTAAAGTCTATTTCTTGGTAAAAAGTAGAATCTTCTTGGATTAATGAAACGATTTCAGAATAAAAATCAGATTCTTCGGCTTTGTTGTAGAGTCCCATTAAAATTGTACCGATCGAGACGTCTATTCCCTTTATTAAAAGTGCATCATTCTCAAAATAAAACTTGTTTAACTTGGAGACAACATTAGAAGAAATAAAGCGTCTAAGTTCAATTTGTAGGTTTGGGGTCATACTCATAACTTAAAAAATAATTATTTATACTGATTTAAAATAATCGATAAAATGAGGCTTTTTATCGTTTATCGAGATAAAAATATAAAAAATTTTAACATTTCCAAAAATTAAGTTAAAAATTTACCTTCTTAATAACCAGTTCTTAACACTAAAAACGTCTTAACACTAGCAAACACAACCCTTTCGTTGTCAAACACAAAAGAAAAAAAGTTAAGAAAAGTTTGATGTTTATTTTTACTAGCAACGCTAAAAAGCTGAAATTGTTATAGAATTAAAATAAAATGTTTCGATATTCCCACACAATACTCAAAAATATGCCCAAATAAACCACCGCAAACAGAAAGTTAACAAAACTTGAAGCAATGAATCCTAATAGCGATCCGGCGGCTGCTTTTAGAGCTCGATTATGATTTTGAGAATCATACATTAATTCCCCAATTAAAGCGCCCAAAAATGGTCCAATTATAATTCCAAAAGGAATTGGAGCAAAGATTCCCACAATCAAACCAATGTTGGTTCCCCATACTCCATAAGAGCTTCCTCCGAACTTTTTAGTGCCTTTTGAAGGAATAATATAGTCTAATATAGTAATGATGACCATTAGAACAAAAGTAATTCCTAAAACCCAATAATTATTTTCGACTGCTTTAGTCAGGTAAAGTAATAATATTCCAACCCAAGAGCTAGATAATCCAGGAAGAACAGGAAGAAAACTTCCAAAAACACCAACGATTACACATATAAATCCTAGCAGTACTAAAAGTAAATCCATAATATTTTTGTAAGTTTGTACTTATTATTTTAAACATTTTAATAGTATGAGAACTCTTGTAAAAATAGTTTTTTTTCTATTCTTTGTATTCTCCATTAGCGAAAATACGATAGCTCAATCTAAGAAACTTTCTACAGATGACAAAGCAATACAGGACAGTCTTTACACCAGCAATAAGAAAAAAGTAATAAATTTTTCTATGAGAGACTTTGATAATCTGTTTTTCGATTTTTTTAATAAAAAAAACAATCCTAATATCCTTCTGAGTAAAATTGAATTTTACACCTATACGGTTCAAATAGCAGCTTTTTCAGACAGACTTATCAAATTATACCCTGATCAAAAGGAAGTTGCAGAAAAAAACAAAGAAAATTGGCTTTCGGAAAACTATGAAGATTATTTAGAATACAAAGCTTCTCAAAAAAAATAATCGTATTTTTGTTATATCATCCAATTTTAAAACTTTGAGGCAGTTTTTCCCTTTTTTTATTTGTATCCTTTTTAATTCTTGTCAATACTTTGAGAAGCAGGTTCCGTCTGAAAAAGAATTACTTCAAAAAGAGTTGAAATCTATTAACTGGAAAGAAGTTGATGAATATCCTTCTTTGCCTGATTGCGATAAAATTGGTGATAAAAAGCTTCGCCAGCAATGTTTTTTTGAAGTGATGTCGAATCTTATTCAAGAAAAACTCAACGTTGATACTTTATCTATTTTATATCCAGAATTGGATACCATCGAAGTAAAAGTAACCGTTTTTCCTAACTCAACTATGAAGTTTGAACCTCAGTTTCCTAAAGATTCTGTAGTTTACGATACCATAAAAATTGACAGCATTCTGCACGCGCGCCTAGTCGATTTTCCGAAAGTAAATCCAGCCATAAAACGCGGTATTCCAGTAAAAACACAGTTTATTCTGCCTGTTATTATAAAAGCAAAAGACGAGAAGTAATTTTATAAGGAGCTAATTCCTGCTGTTCGCTATATCTTTTGCTTTTTAAAGAAAAAAGCAAAAGGATGCCGCTCCCATCAGGGCTAGGACACTCAATTTCAAAATGAGTTATTTTCTAAATTGACGTCCTTTCCATTTATAAGAACCAAATAAACTGTACAAAGCAACAGTCGAACTAAAAAACGGATACCATAAACTACTTAACAAAAGACTTTTAATTCTGGTTTTTGTCAAAAATCTATTAGTTATTGAAAGCAAAATAAAGTCAATTGAAATTTTGGAAAAAGCAAAAATTACAAAAATTGGATAAGAGCAAATTCCTAAAAGAAGAGAGAAAAATCCAATTACAAAACTCAAATTTCCGAAGAAAACAATTAATCCAAGAAACTTTCCGAAAGTGCTATTATACGAACTTGTTTTAGCCGCCCAACGTACTCTTTGATAAAATAAAGATTTCCAGTTTTCGGTTGGTTTTGTTGTTACAATCGCTTCTTCTGCTTTTAAATAATATACTTTTTCAGGAAACTTTTGAATCGCTTTTTGCAGTAAAAAAACATCATCTCCGCTGGCAATTTTATCATTCCCTTCAAAACCATTTAAACTTTCGAAGAATGCTTTTGTATAAGCAAAATTAGCTCCGTTGCACATAAAACCCTTATTTAAACCAAAACTTCCAATTGTAGCGCCTTGCAGACTCGTTAAATCCAATTGCTGAAAATGATCTAAAAAAGAGTTTTCACATTGATACGTTACAGCTCCAGCAAGCATGGAAACTTTGTTCTGCTGAATGTAATTATCAAAAGTCAACAACCAGTTTTCAGGAACAATACAATCGGCATCGGTTGTAATAACCCAATCGGTTTTTACGTATTGCATTGCCGTTGTAATCGCATCTTTTTTGGGAGAATTTGAAACCCGAATATTGTTTATTTGCGAAATGTGAAATGTGAAATGTGAGACTTGAAATTTTTCATCTGAAGCATCATCAACTAAAATTACATCAAATAAATCTGTTGGATAATTTAGCTTTGAAAAACTTTCCAAAAGTAGGGGGAGATTTTCTTTTTCATTTCTAAAAGGAACAATTATCGTAAAACTTGTTTTTGGCTTTAAATCACTTTTCTGGTATTGTTTCACCTTGAAAAAACCATAAATCAGCAAAGAAATGCTAACGATATAAATGGCTAATATGGCAAACAATCCGAAAATCATTCTGGAGTTTTCGTTTTAAAATTCAGCACAAAAAAGCTTCCTAAAACTACTGGAAGAACTACGTTTAAAAACCACATTAAAGTGCTTATAAATACAACAATCCATTCGTTTACGCCCAATATTCCGAAGAAGTAAATCGCAACACTTCCTTTTACTGCAAAGTCTAAAAACTGAAAAGTTGGCAATGAAGAAGCTAAAAAGTAAACTGATGTTATCGCTGCCATCAAAGTTAAATAAGGCAAATCGACATCAAAACCTAAAAACAAAAAGTAATACTGATGCGAGAAAACCAAATAACGACAGATACCTAAAAAGATATTTTTCTGATGAACCGATTTCGGAATTTCATTGATTTTATGAATCAGTTTTTCTATCGAATATCCTTTGACTTTTATCTTTTTAATCGAGAATAATAAAATCAAAATCAGAACAAATCCGCCAAAAAGAATCAAGACTGTTTTGGCTGTAATTACATTAAATTGCGCATTGAAATAGAGTAATCCGAAAATCCCAAAAATGATCGTTAAAATCATTTGGATTCCGTTGCAGATTAAGTTTAAGAAAACCACTCTTTTGGCTTCTGATTTCGGATAATAGAGCGCTTTTCCTGCATACTCTCCTACTCCATTCGGTGTAAAAATTCCTGCTGTCAAAGCAGCCAAAACCTGTTTTGTCGCTTCATAAACCGATATTTTATGAATAACCTGCGCTAGATTCTGCCATTTCAAAATTTCGAAATAACGGTTCAAAACACTCAAAAGCAAGATAAACGAAATCCCTAAAACCGATTGATTTTTTTGGAACAAAGCAATAAACTTCTGCCAGTCTAATTTATCATTGTTAGCCAACTGATTATAAATAAAATAAAATGCGCCGCCAACAATTAAAAGTTTGGCCAGAAGAACAAGGAATTGCTTAGCTTTGTGAGGAATTGAAATCATGCCGCAAAAGTAATCAAATGTGGCAATTAGGAAGTGAGAAAATGAGTCAATTTTCTAAACCTTAAACTTGAAACCACAATCTCTTGACACAAGAACGCATCATATTAGGCTTCCTCTTACTGCTAATAACGGCATGCAATAAGATTGAGAACACTTCTCCGAAATTGTACGAAAGAATTATGGGGCAAAATTCTTGGGGATATAATGATGAAAAAGGAAATGTCATTATTCCTTTAGGAAAATATAAATTCCTAAATCTAATTGATGAAAAAGGGATGATTTATGCTAATAAAGGAAGTAAATACGGTTATATTGATATTCACGAAAAAATAGTGGTTCCTTTTGAATATGATGCCTTAACTGTTTTTTCGGAAGAATTAGCTTGCGTAAAAAAGGACAATAAATATGGTTTTGTTGATCGAAAAGGAAAAATTATAATTCCGATTCAATTTGAAAACGAAACTTTTTTCCGTAAAAACGGATTGGCTTTAGTAAAGAAAAACACTCTTTATGGTTTTATTGATAAAAAAGGAAAGGAAGTAATTCCTATTGTATATCAAAACGCAAATCAAGTTATTCTTGATAGTTTAGTTACTGTGAAAAAACAAGGGAAATGGGCTTTTTTTGATTCTTTCGGAAAACAAAAAACAGATTTTATTTATGACGAGATTGCTGCAACAAGTTTCAATTATAAAGATACGTTCTGGAAAAATGGATTGATCTTAGTTCGAAAAAACAAACAAATTGGCTATTTAGATAAAAATTTAAAAGAGATAATTCCGTTTGGAAAATATGAAACCGGTGACATATTCAATTCAAATAGGATAGCGATTGTTTCAAAAAATCATAAATATGGAATTATTGACGAATTTGGAAAAGAAGTCGTAAAAACAGAATATGACACGATAGAACATCCTGAAGAATCTTATCATGAATCTGAATTTTTTGCAGCAAAAAAGAATAATTATTTAGTTTTACTTAATAAAAATGGGAAGAAAATTTACGACAAGATTAAAGACTTTTCATTTGATTATTGTCGTTTAAATAAAAAAATTGAAAAAATCTATCATGTTCAGGATTTGAATGGAAAATATGGTGCAATTGACACAAAGGGCAAATTAATAATCCCTATTATTTATGAAGAATTTCAAGATTTTGGAAGCAATTACAATGCAATTGTAAAATATAAAGGTAGATTTGGTCTGATTGATTCTAACAATAAAACGACCTATCCAATTGATAATAAAGCAATTTATACCGACAGAAGAGAATTGGATTATTACGTTATAAAAAACAAGGACAACAAATTTGGAATAATAGACAAAAACCTAACACCTATTTTTTATTTTGATTTCGAAGATTTATCACCATGTTTTTATGACATAAAAAATAGATTTATTGCCAAAAAAAATGGTAAATATGGAGTTATTGATAGACTTGGCGGAATTATTATTCCTTTTCAATACAGTAAAATGTCTAACTGGGTTGAATACGGGCCTGGAAAAAATTATCATTTTGTAACTAAAGACAATAAAGAAGGCTTAATTACTAAAGAAGGAAAAAATGTTATTCCACCAATATATGATCATCTTTTTTATCACAATGATAAAATGATTATTCTGTCTAAAGATAAAAAATATGGAGTGGTAACCATTCAAAACGAACAAGTAATTCCTTTTGTATATGAAAAAATTTATATTGAATTTGGATTTTTTGGAGACAATAAGGAAGCTGAGTTTTATGTACTGAAAAATGGAAAATATTCAATCGTAAACAATAAAAATGAGATTATTAAATCAAATATTTCAACACAAGAAGTAGAAGATAAATTCTCATACTATAATTAAAAAAATTGACACAAGAACGCATCATATTAGGTATTGACCCCGGAACCACAATTATGGGTTTTGGATTGATTAAAGTAATCAATAAAAAAATGGAATTTCTGCAATTAAACGAATTGCAGCTTTCCAAATACGACAATCATTACCAAAAACTAAGAATCATTTTCGAGCGAACAATTGAACTAATCGAAACGCATTGTCCTGACGAAATTGCAATTGAAGCACCATTCTTTGGCAAAAATGTACAGTCGATGTTAAAGCTCGGACGAGCGCAAGGTGTTGCAATGGCAGCAGGACTTTCAAGAGGCATTCCGATTACTGAATACGAACCTAAAAAGATAAAAATGGCGATTACCGGAAACGGAAATGCCAGTAAAGAACAAGTTGCCAAAATGTTGCAACAGCTTTTAGGCTTAAAAGAATTACCAAAAAATCTCGATTCTACAGACGGTTTAGCGGCAGCGGTTTGTCATTTCTTTAATTCGGGAAAAGTTGTGGCTGGAAAAAGTTATTCTGGTTGGGATGCTTTTGTTAAACAGAATGAGGATCGAGTTAAGAAATGAGCCAATTTGATAATTAGATATTTTCTATAGACAACAAATAAATTATCTAATTGACACATTCTCTAATTATCTAATTAAAAATGAGCGGTATCTACATTCATATTCCTTTTTGCAAGCAGGCTTGTCATTATTGTGACTTTCATTTTTCGACTTCGATGAAAAAGAAAGACGAGATGGTTTTGGCATTAGCCAAAGAAATTGGCATGCGCAAAAATGAGCTTCTCGACTCCGCTCGAAGTGACAATGAGATTGTAGAAACCATTTATTTTGGCGGAGGAACTCCTTCTGTTTTGACCAATGACGAAATAAACTTTTTAATTTCTGAAGTTTATAAAAACTATAAAGTTGTAGAAAACCCTGAAATTACACTTGAAGCTAATCCGGATGATTTGTCTGCTGAACGAATTCTGGAATTATCTAAAAGCCCAATAAATAGATTAAGCATCGGAATTCAGTCTTTTTATGAAGAAGATTTAAAGATGATGAATCGTGCCCATAATTCGGCGGAAGCCAAAAAATGTTTAGAAGAAGCGACAAAGTATTTCGATAATATTTCATTGGATTTAATTTACGGAATTCCAGGAATGAGTGACGAAATGTGGAAACAGAATATCCAAACAGCTTTAAATTTCGGCATTCCGCATATATCGAGTTATGCTTTGACGGTTGAACCCAAAACGGCTTTAAGCAAATTAATTCAAACCGGAAAAGTTGCTGAACCTCAAGACGAAGTGGCTTCCAACCATTTTCTGATTTTGGTCGAAATGCTTCAACAGAATGGTTTTATTCATTACGAATTATCAAATTTTGGAAAAGAAAAGTATTTCTCCAAAAACAATTCGGCTTACTGGCTGGGCAAAAAATACATCGGAATCGGACCTTCGGCACATAGTTATGACGGCGTAAAAAGAGGCTGGAATATTGCTAATAATTCATTGTATTTAAAAGCTATTCAGAACAACGAACTTCCAATCGAAACCGAAATCTTAACTGTTTCTGATCGTTACAATGAATATATCATGACGGGATTGCGAACCATTTGGGGCGTTTCTTTAGAAAGAATTGAAAAGGAATTCGGATCAGAATATTTGAATTATTTACTGGAACAAGCTCAAAAGTTCTTAAATGACAATTTACTTTCAATAGAAAACAACATTTTAAAACCAACTCCAAAAGGAAAATTTTTAACAGATGGAATTGCTTCAGATTTATTTTATCTAAATTTGGATGAATAAAAATTAGCCACGAAGGCATAAAGGCTCAAATTTATTAAACTTTGTGACTTAGCGTCTTTGCGGCATAAAATCCAAATTTGTGTTAGCAAAAATCAACAACTTCGAAATCGACTTATCAAAACCCATTGATATTTCTATTCCATTAACCAATACAGATGAAAATCCGATTGCGTGGTACATCGAAAAACCTGTTATTGAGCCTGTAGTTTTTGGCGATTGGATTGGAAAAGTTTCTGAAGGAAAATCATCTACGAATTTCAACAATATTTTCTTCAATCCACATGGGCATGGAACGCATACGGAATGCTTGGGGCATATTACCAATGATTTTTACAGTATTAACCAATCTCTAAAACAATTTTTCTTTTTTGCTAAACTGATTACGGTTGAACCTGAAAAGATTGGAGATGATTTTGTGATTACGAAAGAAAACATTTCGACTTCGCTCAATGTGACAGCAGTGGATAGCGCTTCGACTCCGCTCAGCGTGACAAACGAAGCCTTAGTTATTCGCACTCTTCCCAATCAAAAAGATAAAAAATCAAGAAAATATTCGAATACCAATCCACCGTATTTGTCTGAAGATGCTGCAATTTTCATCCGCGAAAGCGAAATTCAGCATTTACTGATTGATCTCCCAAGTGTGGACAAAGAACATGACGAAGGAAAATTATTAGCGCATAAAGCATTTTGGAATGTAAAAGACACAGTAAATCTAAATTCTGATGCAAGATTAAATGCTACAATTACTGAGATGATTTATGTTCCAGACGAAATTGAAGATGGAAATTATATACTAAATCTTCAAATCGCTTCATTTGAAAATGATGCCAGTCCATCAAAACCGATTCTATATAAAATTGCAGATTTTAGATTGTAGATTTTAGATTATTCTACTGCAAAATCTAAAATCTACAATCTAAAATCTAAAATAAAAATGATAACCGTTTCTACAGATAAAACCAAACTCGACGTTCCGTTTATACAGAATTTTTTAAAAGACATTTATTGGGCTGCGGGACGAACGATTGATGAAGTGCAAAGAACGATTGATGCTTCGGTTTGTTTTGGAATTTATTTAGAGGACAAACAAATTGGCTTTGCACGTGTGATAACCGATTATGTCGTTTTTGCCTATTTAATGGATGTTTTTATTGATGAAGAACATCGTGGAAAAGGCTACTCATCAATTTTAATTCAAGCGATGATGAATGAGCCTCAACTGCAAGAAGTTAAAATCTGGCGATTGGCAACAACTGATGCTCACTTTTTATACGAGAAATTCGGATTTACAAAACTAAATCATCCTGAAAAGATGATGGAAAAAATAGTCTAATGAAAACAGTTTTAAAACTTGAGGAAATCGCTTTATTCCTTCTTGGAATCTTTTTGTTCAACCGCTTAAATTATGAATGGTGGTGGTTTCTTACTTTAATTTTAGCTCCCGATTTATCAATGATGGGCTATGTTTTTGGAAACAAAGCTGGAGCATTTCTTTATAACATCTTTCATCACAAAGGAATTGCGCTTTTAATTTATGCCATCGGATTTTATTTTAGTATTGAAATGGTGCAATTAGCGGGAATTATTTTATTTTCACATTCGGCAATGGATCGAATTTTTGGTTATGGTCTTAAATATGAAAAAGGCTTTAAATACACGCATTTAGGTGAAATTGGTAAATAAACAGTTATGAATTTAGAAACGTTTTACGAATATTGTCTTTCAAAAAAAGGAGTCAGCGAACATTTTCCTTTTGATGAAGACACTTTGGTCTTTAAAGTGGGCGGAAAAATGTTTGCTTTGTCTTCGCTTTCTCAATGGGAAAAAAATGAGCAATCAGCAAATTTAAAATGCGACCCAGACCGCGCACAGGAACTTCGAGCAGAGTATGACGAAATACAACCTGGATTTCATATGAGTAAAGTACACTGGAATACCGTGGCTTTGAATGGAAATTTACCTGATAAATTCGTGAAGGAACTTATAGACCATTCATACGAATTGGTTTTCAAAAGTTTGACAAAGAAAATTCAAAATGAAATTATCGAATTAGAAAATTAGGCATTACATTTGCATCGTAAGAAAAAAAATTTAGCAGCTTAGCCGCTTTGAAACTTAGCAACTAATAAACAATGAAAGAACAATTTAAAAAATTTCTAAACGAAGAACAAGATCCAAAAGCGATTGAAAAAATAACTTCGAAACTTACTGATTTATTAATGAAAGGTGAAGAAGTTGGTTATATCGCCGTGCAAAAAAAGCCTGCAATTACTGTTTTTCCTGATAGTATAATCTTAACCAATAAACGTATTATTATTTGCACGCCTAAAAACTTAGGTCTTTCAATGAATTTTACAGATTATACTTGGGATGATATTACAAGCTCATTTGTAAAAGAAAATATTTTAGGTTCTGAATTTTCATTTAGCACTAATACAGACCTGATTATTTCTATAGATTATATTCCGAAAATTCAGGCTAGAAAAATGTATACCTATGCTAAAGAGCAATTAGATTTATTAAAAAATCCTGTTCAGACAGCAGCTCCAGTTCAAGAAATTGTGGAAGAAGCAGAAGTTGAAGACGAAATCGAAGAGGTAGAAACAGAAGAAGTAACAAGCTTTGCAGAAATTTTACCTGCAGCTCCAGCTGTGACAGAAACTTTTGAACCGCTTCCGACGCAACCAACTCAACCTGCTGGAGAACGTAGATTAAGTGATTTATCTAAAGAAGAACTTTTTGATAAATTACAGAATTACAAAAAACTTCTTGATAATGGTTTGATCATGCAAGGAGAATATGATGCTTACAAAAAAGAGATTTTAAGTTATATGTAATTTTAAAGTACAAAGTTCTGAGTACAAAGTACAAAGATTATTGACTTTGTCTAAAATAAAAAAGCCCGAAATAGAGATTCTATTTCGGGCTTTGCATTTATAGCTTTGTATTTAGAAACTTTGCACTTTGTACTTATAAAGTCGCTTTTTGCTTTTCTACAAATTTATGAGATTGCAGTTCCAGTAACTCTTTTGCATTTTTTCGTTGCAGATCGAATAAACCTTTATCTTCTGCAATATCAGCGTACACTTTATCATGCATTTCGGCACTTGTTTTAACCAATAATTCACGTTGGTATTTATTTTGTGTCAAAGTTGCTTTCATTGCGGTTTCGGCTTCTTCTTGCTTGAAATCGAATTCCCCTTTTGGAGCTAATAATTTAGCGATAATCGGAGACGTTTCGATTGCCAGAAACAACAGCATAATGAAAAATGACGGAAGCCAAGGCAGTTTATTTAAGGCATTGATGCGCGCCATTAATCCGTCGAAACCTTCAATAATAGGCTGTGTCTGCGAAACTTTTTTATCTAAATCGGCCTGAAGCTGTACGCCCGCCTTTTCTTTTTCGGCAATTTTAGCTTCGTTTGCTTTTTTAAGTATTTCAAATTCTTTTAAGGCCGCATCGTGTTTTTCGCGTTTCTCTTTATAAACAGGACCTTTTCCTAATTTTTTAGTTCCGGTTGTTCCTTCGGCTTCAGTAATATAAACTGAATATAAATCGTTTACTTCTTTCTCTTTCTTTACAATATCCGCTTTAAGCGCAGCAATTTCAGCTTTATTTTTATCTAAATCCGTTTTGAAATACGTTCCAATTTGTTTTTTGTTGGCCAATTCCATTTCGTTTTTCTCTTTCAATAAAACGGTATTGATTTCTTTTTCGAAAATCTTAATCTCCAAAGGCTTCGAAATTACAATTGCAATAATAATAGCCAAAGCAATACGCGGAGTTGCCTGAAGGAATTCGTCTAAGAAACGATCTCTTTTTTTAATCGTAGAAACGATAAATCGGTCTAAATTGAAGATTAGTAAACTCCAAACAAATCCGAAAATTAAAGCGGGATAAATAGAATCGAAAACAGTAAAAAGCGCATAAGCACTGGCTAGAAAAGCCATAACTGCCGTAAAGAACACGGTGGCGCCAATACCAACGTATTTGGTTTGTTCGCCTTCTGAGCAGTCTTTCAAGAGATCACGGTCGGCTCCTGAACATAGGATAAAAAATTGTTTTAACATGATTGATGATTTTTGATTGTGATTGATATGGCAAATTTAACGCCAAATTTTCAAATACAGTCAAAATATCAATTTCTTTTTAGTTGTGAATCAAACGTTTGAAAACGCAATGTTAGTTAAACATTAATAATTATAAGCAATAACTGACTAATCATAACACTATGTTAATTTTTTTTCAAGGCTTTAGTAATACACGGGTCTTAGTTTCGCAACCGAAATTAAACTAAACACACACAATGAAAAAATTCTATCTATTAACAGCATTCTTTTTATTCGCCTTTACAGGTTTTGCTCAGAAGGCTATTATATCTGGAAAGATATTGGACGCCGATGACAAACTGCCTCTTCCTGGAGCAATGGTTCAAATTGTAGGCGAGAAAAAATATACCGTTTCTGACTACAACGGTCGTTTTGAATTATTAAATATTAATGAAGGAACTTACCAAGTTGAAGTAAAATATATTGGATATACTTCTTTATCTCAAGAAATAAAAGTGGAGCAAGGAAAAAACAATGTAATTGATTTTTCTCTTAAAGCTTCTGAGAATGAACTGAAAGAAGTTATTGTTGGAGATATCTTAAAAGGTCAGGCAAAAGCGCTGAATCAACAGAAAAATAACAAAAACATCGGAAACGTAATTTCTTCAGATCAAATGGGACGTTTCCCAGATGCTAACGTTGGAGACGCTTTAAAACGTGTTCCAGGTATCACAATGCAGAATGATCAAGGTGAAGCGCGTAACATTATTATTAGAGGTTTAGCTCCATCTTTGAACTCTGTAACTTTAAATGGTGACCGTATTCCATCTGC
This sequence comes from Flavobacterium sp. CFBP9031, assembly GCF_034044945.1. Classification (NCBI taxonomy): domain Bacteria; kingdom Pseudomonadati; phylum Bacteroidota; class Flavobacteriia; order Flavobacteriales; family Flavobacteriaceae; genus Flavobacterium; species Flavobacterium sp. CFBP9031. The sequence goes on from NZ_JAXCWF010000005.1 coordinate 368,194, forward strand.
TGAAGGAGAGAACAGAAACGTACAAATGGACTTAATTCCATCTGATATGATTTCTACAATCGAAGTAAACAAAACACTAACATCAGACATGGATGCTGATGCAATTGGGGGTTCTGTAAACTTAATTACAAGAGCAACTCCAAACGGAGAAAGAATTTCTGCAACTCTTGCAGGAGGTTATTTACCAATTCGTGACCATGCTTCTTATACTGCTGGTTTTGTTTATGGTAACCGTTTTGCAAATGATAAATTAGGAGTAGTTTTTAGCGGATCTTATAACAATGTGGATTACGGTTCTGACAACATCGAAAACGAATGGGTAAAAGATGAGTTTGGAAATGACTATTTACAAGCTTCTGAAATTAGAAAGTATGATGTACAGCGTATCCGTCGTAGTGCTTCTGTTGCTTTAGATTATAAATTCAATGACAACAATACCATTTTTGCAAATGCAATCTACAACTGGAGAGATGATAGAGAAAACCGTTTTAGAACTACTTACGATGATATTGAGCCACTTTATAATGGTGAAGAAATTGTTGGTTTTGAAGGTCGTGTAAAACGTCAGACAAAGGGTGGTTTAGACAACAACCGAAACAAAAACAGAAGATTAGAAGATCAGAGAGTTCAAAACTATTCTATTCGTGGAGAGCACTTAATCAATTCTACATTAGATTTAGACTGGTCTGCTAATTATGCAAAAGCTAGAGAGTACCGTCCGGGTGAGCGTTATATTGAATACCGTCAAAAAGGTTTAGAAATGTTTGAAGACTTATCTGACATCAGATTTCCTTTGATGACAACTGTTGGCGAATCTGTTGACGAATTTAAATTTGACTCTGTTACTGAAAACACAGACGAAACAAGCGAAAGCGAATTTGGTGCTAAAGTAAACATTCGTTTCCCATTCTCTGTAATTGCAGGAGAAAAAGGAAGATTGAGAACGGGTCTTAGACTTCGTTTGAAAGAAAAAGAAAGAAACAATATGTTCTATTCTTATACACCGCTTAACGATGATATGGAGTTATTATCGCAAGTTCCGACATCTTATTATGATGGAAAAGATTTTAATCCAGGAAGTAAATATGTTCCAGGAACTTTCGCTTCAGCTTCTTACTTAGGAAGTTTAGATTTGAATAATGCTTCTCTATTCGAAAAAGAAGCAGATCCAGCAGAATATTTAGCTGTAAATTACAATGCTAAAGAAAGAATTACTGCTGCTTATGTAAGATGGGATCAGGATTTTAACGATAAACTTTCTATGGTTTTAGGTTTCCGTGTGGAGAATACTCATATCGATTATACAGGAAACCGTGTATTAGACGAGGAAGAATTAGAGAGCAAAATCAACAACACCAACTCTTACACTAATTTACTGCCAAGTATCTCATTCCAATACAACGCAACAAAAGATTTAGTTTTGAGAGCTGCTGCTACAACTGCGTTGGCTAGACCAAACTATTATGCATTGGCTCCTTATGTAAACAATATTGCTGCCGATAAAGAAATTACAGCTGGAAATCCAGATCTTAAAGCTACTTATTCATACAATTATGATTTCATGGCTGAGAACTATTTCAAATCTGTTGGTTTAATTTCTGGAGGTGTTTTCTACAAAAGATTAAACGATTTCATTTATAACTACAGCGACAATCAATATACAGATGCGAAATTTGCTGCAGATTTCCCTAATCAAGTAAACCCAGTTCCAGCAGGAGAAAACTGGTCTTTCTTACAATCAAGAAATGGAGAAAATGTAGATGTTTACGGGTTTGAAGTTGCATTCCAACGTCAATTGGATTTCTTGCCAGGTAAATTCCTAAAAGGTTTTGCCATCTATTTGAACTATACTTACACGCAATCTAAAGCAAAAGGTATTGCCGATGAGGACGGAAACGAAAGAAATGACATCAGTCTTCCTGGTACAACGCCACATATGTTTAACGGATCTCTATCTTGGGAAAACAAACGTTTCTCTGCAAGAATCTCAACCAACTTTACATCTGATTACTTAGACGAATTAGGTTCTGAGTCTTACAAAGACAGTTACTATGATAAACAGTTTTTCTTAGATGCCAATGCTGCTTACAAGATTACGCCAAAACTTCGCTTTTTTGCTGAAGCTAATAACTTAACCAACCAACCGTTACGTTACTATCAAGGAGTTGCTGCTCATACAAAACAAGCTGAATATTACCAGCCACGTTACAATTTCGGATTGAAATTAGACTTGTAATCTGAACTTTTTTAAAATTCTTAAATTAGACAGAGTTTAGCGCTCTGTCTAATTGCATTAAAATATATAACATAATGAAAAATAAATCTTTAGTTGCTCTTTTACTTTTAGCTGTTTCATTTACAGCTTGTAAAGACGATAAATTAGCCCCAGTTCAGCCAAACGCTGTAAAACCCACAGCTGTTACCGAAGCTTTACCTCACGATACAGACGATCCTTCTATTTGGATAAACCCAACAGATGCTTCAAAAAGTATTATTGTTGGAACAGATAAAGACACAGACGGAGGTTTGTATGCTTTTGATTTGAATGGAAAAATCCTTAAAAAATCAATTCCGTTAAAACGTCCAAACAATGTTGATATCGCTTACGGATTGATTATTGACGGAAAAAAAGTAGACGTTGCGGTTACAACTGAACGTGAAGAAAATAAAATCAGAATTTTCAGTTTACCTGATTTAGAACCTATTGATAACGGCGGAATTCCTGTTTTTGATGGAGAAACACAACGCGACCCAATGGGAGTTGCTTTATACACACGCCCAACTGATGGGAAAATATTTGCTATTGTAGGCAGAAAAACAGGTCCTTCTGGAAGCTATTTATGGCAATATGAACTTTCTGGAAACGGAAAATTTGCTGCAGCAAAAGTGATTCGCAAATTTGGAACATACAGCGGTAAAAAAGAAATTGAAGCTATTGCTGTGGATAACGAGTTAGGTTTTGTATACTATTGCGACGAGCAAGCTGGAGTTAGAAAATACAAAGCAGATCCAGCTTTAAACGATAATAAAGAACTGGCTTTCTTTGGTCAGAAAGATTTCAAAGCAGATCACGAAGGAATTGCGATTTACAAAAAAACAGATTCTACAGGGTACATTTTAGTATCCAATCAGCAGGCCAATTCTTTTATGGTTTATCCAAGAGAAGGTTCGAAAGAAAATCCAAATAATCATCCTTTATTGGCAGAAGTTCCGACTTCTACAATCGAATGTGATGGTGCAGATGTTACGAGCGTAAACTTAGGACCAAAATATAAAAACGGACTTTTTGTAGCGATGAGCAACGGAATGACTTTCCATTATTATGCTTGGGATTTAATTCAAAAACGCATCGACGAAGCTAAGAAATAAAGATTCAGTGTTGATTTGAAATTGCAGTTTTTCGGTACTTTCCTTTAAACTGTACTGAAAACTGCGTTTCAATGTCTTTAAAAAGTACTTATTGTCAGGCTGAGCGAAGTCGAAGCCAAGTTTCCAATTGAAATGCCCTTCGACTCCGCTCAGGGAGACAAGGAAGAAGTATCAAACAAACACAAAAAACAAAAAAAGCTGTTCATTTCTGAACAGCTTTTTTACTTTGAATTAAATAATTCCCTTTATTCTGTAATTGGTGCTCCTGCTAAGATTTCAGCATTTGCAAACTCTTCAAATTTGGCAAAATTAGCTTTGAATTTCTGAGCTAATTCTAACGCTTTTTTATCGTATAAATCTTTGTCTTCCCAAGTATTTCTAGGATTTAGAATTTCTTCTGGAACATTCGGGCAAGATTGTGGTTTTGCAATTCCAAACACTTTGTGATCTACGTACTCTACATTGTCTAATTCTCCTTTTAATGCAGCAGTAATCATAGCACGAGTATATTTAAGCTTCATACGACTTCCTATTCCGTAAGGTCCGCCTGTCCAACCTGTGTTGATCAACCAAACTTTTACTCCCGCATCTTTCATTTTCTTGCTCAACATCTCAGCATAACGCGTTGGGTGCAAAGGCATAAATGGTGCTCCAAAACAAGCAGAGAAATTAGGCTGAGGCTCTGTTACACCAGCTTCTGTACCAGCAACTTTGGCTGTATATCCAGAAATAAAGTGGTAAGCCGCCTGACCTGGATTTAATCTTGAAATTGGAGGCAGAATTCCGAAAGAATCGGCCGTTAAGAAAAATATATTTTTAGGATTATGTCCAACCAAACCAGGCTGTACATTATCAATATGTGTAATTGGGTAGCTTACACGAGTATTTTGAGTAATAGAAACATCGTCAAAATCTACTTCGTTTGTTCCTTCTTTGAAAACCACATTTTCTAAAAGCGCTCCTTTTTTGATTGCTCTAAAAATGTCTGGTTCGTTTTCTTCTGTTAAATTAATCACTTTTGCATAACATCCGCCTTCAAAATTGAAAACAGTATTTTCGTTTGTCCAGCCGTGTTCGTCGTCTCCAATTAATTTACGTTCTGGATCTGCAGATAAAGTTGTTTTTCCTGTACCAGACAATCCGAAGAAGATTGCTGTATCTCCTGCTTCACCAACATTGGCGCTGCAGTGCATTGGAAGTGTATTTTTGAGAACCGGAAGAATAAAGTTCAATGCAGAGAAAATTCCTTTTTTCATTTCTCCCGTATAACCTGTTCCTCCAATTAAAGCAATTTTTTTAGTAAAATCTAAAATAGCAAAATTAGACTGACGTGTTCCATCTACAGCAGGATCTGCCATAAAACTTGGAGCACAAACTACGGTCCATTCTGGAGTAAAATTTGCCAGTTCTGAATCTTCTGGACGTAAGAACATATTGTAGCAAAACAAGTTTGACCAAGCAGTTTCTGTTACAACACGAACATTTAATCTATAATTTGGATCTGAACATACATAAGAATCACGAACAAAAACCTCTTTGTCTGATAAAAATGCTGTTACCTTATTATAAAGCTTTTCAAAAGCTTGGGGCTCAAAAGGGATATTTACATTTCCCCACCAAACTTGATCTTTTGTAATATCATCTTTTACGATAAAACGATCTTGTGGAGAACGACCTGTAAATTCGCCTGTATTAATTGCTAACGCTCCTGTAGAATTCTCAACACCTTGTCCTGACTGCAAAGTAATCGCATGTAATTCATCTGCAGATAGTTGATAACGAACTTTTGCATTTTCAATTCCTAACTCTTTTAACGAAATCGATTGCGCGAAAACTGTATTAGTGTCCATAAGTTTTAAGTTGTGTGTGATTTTTTGTTTAAAGCAAAATTACAGATTTATTTTTATTTCTTTTAAAATACTTAAATTTCACTTTAATTTATATGAAAAAAGAGAAATTTCACTTTAAAAATTATAAAAAGAAAAAAATAACCGCCTCTAATTTGTTTATTTACAACCTAATACGCGAATTTGTTATATTATTTTTGTTTGACAACAGAAAATACAAAAAAGTCACATAAATAAAGTTATATGTTATTTATGTGACAAAATTAAAGATTAATTCTTAGACAGAATTTTTTTTTCGGGATTTTATGATTTTCTCTTCAAAATCGTAAAGAATAATAGCGTCCAAGCAATAATTAATAGAAAACCACCCACAGGAGTTGCGAATACGATAATTTTAGATTCAAACAAAGTATAGTCTTTTGTAGCCAATACATAAATTGAACCGCTGAAAAGAACAACACCTGCTACTACAAAATTATAGATCGTTTTTAAGGTCTTTTCGGCTATATCTTTTTGAGTAGATAAAAAGAGAAGAAATAAGGCGTGATACATTTGGTAACGAACACCAACTTCAAAAGTATTTAATTGATCAACTGAAAGGTATTTTTTCAATAAGTGAGCGCCAAAAGCACCCAAAATAATAGCTAACATACCGATAAAAGCTCCAGTTAAAACGATTCTTCTTTTCATAATATATCTCTTTTGAAATTTGAAACAAAAATACTTCAAACGAACCGAAAAACCGCTTTAGTTCTTGGATTATTTAGAACAAAATCAGGTTATTTTTTATCCGATTTCAAAAAATAAATTGAATTTTATTTAATTTGAATTGTTATATTTATAACAATTAAATATATTTGTGTTAAATATTTGAGACATGAGAAACGTTTTAATAATTGGAGCAGGAAGATCTGCATCGTCTTTGATTCGATATTTATTATCAAAATCTAAGGAAGAAAAGCTGCATTTAACCGTAGCCGATCTATCATTGAATCTCGCAAAAGCAAAGACTCAGAATCATCCGAATGCCACACCGCTTGCCTTAGATATTTTTAATTCCGACGAAAGAAAAAAAGCTATTGCAAATGCGTCAATAGTAATTTCTATGCTTCCTGCACATTTGCATATCGAAATTGCAAAAGATTGTTTAGAATTTAAAAAACATCTTGTTACCGCTTCTTATATAAGTGATGGCATGCAAGCTTTAAACGAAGAAGCCATCAAAAACAATCTGATTTTCATGAACGAAATTGGTCTCGATCCAGGAATCGACCACATGAGCGCAATGAAAGTTATTGACGAAATAAGATCGAAAGGCGGTAAAATGCTTTTGTTTGAATCTTTCTGTGGCGGACTTGTAGCTCCTGAATCTGACAATAATTTATGGAATTACAAATTTACTTGGGCACCAAGAAACGTGGTCTTAGCAGGACAAGGAGGTGCTGCGAAGTTTATTCAGGAAGGAACTTATAAATATATTCCGTACAGCGCTTTATTTAGAAGAACTGAATTTCTAGAAGTAGAAGGTTACGGAAAATTTGAAGCGTATTCTAATCGCGATTCTCTTAAATACCGCTCGGTTTATGGTTTAGATGATATTCTAACATTATATAGAGGAACTATTCGAAGAGTGGGATATTCTCGCGCTTGGAATATGTTTGTACAGCTCGGGATGACTGATGATAGCTATGTTTTAGAGGGGGCAGAAAATATGAGTTATCGTCAGTTCATCAATTCTTTCCTTCCGTATCATCCAACTGATTCTGTAGAAATTAAAACTCGATTGATTCTAAAAATCGATCAGGACGATATTATGTGGGATAAACTTTTGGAATTGAATTTATTTAACCCAGACAAAAAAGTCAATCTGCCAAATGCTACTCCGGCTCAAATCTTAGAAAAAATTCTGACTGACAGTTGGACTCTTGAACCAGAGGACAAAGATATGATTGTGATGTATCATAAATTTGGTTATGAACTAAATGGAGAAAAGAAACAAATCGATTCGAAAATGGTTTGTATCGGCGAAGACCAAACTTATACGGCAATGGCAAAAACAGTCGGACTTCCGGTTGCAATTGCCACTTTATTAATCTTAAATGGAAAAATTACAACTCCAGGCGTTCAGCTTCCTATTAAAAAAGAAGTTTATGAGCCTATTTTGAAAGAGTTAGAAGAATATGGGGTCATTTTTAACGAACAAAATGTACCTTATTTTGGATACAATCCGGACCTATTTTAGTCTGGATCTGCATGTTTATTTTTAGAATTTTTTTTTAATTAGTTTTTAATTTTATCCGCTTCTCCCATCAGAAGCGGATTTTTTTATTTTACTGAACTGGCGTAAGCGTTATTGGCAATTTATACAATACTCTTACCGGCAAACCTTTGTTTGAACCCGGAATCCAATTAGGAGAAAGTTTTATAACCCTAACAGCTTCTTCACCTGTTCCATATCCTATATCTTCTACTGCTTTAATATCAGATAACGTACCGTCTTTCTCAATAATAAACTGCAGTTTTACCTTTCCTCCATATTTCAGTGCTTTTTTTGGAACTTTAAAGTTTTTACCCACAAACCTGTAAAACTTGTTTATTCCACCTGGAAAATCAGGCTTTTTCTCAATGCTATCAACCTTCATTTCCAAAGGCCTATCCTCATCTTTCGACGTATTTTCTTGAGCCGTACTCTTAGCACTCATAAAAATCAGTATTACTAATATAAAACTCTGAGTAAGTATTCTCTTCATATTTTTAAATTGTTTAATCGCTTAAATATCCTGTCTTACACTTACAAATATAGATTTTTACTTTAATTAAAGTTGTTCCCATTTTAGCGCAAGAACAAAAAAAATCCGTTCTTTTTGAACGGATTTTTTTTGTTTTGATTTAACGCCCTAAAGGTCTGGCCAATTGAACAACCATCGGTAAAATAAATTTAGAACTTACTGGTTCGCCATCCTTAGTTGCTGGAATCCATTTTGGACAAAGTTTCATAACACGAATAGCTTCGGCACCCAAACCATATCCTAAATCTTTTACAATTTTTATATTAGATAAAGTCCCATCTTTTTCAATTGTGAAATGTATATAATACTTTCCATCTACTTTTTTTTCGTAAGCAACATCAGGCATCTTATAATTTTGAGCATAAAAGATGTAAAAATCGGTTAAACCATTAGGAAATTCTGCTTGAGTTTCTACACTTACAGTATTATCAGATTTAGCAGAAAGATCTATTAGTTCTACTTCTTGCGCCCAACTTTTTGAATTACATGAAAGCAGTAAAAAAAAGGAAAAAACAACTTTAAACATTAAATTAGAAAACGGTTTCATTTGTAGCATATTTTTTACAAATCTACATTAATTCTCATTTCTTTTTTATTTTTTTTTTAATTATTGCTTTGAAGTGTAATCGGTAAACTGTACATCACTCGAACGGTCTGACCATTTTCAGTTGCAGGAATCCATTTTGGCGAAAGTTTCAAAACACGAATTACCTCATCTGAAACTCCATATCCTAAATCTTTAACAATTTTAAATTCAGACAAACTTCCATCTTTTTCAACCATAAACTCAACAAATAGTTTGCCTTCCATTTTATGTTTTGAAAATTCTTCTGGCATTCTAAAATTTTGCCCCACAAACATGTAGAACTTCTCTATTCCGCCAGGAAATTGTGGCTGTTTTACATTTGTCTTTTCGCTAATTCTATTATCATTGGCGTTTTTTCCACTAAAACTGGTCTGTGCAACAGCTTGCGAATTAAAAGCAATTAATAATACAACAGAAACGGTAGCTACAGAACTCACTTTTAAAATCATAGCAAGTGGCGATTTCTCTTTAGTCATCATAAGCAAACGTTTTTTAGTTATTAAATAATTGATATTACTTGCCAAAGCAACAGTTTGTTGGTTTGAAGCAAATTCCAGCAATAAGTTCTGATAACTTCTAACTTCACCAAATTGTTTATTTACGGCTTCGTCGGCTAAAAATTCATGATTGAGTTTAATTGCTTTTCTAAAAAGAGAAAGAAAAGGATTAAACCAAAATACTGTTTGCAACACTGCAACAAAAAGTATATCCAATGTATGCCTTTGCTCTAAATGTGCTTTCTCGTGTATTAGTAATTCTGATGGAATTTTTCCCATCTCAAATTCTGTTTTATTTACAAAAATGGCATTCCAAAAAGAATGGGGCAAAACAGCTTCATCAGTCAAAATTAATTTTACGCCATCTACAGAGCGGGTTTCTTTTCGATTTATTTTTTTGAAAAACGAAAGCACATTTAAAATTAAACGAAACCCCAGCACTATTGCAACGATTACATAAACACGTTTCAAAATGTCGAATATATATTCTAATAGGTAATTTTCATTTATAGGCGCACGGCTTGTTCTAATCTCTATTCCTTCCAATTGAATTGCGTTTAATCCGCTCTCAAATAAAGGTTTGAATGTAAATAGTTGCAGCGGAATAATAAAACTAAAAATCAAACTTCCTAGAAGATAAGCACGATTGAATCGAAACATTCTTTCGTTTTCTAACAACAACTTATATACTGCGTAAAAAACCGCAAGCAGTAAACCTGATTTTAAAAGATAAGTTATCATTTTTTCTTTTTTTGAATTTCTGAATCGATTATTTTTTTAAGATCTTCCAGTTCCGAAGCCGACAAATTGGTTTCGGTCGTAAAAAACGAAGCAAATTGCGAAGCCGAATTATTAAAGAAATTACTAATTAGCCCTTTTACGTGTTTTGCAAAATAGTCTGTTTTCTTGACCAACGGATAATATTCTCGAGAATTTCCAAATTCATTATACGCCACAAATTTCTTGTCAATCATTCGTTTTAAAAGCGTCGCTACGGTTGTTGTTGCTGGTTTTGGTTCCGGATACGCTTCGAGCAAATCTTTCATAAAAGCCTTTTCAAGCTTCCACAAATGCTCCATTAACTGTTCTTCTGCATTTGATAATTGTATCATGGTTTTGTATTTTCAAGTTTTTCTGTTTCGGACAATTCCTTTTTATATTCCTCCAAATTCCATTCAACATTCAATTTTGTCGCATATTCGGCCATAGTTCCAAGTCCGACCTCTGCACGCCTTTTATCGACATTATCTGGATCTATCATTGGTGCTATACGAATTTTATTAGTCTTTTTATTCATTGAACTCTGACTGCCATAAATTTGTTTTTTTCCTTCTCTCAAAGCCACTCTATCTTCCAAATACGCCAGATTCCCTGGATTGGCATTTCCGTTTTTAACCGCCTCTCTCATCATAGGCAGATATTTTTGCTGGTATTTTAAATCGGCATGCTGAATCACCAGAAATAAAGTCTGATTTCCCTGAGAACCTACCACATTTTTTCCTAGCCAGCCTCTTTCGTCCAGTATTTTCATCACCTTAATGAGGTTAATACTGTCTTTTCTTTCCATGATTTTACCAATGCTGTCTATTTTCTTTTTATCAGGTTTTGAAGCTCTATAAACATTCATAAATTCTCCGCGAATTTCCTGATCTTCGGTATAAATTTCTGCAAGTTCTTTTTCCAGCACTTTATCATAATTTGCTCCAATAATATCTAACTTCTTCTGCAGTTTATCAATTGTTTTATTCCATTGTTTTTCTGAGTGCAAAGGCTTTAAATCGTTATCAATTTTAAGATGGGCAATATTCTCGTATCCGTTATCGATAGAAAGATTTAGCCATTTAAATGCTTTTTTGTTCTTTTTTGCCATAGAAGCAGAACAGCCTGCGTTGTATAAGTCTCGATCGTCTTTTTGCTCTATTTTAAAAGCTTTTTCATAATACGAAACAGACAATTCATAGTTTTTTACTGTGTAACAAGAATCGGCTTTTCGAACCCATTCTTTATACGTTTGAGCTTGCAGAAAAATACAGTTCATCACTAATAAAGAGAGTGTAATTATTTTTTTCATGGTTTAGAGGTTAGTTGGTTTATTTAATATTTTGTTCCGAAATCAATTCTCCTTTTTCGTAATTCTTGATTCCTTTTAATTTTCCTTTGTCCGAATAAAACTTCCATTCTCCAAAATAAAACCAATGCGTTTCTACCGAATTCGTTTCTAATTTTGTTTTTCCTTTCGATTCCAGTTTTCCGTTTTCGTAATAACTTTTCACAATACAGATTCCGTTTTTATATTTCTCCGTTTTGTAGATTTTTCCATTAATGTACGATTTCCACTTTTTTACTGGAAGATCATTTTTATAATATTCATACGATTTATAATCTGTTCCGTCTTGCGAATATGTATCAATCCAAACACCTTCTTTTTTCTTGTCAATCTTCTGATTAATCGGCTGACTTTTACACCCCAAAAGCATTAATCCGAAAAGAAATAATAAAAAGATGTTTTTCAATTTCATGATTGCTCTACAATTATAGATTCGTTTCTACAAATGTAGAGTTAATTTTTAAATATGCAAGAAAAAGAGGTCTTTTTTTTTAGTTGCAAAGTGACAGAGGTACAAAGTGACAGAAGTTTTTCCTTTGAATATTAAAAGATTAAAAACAAAAAAATCCGCTCATTTCTGAACGAATTTATATCTTAAAAATGCTGCTGAAAATTTAACCGCAAAGAACGCAAGGATTTTATTTTGGATCGCTTTTATAAACGCAAAGTTCGCAAAGCTTTGCAGACATAGCTTTGCGAACTTCTATAAATCTTATTAAAAAATCCTAGCGCACTTTGCGTAATTCTTAGCGTTCTTAGCGGTTAAAAAAACTTAACCGCAAAGAATGCAAGGTTTTTATTTAAGGTTACATTTATAAACACAAAGTTCGCAAAGCTATGTGATGAAGCTTTGCGAACTTTTATAAATCTTACTTAAAAAATCCTTGCGAACTTTGCGTAAAACTTTGCGCTCTTTGCGGTTAAAAAACTTATTTACTTAATTCCACAAAATACTTGTAAAACAACGGAATAGTCTCAATACCTTTCAAGTAATTAAAGATTCCGAAATGCTCATTTGGCGAGTGAATTGCATCGCTATCCAAACCAAATCCCATTAAGATGGTTTTACTTTTTAATTCTTTTTCAAACAAAGCCACAATCGGAATACTTCCTCCAGAACGAACCGGAATTGCAGGAACTCCAAACGTTTCTGTATACGCTTTATTTGCCGCCTGATAACCAATGCTGTCAATTGGCGTTACATAACCTTGACCACCGTGGTGAGGCGTTACTTTTACCGTAACTCCAGCTGGAGCAATACTTGTAAAATGTTTCGTGAAAAGTTCTGTAATTTCTTCCCATTCCTGATTTGGAACCAAACGCATCGAGATTTTAGCAAAAGCTTTACTCGCAATAACCGTTTTAGCACCTTCGCCAGTATAGCCGCCCCAGATTCCGTTTACGTCTAATGTCGGACGGATTGAGTTGCGCTCGTTGGTTACATATCCTTTTTCGCCATAAACATCGGCAATGTTTAAAGCATTTTTATATTTTTCTAGGCTGAAAGGCGCTTTTGCCATTTCTGCTCTTTCCTCTGCAGATAATTCTTCTACTTTATCGTAGAAACCTGGAATCGTAATATGATTGTTTTCGTCGTGAAGCGAAGCAATCATTTTTGCCAAAATATTAATTGGGTTCGCCACAGCTCCACCGTATAAACCTGAATGCAAATCGCGGTTTGGACCTGTAACTTCTACCTCAACATAACTCAAACCTCTTAAACCTGTCGTGATCGATGGCTGTTGGTTCGAGATCATTCCTGTATCTGAAATCAAGATTACGTCGTTTTTCAGCTTTTCTTGATTTCGTTCTACGAACCAAGCCAAACTTGCAGAACCTACTTCTTCTTCACCTTCGATCATGAATTTTACGTTACAAGGCAACGTATTGCTTTGTACCATTAATTCAAGCGCTTTTACGTGCATGTACATCTGACCTTTGTCGTCACATGCTCCACGCGCGAAGATAGCTCCTTCTGGGTGAATATCTGTAGTTTTAATAACAGGTTCAAAAGGTGGTGAAGTCCATAATTCTAATGGATCTGGCGGTTGTACGTCGTAGTGGCCGTAAACTAAAACCGTTGGAAGATTTGGATCTATAATTTTCTCTCCGTAGATAATTGGGTAACCTGGAGTGTCGCAAGTTTCGACATAATCGCACCCTGCTTTTGATAAACTTTCTTTTACAGCCTCTGCTGTGTCAATAACATCTTGAGAATATGCAGTGTCGGCACTAACCGACGGAATCTTTAATAATTCGATCAATTCGTTGATAAACCGATCTTTATGTTGTTGAACGTAGGACTTAATATTTTCCATTTAAATTATTTTTATAGAAACCCAAAAGTACAAAAAAGAGAATTAAAAAAAATTTTCAAAAAATGCTTTGATAATTCAAAAGTATGCCTATCTTTGCACCCACAATTACCGCGGATATGGCGAAATTGGTAGACGTGCCAGACTTAGGATCTGGTGCCGCAAGGCGTGTAGGTTCGAGTCCTATTATCCGCACAAAAAAAAAGCTTCTGAAGATATTTCAGAAGCTTTTTTGTTTTTGGTGCATTCTACTTTTTGTTATTAAAGTTGTTGATAAGCAATTTACTACAATATATTATTTATATTCTCTGTTTTCTATTTTTGAACGTTAACTTAAAAAGCTGTTCGAGAAGATATCATTAACGCCTTTTTTGACCAAAACACGAAAAAATGACAGAAGAGAAAGTAATCTATTTAATTAAAGAAATAGCAAAAGAAAATAAATTTGTAAATACTTCAGCAGTTCTTCAAAATTCTAATTTTGAGTTTCACGTTCGTAATCAAGGACCTTATCACTCTGAAACTTCTTACATTGTATCTTTTAAAGTTGATCCTACGACTTTTGTAAAAGTAAATACAGAGTTAACTTCAATAAAAAATACTATTAAACGTCTAATAAGAGAAACTACTGGTTTATCAATTTACGAAATATTCATAACTCCTGATTATGATAAAATTTCAATTATAAATTCTGAGGTGTCAGTTGTACAAACTGAATGGCAAGAAATTAATGATCTTCAAAAAAAACTGATAGATTTATTTAAAAAAAGTGATGGTTCAATTGATTATCAAAATATTGGTAATTCTGCTAGAACACTTATGGACAAACTTGCAAGAATTGTTTTTGATGAAAAATTGCACAAACCTGAAGATCCAAAAATTGATATTAGAAACGGAAAATTCAAAAATCAACTCCATAGTTTTATAGCAACAAAATTACGTGGAAGTCAAAATGAAGATATTCGAAAACTAGCAAATTCAGCAATTGAATTTATGGAAAAATCCATAGATCTAATGAATGTTACTACGCATAAATTAGATGTTCAAAAACATTTCGCTGAGCTTTGTATCATAAGTTTAATAAATGTGGTTAGCGTTATTAAATCAGTAAATGAAATTCCTTAAAACGAAACCTTCAAAATACAAAAGTTTGACAGAATAATCAATTTATGAAAATTTATAATTATGGAAGATGAATCTAAATTTGAAAAACTATCAAAAGTCTCAATTAAGTCATTACTTAATGAAAACTTTTTCCAAGATATCTCCATAATCAAAAACGGAAGTAGAAACGCAACTCTTATTATCATAAAAGATGGACAAAATATATCATTGGCTGTAAGTAAAAAAACTGTTCAGAAAATTGATAATATTAATAATTATGAAGAAATTGCCCAAAAAGGACATATTGTTTTAATCAATAACTTATTGTCAATTCACAGTCTCAGATTTTACATGAATGAATATTTAAATTTAGATGATTATTTTGAAATAGTAAATGATGATAAAAAAATCAAAAATGATCGTGAATTAATTAAGCAAATTATTTTGCAACAATTATAAGATTAATCTACCACTTATCGACTCAATACTTTGGACTTTTAGGCTTTCGCAGAAAATCACAAAGCACCTGAATCTTGTCATTTCGACCTAAGGAGAAATCTCCACGAGAAGCTCTACAAAGATTGTCTTTCCGTTACGGAGTTTCTTGCGAAGATTTCTCCTTACGTCGAAATTGTAAAGGTTAGATATTTCGGTAACAAAATTTACCTTTAATAAATTTTGTTGCGATGAGAAATAACAGTCATGATTCAACACTAGAAAGAAACTATTTAGAGAAGTATCGTTTTTTGATAAAAGAATATGAGCAGGTAAAAAACAAGACGCATCCAGTGCATAAAAAGGCTATGGAATTTTATAAGGCAAATGACACCTGCAGAAAAAGTTTCTTAAAGTATTATAACCGCTATAAGCAGAGCGGTAAGTCTTTAGATCTACTGCCTCAAAAGCGAGGTCCAAAATACAAGACAAGACGTCCTGTGCCATTTATAGAGCGAAAAGTAATTGAATTAAGAGAAAAAGGAAACAACAAATATGAAATTGTTAGTATCTTAAAGCCCAAATTAGGAAGGAGCACTCCTTCATATTCTGGAGTTTATAATATTTTAAAACGCAATAATATAAATAGGCTAACTCCGAAGATTAAAAAGAATCATCAAAAAATAATCAAGGAAAGAATGGGTCAGCTTGGTCACATTGATTGTCATCACTTAAGCAAGAGCATCATAAAAGGAGAGAATCGAAGATTGTACCTAGTGTGCATAATTGATGATTACAGTAGGATTGCCTGGGCGGAATTAATTCCCGACATTACTAGTTTAACAGTTATGTTTGCAGCATTAAAATGCTTAAACATCTTAAGTGATCATTATGAAATAAAATTTGAAGAGATTTTATCTGACAATGGGCCTGAATTTGGAATCAAAACCAGCCAGCAGAAATATAACCATCCTTTTGAGAGAATGCTTATGGAATTAGGGATTATCCATAGACACACCAAACCTTACAGACCACAGACAAACGGAAAGGTTGAACGCTTCTGGAGAACTCTTGAAGATGATCTGCTTAGAGAAACTGATTTTGATTCTTTGGAAGAGCTAAAAGAAGAATTATTACAATATTTATATTACTATAATCACGAAAGGCCACATCAGGGAATTGATGGAAAAAAGCCAATCGAAATGATAAATCCGTTACCGAAATAAGTGACTTTTACAGAAATGACAAACTGTGCGGTAATTCATCTTTATCAAATCACCTTGACGAAAGGAGCTTTTCAGCATCACCAACAGGTTGTCAAACTATGAAAAAAATTGCGGAAATCACTCTGGAATTTTTTGTCGGTTTTGCTTTTGGTTTCTCCTTTCGTCGAAATGAAGATATTTTAAAACGTTATTTTCTTTTATTCAACTTCCAAATAAGGATGCAAAATTTCGGCTAATTCATTCAGCCAATAAAAACCTTTTTCTAGGTTTTCTTTTTGAGCATAGACATATCCTCTTTCGTCATCCCTCATAACAACTAATGCAATTGCATAATTTAATTGCCGTATTGCTTTTGCCAAATCTTTGGCATCAATAACATTATTAAAAAAATCTAAGAGTTTCTTTTCTGTTTCTTTCGAAAGATCGTTTGTAGCCATTGTCTTATTTTTTATTTGAAGCAAATATAATAATTTGTATGCTAATTAGCCTACATGAACAAAATAAATCTTTCCACTTTTGAAATATGAATATTTCAGAAGAAACTTTTCTCGTTAATCTTGGTATTCACGTTAGACAATTACGTGAAAAGAAAGGCTTATCTCAACAAGGTTTAGCTGACGACTGTAATATTAACAAATCTCAAATAGCAAGATTAGAAGTTGCTAAAGTAAATACAGGCATAAAGACCCTTGCAAAAATTGCCAATGCTTTAGATGTTGAACTTAAAGAATTGTTTGATTTTCCTTTGAAATAAAACCTTAAAATTCCTTAGTCTCCAATGATTAAAACCAAAAAATTTCAACTTACAAAAAAAGAATATTTCATATTCCTCGTTAGACTTGAGTTAAAAAGACGAGGATGGTTATTTCTTTTTATGTGGATGTTTTCTGCATTCGTTCTTTTTACTGAAAAGAAAGATTCTTTTAGCATTTTTATTATAGTCGTTGGTTTTATGTATCCTGTTCTTACGATTTATAAATATTGGATTTTTACAAATTCAAAAGACAATAAGATTATTTTCTACGAAAGACAACATGAAATATTCTCAGATAGAATTATTTCTGGAATGGGGGAAATCTCTAATAGTACAGTTCCTATGCAAAATTTTGTAAAAGTTTTCGAACTAAATGACCTCTATCTTTTATACTACACCAAAGGACAAGCAATCTTCCTTCCAAAACGAATTTTTGAAACTCAAGAAGATGAAAATTGGTTTAGAAATGAAGTTTTTTTGAAGATAAAGAACAGACGAGTTTAAATTTTAGTCAAAGACCATCCGTCTAGTTTGTCATTTCGACGAAGGAGAAATCACACTCGCATATCGACAAAGATTAGCTTTTCGTTGCGGAGCTACTTGTGGAGATTTGCTTCGCCTATTCGCTATCGCTCGAGTCTCGTTCCTCCTTTAGATTTGTTTTTTGAAATTTTAAGTAGATTTATGATTGAGAAAGGAAGCAAAAGTAAACTGTTCGTTCCTCCGAG